>MEQX01000082.1:54456-57079 GCA_001770415.1 Betaproteobacteria bacterium RIFCSPLOWO2_02_FULL_63_19 | reverse complement strand
CCGCTCCCGCCACGTACAACTCCCCCGTCACACCAAGCCCCACCGCCTCCATCCCCGCATCGAGCACGTAGATGCGCAGATCCGCGAGGTTCGCGCCGACGAGGCTTGCACCGGCGGCGCGCGCCAGTTCGCGCTCGAGCCGCAAGTAACTGACATGCACCGTCGTTTCGGTGATGCCGTACATGTTGGCCAGCCGCGGCGCGTCGTCTGGGTGCCGGCGATACCATGGCTCCAGGCGCGCCAGTTCCAGTGCCTCCCCGCCAAACACGACCTGGCGCAGCCGCAGCCGATCGCCCAGATCCGGGTTCTCCGCGTCGGCCTGCATCAGTTGGTAGAACGCCGAGGGGGTCTGGTTGAGCACCGTCACCTGCTGCTCCACGAGCAAAGCGAGGAATTCGGCCGGTGAACGCGTGATCAAACGGGGCACGACCACCAGACGCCCCCCATGGAGCAGTGCTCCCCATATCTCCCACACCGAGAAGTCGAAGGCCACCGAATGGAACATCGTCCACACCTCCTGCGGCCCGAAACCAAAGCACGCCTTCGTCGCTGCAAAGAGCCGCACCACATTGCGATGCGTCACCAGCACGCCCTTAGGCGTCCCGGTCGACCCGGAGGTATAGATGACGTAGGCCGGGTGCTCGGGCAGCAGCGCACCGCGCGGCGGATCGTTCGTCGGTTCCTCCGACAGCGCCTCGAACGTCTCGGGACGGATCACCATTGCCGGGGCGGCGTCGGCCAGCGTCGCCGCCAGTCGCGCCTGCGGATACTCCGGGTCCAGCGGCAGATACGCCGCCCCGGCTTTGATCACCGCAACGATCGCCACCACCATTGCGCTGGAGCGCTCCAGCGCAATGCCAACCAGACTCTCCGGTCCCACGCCGTGGCGCAGCAGGTGATGCGCAAGCCGGTTTGCCCGCTCGTTCAACTGCCCATAGGTGAGCAACTCGCCCTCGAACACAAGCGCTACCGCCTCGGGCTTGCGCTCCACCTGCGCCTCGAACAGTTCGCGCAGCGTCGGTCCAGACTCGAAAGCGCGAGGCTGTTTCGCACCCAACTGCAGCAACGCTTGCCGCTCAGACCGATCAAGGATCTCGAGCCTGCGCAGAGCGATGTCGGGGTCGGCGGCCGCCGTTTCGAGCAAACGTTCTAGGTAGCGCAGGAGTGTCTCTATCGTTCCGCGTTCGAACCGAGCCGGGTCGTAATCGAATTGCAGATGCATCCGCGCGCCAGGCGCGGCCACGAGGCTCAACGGATAGTGCGTGGCATCGCGGGCCGCCGAGCCGACCAGGCTCAAGCCAAGCTCGGGGATCGAGAATGCTTCGCGATCGAGCGGGTAGTTGTCGAACACGAGCATTGTGTCGAAGAGATCTGTTTGGCCCACCGCGCGCTGGATCTCCGCGAGCCCGACATACTGGTACGGCATCAGGCGCGACTGGCTCTGCTGGATGCCTGCCAGCAGCGACGACAGCGATTCCGCGGGATCCAACTCTACGCGCAGCGGAAGCGTGTTGATGAACAGGCCGACCATGTCTTCGACGCCGGTGAGTTCGGCCGGCCGGCCGGCGACCGCGACTCCGAACACGACGTCGTCGCGCCCCGTGAGTCGTCCCAGTAGAACGGCCCAGAGCCCCTGCATGACGGTATTGAGCGTCACACCGCGCTCACGCGCGACGCGTTGTACCCGTGCCGACAACTCTTCCGGCAGGTCGGTCTGGCAGCGCCGCGGCTCGACCCTCAGCGTCGCGCCATCGTCGGGGCCGGACAGGCGCGTCGCACCGTCGAGTCCGGCGAGGTACTCGCGCCATCGATCCAGCGCCGCCTCAGGGTTCTGGCCGGCGATCCACGCCAGATAGTCAGCGTACGGTCGCACGCGAGGCAACTTGGTGGCATCCGCGTCATCGCGATAGAGCGCGAGCAGTTCGGCGAAGAACAGCGGCATCGACCAGCCGTCCATCAGCACGTGATGACTCGAGAATACGAGCACGTGGCGGCCTGCCCCGAGTCGCAAGAGCGTGAAACGCAACAACGGGCCCTTCGACAGCACGAAACGCTCGGCGCGGTCCGCGATCAACAACGCTTCCCGCCGCTCGTCCTGCTCTTTGCCCTGCAACGAAGAAATGTCTTCCAAGCGCCACGGAACCTCCACATCGCGCCGGATGACCTGCACCGGCCGGGCGGACCCTTCGTGGCTGATCGACACCCCGAGGTTTCGATGCCGCCGGAGCAGCGCCCGCACAGCGGCGCGCAACCGCTCCGCGTCCAGCTCGCCCGCAAACTCGACCGCGATCTGTACGGTGTACACGTCGGGCGCACTCTCGTCGTAGAGCGCGTGGAACACGAGTCCTTCCTGCAATGGTGACAGCGGCAGAACGGTTTCGAGGTCGGGATACGCGGCTTCGATCTGCTCGACCTGCGCCTGCGACAGCGACAGAAGCGGAAAGTCCGACGGCGTGTGGCCGCCGGCACCGGCTTCGACATGCCGGACCAGTGCTTCGAGCCCGGAGCGCCAGCCCTCGGCGAATATCCGAACATCGCGCTCTGCGAGGAGCTCCGAAGCCCATTCCCAGAGCGCCACCAGACGCTCGCCGACCGTTGCTGCGGTGATGGTCAGCAGATGCAG
>MEQX01000082.1:0-54436 GCA_001770415.1 Betaproteobacteria bacterium RIFCSPLOWO2_02_FULL_63_19 | reverse complement strand
CTGCGTGCCGGCATCGAAGCGGCCGAGATAATTGAAGGCGACCTGAGGTGCTTCGCGCCGGGCCAACCGATGCGCGGTATCGTCGTTGAGGTAGCGCAGCAGGCCGTAGCCAACACCGTCGCCTGGCACCGCGCGGAGTTGTTCCTTGACGCGCTTGAGTGCGTGGTCGATGGCGGCACCGCCCGCATCGATACGCGCCGGAAAGATGTTCGTGCACCATCCTACGGTACGCGACAGATCGAGCGCACCGTCGCGGCCATGGCCTTCAATGTCGATCAGCAACGGCCTCCCTGCCGCAACGGCGACCGCCGTCAGCAGGACATCGTTGGTGCCCGCGTGAAATGCCGCCGGCACGCCCGTCAACAACGCCCTGGTGAGCTCGGATGAAAACTCCATGCGCAACGACTGCGCGCGCAACGGGCCATCGAAGGCGACGCCGGGCAGGAGCGCTCCGCCGGCGTCGAGGATCGCCTCCCATGCCGGCAACTCCGACAGCACTGAGGGTGTGCGCGCCCGAACTGCGAGGCTCTCGGCCCACACGCGGAAAGGCGTCCCAGCCGGATCGAGTGCCATGCCGCGCCATGCCTGCTCGAGATCGGGCAGCAAAATGCGCCACGAAACGCCGTCGACCGCGAAGTGATGGATGATCAGCAGCAGACGCTCGCCGCCCCACACCGCCTGAAGCACCCGCCCTGCTTCGGGATCGAGCCGCTCAAGCGCGGCGTAAGCCTCGCGCTCGAGTTCTTCGGGGGCGACACGGGCGATGCAGCCGCGCGCCGAGACGGTTCCGCGCGGCGTGATACGCAACTTACCCGGGGGGTCAATGCGCAGACGCAGAACGTCATGCGTGTCGATCAAAGCCTGCAGCGCCGCTTCGAGCGCCGCGCTACCCACCGATGGCGGCACGGACACGAGCATCGACTGATTGAACGTCTTCAGTTCTCCGCCGCGCTCGACGAACCAGCGCATGATCGGGGTCGATGAGACTTCGCCGATCCCCGCGTCCGCTTCCCAACGCGTGCCCGCCTCCAGCGGTCGCGCAACCCCTGCCAACGCTTCGACGGTCTGCTGCTGGAACACATCGCGCGGGGTGAGGTCCAGCCCCGCGCGGCGCGCCCGGCTGACGAGCTGGATCGACATGATGCTGTCACCGCCCAGCCGGAAGAAGTTGTCGCCGATGCCGACGCGATCGAGTTTCAGCACCGCCGCGAACAGGGAACACAGGATCTCTTCTTCGCGCGTACGCGCGGCACGGTAGCCTTCGCCCCGTCGCCGGGGAACCGGAAGCGCGCGGCGGTCGAGCTTGCCGTGTGGCGTCAGTGGCAGCGCATCCAGGAACAGGAACACGCCTGGAACCATGTAGTCGGGCAGGCGCGCGCTCAACTCGGCGCGAAGCGCGGCTTCGTCGACGTTGCCGACGGCGTACGCCACCAGCTGGTTGTCACGCGCGATCACCGCCGCCTGAGCAACCCCCGGGTAAGCTGTGATCGCAGCTTCGATCTCGCCGGGTTCGATGCGAAAGCCGCGCAGCTTGATCTGCTCGTCCGTTCGTCCGAGGAACTCGAGGACGCCGTCGCGGCGGCGGCGCACCAAATCCCCGCTGCGGTACATGCGTGCGCCGGGCTCGATGGAATAGGGATCGGCGACGAATCGCTCCGCCGTAAGCGCCGGGCGGCGGAGGTAGCCGCGGCCCAGTTGCGCGCCGCCGATATAGAGCTCGCCCGCGACCCCAACCGGCACCAACGCCAACGATTCGTCGAGCACATAGAGACGAGTGTGCGGCGTCGGTGTGCCGATTGGGACGTCGGCGCTCCCGTCGTCCCCGGAGCAGGCTTGATGAATGCAACAGCCGACGACGGTCTCCGTCGGACCATACTCGTTGACAATCGACACATGGCTGCGCCAGACCGCGGCAACCTCGCTGCGGAGCGCCTCGCCGCCGACGACGAATAATCGCGCGCGCATCTTGGAGACGTCCACGAGTCCGTGCAACGCTTCGAGATACGCGGGCGTCAGCTTTACCAGCGTCAGATCCGCGCCCTTGTTCAGCAACTCGGCGAGGGCTTCGATCTGCCGTTCTTCCGGAAGAAGAATCACCAGTCGGCCGGAGATCAGCGGAAGAAAAAGGCTCGTGACCGTCGCATCGAAGCTTGCCGCGGTGTTGATCGGAGCGCCCGAGCCGCAATCGGTTTGATAGCGCTCACTCGCCCAGGCGAGGTATGTCGCCAGTTCCCGGTGGGAAATCACCACCCCCTTCGGCTTTCCCGTCGACCCGGAGGTATAGATGACATAGGCCGGATGGCCAGGGTGAACGGCGCGCGCGGGGTCGTGCGTCGGCTCATCGGCCAGCGCGTCGAATGTGGCCTTGGTAATCACGAGCGCTGGCGCTGCGTCGGCCAGCATCTCCTCGACGCGTATGCGGGGGTACGCGGGGTCAATTGGCAGGTATGCCGCACCAGCCTTCAGGATACCCAGAATTGCGACGACGAGTTCCGGCGAGCGTGGAAGCTGAACTGCTACGAGGGTCTCGGGCCCGACGCCGCGGCTGACGATGTGGTGGGCGAGTTGATTCGCGCCGGCGTTCAGGGCGGAAAATGTCAGGCTGCGCTCGCCGGCGACCAGGGCGATGGCATCGGGGCAGCGCAACACCTGCGACTCGAAGCGATCGGGAAGGTTGACGAACGGCAAGGACGCCGACACGTCGCCGGTGAGCAACGCTCTTCGTTCGTCGTCGTCCAGAATATCCAACCGGTGCAGCGGCAGATCGGGATGCTCGACGGCCGCACGCAGCAGTCGCCCGAAACGGCGCACGATCGACTCCGCAGTGGCGCGATCGAACAGATCAGTGCTGTATTCGAGGACTGCATCGATGCCGCCGTGCACCGGCTGCTCTCGGAGCCCCAGGGTCAGATCGAATTTGGCGACATCGCGCTCGAACGGCTCGCGGCGCACGACCATGCCGGGCAGCGTCGGTTCCGGCTCGCCCGCGTGTTCGAGCACGAGCATTACCTGGAACAGAGGATGCCGGCCGAGCGATCGCTCCGGTCGGAGCGCCTCGACAAGCTGCTCGAGCGGCAGATCAGGATGTCCGTACGCGTCGAGCGCGAAAGCGCGCACCCGGCGCACGAGCTCGCGGAAGCTCGGATCCCCCGAAACGTCCGTCCTCAGGACGAGCGTGTTCACGAACAGTCCGACAAGCTCCTCCGTCGCCCGTTCGCCGCGATTCGCTATCGGCGTGCCGATCGGTATGTCGCCGCCCGCACCGAGTCGCGAGAGCAGCGCCGCAAGACCCGCCTGCAAAACCATGAACAGGGTCGCGCCGCTCGAGCGCGCGAATTCGGCGAGCCGGCGGTGGAGCGCTGCGTCGAGCGCCCCCCGCGTGGAGCTTCCCCGGTAGCTCAGCACGGCCGGTCGGCGCCGGTCCGCCGGCAGCCTGATCTCCTCGGGGCTTCCCGCCATCGCCGCCCGCCAGAACTCAAGCTGCCGCGCCATCGCCTCGCCGCACGCGTTGCGTTGCCACAGCGCGTAGTCGCTGTATTGCACCGGCAGCGCACGCCAGGCCGGCGCATTGCCGCGCGTGCGCGCCGCGTAGGCCTGGGCGAGATCGCGCAGCAGCGGACCGAACGACCAGCCGTCCGCGGCAATGTGATGCAGGACAAGCAGCAGGATATGACGATCCGGAGCCTGCGCGAGCAACCACGCGCGTACAGGAATCTCTTTACTCAGATCGAAAGCAACGCTCGCGGCCTCGGCCAGCGCGACGTCCTCGCAGTTCAGTCCGATGTGTACGTCTTGCAGGACCTGCTGATACGGTACGCCGTCGTCCTCGGGGAAGATCGTGCGCAGGCTTTCATGACGCTCAACGACGTCGCCGAGTGCGAGCGACAGCGCACGCGCGTCCAGATTCCCGTCGAGCCGCAATGCGAGCGGAATGTTGTAGGCAGCGTTCGCCTGCCCCAGCCGATGCAGGAACCACATCCGCTCCTGCGCATAGGAAAGCGGCAGCCGTGCGGGACGCTCCTGCCTTTCCAGCCGAACGCGAGGAATCGCTCCGTCCACCAGACGCGATGCGAGCGCCGAAACGTTCGGCGCCTCGAACAATGCCCGCATTGCCAGCTCGGCGTTCAGCACCGCCCGGACGCGGCTCACCACTTCCGCGGCCAGCAGCGAATGCCCGCCGAGCTCGAAGAAGTCATCGTCGATGCCCACGCGGTCGAGCATCAGCACCTCCGCGAAAATGGCGCAGAGGATTTCCTCCTTGGGCGTGCGAGGCGCGCGATAGGCGCCGGTTCGCTGATCCGGCGCGGGCAGTGCACGGCGATCGAGCTTGCCATTCGGCGTGAGCGGCAGTGCATCCAGGAACACGAGTGCGGCTGGCACCATGTAGTCGGGTAGACGCGCGCTCAACTCGGCGCGGAGCGCCGCTTCGTCGACGTTCCCGACGACGTACGCCACGAGCTGTCCGCCGCTGCTGATCACTGCCGCCCGAGATACTCCCGGCAGCGCGGTCAACAGCGCCTCGATCTCACCGGGCTCGATACGGAAGCCGCGAATCTTAAGCTGCTCGTCAGCGCGCCCGCAGAACTCCAGAGTGCCATCATCGAGTCGCCGTGCCAGATCACCGGTGCGATACATTCGCGCGCCGGGCTCGCCGGCGTGGGGATCCGCCACGAATCGTTCCGCAGTCAACGCTGGCCGATTCAGGTAACCGCGGCCGAGCTGCGCGCCGCCGATGTAGAGCTCGCCGACCGCGCCGGGCGGCATCGGCTGCAGCATGCGGTTGAGCACGTAGAGCCGTGTGTTCGGCGTCGCGGCGCCGATGGGCACGCCGCGCTGAGGATCGTCGCTCGCATCGGCCTGATATATGCAACAGCCGACGACCGTTTCGGTAGGTCCGTACTCGTTGACGATCGGCACGTAGCGCCGCCAGAACGCGGCTATTTCGCCCTGCAGCGCCTCGCCGCCGACGACGAAGCACCGCGCACGCACCCGGGAGGCGAGGTCTCCGACCAGCCCACGCAGCATTTCGAGATGGGCCGGTGTCAGTTTGACCAGCGTCAGCTCGGCGCCGCCGGCGAGCAGCTCGGCAAGCTCCTCGATCTCATTGTCCTCGGGCAGGAGCAGAACGGGGCGCCCGGACAATAGCGGAAGGTAGAGGCTGGTCAGGGTCGCATCGAAGCTGATCGCCGTATTGATCGGCGCGCCTTGCCCCAGGTGCGCCTGATAGCGCTCGCTCGCCCACTCGAGATAGACCGACAGCTCCCGATGCGCGATGACGACCCCCTTCGGCGTTCCCGTCGATCCGGAAGTCCAGATGACGTAGGCAGCGTTGCCGGCCTGCAGCTCGCGTTTCGGGTTGTCCTCTGGCTCGCTGGAAAGCGCGTCGAACGTGGCGCGAGTGACCGCGAACGACGGCGATGCGTCGCCGAGGATCGCATCGATGCGCGCCTGCGGATGCCGGGGATCCATAGGGATGTATGCGGCACCGGCTTTCAGCACCGCGAGCAGAGCGATGACCAGCTCGGCCGAGCGCGGCAGTGAAACGGCGACGAGGCTCTCGGGACCGATGCCGTGGGCGATGAGGTGGTGCGCGAGCCGATTCGCGCGCGCGTTGATCTCAGCGAACGTGAGGCTTGAGTCTCCGGAGTGCAATGCGATCGCATCGGGTGTGCGCGCGACCTGGGTTTCGAAGCGCTCGGGCAAAGACATGGTCCCGCCGGCCGGGAAGATACCCTCGTCCCCCGCGCCCTGCTCTCCGAGATGCTGCCGCGCCAACGGCTCCACGTCATGACGGTAGAGCGGCGCATCCGGTTCCTTTCCGACCGCGTCGAGCAGGGTCACGAAACGCCGCGCCATCTGCTCGATGCGCGAGCGCTCGAACAGGGCAAGGTCGTACAACCACGCAATGTCCAGACCGTCGTCGCGTTCCACGGCGTGCACTTCCAGATCGTAGCGCACGCGAAAGTCTTCGCTCGCAATCGGCTCGATGACCAGCCCGCGAAGCCGCAGCGGCGCCGCCGGCGCGTTCTGCAGCGCGAACATCGTCTGGAATAGCGGCGCTCTGTCCAGGCTGCGGCCGGGCGACAGCTCCTCCACGAGCCGCTCGAACGGGATCTGCTGGTGCCGATAGGCGTCCAGAGTCGTTCGCCGTACCTCCGCGAGCAAGTCGCGGAAGCTCGCCACGGGATCCACCTGCACGCGCATGACCAGCGAGTTCACGAAGAAGCCGATCAGCTGCTCTAGCTGCGCTTCCTGCCGTCCGGCAATCGGGGATCCGACGACGACTCCGTCCTGCGCACCGTAGCGGTCCAGCAACACCGTGAACGCGGCGAGCAGCGTCATGTAGAGGGTTCCCTCGCCTTCGCGACTCAGCTTCCGCAACCGCGCCGTCGCCGCCGGCGCGAGACACACGTCGTATCGCCCGCCGTCGTATGTCGGCAGCGTCGGCCGCGGACGATCCACCGGCAAGCGCATTGGGTCGGGTATCCCCGCAAGCTCTTTCCTCCAGTACTCCAGCCCGCGCTTCATCCCTTCGCCGTCGAGCACCTCCCTCTGCCACAGCGCGAAATCCGCGTATTGGACGGGCAGCGCGGGCAGGTCACTCCCCTCATAGAGCGCGGCAAGCTCGCGGTTGAACACGTCCAGCGACCAGCCATCCGAGGCGATGTGATGGAACGACCGCAGCAGCACATGCTCCTGCTCCGCGATCCTCAGCAGTTTCATGCGCAGGACCGGTCCGCGATTCAGATCGAAGGGCTGCTCGCCGTCGCGCCGTATAGCTGCCGCCACGGCTTGCTGCCTGAGGTCCTCGCTGAGACTGCTGAGATCTTCGACTGGTATGGCGATTCGCAGCTCCGCCGCGATGATCTGCTCCGGCTCGCCGTTGGCCTGGGCAAAGTGCGTTCGCAGGACCTCGTGCCTCGCGACTATCGTCTGCAGCGCGCCCTCCAGCGCGGCGACATCGAGCGGACCGCGGAGGCGAAACGCATGGTGTACGTTGTATCGGCCGCTCGTCCCTTCCAGTTGATCGACGAACCACAGCCGCTGCTGGGCAAACGACAGCGGGAGCCGAGCCGGCCGGGGTCTTGCGCACAGAGGCGTGCTCTTGAAGCCGTGTCCGATGTCGCGCCTCAAATGCTCGCGGATCTCGTCCTTGCGGCTGCGCAATTCGGCCCACAGTTCGTCGCTGATGCTGCCTCGGGGGGCATTGACGCGTACCGCGTCGTCTTCAAGCCAAACGCGTGCGCCCAGGGCGAACAGGTGTGCGAGAAGCTCCGTTGAGGTCACAGCGACCGCTCCTCCCGCTCATCCTGTGCGGCCGTCCGCATGACATCCTCAGTGACGAGCGCAGCCTGAATCAGTATCCCGAGATTACGGACCGTTCGCGCCTGAAACACATCGCGCAGCGGCAGTTCCACGTTGAACGCCGCCCGAATCCGGCTCACCAGCCGCGTCGCCAGCAGCGAGTGCCCGCCGAGGTCGAAAAAGTCTTCGTCGACGCCGACCCGCTCCACGCGCAGCACCTCACCGAAGATCGCGCTTATGACCTCTTCCTGCGGCGTGCCCGGTGCGCGGTATGCGCCGGCGTTCCGTTGCGGCGCCGGCAGGGCGCGCCGGTCGAGCTTTCCGTTCGGCGTCAGTGGCAGCGCGGGCAGCATCACGAACGCCGAAGGCATCATGTAGTCAGGCAGGCGCTTGCCGATCGCGCGGCGGAGCGAGGTCTCATCGAAGTCTGAGCCGTTCGCCGGAACGATGTACGCGACGAGCTGTCTGCCGCCGGGGCCGTCGTCGCGCGCGATCACCGCCGCTTGCGCGACCCCTTCGTGCATGCTCAGCGTCGCTTCGATCTCGGCCGGTTCGATGCGGAATCCACGCAGCTTCACCTGGCCATCGACCCGTCCGACGAACTCGATTACTCCGTCATCACGGCGGCGCACCAGATCGCCCGTGCGATACATACGCGCTCCCGGCTCCTTCGAATGCGGATCGGCGACGAAGCGCGCCGCGCTCGTCCCCGGCCGCCTTACGTAGCCGTACGCCAGCCCCGTGCCGCCGACGTAGAGCTCGCCCGTCAGTCCGGCGGCGACCGGCTCGAGCCGAGCGTCGAGAACGTAAGCGCGAGAGTTTCCGATCGGACCGCCGATGGCGACCGTGCGCGCGCCGTCGGCGACGTTGAGGACGCGATACCACGTGCTGAACGTCGTGTTCTCGGTCGGCCCGTAGACGTGCACGAGGCGATCCGGAGGGCCATACCGCAGGACCTGTCGTACGAAATGCGGATCGACTGCCTCGCCGCCGAAGAGCAGATCGCGAAGCGAGTGAAACGCATCGGGCACCTCTCCAACGATCTGATTGAAGAGGGCCGTCGTAATGAACAACGTGTCAATTCGCTGGGCCCCAAGCGCAGCTGCGAATGCCACAGGTGAAAGCGTGGTCTCGTGCGGCAGGATCGAGACCGTCGCGCCATTGAGCAGCGCGCCCCAGATCTCGAACGTCGCCGCATCGAACGAGGTCGACGCGGCATGAGCGATCCGGTCGCCCGGCCCGAGTGTCACGTAATCCGTGTCCTGCACCAGGCGGATCACCGCTTGCTGAGGAACCTCGATCCCTTTGGGCCTGCCCGTGGAACCGGAGGTGTACATTACGTACGCGCGATGTCTGCCGCCAGTCTGCGGCAGGCGGGTGGCGGAATCGGCGTCGGCCGTCGATGCCGGCGAAAGCTCGTCGATGAGCACGACCGTCGCGGCGCAGGGACCCAGCTCCCGCCGCTGCTCAGAGGTCGTGAGGACGAACGCAGCGCCGCTATCCTTTAGCAGAAACTGCGTGCGCTCCTGCGGATACGCGGGGTCGAGCGGCAGGTATGCGGCCCCGCTCTTCAGGATTGCAAGGAGTGCAACGACGAACTCGGGACTACGCTCAAGGCGTACGGCCACCAGGCTCCCGATGTCGACACCTGCGCGCCGCAAGTGATCCGCCAAATGGTTCGCGCGCGCGTCGAGTTCGCCGTACGTCAGCGAATTCGTACCGGAAACGATTGCAGTGGCATTGCGATCGCGCGTCACTTGCTTCTGAAAAAGCTGCGCCAATCCGTCCTTGGGTATCGCCCAGGAGGTGTCGTTGAGCTCGTGCAGCATCATGCGGCGCTCGGCGGCATCGAGATAGTCGAGCTGGTAAAGGAGCGCATCCGGCGCTGCAACCGCGCCCTCGAGTAATCGGACGAAGCGCACGAGCAACGCCTCGGTCGCCGAACGCGTGACGTGCGCGAGGTCATAGATGAACCGCAGCTGCAATCCATTCCATGGAGCAAAGATGAGCGTCAGCGGATAGTGCGTCGCACCGTGGTACTGGACGTTGGCGATCCGCAGGCCATCGATGCCACCGGCGAGTTCGGAGTCGACCGGATAGTTCTCGAACACGACGAGCGTATCGAACATATCCCCGGCCAGAACATCGACGAGACCGACGTGCTGGTGCTGCAGCAACCGCGACCGGCCTTCTTGAATACGCCTCAGAATCTCCGACAGTGGCGCATCGGGACGCAGCCTCACGCGCAACGGCACGGTGTTGATGAACAGTCCGACCATCCGCTCGACACCCGTCAGCTCCGCCGGTCGCCCGGAGACCGTCACGCCGAATACGACGTCATCGCTCCCGGTCAGGTGGCCGAGCAGTACGGCCCACAGCCCCTGAACCACCGTGTTGAGCGTGACACCCCGCTCGCGCGCGAGCGCCACCAGCTGTGCCGTCAATTCTGCGGGCAGAGTCGACTTCAGAATCTCATGCACGCCGCGCGTCGGATCGCGACTATCGGCGGAGGTCAGTCGCGTCGGCGCATCGAGTCCCGCCAAATAGTCGCGCCATGCGGCGATTGCCGTGTTCCTGTCCTGCCGCGCCAGCCACGACAGGAAGTCCGCGTACGCCCGCACCGGCGGCAGCACTTTGGCGTCGCCTCCACTGCTACAGAGACTGAGCAGCTCGTGAAAGAAGATCGGCATTGACCATCCGTCGATCAGCAGGTGATGATGCGTAAACACCAGTTGATGGAGCTCGCGGCCCAGTCGCAGTAGCGAGAATCGCAACAAGGGCGGCACCGACAAGTCGAATCGCGCGCAGCGGTCGGTGGCAAGCCACTCCTCCCGGCGAGCGCTCTGCGCGTCCGCGTCGAGCGAGGACAGATCCTCCTCGTGCCAGGGCACATCGACTTTGTGCGCGACCACCTGCACCGGCCTCTCCAGTCCCACGTGCCGGATGGCCACCCGCAGGTTGGCGTAACGGCGTAGCAGCGCGGAAACCGCCGTGCGTACCCGCCGGGGCGCGAGCCGCCCTTCGAGCTCCAGCACAACCTGCACCGTGTAGACATCAGGCGCATTCGTGTCAAACAGCGCGTGGAAGACCAGACCTTCCTGCAGCGGCGACAGCGGCAGGATATTCTCCAGGTCCGGATAGGCCGCTTTGATCTGCTCCACCTGCTGCGGCGCCAGCCCCACCAGCGGGAATTCGTCGGTCCCCACCGCTGCATTCTGCGTCGGCGCCGGCGCCCGAGCAGACAGACGCTCGGCGTCCACCAGCCCTTCGATCGTCGGATGCTGGAACACGTCGCGCGGCGTTAGATCGAACCCTTCGCGCCGCGCACGGCTCACCAGCTGGATCGCCATGACGCTATCCCCACCCAAGCTGAAGAAGTTGTCACCGATGCCCACCGCCTCAAGCAGCAGTATTTCCGCAAACAGCCGGCACAGAATCTCCTCGTCGGGCGTGCGCGGTGCTCGATAGCCGGTGCTGGCACGCTCGTGCCGTCCGGGAATCGGCAGCGCCGCCCGGTCGACCTTCCCGCTCGAGGTGAGCGGCCACGACGGCAGGACCACGACGGCCGCAGGGACCATGTACTCGGGCAGCGAGCGCTGCAGGAACGCCTTGAGCGTCAACCCGAGCTCGGTGCTCTCTGCCGCGTCCCGCGGCGCGTTCGCGTCGCGGTGATAGTCGCGGCGCGGTTGATCCGGCAGCGCCGGCCGCGATTGCCAGCTCGGATTGAAGACCGCGTCATAGATGCCGTCCGCTTCGAAGCGCTGCCATGACAGGGCCACGCCGAGACGGCGCGCCAGACGGATGACCGCGTCGGGGTCCTCTCCCGACTTTGTGCGATTGGCGGCTCGCATCTGCTCCACATCTGCGCACGTGCCGGCCTCGATCAATCGCACCGCCGCAACCGCCGCGCCGACGCGCGCGTCGCGCACGCCGCGGACGCCAACCGGCTGATCGGGCTGCGAGGCGAGCGCCGCTTCGAGCGCACCGCGCCAGACGCCGGCCGCGTCCCATGCGATCCAGCGCTGGGCCGGGCCGAGCGACTCCGGGTTGCCCACGGTCAACGTCACGTCGTAGCGGAACCGGCTCAACTCGTTGTCGTAGGCACCGGCCTTCAGCGCCACCTCGCTGCGGCCAACCTGCAAGCTGGCGAACAAGGCCGGAGCAACGGCAAGCTCCGTTTCCTGGCGTTGCGCATGCTCGATGTGCCGCCGCAGCGTTTCAAGCGGTGTCGCCGGGGTCGCCCGGAACAACTGCACCGACGTGTGAAACGCGCGCAACAGCGGCAAGCTGCGCACGTCGCCGACGAATACATGTCCGCCCTGACGCGTCACGCGCACGGCTTGTGCAAGCACCTCCAGCAAATAATCCGCACCCGGGAAATATTGCACGACGGAATTGAGAATCACCAGGTCGACGGCGCCGTCCCCGAGGAACGCCAGATCGTGCGCCAGCCCCTGGCGCAGTTCGACCCGCCGCAAGTCTTCCCGTGCCGCGCAATGCCGCGCGAGCTGCGCGATCACTTCGGCGGAAAAATCAAGGCCGATGTAGCGTTCGCAGTCAGGTGCAAGGCGCGTCAGCAGCAAGCCGGTACCACAGCCGATCTCGAGTACCCGCCGTGGCTGCAACGCGCGGAGGCTGCGAACCGTCTCCTCGACCCAGATGCGCATCTCGTCGGCAGCCAGCGGCTCTCCGGTGTAACTGCTGTTCCATCCGATGATGTTGAAGTCACCGGGACTTCCCGCGCCCTGCGCGTAGGTTGCGTCGTACAGTTCCTGCCAATGCTCCATGCGCGATGCAGCCGCATCCTCGGTGCCTATGACGTAGGCGAGCAGTTGTTTCTGACCGCCCTGCTCGTGGAGCGTGACCAGCGCATCCTGCACGCGTTCGTGCTTGCGCAGCGCCGCTTCGATCTCGGCCGGCTCGATGCGGTACCCGCGCAGCTTTAACTGCTCGTCGGTGCGGCCGAGGAACACGAGATTGCCGTCGGACAGGCGGCGCACGAGATCGCCGGTGCGATACATGCGTGCGCCCGGCTCCGACGAATACGGATGGGCAACAAAACGCTCCGCGGTAAGCGCCGGCCGGCCCAGATAACCTCGCGCCAGACCTATGCCAGCGACGTACAGTTCGCCCCGAGTTCCCAACGGTACCGGTTCCAAACCGTCGTCGAGCACATACACCGACGTATTCCAGATCGGCAATCCTATGGGCGGCGTGCCGGTCCCCGACAGCGGATCGCTGAGCGTGGCGACAACCGTCGTCTCGGTCGGGCCATACGCATTGACCAGGCGACGGCCGGGCGACCAGCGCGACACCAGTTCGCCTGAACACGCTTCGCCACCCACGACCAGACAAGGCAGCGGCACCTGGGCGGGATCCATCGTTGGCAGCACCGCCGGCGGCAGCAACGCGTGCGTTATGCCCTGCGCGGCGAGTTGTTCGCCCAATGGCGGCCCGCTTCGCGCCCCCTCGGTCGCAATCACTAGGGCCGCACCACTGGTCATCGCAACGACAACCTCCCAAAGCGACGCATCAAACGTCATCGAGGCGAACTGCAGCACGTGCGACTCGGCCGTCACACCGAGGCGTTCAATGAAGGTGCCGGCGAGACTCGCGATGCCGGCGTGGCTCACAACTACACCCTTCGGTGTGCCGGTGGAACCGGAGGTGTAGATCACATATGCCGGGTGCTTTGGCAGGAGCGGCATAATTCGTTCTGCGTCAGTCGGCGAATGTGCGGGCCGCGTGTGGTTCCCGTCGATCTGAAGGATGTTGATCTTCCGTGGCACGCGTACCTGCAGGGACGAACTCGCGATCACCACCGATGGCCGCGCATCCAGGAGAATCGACTCGACCCGGGCCTGCGGATGCCCCGGGTCGAGCGCAAGATACGCGCCACCGGCCTTGGCGATTCCTAGGAGCGCGACGATCGCGTCCGCCGAGCGCTCCAGGAGAACCCCGACAAGACTCTCCGGTCCGACGTGTATCGCGATGAGTTGGTGCGCAACGCGATTGGCGCGCGCATTCAGCTCGCCATAGGTCAGCCGATGCTCGCCCGATACGACGGCGATGGCCTGCGGGTCGCGTGCGACGGCGCTCTCAAAGAGCCCCGCCACGGTCATCTGCGCCACATCCCTTGCCGTCGCGTTGAGTTCGGTCAAAAGGTGTGTGCGCTCCTGCGGAGGAACTATCGGAAGGAGCCGCACCGGCACGTCCACCGTGGCGCCCAGTCGCGCAACCAACGCGAGGTAGCGCCGCTGGTGCGCTTCGAGGGCATCCGGGGAATAGTGCTGGGGATTGACGCAGAAATCGAGCGCGATGCCGCCGCCGACTTCGAAGCGCTCGTAGGCGACGATCTGGAAGTCCTCCACCAGCCACTTGCCTGCGTTGTAAGCGCGCACGGGATGTCCGGCGAATTGGAAGTCGTAGTCGAACGGCATCACATTCACTGCCAATCCGTAAAGATACTGGTCTGGGCGCAGTGTCATCTGCCGGCGAAGATCATCTTCGCCATAGTGCTGATGTCTCACGACAGCGCGCACGCGCGTCCGGAGGTGATCCAAAAAGGCGCCGAAGGAAGCGTCCGGGTCAACGTGAATCCGCAAAGGCATCGCTTTGGAAGTGAGCCCCACAATTTCGCGGATGCTCGCGTTGCGTGCAGCCAGCGCCATTCCCAGCGTAAGGTCGGATTCGCCGGAGAGCCTGTACAGGTACACGGCGGCGGCGGCCATGAGTATCTGCGCCAGTGACACCCTGTGCTGTGCCGCCAGCGCCCGGAGTTCGATCATCACGGTGCCTGGAATCGATCCACGGCTCTTCAGGAATCCTTCCGGCCTGGCCGGCGGCTTGCCGCAGAACGTAACGGGCTGGGCACGGTCGCGAAGCTGTTCGCGCCAGAACTCGCCATCCGCCGCGTGCCGCGAGGAGACTCGATATCGCTCCTCCTCGCGCAACACATCCAGCCACGAGCCCGGTAGGTCTTCGCCGGGCTCCCGTCCCTCCGCGAGCGCCGAATAGCACGACGCCACACGGCGCGCGATCAATGCCGTGCCGACGCCATCGTTGCAAAGATGGTGATAGCGGGCGCACCAGTAGTAGCGGTCACCGGAGACTCGGAAGAGCGTGTGGCCGAACAACGGACCACGAGCCAAATCAGGTGCCCGCGACATTTCCTCGTTCATCAGCTGCTCGGCGGCGCCTCTGGGATCAGCCTCTTGGCTAACATCGACGAACGACATCTTCCATTGCCTACCGGGGTCGATGTACTGGCGTGGTCCATCGCTTGTCTCGACAAATCGGAGGTGGAGGGAATCGGCAGCCAACACGACTCGGTGCAACGCCTCCTCGAACAGCCTGGAATCGATTGGGCCGAGAATCTCCAGGTATTCCCCGATGTTGTAGCCCGGATCCAGTGGGTCGATCATCTGCGCGGCCCAAATCCCCATCTGCGCGGCGGACAGAGGCAACCACGCACCGCGGTGATCAATTGGGTCTTTCGGGAGCATCACTTTTCTCGGTTCGCTGGCCGTGCAGCTAGTCCGCTCCAACGCGAAGATGTCGTACGCCACGCGTTCTTGTTTCAGCCACAATTTTCGATATTTGAATATCAAACCGCAACGTCATATCTACGCAAGACTTCGCGTCAGACTCTACGCGCCCATGTTTCGACGAGCACGCTTGCCCCGCAGATGGCTCAACCGTCCGAACCGTCCTGCGGGTCCGTTTCCTTTCGTGTTTCTCTGAATTCGCCACGACCCCTGGAACGGGAAAGTCGATGCTGCCTGGAGCAGCCAGACCTGGATTGTACTGGCGGGTACCGTGATCATACCTAACTCCGCACATTGTCGTCGGTCGCGAGGCCTCCGCCGGGCGCAACGATTTTTCATGCACAATAACTCTATCGACACATGGGGTCGTTGGAACACATGAGAGATACGGGTCAGAACCTCGACGCGGCGTCAGGAATCGTTCAAGTAGACCGCATGAACGCAGCTTTCTACGGGCAAATTCAATATCCGGGAACCTTTGCCCAGTCTGCCAAGTTTCTGGTCACACGCAACGATGACGCCATTGACGGCGAGGTATCGCTTTTCTGAATAAGGGACAGCCTGAATATCCGCTTCACCCTTGTTTTGCAAGCAATGTGCGTTCCGCGAGAGTGCTTGCCAGGAAAGTTGATGGAGTTGGCGGGGACTCATCCGCTCCCCGGGACAGGCAAAAAAACCCGGATCAATCGAAATTTGTGACACCCGCTTCAAAATGAGGCGTCGTATGGTATGCTGTCCCGACACCAAAACCGTTACGGGTTTGGGCGGCGGCTGGTCCGCAATCGGTCGCCATGTTAATGTTTCTCGGACGGACTGCAAAGGAGACGACAAAGATGGCTACTTCCGCAACAACTTCTGCTACCGCGGCGGACCAACTGGTCAATGGCGTAAAGTTCGTTGGCGATATCGCTGTTCTGCCGGGTATCGGTCAGATTATCGAAGGCAGCGTCGGTAAGGGCGTTCTCTATGGTGTCCTCGGCTTCGCCGCCAATGCCGTTGTCGGACCGTGGGGATGGATCGCGACCGGACTCGACTCCTATTCGGTCTCGTCTTCCGGCAAGCATCTCTGGGAACTCCTTGGGTCGTCCGGCTCTGCCGACAGCGCCGCTCCCGCGAAGTCCTAGCAAGCATCCGTGCGGTGGCGCGCCGCGCCACCGCATAGCTTCACCCCACACTACTCGCCAGCGTTCCAGGAAGCGCTGGTAGCCTTTTTGTTTGCACGTTCGAAGCTGTCCTTCGAGGCAGCGGATGATCTTTCCCCACCAGCAACCTGGGCGACCGAAGTCTCATGCCGGGCGCGCATCCCCGAATCGCTCATTTCGATTTCGCCATTTCGACGTTTCCCCATGCCTATCCAGACGCATGGGCGGGATTCGTCGCACGTTCAGTGTGGCCATCGCACCCTGGCGATTGGGCGCTTTTGTTTGCATTGATCTGCTTGGACGCGCTTCGCAACACGGTGGCCGCCTCGCCTGCGTCCTCCGTCTAACCATTACGCTTCCCGCACGAGCCCCATTTCATCTGCGAGCTGATCGAGACACCACCGCGTACCGCCGTACATCTGCGCGAAAGCGGTCATGCGACCGGTATAGAGGTACAGATCGTATTCGCGGGTGAACCCCATGCCGCCGTGCACCTGATGTGCGAGCGCCGCGGCGCGCTTGCAGGCTTCGTTGGTCCACGCTTTCGCGCGCAGCGCGTCCCGTCGCCACGGCAGGCCCTGCTCGACCAGCCAGCCCGCGCGGTAGGTCATCAACTCCGCGGTCTCGATGCAGGTTGCGAGATTCGCGCAGTGATGTTTGACGGCCTGCAAGGTTCCAATCGGCTTGCCGAACTGCACGCGGACCTTCGCGTACTCGACCGCCAATTCCAGCGCCCTGCGCCCTGCACCGACCATTTCGGCGCATTTGGCGAGCATCGCCTTTCCCAGCGCCGGTCCGAGCCATGCGCGCGCGCCGCTCTTGCCCCCGAGCACTTCAGCCGCACCTACTTCGACTCCGTCGAAGATGACCTCGAACTGCTTGTCACGCAGGTTCGTTTCCAGCGGGGCCAGCGACACGCCTGGGTTCGCGGTCTTCACCAGGAATACCCCCACCCCGTCCTTGCGCCTTCCGGCGCGCGCCACGCACAGGAGCACCTCGGCAAGGTGCGCATCGGGAACGAAAACTTTGGTTCCCGTGATCGCATAGCCTTTGCCGCTCGTGGCCGCCGCTGTGGTGAGGCCATCGAGTCCGAAATCGAGGCCCGGCTCGCTGAGCGCGAGGCTCGCGAACAGTTCTCCCTGGCAAAGCCGGGGAAGCAGCGAAAGTTTTTGCTCGGCACTCCCGCCCTCGAGTATCGTCAGGCCGGCGAGAACCGCAGTCGAAAAGAACGGTCCCGGCAGGGCTGCACGCCCGATCTCGTCGAGCAGCACCAGCAGATCGAGAAAGGAGCCCTCGTGTCCCCCGTATTGCTCCGGCACCACGATCCCCGGCCAACCCATCTGCGCGATCCGCCGCCATACCTCGGGCGGCAGGCCCTTGGGGTCGGTTTCCATTTGCCGCACCAGGGACGGCGGACACTCCGAGGCGAGAAATTCCCTCGCCGCGCCTCTCAGTATCGTTTGACTTTCGCTCAGGTTCAGATCCACGGCGCTCAGGCCTCCGGCAGGCCGTATCCCCGGCCCGCAATGATATTTCGCATCAATTCGCTCGCGCCTCCGGCGAACGTGTGGAAGATCGTGCCCTCCTGCCCCATCGCGACGAGCCCGCGCACCACCGACAGCTTCGATTCGAGCCGAAGAAGGCCCGGCAGGCCGATGAGATCCAGCGCGCGCCGCACCAGTTCCTGGCCCATTTCGGTGATGAACATCTTGAACATCGAGACCTCGCTGATCACCGGCTTTTTCTGCTCCAGCAGCCAGATCACCCTCTCGTAGAGCAGCTGGGAGACAGCGATCTTTGCGTCGAACTCGGCGAGCGCGTGCCGCACCACCGGATCGCTTGCGAGCGCGCGGCCATTGCGATGCGCAGTCTTGATGTACTGGACGATATCGTCATAGAGCGCACGGTAGAAGCGGGGGTTGAACACGAACAGCCGCTCCTGGCCCAACGCGTCCATCGCCACATAGAAGCCGCGGTTCTTCGCGCCCACCATCCGGCTCTTCGGAACCCTTACGTCGTCGTAGTGCACGAGGTTGGTGCGCGCATCGTCGATGGTCTTGATCGGACGCACCGTGATTCCCGGGGTTTTCAGATCCACGACGAACATCGTCAGCCCTCGATACTTTGGCTGCGCTGCCGGATCCGTTCGCGCGAGCAGCCAGTGGTACGAGGCCCAGTGCGCCATGGTATTGAAAATCTTCTCGCCGGTGATGACGAAGTGATCGTCCTTTTCGACCGCCCGCATCTGGATGTTGGCAACGTCGCTCCCGGCGTTCGGTTCCGTGTAGCCGAGGGACACCTCCATCTCGCCTCTGGCGACGTGCGGAATGATCTCCATCTTCTGCTCTTCGGTGCCGTGAATGAGCAGAATGTTGGTCGCGTGCAGAGACTGGCTGTTGATGATCTTCGCATGCCGCGCGGCCAGTTCCTCGACCACGACGAGCTGGTCGCCGAGCGTACGCCCGCCCCCGCCGTACTGTTTTGGCCAGTGCAGGCCGATCCAGCCCTTCGCTCCGATCTTCCTGTTGAACTCGAGAATATTCGGCGACCACGCCATCGGAACGCGCAGGAATGTCGTTTCGCGTGCGTACTCGTCGCGAAGCTCGTCGGTCAGTTCGCGGTCCAGCCATTGCGCCACTTCGCGCCGGAACGCGGCGCGCGAGTCTGAAAAATCCATCGATCCTCCCGCCGGATCAGTCCTTCTTGTCCGGCACTTGCGTAAAAGAGCTCTCGCTCGGCTTGTACTGCTTGTCCAGGAACTTGCGGATTCCGTCGGAAACCCACTGCCCCTTTTGCAGGAAGTTGAGTTCCCTCACCTTGCCGGCCTCGAAATCGACCGCGGCCGGGTAATTCAACTCCTTGTCTCGCCAGAAAGCCTCCTTCGCGATCATCAACGCGATGGGGTCCTTCTTCTTCAGCTCTCTCGCGAGCGCAATGCACTCGTCCATCAGCTTCGCCCTCGGTACGCTGCGGTTGATCAGGCGCATGCGCGCGGCCTCGGCGGCGTCGATATTGCGTCCGGTCAGCGCGAGATCCAGGACGTCCCGCGGGGACATCACCTCGAGCGGCCCCTTGGTCGCGCCTCCCGCCGGGAACATGCCGAAATTGATCTCCGGCAGACCGAATTTCGCTTCTTCCGCGGCGATCACGAAATCGGCTACGCAGATGACGCTGATGCCGCCCCCGAGGCACCAGCCGTTTACCGCGCAGATCGTCGGCTTGGGACTGGTGCGCAGCTTTTCCCGCCAGTGCGCAAAATTGAGCGACGCGCGCCGGAACTGCAGCGGACTCTCCATCTGCTCGGCGAAAAACTCCTTAAGATCGTTTCCCGGGCTGAAACTGTCGCCGCTGCCGGTCAGTATGATCACCCGCACCGAATCATCTTCGATCATCTCGTCCAGCGCGCCGTTCATCTCCTTGTGAAGCCGCGGGTTCATCGCATTGCGCTTCTCCGGCCGGTTCAGCGTGATGAAACCGATTTCCTCTTCGATTCTCAGCAGCAGCGTGTCGTAGGTGGTCATGATTACTCTCTCAACTGTCCTAAGCCGCAGGAAGGTGTCTAACATGCACGCAAATGAGGGTCAAGCCGCGAAGTCATTCTCGAACCGCGACGCACGCTCCGCGCTCCAATCATGAACGCCGCGCGTCGACCAGCACGAAGGCGATGCGGCACGGCGCTTCGCTGCGGTTGGTCCAGCCATGCAGCGTCGCGCGCTGGATCATGATGTCTCCCGCACGCATGCGGACTTCGGCGCCGTCGTCGAGGATCATCACGATCTCCCCCTCCACCACGAACACGTAATCGAGCGTCTCCGTCCTGTGCATCAGCGGCTTGGTACCGGGCGCGATCTCCAGGACTTTGAGCAGCGTACCGCCTGGCGTGGGCATCCCGGGGGAGGCTTCGCGCTGCGCATCGTGCCCGGCGACGTCCTCCGGTACGGACGGCGTCCACCACAGGTCCGCGGCTCGGATGTTCGGGTCGATCCTTCCCGGTGAGAACTCGAGCGCCGCGTCGCTGCCCACGACCGACTTGCCGCTATCACCAAGCGCAGTTACGATTCGGCGAACGCGTGATGACATGTCGGAACCTCCTTCTTCTGGCGTGGATTATCAGCGCACATTGGATGATCGGGGAGAAGTGCAAGCATGGCAAGTCCACTGAGCGGTATCAGGATCCTGGAACTGGGGCAGTTCATCGCGGGGCCGTACGCCGGCCTGATGCTCGCCGACCTTGGCGCCAAAGTGATCAAGGTCGAGCGGCCCGGTATCGGCGACCCGTTCCGGCAGTTCGGGATCCCGGGGAAAAGCCCGCAGGGATACAGCCATCATTTCACGGCGTTCAACCGCAACAAGCTCAGCCTGACGATCGATCTGGCCAAACCCCGGGGACAGGAACTGTTTCGGCGCGCAGCGAGCAAGGTCGATGTCGTCATCCAGAACTACCGCCCGGGCGTGATGAAGCGCCTCGGCATCGACTACGACGTGCTGCGGAAACTCAACCCGCGCCTGGTCTACTGCTCGATTGCGGGCTTCTCCGAGGACGGGCCGTATCGGGATCAGCCCGCGTACGACGCGGTCGGCCAGGCGTACTCCGGCCTTATGAGCCTGTCGATCGAGCCGGAGGATCCCCGCATCAGGGGCCAGACGGTGACCGATCAGGTGACCAGTATGCAGGCGTGCAACGGGGTGCTCGCCGCGCTGTACGAGCGCGAGCGTAGCGGCGTCGGATCACACGTGGAAGTGACGATGGTCGCGGCCTCGTTATCCTTCATCCCGGATGCCATTACGGCGTACACGCAATCGGGTGCGGTGTTGGGCGCGCAGACGCGCGCGGCGTTCTCGCTCGGCTTCGCCTTCAATTGCGCCGACCGGAAGATAGTCGCGATCCAGGTATCCTCCATAGAGAAGTTCTGGCACGCGCTGCTCAGGGCGATCGAACGGACCGATCTGAACGATGATCCCCGCTTCAAGGACCGCCCGGGGCGCATCACCAATTTCCAGTCTCTCATCGACGTGCTGCGTCCGCTGTTCGCCGCCAGACCGCGCGCGCATTGGATGGAGCGGCTCAACGCCGAGGACGTGCCCTGCGCGCCGGTGCTTTCGGTGCCGGAGGCGATCGACGATCCCGAAGTGCGCCATCTCGGGATGTTTCACGATCTCGAACATCCGCGCTACGGCAGGATGAAGACGCTGCGCCGCGCGGTGCGCATCAATGGCGAGCGGGAACGCAACGCGCTGCCGCCACCTGCCCTCGGTGAGCACACCGAATCCGTGCTGCGCGAACTGGGATTCACGCCCGAGGAAATCGCGCAATTGCGCTCGGACGGCATCGCGTAGCGTCAGAGCCATTTGCGGGTTCAAGGCTGAAGAACTTGAACAGCTTGTCAACTTTCTTGAAAGGCCCATCCTCATGAAATCCATGCGCGTAGCTCGAATGCACAAGATCGGCGCCCCGTTGCAGATCGACACTCTGCCTGTACCGGAACCGGGGCCGACCGATGTCCTGGTCCAGGTCAAGGCATGCAATCTCGTGCCCAACCTGAAGAATGTCCTTACGCACTGGCCGCAGTGGCATCCGGAAATGCCGCTGCCCGAGCTACCCGCATCCTTCGGACTCGATGCAGCCGGCATTGTCGAAGCCGTAGGAAACCAGGTCCTGTCGATCCGACCGGGAGATCGCGTCTACGTCATCGCGGGCATGGGATGCGGATCATGCCGCAGTTGCCGCTGCGGGGACATGATCAGCTGCCGCAGTTTCACCTACCGTGGCTACTTCGGCCGGGGACCGCTCGCGCGCAAGCTTTTCACGCACTATCCGTACGGCGGACTGTCCGAATATCTCACGGCACCGCAGGCGTTGCTGGTCAAGCTCCCCGAACGCGTGAGCTTCGAAGACGCTTCGCGTTTCGGCTATCTGGGCACGTCCTACTCGGCCTTGCGCAAGGCCGGTGTCGGGCCGGCTCGCACGGTGCTCGTCAATGCGATCGGCGGCACGTTGGGCCTGGGTGCCGCGATGCTGGCGCTCGCGATGGGCGCGACGAAAATTCTCGGCACTGGGCGCAGGCAGGCCCTGCTCGACCGCGTCAAGGCGCTCGCCCCCGACAGGATCGAGGTGATGTCCGTGCTCGACGCCAAGCAATCGATCAAGGACTGGGCATTGGGCCTGACCGAGGGCGAAGGCGTGGACGCCGTCATCGACGCGCTTCCGCCGCAGTCCCCGCCCACCGCCACCATGGAAGGCTTGCGCGCGCTGCGCGTGGGCGGCAGCGCGGTGCTGCCCGGTGGGATGACCGACGCGCTGACCCTGGATCCCTACTGGCTGACCGACACCAACGCGCGCCTGATGGGCTCGCGCTGGTTTGCGACCACCGAGGGAGAAGACATGGCGCAAATGATCGCCGCGGGAACGCTCGACCTCTCAGCGCTGGAACACCGGCGCTATCCGCTCGACAAGGTCAACGACGCCGTCGCTGCCCTCGGCGACGGCAACGCGGGCTTCAGCAACTTCGTCGTACTCCCGTAACAGGATCCCGCCACGCCAGGCAACGACCGTTTCGACGACCAACCGCGTGCCTCAGGCGCCGCTCGATTTCGCTGCGATGCCCAGATAGGCTTCGACGCTCGGTCGTTCGGCCTGGAACCGGGCGATGTCGCCGTTCCAGGCAATGCGCCCTTTCTCCATGACGAGGAAGCGCCGGGCGATTCGGGCGAGCGAATCGAGATTCCTGTCAATGATCAGCAGTGATTGGCCGCGCGAGCGCAAGAGCGTAAACACCTCCCAGAGCCGCTCGGCCATCACCGGCGCGAGTCCCTCGGTGGCTTCGTCCACGACCAGCAGGCGCGGATTCGTCATCAATGCCCTTCCTATCGCGAGCATTTGTTGTTCGCCGCCCGAGAGCTGCCATCCGCGGTGATGCCTGCGTTCGGCCAGCGCGGGGAAAATCTCGTACACGGCCGACGTCGTCCAGAGGCCCCTGCGCGCGGTCGCCGCGAGGTTCTCCTCGACGCTCAGCCGAGTAAAGATCAATCGGCCCTCGGGCACCCACCCGATTCCCATCGCAGCAATCTGATAGGTCCTGAGCCGCCGCAAATCCGCTCCGTCGAAGCCGACGCGACCGTCGTAGATGTCGACCAGTCCGAGCAGCGAGCGCACGAAGGTGGTCTTGCCCATGCCATTGCGCCCGACCAGCGCGATGCAGTCGTCGGCATCGAGTTCGAAGTCGATTCCCTGCAGGACCAGGCTTCCGGAGTATCCGGCCCGCAGGCCTTCGACAGAAAGCATCATGCCGCGCCGCCCAGGTAGACTCGGCGCACATTCTCGTCGTCGGCAACTTCGGCCGGGGTCCCGCGCGCGATCACTCGGCCTTCCGATAGGACTGTCACACGGTCGGCGAGCGCAAACACCGCATCCATGTCGTGCTCGACGAGGAGCAGCGCGCAGCGGCTGCGCAGCCTATGCAGCAGCTCGATCATCGCCGAAGCTTCTCCCGCCGCGATCCCGGCGAGCGGCTCGTCGAGGAGCAGTATGCGGGCCTTCGCGGCGATCGCCAGAGCGATCTCGAGCTGGCGCAGTCCTCCGTGCGGAAGCGCCACGGCGCTCATATCGCCCATTGCCGCTAGTCCCACCTCTTCGAGTATCTCGTCCGCGTCCGCCGCCAGCGCCCGGTCGCGGTCGAACAGCGTCCAAGGCCGCACCCTGGACGCGGCGATGATCGCGAGCATCACATTTTGCCGGACCGAGAAACTGCGAAAGCTGGAGTTGATCTGATAGGTCCGTCCGATGTGCAGGCGCGCGCGTTGGTGTGGACGCAGTCGAGTGATATCGGTTCCGTCAAAGCAGATTGCGCCGGACTCCGGCCTGATTTCCCCTGCGACCTGCGCGAGCAACGTGCTCTTTCCGGCGCCGTTGGGTCCGATGAGGGCGTGCACTTCGCCGGCGTTCACGTCCAGGTCGACGCCGTCAGTCACGATCAGCGCGCCGAAATGCTTGGTCAGCGACTTTACCGACAACAACACGCTCATGATTTCAGCAGTTTCGCGGTCTGCTTCACTGCGTCCCAGAACAACACCCGCAAGATGATTGCCACGCCGAGAAAGAACGGCCAGCGATCGGTCGCGCCGGAGAGCACTTCTTCGAGGGCAATCAGCGCCGCAGCGCCGAGCACGGGGCCGGAAAGCGTGCCGATTCCGCCGAAGATGACCATGATCAGAAGATTGCCCGATAGGAACCAGGTACCCAGTTCCGGGCTCACGTAGCGGACCAGGTTAACGTTCAGCGCTCCGGCGAGCGCCGTGACGCCCGCCGAAATCGCGAACATCGCGAGGTTATACGGTCGTGCATCCACGCCTAGCGACGCAAGGCGGCGCCCTTCGTCGCGCGCGGCCCTCACCAGCGCGCCGATGCGTGCGCGGCGCAAATAGGCTGACAGCCCCACGACCGCAACCAGTGCGACCGCGGCGGCCACCAGCGTTCCGGACAAGCCCACCTCGCCGAACAGCGCGGCGCCCCGAGGCACACGGAATCCGTCGTCTCCCCCGAACTGGCGCAGTCCCTGCAGTCCGAGATAGGTCATCTGTCCGAACGCGAGCGTGATCATCAGGAAATACAGGCCGCGCGTGCGCAGGCACAAACTGCCCAGGACGATTCCCGCAAACAGCCCGACGCCGGTTGCCGCTCCCCAGACCAGCAGTGCATGGGTGATTCCGTTGAGCGCGAAGATGCCGGCGGTGTAGCCGCCGGCGGCGAAAAACGCGGCGTGTCCGAAGCTCGCCAGGCCGCATTGGGAAATCAATAGATCGACCGCGATCGCGGCCATGGCGAAGATGCAGACCCTGGCTACGATTCTCGAAAAATAGGGGTCGCCGATCAGAAACGTGATTCCAATGGCCGCGACGATGAGGGCGGTGACGCGCTCGGGCCGATTCACCCGGTTCCCCCCGCTCTTCCGAAGATTCCTGTGGGCCTGAACACCAGCGTCAGGGCCATCAGCAGATAGACGGCCATCGCGGCGAGCGACCGCCCCGCACCCCCGCCCATTGCCAGAGGCAGCAGGGTTCTGGCGAACGTGTCAGCAATCCCCAGGCCAATCGCGGCGACGAAGGTACCGCCGATGGAACCCGCGCCGCCGACGATGACCACCGCGAGCGCCAGGATGAGAAGCGGATCGCCCATTCCGGGCTGCACCGTCAGCAGCGGTCCCAATAGAATGCCGGACAACCCCGCGAGTACCGCGCCCAACGAGAACACCACGGTGTAGAGTAAACCGATGTTGACGCCCAGGGCCTCGACCAGTTCGCGCCGTTCGGCGCCGGCGCGGATCAGCATGCCTATGCGCGTGCGCGCGATCAGAAACCACAGCGAGACCGCAACGCCCAGCACAATGACCGAAACCGCCAGTCTGTAGGTGGGATATGGAATCCCCGACATCAGTTGAATATGGCCACGCAGCATCGGCGGCAGCGATACCAGCACCGGTTCGCGCCCCCAGAACCAGACCACGGTCTCGTTGAAGCACAGCAGCAGGCCGAACGTCGCGAGAACCTGCTCGAGGTGGTTTCTGGCGTAAAGCCGTCGAACAACCACCATTTCCACCAGATAACCGATGACGCCTACCCCGATCAAAGCAAGCGCGACGCCGAGCAACCACGAACCGGTCCTCGCTTGCGCCTCCCCAAGCAGATAGCCGCCCATCATGAGCAGCGAGCCGTGCGCCAGATTGACCGTGTTCATCACCCCGAAAACCAGGGTAACGCCCACGGCGAGGAGGAACAGCACCAAACCGAACTGGACGCCGTTGAACGTCTGCTCGATCAATAAAGGCCAGGACATACGGGATTTCGCGCGGCGCGTCACGCGAGCGGCGCGCCGCCCACGCGTCGAACCTGATCCGTCACTTCATGTTGCAGTCCTTGGCGTACTTGTCGATCGGCGCGGTGACCGTTCCCAGCGGCTTGAGCATGAACTGCCCGTTCGCGTCCTTCATCGACTCCTGAATGACCATGCCCTGCTGCAGGACCTGATTCGGCGCGAAATGCACGTCGCCGCGTATCGACGGGAACTTGACCGTCTTGATCGCATTGCGCAGCGCCGCGCGGTTCGCTGGATCGACGCCGGTACGCAATGCCGCGTCGAGCAGCAGCATCGAGTCAAACATCATGGATGAATAGGAGGTCGGTTCCCGCCCGTACTTTGCGCGGAAGCGCGTGACGAAGTCCTTGTTCGAGGGATTGCCGATCTGGGCGTTCCAGACGCTATTGCTGATCACGCCGTAGCCGGCATCGCCCTGACCGCGGATCAGCATCGAATTGGACATCGCCATGACCGAATACAGCGGGACCTGATCTTTCAGTCCGGACTGTGCGTATTGCTTCGGAAACGCGACGCCGCTCGCGCCGAAATAGAACGCGAAAAGAGCGTCGGGTTTCACGGCCCGGACCTGGGCCAGCTCGGGCGCGAAGTCGACCTGCGTAAACGGCGTCAGGGCCTTGCCGACGACCTGGCCCTTGTAGGTGCTCTGCAGCGAATCGTAAATGTCCCAGCCGGCCTGGAAATCGAGCCCCATGATGTACAGGCGCTTGATGCCGCGCTTGTTCAGCCAGTCGCCCATCGTGATGCCGAATATGTCGTTCAGGAACCCGGTCAGAAAAATGTTCGGGTTGCACCCTTTGCCGGCGTAATTGCCGGTTCCCGCGTGGGAAGCCAGCACGATGACATTGGCCTTCACGGCAGGCGCGGTAACCGCCAGCATCACGTTGGTCAGACCCAATCCGGACAGAACGTCGACGTGTTCGCGGTCAATGAGGCGCGTAATTTCCTGCGCGGCGTTGTCGGGCTGGCCTTTGTCGTCGGCGATCACCACCTTGGTTTCGAGGCCGCCGATGCGGTTGTTGAACTTCTCAAGCGCGATATCCAGGCCGCGTTTCATCTCCTGCCCGGCCGTCGCGGAGGGCCCGCTCAACGGCGCCATGAATCCCAGCTTCAGGGTCTGCGCGGACGCAGTGCTCGCCGCCATTGCTGTGACGATGGCGGCCGTGATCATCAGACTGCTACGCATGACTTCTCCTCCTTTGGTTATGCCCAAAATGCATGAACTTCAGCCCCGATCGAAAGGCGGCTGCGCCCGGCGGGATCGTGCTATTTCTCGTCTATCGCGGCGAAGACTTCTATTTCGACCATGAAATCTCGTCCGGCCAGCCTCGATATCTCCAGCAGCGTGCCGGGCGAAGTGGACTGATCCGTTGGATTGCGGTCCCAGAAATCGGGATAGGCGTCGGCCGCCCATCCGTCCATCGCCTTCAGGTAGGCCTCCATGTCGGTGACGAATATCCGCCGGTTGACGACATCCTTCAGCGTCGCGCCCTCGGTGGCGAGAACCGCCTTGATGTTCTCCAGGCATTGCGCGACCTGTGCGCGCATGTCGCCTTTTCCGACCAGGTTCCCATCGGCATCGAGCGGGACGCATCCGGCGAGAAACAGGATCGTGGTCCCCGGCGCCACCTTCGAGCCGTAAGTCCAGAATACCTTGGCGGGATCCATGTATCCCTTCTTCGTGAAATCCCACACTTTCCCTTTCGGGATCTTCGTTCTTGTCGGCTTTGGCATGCTGACCCTCGACTGGACCGCGTGTGGCGCAACCATGCGGCGAACGGTTGAATTGGCGTGTTAATCTACCGGTTCAAGGCGGAGGGCGCAAGCAGGGCGCCCGCATGTGCGCGGGTAAGGCAGTTCCATCCTAAATGAACATTGTCGCAACAGAACCCGGGTTCGCGATGAAAGGGGGCTGAAGATGCAATTCGGAATCATGATGGATCCGCACATCGACCGCTGGGATCTCGCGCGCTACGCGGAGGAACTGGGCTTTGATCGCGTCAACGTTCCCGACTCGGAGATGATCTGGTCGGATCCCTACCCGGTACTCGCACTGGTCGCGGCCAACACCAAGCGTATCCGGATCGGAACCGGCGTCACCTCGCCCGAGCTGCGCATCGCGCCGGTAACGGCCTGTGCTAACGCCACGATCAACCAGATCGCTCCCGGACGCGTGTTTCTGGGTCTGGGCACAGGCCACACGTCGGTGCGGCTGCTGGGCCGCAAGCCTGCGTCGGTCGCACGCCTGGAGGAGTATTTCAAGGTGGTGCGCGCGCTGCTCGACGGCGAGGAGGTGAATTATCCGGATCGCGGCGAGACGCGCCTGATCAAGTTCATGCATCGCGATCGCCGCTACATCAATCTGGAGGACCGGATTCCGATCTTCATCGCCGCCAACGGGCCCAAGGCGATCCGCATCGCGGGCCGGTACGCCGACGGCTGGACAACCGCGACCAAGATGCCGGAAATAGGCCAGCGCTATTTCCGCGAACTCCACGAAGGCGCGCGCTCCGGCGGGCGCGAGTTGCCGGCCGGGTTCTATGCCAGCTTCCAGACCTGCGCATGCGTGCTGCGGCCCGGCGAAAAGCTCGATAGCGACCGTGTCATCGACGAGGTGGGTTCCTACGTCACGACGATCCTGCATCTGAGCTACGAGGTGTGGCAGGCCTCGGGCCGCAAGAACGAAACCGTTCCCGCGTTTTTCCGCAACATCTGGGAGGACTACGTGAAGCGCGTGGCAGGGTTCAGCCTTCCGCCCGAAGCGCGTTTCCGCCAGATCCACGACGGGCACAGCACCTTCCTTCAGCCCGAGGAGCGCCGCTTCATCATTCCGGAGACGATCCGCGGCACCTGCCTGATCGGCGAGCCCGACGAGATCATCGCCCATATCCGCGCGATGGAAGCGGTCGGGTTCAAGGGACTCAATCTGCTGCCTTCGGCCGATTGCCAGCGCAAGGTCTATCGCGACTTCGCCGAACACATCATTCCCGCGTTTCGGTGAAGCGGGGTCGCGGCCGATTGCAAAGACGAGTGCGCGTGCTACTGGAACACCTACACGGCGTGGAAGGAGGAAAGCGCGGCGGTCCTTGTTTGCGCCTCTTGACCGTCACCGGAGAAAAAAATGGAACGGCCGGTACGATTTGATTCGGCAGGTCTCTCACTGCGCGGCACGTTGCACACGCCGGAGGGCAGCGCCGCGCCGCGTCCCGCGGTCATCATCTGCCATGGATTCGGCGGCAACAGCACCGGTGCCGACCGGCAGCGCTTGGCGCAGACCCTGGTGCAGAAGGGTTATGTCGCGCTTCGGTTCGATTTTCGCGGCTGCGGCGCAAGCGACGGTGAGCCCGGCAGGGTCATCTGCATGGAGGAGGTGGAGGATCTGGGCAACGCGATCACCTTCCTGCAAGCGCAAGACGAGGTCGACGGGGAGAGCATCGGCGTCATCGGCGGCAGCCTCGGCGGCTCGGTGGCGATCTACGCGGCGGCGTTCGATCCCCGGCTGAAGGCCTGCGCCGCAAACGGCGCCATCGGCGACGGCGAGCGGCGCTTCCGCTATCAGTATCGCGACAATGACGCTTGGAAGTGTTTCCTAGAACGATTGGAGGAGGCCAAGCGCCATCGCGAACGCACCGGCACGTCGATAATGATCGACCGCTTCGAGATCGTGCATATACCGGAACATCGCCGCGCCGGACTGTCGCCCGGCGCGCGCATGCGGTTCCCGGCCGAGACCGCGACGAGCATGCTGGCATTCAAACCCGAGAAGGTCGCTCGCCGAATTGCGCCCAGGCCACTGTTGCTGATACACCCGCGAGGCGATGATGTGGTCCCGATGTCTGAATCCGAGTGTCTCGCCGCCGCTGCCGGCGATCCCTGCGAACTGCACATCATAGACACCGACGATCACTTCTCCTCGACGAATCCGGCGTTGCTGCGAATCACGCTGGACTGGCTTTCGCGTTATCTACCCTCGTAGCTCGGGGAAATGGATCCAGTTCGTCGTCCCGGAGTTCGTTCACGGCATCGTTTGGATTGGATTTGGTCAGCATCAACTTCGGCAACACAACAACAGGGAGGCAAAACATGAAGAAGATTCTCGCGCGTGTCGCAACCGTTGCGCTCGCTTTGTTTTTCGTCGCCCAGGCGTCCGCGCAGTACCCCGAACGCGCGATCCGCATCATGGTTCCCATTCCGCCCGGGGGCGCCCCGGATCTCGTCGCACGCCTGATCGGCCAGGAACTGAGTAAAGTCTTTCACAAGCCGGTTGTCGTGGAGAACCGCCCGGGTTCGAACGGGGTGATTGCCTCCGAAATAACGGCCAGGGCGACCCCCGACGGCTACACGCTGCTCCTGGGTCCCGAGGGCCTGGTAGTCATCAACCCGCATCTCTACGCCAAGCTGCGCTACGACCCGCTTAAGGATCTGATCCCGGTCGCGAGCGTATTTCTGAGCAATTTCGTCATGGCGGTCAACAGTTCCCTGCCGGTCAAGAATTTCCAGGAATTCATCGAGTACGCGCGCAAGGCCGACCGGCCGCTCCCCTACGGATCCGGAGGCAACGGCAGTCAGCACCAGTTGATCATGGAGCTGCTGAAATCCCGCGCCGGGATCAAGCTCATGCACGTTCCGTACAAAGGCGGTCGGCCGGCCACGACGGCGCTCGTCGCAGGCCAGGTAGCAGCCATGTTCTCCGGCGCGTCGATTGTCGGGCAAATCCGCTCAGGCAAGCTGCGCGCCATCGCCCTGTCGGGGGAAAAGCGCTCGTCGGCTTTTCCCGGAGTACCGACCATCAGCGAGTTCTATCCCGGTGCCAGTATCAATCCGTGGGCAGGAATCTACGCACCGGCAGGCACCCCCGCAGCGATCGTCGCCACGCTGCGCACCGAAGTGAACAGGATTCTCGCACGACCGGAGATCGCGGAGAATTTCGACCGGATGGGAGGCGTCGAACCCTATGTCACCTCGCCCGAAGAGCTCGCCGCGCTGATTCGGACCCAGTACGCCAGCTACGGCAAGATCGTGAAAGACATCGGTGTCACTCTCGACTAGCGGTACGTGTCCCGCGCACGCGAATCCTCGCACAGCTGCGATTTCACGGAATATTCGAGGCGAAACACCATGACCATGAAACTTGAACGCCGCCGCGACAATCAGCAGTGGATACTCGACTACCTCACCAAGACGACCGGGCGTGTCGTCAGCTTTTCACAGGACGCGCGTACCCTGCCCGCTGAGGTTAAGAGCTACAAGATGATCCCGCGCGTGGTGGAAAAACACGCGCGCCACACCGAGACCATCGCGCGGGCCGCCGAAAAGGCGGGGCATTTTCAGACCGCCGCAGAGCTCTATTGGAACGCCTGCGAGTATTACCGGGAGGCCCAGCACGCCATCTACGAGGACGACAATCCGGAAAAGATCTATCTCCATGGAAAGCTGCTCGAATGTTTCGAGCGCATGAGCAACTACGCCGACCACCCGATCGAGCGTGTGGAAATCCCGTTCGAGAAAAACTTCATTCAGGGCGTCTTTCACATGCTGCCGGGGCGGCCAAAGGCGGCTACGGTGCTGCATCTGCCCGGCATGGACCAGACGAAGGAGTCGCGCCTCGACCCCCTGCACCATCCCTATGTCATGCGAGGTCTCAACTGCCTGCAGATCGACGGGCCGGGGCAAGGCACCAGCAATATCCGCAAGATCCGGCTCACGGCGGACAATTATCGCCGTGCGGCGAAGGCGTCGATGGACTGGCTGTGTGCGCGCGGCGAAGTCGACGCCGAGCGCCTCGTCGTAACGGGATACTCATTCGGCTCCCATTGGGCCATGGAGCTCGCGGCGATCGACGACCGGGTCAAGGCGATTGCCACAGCTGCCGCTACGTACGGACCCAAGCGCGCGCTGTTCGAGCAAGCCTCGCCGCGCTCCAAGCAGGTGGGCATGTACATGGCCGACATTCACGACGAAGACGAATTCGATGCCTTCGCCGATCAACTGGTCATCGACGAATTCGCGCCGAACGTCGCCTGCCCGTCGCTGTTCTGCGCCGGCGAATACGACGACGTCGGTCCGATCGAGGAGGTGCTCGATGTCTATAGATTGGTGCCGCCGCCCAAGGAACTGTGGGTCATCGAAAACGGTTTCCACAATCCCATCGGAACGTCGAATTTCGGCGGCACGGGCTTCTTCGGCGTGCTGGCGGATTGGCTGAACGACGCCCTCGCCGGCAAGAAACCGGCCGATCTCGACCGGCTCGTCCTGATACCGGTCCGCGGCGGTGCCGGCCCCTATTCCGAGCCTGTGCCGGGAATCTTCCTTCCCGAAAGGGCGGGCCGCACGAACACTGGTTTGACCCAGGCGCAACTGGGGCCGGCCGGAGTCCGGCGAGGTTAGCCCAACTTCCACAGTTGGCATCCAATTTGATCGATAGCCTCGTCGCGCAGCCACTTCAGCCACGGAATGCCCGCGTGCGTCAGTCCTTCGTCAACAGTTCGATGTACGCCCGGTAACTGAAACGGCGATTCTTCTTCTGCCCTGTCGTCTCAATGACGACACCGAGGTCGCAGAGAAACTTGATTGCCGCGTTGGCAGTCGGAAAGCTCGTGTTCAATTTCTGTCGCACGCGTTCTACCGTGAAGCGCGGCATCATGGGCATCAGCTCGAACAAACGATAGGCGGCGGGACCTGATTTTGGCGAATCGAGCAGACGGCGCCGGTCAGTCGTGACCAAGGTTGCAATCTCTATGATGCTTCGCTCGGCTTCAGCAGCAGCGGCAGCGACACCCTCGAGAAAAAATGAAACCCACGCCTCCCAGTTGCCTTCGGTGCGAATTCCTGCGAGCAGCCGGTAATACTCCGGCTGGTGCCGCTTCAGGTATCCGCTCAAGTACATCAGCGGTTCGGGCAGCAGGCGCCAATGCTCAAGCAGCGCCGCGATCAGCAAGCGGCCAATTCGCCCGTTGCCGTCGAGAAACGGGTGGATGGTCTCGAACTGGGCGTGAACCAGTGCGATGTTGACTAGGGGCGGAAGCGTAGTCGATGTGGCGTGGATGAACTTCTCCAGATCGCCGAGTAGCTTCGGCACATGATCGGGCGGAGGGGGAACGAATACCGCATTGCCCGGGCGAGTGCGGCCGATCCAGTTTTGCGAGCGCCGCAGTTCGCCCGGCTGCTTGCTCGATCCGCGCACGCCATCGAGTAACGAGCGGTGCGCATCGCATATCAGCCGAATGCCGATCGGCAGCCCCTTCGCGTCTCGAAGGTTCTCTCGCACCAGCCGGAAGGCACGCAGGTAATTGGTCACTTCCTCGAGGTCGTCGGGGTTGCCAACGTCAAGCCCGGCTTCTTCGTCGAACAAGTCCGTAAGGGTTGCTTGCGTTCCCTCGATTTGAGAGGTCAGGACCGCTTCCTTCCGAACCGCGCTGTAGAGCAGCCAATCGACCGAGGGGACAAGCCCCGACACGCCGGATAGCCGGGCAAGCGCCAGTTCCGCCGCCCGGTTTTGCGCATCGAACGCGTCGGGCAAAAGTGGGGGCGCAGCCGGCGGCAAAGTATCCGGCACGAAGGCCTGAACAGCCTCGCCTTCCGTTGTCGTACTAATGTAAGTCCCGGTAAGCCGTGCCATGTTGAAAGAGTCTTTAATACGCAGCCACCATATTAAACTATACTTTACTATATCGGCAAGCTGTTAAAGAATTCTTTCATATATTCCACCGCGGCCGGAGGCTTGCACCCGACGACGAAGCTGCGCCGTGGCCACGCAGCGCGCGCGACAACCGTCGCATCCAGCGCGTAGTCGGCCGGGAAATTCGCCACCCCGACCGTGCGGACGTGGTGTTCGCGCTCGGGCTGTTCACGATGCTCACGTTGTAGGTCCAGGAACGGGGCCCAGTTCAGTTATGGGCCACGGACGGTACAAACCAGACCGTGCAGCTGCCGCATGGCTGCTCCCTCTTCATCTATCGAGCACCCGGGCTTCTCGCGTCGTCGCCAGTTCACGATTGCGCAGGCCTGCGTCTTGCCGAACTCCCCGAGGCACTCGTGGCCGCCAGCCCTACGCTGTATGTCCATAGTCCAATGGCAATCCAGGTTGCGTTGTATTCGTTGCCTGACGCTTCGGATGTCTCGCACCTGCTGCTGACCGGCTCCCATTCCGCGGTAGCGGGCCGCATCGCGGGTGCCTTTCGCGCGTCTGGTCGGCCGGCCGTCGCCGAGGAAATTCTCGGCGCCATGCGCTCTGCCGGCTATACGGTGAATGAGGTGAACCCGTTTGCGAGACCACTTCCCGCGTTGCCCCCGGGCGGGCGCGCCGAGTCACCCGACGTTCAGAGGTTGCGACTGGTGTGGGCTGCCATGAGACAGCCCGTTATCGAGGTATTCCCTGCGGCCCAAGCGCTTCAAATTGATATCGATGCACTGCTGAAAGATGTCGAAGCGCGCTACGCGACCGACGCCTACCACTCCTTGTCGATCGAAGGCTATCGCGTCACCGCGGAACTCATCGAAAAGGTTTGCAGCGGAGATTGGAATCCGAACGACAACGCTGCAGATCAGGCCACTCGTGACGCCATGGCAGCGCGAGGTTATTGGGAAACGCATAACGTCGTCAAAGTGGACCTGGTACGGATCGTCCAAGGAGAAAATCCGGGTGCGGTATTTCGCCAAAGTCTTTCCCGCTGGTTCCAGGCTCTGTTCAGCCCCGGCGTCCAGGCTGGCATCTTGAAACCGGCTGACTTGGCCGGATATCGAAATGAGCAAGTGTTCATCCGCGGCGCACAGCATGTCCCGCCATCGAAAGAAGCCGTTCGGGAATGCATGCCGGTGCTTTTTGAATTGCTTGAGACCGAACAGGATCCAGCGGTGCGCGCCGTGCTGGGCCACGTTGTTTTGGTCTACATTCATCCTTATATGGACGGGAACGGCCGTATCGCCAGATTCCTGATGAATCTCATGCTGGCAGCGGCCGGACATATCTGGACGGTTATCCCGGTTGACCAACGGACCCAATATATGAACGCGCTGGAACAAGCGAGTTCCGCCGGGGACATACGGCTGCTTACTGCACTCATCGCGCGGCTTGCCAACGAGCAAAGGGGTCACCCCTTGCCGGGTCCTTCGTAGCTCCAACTTCATCATCATCATCATGGAGGTGATCGTGATAATGGTGATGACGATCATAAAGCCGGCGAGAATCCAGACGCCTGGTCATCGTCACAGCACGTCGACCTGAAGCATGACGCTCGAGTCGGTCCCCGCCTCCTTCCACGATCGAGGGCGTGTCCAATCCGGCAGGAACGGCAGTCCGACCCCCGCGTCCGTTGCACGGCATAGCTCTTCGTTCCGAAGGAACAAGCGCCGCCGAAGAAAATGCGCAACGAAGGGCGAGAAGAAGGCCAGAACGCGTCTGGCCTTTGAGTCGAATGGGACGAGGAGGATCGAACTCCCGACCTTCGCATTGCGAACGTGTCAGATCCCTACAGAATCAGCGTGTCTCCATGTTCCCAAGTGAACATCCTAGGCAGGTTTCCGTTGGAAATCAGGGAAGAGTTTAAGTGCACCGACATGCATGGAACATCCCTGCTGCGCATTTAGGTTGTGCTTCCAGTGTGCCTACGGCACTCTGGTGAGTGACCGCTGGGCTGTCCGAAGCCGACATACCCCGTTGCGAAAAGCGGACTGGCGCAATTTGTCCATGATCTTGTCGCGCGCACCGTAGCGGCAAATAACGAACAGCGGAAACCAGAGCGGTTACGGCAAAGCGCGCTTGACATAATCGGCATGGCGAAATTTTCGGCCAGGTTCAAGCGCCGTTTTCGCTCGGGAGAGTAATCGGGAACTCTCGCTCCGTTCGCGACCAATTCGACGGTGGAACGACTGCCGCATTGGACCGCCCAATGAATCTGGAGCCCGGGGCTATCTTGGCGACGGAACGCCGCGATTATCGTAATGTTTCGGAATATGCCCGAGCGCCTGCGCGCAGGCGGTGTATCTTTTCATCGAGGCGCTTGTGTTTCCGGGCAGGCGAAAGGCGGGCCTGCAGAGCGTCCGGCGGCCCCTCAAGTCCGGAATCGCGACGCCGGACCCCGCCCCCGGAACATCGCAATCGACTCAGTCAAGCCCCAGCGACGCTCAGACCAACGAGCTGTCAATACCGACGAGTTCGACGTCCACCGCGCTCGCAACACTGGCGGATCCCAGATCCAGGTCGAAACGCCCTTCAAAGACATCGACATCCAGAACGTCCAGGTCGCCCTGCACGCGCAGCAGCGGGCCCAGCGCGACATCGACCAGCGGAATATCGAGCGTCAACCAGTCGGAGTTGATGCCGAGCAGTTCACCCAGCGGGAGTTTGATCCCCGCTCCCATACTGCCCTTCATGAAGTCCAGTGTGTAGCCGATGCCAAAGCCGAGCTCGGTGTCGTTGGAGAACATGGCCGCGGGCACGATATCGAGAGTATATTCGACCGCGCCATCGCCGTTGAGATCATGGCTGCCGGCATCGGCGATGAGCAGGCTTCCGGTTCCGTTGGCGGTGAACGCCTGCTGCGCGCCATCCTCCAACGTGACGAGGTAGGACATGTCATCGACCGACAGGGTGAATTCCTGCGAGAACTTGGTCGTGGCGTGCGCGTCCACGTCCGCGGCCTGGAAGTTGATGTTCAGATCGAAGAACTTGCCCACCAGGTCCCTGCTGGCCTGATCCATCTGCAACACTTTCAGGATGGTGTCCAGGCCGAGCGTCAGGTCGAGCGGGTTGATCGTGGGGATCGCCGCGAGAACCGAATGTGCCGCTCCTTCGGTCGCCACATCAACGGCGAGTTTCACGATTTCGTTGACCACGAACGCGACGGCCTGATCGATATCGAAGTTGATGTGAATCACCGGCGCGCTCTCGCCGTAGGAGGCATAGAACCCCAGCGATGCGGTGTCACCGCCAAGCGTCGAGGTCATGGTGGAATCGGGCCACAGGTTGGCAAGTACGAACGAGCTGCTGGTTTCATCCGTGGCGTCGATGAGGAAAATCGGCACTTCCTCGCTCTGGCCGTCCAGGACGTCCAGCAGCGTTCCCATGAACGCTTTCAAGGCCTGGTCCACCAACTGGTCGAAGTTCTGCGTGTCGTAAAGACTGCCCAGACCTGGTATTTTTTCTCTCAATTCCGGGCTGTAATCCAGTCTGGCGTTGACCAGATTGAGCACGGCGCCGGTGATCTCGGAGAAGTCCACGGCAATGAGGCCGCCCTCCTCGTAGTAGCCATTGCTGAATGCCGCTTGCCTGCCCTCGGTGGCCACGGTGGGGAACTGCAAGGTGATGCTGACGACGTCTTCGGTCAGCGTCCCGATAAACGGCACCTCGAAGGGTTCGAGTTTGGACGAGTCGAAATCGACCAGCACCAGTTTGCCCACGTCCAGCTCTCCGCCCAGATTCAGCGCGCCCAAGCCTGCATCCGCGAGCAGGCTCTGGATATCGGCAACCGCGGTTCTCGGCGAAATCGTATGGCCAAGGTCGATCGGCGCATTGCTGCCCGGCGTGAGGTCGTACAGCGTCGTGCCCGCGACCGCCAGACGGCCATCGAGCAACACATCGAAATCGGCGCCGGCATCGTAGTGCAGGGCAACGTAAAACCTGGCGTTCGGGCTGATGGTGTCGAAGGCCACCGTATCGCCCGTCGTCATGTTCGCCATCAACGGCGTGATCGCCAGCATGTCGGTGGTCTTGTTGTACTGGGTGGTCGAGGTCAACTGATAGTCGATACTGGTGTCGACCGAGCCCAGGTCCAGCACCGCATCCACTTGCAGGCCGGCCTTGGCGAAGACTTCGGCATCGACTGAAACTTTCGAATTGAAATCGACCTTGCTGGCGATGGCGGTCAGCGTGTCGTTGACGCCCTTCAGCACGCCGTCATAGACCTTCTGTGCCTCCCCCAACACCCAGGCCTTGGCGTCGTCATAGATCTTCTGCGCCTTGGCAAATTCCGCCTTGGCACCATTGAATGCATCGATGGCCGCCTGCTCGACGGCACCCGCGGCCTCGTTGTAGACCCGTACCGCTTCGTTGTAGGCGGCGGTCGCAGTATTGTCGAACCAGGTCTTGACGTCCGACCATACCTTGTTCGCTTCGCCATAAGCCCACTGGGCAGCCGACCAAACACCGTCGGCGACCACCTTCGCCGCGTCGTTAAGCCATCTCCAGGCCGGATCGAAACTGTTGTAATAATCCATGAACCCCTGATAAGCGCTGGCGGCCAGGTTGTAGACGCCGGTGGCCACCACGTTGAAGTCATTCCACGCCTTGCCGTACACGCCCTGCGCCCAGGCGTAGGCATCCTGCGCAAGCTTGAAGGTGTCTTTCACCGCCTGGTCGACCCCGCGGGCGACGTACCAGAACGTGTACTCGGCATCCGCGAAGAGAGCCTTGGCCGCGTCATAGGCACGTTGGACCGCATCATCGATGACGTAGGCTGTCGTGTCGAAAACGGCTTTCGCGGCGTCCAGCGTCCCCTTGGCCTGAGCCTGGGCGATCGATACGATCTTGTTGGTATCCAGATCGACATCCACCAGACTGAACTTGCCGCTACGCCAATAATCCGACGCGACATCGGTCCAGCGTTCGGTTTGGGCATCCCAGACCATCGGCGTGTCGCCCACGAAGGGGATGTATTCATGAAAATCGATGATGCCGGGAAAGTTGCCCCAGATATTCTGATTGTTCGAGGAGAAGTTGAGCGTTTCCGTGGTGGCGACGACGTCGTAGGCGATATCGATGGTCCTAACCGTCGCGCCGATTGCGCTGCCGTCGTCCCGGTATCCGGTGGCGGTTATCGACAGGTCGTCATACTCGTCGGTATCAGCCGCCAGAATCAGCTTGAATTCCCGTGTGCCTATATAACTCGGCAGGCCGGCCGTGACATCCTGACCCGTCGCCGCATCCAGGATGCGCGCACCCGCGGGCACATCGCCAAAGGTCAGCGCGACGCGTTCGCTGCGTGCAGGCTGGCTGGTGATGCTCAGCGTGATTTCGTTGACCCTGGCGCCAGCCGAAGTGGTGACTTCCAGCGAGGGCGCATCGGTGATGCCGGCGATGTTGACCGTCAGCGATTGCGATACCGCCGCGCCGTGTTCATCGGCGACTTCGTAGTTGAACGAGAGTTTTTCGAATTGGCCGTCGTCCAGTTCTTCGCCGAAGTAATCCGGATTGATGGTGATGACGTTGCCATCGAGCACCCATCCGCCTTTGCCGTTGGCCTCGACGAGGTTGACCGCGCGCAGCACCGAACCGCGATCGACATCGGTGGCACCGTCCAGCAAGTCGATGCCATAGGCCGCGGTGTCTTCGTCGGTATCGCTCACCAGCGCGGCCGCGACGAGCGGCGCATCGTTCTCGCCCGCCAAGGTCAAAGTGGCGGTCGAGGCAGACGCCGCGCCGTGCTCGTCGGTCATTTCGTAGGAAACCACTACCGCGGCGTTATCGCCCACGTTCAGGTAGTCAAAGTTGCTGCCGGGATCGAATGCCAACTGGTTGCCGGAAACCGCTGCGATGCCATTTCCAGTGGCCATCGACACCTGCTGCAGGGTAAAGCGATGGCCGTTATCGACATCGGTATCATTGGCGAGCACATCGACGAAAATCCACTGGTTTTCGTCCGCCGCCGCCGTATCGGCGACCGCCTCCGGGCCGTCGTTGGTGCCTTCCACCAATATCTCGACCACCTGATCCGAATGTGCGCCAAAATCGTCGCTGACCCGCACGGCGAGGATCTCAATATGGCTTTCGCCCTGGGCCAACGCTTGCACATCGGCGCTCGCACTGGCAAGCGAATAGGTCCACACGCCGGTATTGCTATCGATCATCAGCGACCCGTAGCTCCCGGCAGCGCTGCCCTGCACCGCGTAATGCTGATGATCGCCGTTGTCTACGTCGGTCGCCGTGACCTGGCCGCTCGCGTCCAGTGTTTGGTCTTCCTTCACCGCACCGTTCTGCTCGCCCGAAGTGATTTGCGGCCCGTCATTGGTCCCCGTCACCGTCACTTCAACCGCCTGATCCGCGGTTGCGCCCCAGTCGTCGGTCACTCGTACCGTAAAGGTCTCCACGTGGCTTTCGCCTGCGGCCAGCGCCTGCACGTTGGCCGCGCCGTTACGCAGTGCATAGGTCCATTCGCCGCTCGCCGTCTCGACGTTCATTGAGCCGTAGGTGCCGGCACCGTCTCCCCACAGCGAATAGTGCTGGTGGTCGCCGTTGTCCACGTCGCTTGCCGTGACCTGGCCGTTCACGCTCGTGGTCCGGTCCTCCTGGACCACCCCGGTCTGCCCGACCGAGGTAATTTGCGGACCGTCGTTGGCTCCCACGATGCGCACCGTCGCCTTGGCCGTGCTGATCGTGCCATTGCCCAATTGAATGGCATAGGCAAAGCTGTCGTCAGAGAACTGGCCCACGGCGAGCGACTGGAACCGCGCGCTTACGGCGCTGGCGTCGTAGCCGACCTTGCCGTCATCGGTAATCCAGATCCTGGCCCCCGCGGCGCTGACATCGCCGCCGACGCTTGTCGGATCTGCGCTCAACAAATCGCGTTCGTCATCGCCGTTATCCAGCGAGTAGAGCCTCTTTGTCGCGCCGCCAAGGTCGTTGCCCACGACATCGAGAGTCGCCCTCAGGCCGTCCTCGGTGACGCTGCTGTCGAACAAGTCGTCCTTGGCTTGCGGAGTCCTGCTTAACGAAACCGGGGAAACGGCCATGGTTCACCCTCCTTTGGTAGAGCGATGCGATCGCGACGTGGCTGCAGTACGTGCAAAATTGTTATAAGTTATGCAAATGAGAGAATTGGCACAGGTGATGCTAATGAGCGAGTGTAATAAGCCACCGTTCGCCAATCGTTCGTTGCTGGCATGACCTCCAAACGACGCTTGTCTTTGGCGTTACTGGGGGCGTGCGAGGTGCGTATCGATGGCCACCCGGTGCAGGCGGTCACCTATGTCAGAATGCGCGCCCTGCTCGCTTATCTGGCGGTAGAGCGGGAGCGCGACCATCCCCGAGCTGACCTGGCGGCGATGCTCTGGCCGGGCAACGATCACGTCACGGCACGGGGCAACTTGCGCAGAACGTTGGCCGACTTGCGCCGCACGCTCGAGACGCCGCTGGGCATGACTCTGTTTATCGCGAGCAAGGACGCCATTCGCCTCGTTCCCGCGTTTTCCATCGATGTCAGGGATTTCGTCGGCGGCGGGGCGCGGAATGTGCGCGAGGCCTTGCCGGACGAGGCGGCAATTGCGCTGTATCGCGGCGAATTCCTCGCCGGTCTGTCGCTGCCCGACTGTCCGCAGTTCGAGGAGTGGGTGAGCATGCATCGCGAAGCATTGCACTGCCACGCACTGGCCTTGCTTGAAAGGCTATGGCGCCGCTATTCGATGGCAGGCAACTATGGCGAGGCCCTGCGGTTTGTGCTGCGCCATGCCGAACTCGAGCCCTGGGACGAGGACGTGCATCGCCAGGCGATGCTGCTATATGCACGCAATGGCCAGAAGAGCGCGGCATTGGAACAATACGCAATTTGCCGCCGGATGCTGCGAGAGGAGCTGGCATCGTCCCCGAGCAAGGAGACCGAGCAGCTCGCCGAGCGCATCCGCAATGGCGAGTGGAATGCCTCTCTCCCGGTTCAAGTTCAAGGACAGAACCCGTCCGGTTCCAGTCCGCCGCCGCAGGCCGAACGACGCCCGGTGACAGTGCTGTATTGCGAATTGATTCCCGCTGAGACCGAAGACCCTGATGAGGCGGCGCAAGTCCTCGGGCCGCCGAGGGAACGCTGCTTGGAGATTATCCGGCGCCACTCGGGATACGTCGCCTCCACGCATGGGGGCGGATTGCTCGCGTACTTCGGCTATCCCCGGGCCGACGAGAACGCCGCCCGCCATGCCGTTCGGGCCGCGCTCGCTATCACGCGCGCAGCCGCACCTGAAATCGAGATTCGCGTGGGCATTCACAGCGGCCTGGTCATCGCCGGTGGGCAGCCCGATCTGCCCGATGCGGTCGGCCGAACCTCGAAGCTCGCCGCGCGCCTGCGCCACAGCGCGGCGAAAAACCAAGTTTCGATCAGCCAGCAGACACGTCATGTGGTCGCGGGCTATTTCGACTGCATCAGTCTTGGCCTGCAACATGTATCCGGGTTCTCGCAACCGCTGGAAGTCTTCAGGGTGAACGGAGAAACAGGGGCGCGCACGCGGCTGGATGGGGTCGAGCGACTGACCCCGCTATTCGGACGGCAGGCCGAAATCGAGAAGCTTCTGGCTCTATGGCAAGAGGCAAGAAATGGCTCGCGCCAGTTCCTATGCATACGCGGCGAGCCTGGCATCGGCAAGACGCGCTTGGTTCGCGCGCTGATCGAACGGATCGAAGGCGATTCGGATGCGGTATGTGAACTGCGCTGTTTCCCGGAATTCGAACAATCGCCCTTCCATCCGGTCATTGCCATGATCGAGGCCCGCCTGGGGTTTCCGCGGACCGACACGCCCGAGGACAAATTCCGCAAGCTGTCCGCGCATTTCGAAACACGCTACCGGAAATCGGCGCCGATCGCCGTGCCCTTGCTCGCCCGACTGCTTTCCATAGCGCTGCAAGGAAATTACCGCGCGCCGCCCGCTTCACCGCAAAAGCAGAAGGAACAGATCATCGCGCTGCTTCTCGACCAACTGAATACACCGCCGTCCGAGAAGCCGGCGCTGCTCATCGTGGAAGACCTCCATTGGATCGATCCCTCGTCGCTCGAACTGCTGCATCGATTTATCGAGCGCAAGGACGGGCGGCCCGTCTTCGCCGTTTTCACCCACCGGCCCGAATTCGTCGCGCCCTGGATGCCGCGAGGCGTTTCGATTTTGGATATCGCGCCGCTCACGGAACGTGACGCCAGGCAAATGATCGCCTCGATCAGCGGACAGGTTCCAGCCGCAACGGCGCGCCTGATCGTCGAAAGCTCCGATGGCGTGCCACTGTTCATCGAGGAAATGACCAAGCTCGCCCGGACCGACAATTCGGTCGGCATTCCGCCGACGCTGCATGATCTTCTGGCCGCGCGCATCGATCGACTGGGCTCGGCTAAATACACCGCGCAGCTTGCCGCTACCCTGGGACGCGAATTCGATCTGACGTTGCTCGGGAAGGTGTTTCCCAAGGAGCGAGGCAATCTGCAGGAAGCCCTGAGGGCGCTGCGCGAGGCCGGCCTCACTCTGGAACTCAACGCCTCGACCCAACAATTCAAGCACGCGCTGATCCGGGAAGCGGCCTACCAATCCCAAACCAAGGCCGACATACAGGCGGCACATCAGCGTGTCGCTGAGGTGCTGATGAGGGAATTTCCGGACGTCGTTGCGAGCAGACCCGAACAATTGGCGCAGCATCTTTCCGCCAGCGGCCAAACCCGGCTCGCCATCGAATACTGGACCAAGGCCGGACAGCGTGCGGCGCAATACTCAGCCCACGCCGAGGCGATCAAAAACTTCAACAACGGGCTCCGGCTGCTGCCCGGCCTGCAACCCGGGTCGAACAGGGACCTCATGGAATTCAACATCCTGGTCAATCTTTGTCCGTCACTGTATGCCGCGGTCGGTTACGGTTCAGAGGAAGCCACTCGGGCCAACGCACGCCTTGCCGTCCTCGCGGATCTCGTGGGTGATGCGCCGGATTTGTTTCAAGCCAAGTGGGCGGTGGTGATGAACACCATTGCGAACGCCGGTTCGCGGGATGTCCCTCCCCGTGCCATGCACCTGCTACACAACGCAGGCGATGATCCGCTGAGAAGACAGGCGGCGCATTATGCAGTGGCCGACGCAGCGTTCTGGCTGGGCAAGTTCGAGGTCGCGCGAGCACACACCGAAGAGTCGCTCACCTTCTATCGCTCCACACAGCATCAGGATCTCCTGGCGCGATTCGGCGAGGATCTGTCCGTCTCTTGCGCGGCCTACCTGGCCTGGGCCTATCATTTCCTAGGGCACGCGGAGCGCGCACGCCTTATTTGCGACAAGATGCTCGGCCGGGCACGGGAACTGGATCATCCGCACACGCTGGCACTGGCGCTGTGCTTTGCCTCCGTGCTGCACCGCTGGATGGACGATCGCGAAAATACCTTGATCCTTTCCACAGAGACGATAGAGGTCTCGCGAAAGTACGGGTTTTCAGTTTGGCTAGCGGCGGGAGAAATGACCCACGGCTGGGCCCTGGCAAGGCATGGTCGGCACGAAGGTATCGCAGAACTCGATTCCAGTGTCGCGGGCATGAAGAAGGCGATCGGCGGCATCTCCGTCGTGTTCCTATCCGCGCTGGCGGAAGCCTATTTTCATCTCGCGTTGTACGATCGGTCATTAGCTACGGTGGAAGCAGCCAAACGCGAGGCGGCAAGGACGGGTGATGGTCATTTCTCGGCTGAACTTTGCCGCATAGAGGGCGAATGTCTGCTGGCCACGTCCGCGAAAAATGCGCCACGGGCCAAGGCCTGCTTCAATCAGGCGCGTTCGATCAGCCGCGCGCAGGGAGCGAAATCGCTGGAGTTGCTTGTCGAGGCGAGCATGGCGCGTATGCGTTGACTTGCCGGAACCGCGATGCGGAATAGATGTCTCTTCGCCACTACCGGCCGCCCACACCCGGCACGCGTCGCGCAGCGAGATCGACATGATCGGCATAGCGAAATTTTCGGCCAGGTTCAAGCACCGTTTGCGTCCCCCGGGGCAAGCCGTCCTGCCTTCGCAACGGGATTGATTTTACTAGCCCAAACTGGTGGCAAGGGCGCGTTCGAACCACCGACACAAGGATTTTCAGACGCCTTGCCAAAGGTCAAAATGTCGGGGGTCTCAGCACTGTGCTTCCGATGTGCTTAGGGCCAACGTCGGAGTCGCCAAACAAAAACACGGGGCACCGACTGACGCCCCGTGAAGAACTGGTGGAGACGAGGAGGATCGAACTCCCGACCTTCGCATTGCGAACGCGACGCTCTCCCAGCTGAGCTACGTCCCCGAGAGCGGCGTATTTTACGCCTGATCCGGGCACGCGGACAATTGCGGCGACGGCCCGCGAAGAGCGTGGCTGATGCTGCGTTCATTGCGCCGGCCGTCTGCGCGAAGCTATGATCGTGGCAACCTTCCGGAAACCCCGCCATGCAGATCACCCCCCCGTTCGGCTACCGCGAGATCGTTCCGTTCTACAGGCACAACCGGGTACGGCTTCCGCCGGCGGGAACCTTGCCGCCGTTTTGCTCCCAGACCAACGCGCTGCCGTTGAGTTTCACCGAATTCGGCGTGGCGTGCCGGGACTATCCGCTCGCGTTCACGTCCTCCGACGGCGGTCAAAGCTTCGCGGCGGTTGCGGTGCTCGGCATCGCCGGCAACGAGAATCTGTTCGTCAGGAACGACCGCTGGGACGAAAACGCGTACCTGCCCGCTTATGTGCGCCGTTATCCCTTCTGCATGACGCGGGTCACCATGGACGCGGCCGAGCAGGCCAATCGGCTGATCTGCGTCGAAAAGTCCTGTCTCAGCGAGGACGGCGAGCGCATGTTCGACGATGCCGGCAATCCGCTCGACCGGTGGAAGCCGATCGACAAGCTGCTGAACGAGTACGAGGCGGACCTCGAACGCGGCCGGGAAATGTGCGCGATCCTCGCCGACTACTCGCTGCTGGAACCGTTCACGCTGCAGGCAGCGCTGGATGAAGGCGGCGCGATGAACCTCGGCGGCATGTACCGGGTCGATGAAAGGAAGCTGGAGTTTCTCAACGCCGCGCAGCACAAGAATCTGATCAGGAAAGGCATCATGGGAAGGATCTACGCCCACCTGCTGTCGCTGGATAATTTCGCACGCCTCGTCAAGCGCAAATCCGCCGGCACGCGTTGAACCAGCGACCCAAACGCTCGAAGTGCTGTTCCTATGATCTCGTCGCGGCCCGGCTGAGCCGGTCGCGGACCCCATCCCACTGCGGTCCCGGCGGTGGCGCCTCGACCAGAATCAACTCGCAATCGCAGCCATCGAGCACGCGCAGGTCCGCGTAGAGATCGTGGCCGGCGCGCACCGCATCCGAGGACATCTGGATCCACCGTGCGCTCGTATCTCCGGGAGGCTGCTCCCGCAGCGAAAGCACCGCGCGCCGAGCGCGAATTTGCGCCAGCGCGCTGTCCCACTGCGCGGCAGCGATCAGCATCAGCGGACGGCTCGGCGCGTAATGGGAGGCGAGCGCCCCGGGCGCGCGCGGGGCCTCCGCGTCCGCGGGGCGAGGCGCGATGCCCGCGGCAAGCGCGATCTGTTCCGCGGTAATCGCCCCCGGGCGCAGCAGCACCGGATCGCCCCGCGAGCAGTCGACGATGGTCGATTCGATGCCGACCGCGCACGCGCCGCCGTCCAGGATCATCGCCACGTCGCCGCCGAGATCGGCGCGCACATGCGCCGCGGTGGTGGGGCTGATGCGGCCGAACCGGTTCGCCGAGGGCGCGGCCACGCCGTCGAATCGGCGCTCGCCCTCCTCGCCGGCGAACGCTCGCAGCAGCGCCTGCGCCACCGGGTGCGAGGGAACGCGCAGGCCGACGGTGTTCTGGCCGCCGGTGACCGCGTCCGGAACCCCTTGCGCGCGTTCGACGATCAGCGTGAGCGGTCCGGGCCAGAAGGCCCGCGCGAGCGTCCGCGCGAGCGCCGGCACCTCACGCGCCCACCGATCCAGGTGGCCGGTGCCGGGAAGGTGCACGATCAGCGGGTGATCCTGCGGCCGGCCTTTCACCTCGAAGATGCGCGCGACCGCCTCGGGATTGCGCGCATCGGCGCCCAGCCCGTAGACCGTTTCGGTCGGAAAGGCAACCAGCCCCCCGCCGCGCAGGATGGCCGCGGCGCGCTCGATTTCAGCGGAACTCGGCATCATCGCCATGGGGCCCTGACCGTCGCACGGCATTGCGGCATCCGCCTGCCGGCACAGAATAGCTCGGCCTACGATGCCGAGCCGGTCAGCATGCGCAGCGCTTCGCGGTACTTCTCGGCGGTCTTGGCGATGATCTCGGCGGGCAGGCGCGGCGCGGGCGCCTTCTTGTTCCACGGCTGGCGCTCGAGCCAGTCGCGCACGAACTGCTTGTCGAACGACGGCGGGCTCATTCCGGTCTGGTACTGGCTCACCGGCCAGAAGCGCGAGGAGTCCGGCGTGAGGATCTCGTCGATCAGGTAGACCTTGCCGTCGGCATCGGTGCCGAATTCGAACTTGGTGTCGGCGATGATGATGCCGCGCGTCGTGGCGAATTCGGCGGCCTGCGTGTAGATCATGATCGCCGCATCGCGCACCTGCCGCGCGACGTCGCCGCCGACCGCCTTCTCGGCCTGTTCGAAGGAAATGTTCTCGTCGTGCTGTCCCAGCTTCGCCTTGGTCGACGGTGTGAAGATGGTCTGCGGCAGCCTCTGCGCTTCCTTCAGACCCGCGGGCAGCTTGATGCCGCACAGCGATCCGCTCCGCTGGTACTCCTTCCAGCCCGAGCCGATGATGTAGCCGCGCACGATCGCCTCGATGGTGAGCGGCGTGTACTTCTTCACGACCATCGCGCGGCCGCGCACCTGCGAGCGCTCGGCCTCGCCCGAGACCACCGACTCCGGATCGATGCCGGTCGTGTGGTTGGGCACGAGGTGGCCGAGTTTTCCGAACCAGAAGTCCGACATTGCGGTGAGCACCCCGCCCTTGCCGGGGATCGGATCGTCGAGGATCACGTCGAACGCCGAGAGCCGGTCGCTCTGGATCACCAGAAGCTTGTCGTCGCCAACAGCGTAGATGTCGCGGACCTTGCCGCGGTGCAGGAATTTCAGGCTCTTGATGTCGGTTTCGAAAACGATCGTGTCGGTTGCCATGACGTATGCCTGATAGTGAGCCCGAGGGGAACCACTCGAAGTAAGTGAAACGTGGGTCAGAGGGGCAGGCGCGCGCCGCGCACCGCGTCGGCCTGCTTCTTGCGAAACGTCCGCAGCTGCCCGGCGAGATTGGCATCGTCGAGCGCCAGCATCGCCACCGCGAACAGCGCAGCGTTTGCCGCGCCGGGGTCGCCGATGGCGAAGGTCGCCACCGGAATTCCTTTGGGCATCTGCACGATCGAGAGCAGCGAATCCAGGCCCTGAAGGTGCTTGGAAGGCATCGGCACGCCGAGCACCGGCAATGTCGTTCTGGCCGCGACCACACCGGCCAGGTGCGCGGCGCCGCCGGCGCCGGCGATGAAGCATTTCGCACCGCCTTTTTCGAGCTTGGCGACCCAGGCTTCCAATTCGGCGGGCGTACGGTGCGCCGAAAGAGCGCGCGCGTCATAGGCGACACCGAAGTCGGCAAGCTGCTTGGCGGCATGTTGCATCACGTCCCAGTCGTTCGCGCTGCCCATCACGATCCCGACCAACGGCTTTTTCTTCATCGCTGTGGCTTTACGCGTTGGCCGGCTCTTTTTCCAGCTCGACGCGATACTGACCGCGCGTCGCCAGCCCGTTCATGCGCGCGCGGTGATGCAGCGCCCGCTGCGCGACGGGCACATTGGCCGCGCTGCCCTTCCACGATGTGAGCGACGGGTGCTGAAGAGCGCGCCCGTAGGAGAACGTGAGCGCCCACGGCGCGCCGCCGATCTTGTTCATCGCATCCAGATGCGCGGTTGCCAGTTCGTCGCTCTGGCCGCCGGACAGAAATGCAATTCCCGGCACCGCTGCCGGTACCGTGCGCTTCAGGGTCCGCAGCGTCCGCGCCGCGACCTCCTGCACCCCCGCCTGCTTGGCGCAGTCCTTGCCCGATATCACCATCGAGGGCTTGAGCACCATGTGCTCGAGCGCCACCCGCTGGCTGGCGAGCGCGGCGAAGGTCTCGCGCAGCGTGCGCTCGGTCACCTGTTCACAGCGGTCGATCGTGTGGCCACCGTCCATCAGCACTTCGGGCTCCACGATGGGCACCAGGCCGGCCGCCTGGCAGATGGCCGCATAACGTGCGAGCGCGTGGGCGTTGGCGACGATGCACGCGTCCGAGGGAGTGCCCTCGCCGATGGTGATCACGGCGCGCCACTTCGCGAACTTGGCCCCCAGCTTCACGTACTCATCGCAGCGCTTGGCGAGCCCGTCGAGGCCTTCGGTGATCTTCTCGCCGGGGCAAAGCGCCATGTCCTTGGCGCCCGTATCGACCTTGATTCCCGGCAGGCTGCCGATTTTCGTCAGCAGCGCCGCGAACGGCGTGCCGTCGGCGGATTTCTGCCGCAGCGTCTCGTCGTACAGGATGACGCCGCTGATGAAATCTCCCACTCCCTTGGTGGTGAACAGCATGTCGCGGTAGGCGCGGCGATTTTCCTCCGTGCACTCGACGCCTATGCTCTTGAAACGCTTTTCGATGGTTCCGGTGGATTCGTCCGCCGCGAGGATGCCCTTGCCGGGCGCGACCATGGCTTTGGCGACGCTAGCGAGATCGTTGTCGGTGGTCATCGGTACCTCCGATGCAAGAAAGTGTTTCGTGGGACGTCAATTTTACCGCGTACGGCATGCGCGGCGCTACGCCCGGCGCGGCTCGCCCAGCAGATCTTGGCCTCGGCCGCGGCTTGCGCCGCTTAACCTTCGCTTCGCTCCGGTTAGCCTCGTCCAGATCGCTACGCCCGGCGCGGCTCGCCGACCTTGACGATCTTCATCGTATTGGTGCCGCCGGACTTGCCGATCGGCTCACCAATGGTAAGCACGATGAGATCGCCTTCATGCACCAGACCGTTGTCGACCAGCACCTTCTCGGCCTCCAGCAGCAGTTCCTCGCGGTCGTTGCCGGCGTAGGTAACAACGAGCGGATAGGTGTCGCGCAGCAGCGCGCAGCGGTAGCGCGTAGCCGTCTGCGTCGTGAGGGCGTAAATCGGCACGCCGCAGTTCAGACGCGACATCCACAAGGCGGTCGAGCCCGACTCGGTCAGCGCCGCGATCGCCTTGACCTTCAGGTGGTAGGCGGTAAAGAGGGCGGCCATCGCGATCGACTGGTCAACGCGCGTGAACACCCGGTCGAGGAACTCGCGGTCGAGCGCGAGTGGCTGGGTCTGCTCGGCTTCGAGGCAGATTCGGTGCATCGCCTCCACCGTCTCCACGGGGTATCTGCCGCTGGCGGTTTCGGCCGAAAGCATGACCGCGTCGGTGCCGTCGAGCACGGCATTGGCGACGTCGGACACCTCGGCGCGTGTAGGCACAGGGCTCGCGACCATCGATTCCATCATTTGCGTCGCCGTGATGGTCAGCTTGTTGAGTTCCCTTGCCGACCTGATCATGCGTTTTTGCAGCGCCGGTACCGACGCGTCGCCAACTTCAACGGCAAGGTCGCCACGCGCGACCATAATGCCGTCCGAGGCCGACATGATGTCCGCGAGCGCTTGCGGTTCGACCGCCTCGGCACGTTCGATCTTGGCGATCAGCAGTGCATGTCCGCCTGCAGCCTGCAAGAGTTGCCCGGCCATGTACATGTCAGCGCTCGACTTCGGAAACGAAATTGCGAGATAGTCGCACTTCATCTCGGCGGCGACGCGGATGTCCTCCATGTCCTTGGATGTCAGGGCCGGTGCCGTCAATCCTCCGCCCTTGCGGTTGATACCCTTGTTGTTGGACAAATCGCCGCCATGGCGCACTCGACAGTGGATGCAGTGTTTCGCGACGTCCGCAACGTCCAACACCATGCGGCCATCGTCCAGCAGCAGCGTGTCGCCCGGCCTTACATCGCGCGGCAAGTTCTTGTAGTCAAGGCCGACCCGGCTCTGGTCGCCCAGCTCGCATTCGGCGTCGAGAACGAACTCGTCGCCCTTGTTGAGGGTGACCCGGCCTTCCTTGAAACGGCCGATGCGGATCTTCGGTCCCTGCAGATCGGCCATGATCGCGACGGTGCGCCCGGTCTTGCGGCAAAGGCTGCGCACCAGTTCGGCTCGCCGGAGGTGGTCCTGCGCGCTGCCGTGCGAGAAATTGAGCCGAACGACATCCACGCCGGCGATAAACATCTGTTCCAGCGTTTCCGGATCCGTGGAAGACGGGCCGAGCGTGGCCACGATTTTTGTGCTTCTTAACATTTACGCCCCGGAAGATACACAATACGAAAAGGATACGCCTCTCGGAGTCTTTTTTTGCGCGCCGTTGCGAAGTCCGAGGTATGGCGCGACAGCACCGGCCCGGCTTTGGCAGAACGTTCAAGCACTCACTGGAGGAGGACTCATGGGACACCATCCGGCGCGGCGCGCGGCGCTGCGCAGCGCGTTTCTCGCGTCGCTCGCCGCAGCGTCGGCGCCGCTGACCACGGCCGCCCTCGCGCAGGACCGGCGCGGCGTCCGCGCTCGTGCGCCGCTTGCCGCGTCCCCCGAGGAGCGCCGCATTCTTTCCATAATCGAGGATGTCTACCGCAGGCAACGCTATCTCAGCGTGCCGGAGGAGGACGGGCGCCTGCTGCGCATTCTCGCCGAGTCCATCGGCGCCCAGCACGTCGTCGAACTGGGAACGTCGACCGGCTATTCGGGCCTGTGGCTGCTGCTCGCGCTGGCCCGCACCGGTGGCCGCCTGACGACGTTCGAGTATGACCGCGGACGCCGGGACGTCGCGAGAGCCAATTTCGAACGCGCCGGCGTGCTCGATCGAGCCTCACTGGTGCTCGGCGACGCGCATATCGAGATCTCCAAGCTCAAGGCGCCGATCGATCTGCTGTTCATCGACGCCGACAAGGAAGGCTATCTCGACTATCTGCGACAGCTCGCGCCGCTGGTACGCGCGGGAGGACTCATCGTGGCGCACAATATGGCCTCCCCGCCGCCGGATCCGCGCTATGTCGAAGCGGTAACCGCCGACCCCGCCTTCGACACCGTCTTCCTCAACATGGACGAAGCCGGTGTCGGGGTCACCCTGAAGAAGCGTTGACCCACCGGACACGGCGTCCCAACGCGGCGCACCGTGGGGGGACCGGGTCCGGCATCCGGGCTCGGTGCCATCAAAACAGACTGCCGGCCCCCGAACTCGGCTATATTCGCTATTTGGTGCCGTAGCCAGATCGGGGGAAGGAGATAAAGCGATGTTGGCCACACAGATTCGCCAAAAAGACGGTGTTTTCTATTTCGGCAGCTGGCGTGCGCCCGAGCTGCTGGACAAAGTGCGCTTCATCAGCCGTTTCTACGGCGAGGGCGAGGAAATCGCCCCGGCGCGCATCGCCAAGGACGACGAGATCGCGCAGTTCATCGCGAAGATCGAGCGCACCGACAAGGCCTTCCAGCGAACGCTCTCGCGCACGAAAGTGCACCAGCTGAAGAACTTCTATGAAATGGCGGTCTCGCAACCGCCGATTCCGGGCACCGTGCTCCTGTTCACGCCGGAAAGGCTGCGATTTCAGTCTCTGTCGGGCGCCGAAGGGGTGGGCCATCTCTCCGAGCCGCAGCAGAAGTTTCTCATCATCGACGGCCAGCACCGGTTGGCGGCATTGCGCTTTTACCTGCACGAGCGGCCCGAGGATGCCGAGATCGTCAACGTGCCCTGCATGATTTTCGACGGCAGAAGCGAGGATTTCGCCACCGAAATGTTCGTGATCATCAACTCGACGCCGACGCGGATCAACAAGAGCCACCTGATCGACCTCTATGAGCGCGTGTCGTTTGCCGAGCCGCACCGCAAATTCGCTTCGCGACTTGCCGCGGCGCTATACAGCGAGGGCGACAGCCCTCTGCGATACCGCATCAACAGGCTGGGCGGACGCAGCATGCAGGACAAATGGATACTGCAGGCCGAACTGTTCAACGAACTGCACCGCTGGGTGAACCGCGATTGGCGCAAGATCCAGCTCGCAGGCGGCAGCGCAAGGGAAGTGCCGCGCTATTACGCGATGGTGCGGGATTTTTTCAAGGCGTCGGAGCACGTCTGGGGTGAGGCCTGGGGCCACGGCGCCTATGCCGTCACGCGGCCGGTGACCCTGAAGGCGATGCTGCGCGTATGCGCCGACCTCGCGCGCGCCGATGGCGACCCGGCGGATGGCCGCGTCAAACGCTGGGAAGAAAGGCTCTCTCCCTGGCAGGAGCAGCTGCGCGCGTTCCGCATCGAGGGTTTCTACGAGCGTTTCCCGGCCAAAGGCGAAGTGGAGCGCGTATCGCGCGTCCACAGGGAACTGGCGAGGCTGGCCGGAATCGAAATCCGGGCGGTGAGCTGATAAAGCGCGATCCGGAAGGTGTTCCGCGGAAACTGATCCTGTTCCCCGCCCCACGTGGCGGAAAGCACAGTGCCGGCGTCGTGATCGACCCACGTATTTCATTTGGCCGGCCGATTCTCGACCGCCCCGGTGTCCGCACTGCGATTCTCTACGAACGCTTCATGGCAGGCGAGAACATCGAAGAATTAGCGCGCGATTACGGCGCCCCGCCGGATGCAATCCAGAATGCCATCCGCTGCGAACGCCGCGCAGCGTGAGGCGAAGCGGCTCGTCTCACTCACCTTCTTCCTGGACCATCAGATCGGCCGCTACGTCGTCGCGGACGCGCTGCGAGCGGAACGGGGCCGCTGCTGTTCGCTATTTCAGCCGGCGGGATGTTCCGGCGGGGTGTTCTCGAAACTGATTTGAGTCGCGACCGGAACATTGGAATCGTTGCGGCCGCCGATCAAAGATGTACTCGCTCTGCCGTGGGTGTAGAAACCCCCGCACTGGCGAGAACCAAAGACCTTGCGCGTGTCGGCAGCGTTAGCCCTTGCCCGACCGGGACCTTCACCCGGCAAGATGCGCCAAGCTTATCTTGGCGCTGTAACGTATTGTTCTTCGGCGGGCCGAGATGTCCGTTGCATTGACGCGTCGCTGGCGGCCCGTCCGCAGCAACAAAGGGTTCGGCACCTGCTTCAGGCTCTACGCGAGTGACGCGTTACGTACTCGCGCAACACACGGTCCATTCGCGACTGCCAACCTTCGCCGGTGGACTTGAAGTACGCCAAGACCTCCGGGCTATAGCGCACTGACACGAGTTGCTTCGTGCTCGCGGACTTAGGCCGCCCGCGCAACGCTTGCATCGGGACCATGTGTTTCAACTGCTTCGGCGTGAGCGGCTGTGCGTCAGGATCGGCCTTGGCTGCGGCAGTAATGGCTTTATCTTCTTCTGTGGTGGGCATCATGACAGAAGGCCGCTTAGATATTTTGGACATAGTGTTTTACCTCACGACGATTGGCGCGGCGCAGGCTGATGGGCCTTCGCACATCACCACCTTGATCGCAGACATCTGTTGCTGTTCCCCGCAGTGAGGTTGGCTCGTGTTGATCCGACCCGACATTGTCCGGCACGAGTTTCCTTTGCAGGCTGCGTACTTCCGTCAAGTCCTTCCCCTTGTACGTGGCTTTCCCACGCTCCGAGTACTGCGCTTGATAAGCCTCCCCATCGGCATCCGGCGGGCTTTCCCTTTCACAGTACTCCTTCGCCTTCCTGATCCGCTTTCCACTCTCGCCGTTTAGGTTTCGGCATAACTCCGTGTCCGGGTTTCCCCTTGCGTGCCTCAATATCCGCATACCGTACGACGGTCTTCCCACGGCCAGGAGCCCACGGGGCCTCCCAAGTTCTTCAACGCATCTCTTCCTGCATGCCACAGCCTGAGGACTCCGGCGGACATCC
>MEQX01000081.1 GCA_001770415.1 Betaproteobacteria bacterium RIFCSPLOWO2_02_FULL_63_19 | reverse complement strand
CTTCGGCAAATTGATCGATGGCGCCGGCGCCCAGTGGGCCAAGGTCATCAAGGACGCCAACGTCCGCGTCGACTGAGTCGCGGGAGAGTCACTCGGTAAACTTCCGGTGGCAGGGGGGCGCAGCTTCGACGCCACCCTGGCGTCGGGCTGTGGTGAGTTTCTCCGCGACACTCTCCAAAACTGCTTGCTTTCGCAAATCGTTAGTGCGGCCAATGGCCGCAGTCGAGCGATCCCGTGGGCACACGAGAAACGATTCAACAGGGCACCGGCGCGCATCCTTTAGCGCATTTGGGCGGGCAAGTCTGTGGCAGAATGGATCGGCTTGGCGGGCGCACGCAGGCGCGGTATCGGGGGGAGGGATAGATGATCAAGAACGGCAAGGACTTCTGGGCCGGCGCGATGTTCATCGCTTTCGGCATCGCGTTCATGGTGGTGTCGCGCGACTATTCCATGGGATCGTCGGTACGCATGGGCCCCGCGTATTTCCCGACCGTGCTAGGGGGGCTTCTGGTGGCGCTCGGCGCAGTCGTGTTCGTGCGCGCCTTTGTTTCGCAGTTGCGCCAAAGCTTTGCGGTCTTCCGGTTCCGCTGGGGGTTGGCTATCGCCGGGACCGTGCTCGGCGTGGTGATGTATCAAAGTTTCGCCTGGTGGGTGGCGATGGGCAAGGGCCCGCAGCTACTGCAATACGTTCTGAACGCGCTGGCGCTCATTCTAATCGTGCTCTCATTTGGGCCAAAGCCGCTGTTCGTGATCACTTTGGCGGTGATTGCGTTCGGCTATCTGCTCAAGCCGTTCGGTCTGGTGATCACGAGCGCGATCCTGATATTCGCGAGCGCGTGGGGCGGGCACGAGTTCAAGGCGCGCGAGGTGTTGATTATTTATGTCGTGCTGGCGCTTTTTTCGGTTGGCACTTTCGTTTTCGGGCTGGGACTGCCGATCAATATCTGGCCGGACCTGGGGTAACCGATGGACCAGCTTGTTGCTCATCTCGCACTCGGGTTCGGGGTCGCGCTGTCGGTTCAGAATCTTCTCTATTGCCTGACGGGCGTGCTGCTGGGCACGCTGATCGGCGTGCTGCCGGGCATCGGACCGGTGGCGACCATGGCGATGTTGTTGCCCGTCACGTTCACGCTGCCACCGACCTCGGCGCTTATCATGCTTGCGGGCATTTATTACGGGGCGCAGTACGGTGGTTCGACTACGGCCATCCTGGTTAATATTCCAGGCGAGGCGACCTCGGTAGTTACGTGCCTGGACGGGTACCAGATGGCCCGGCAAGGCAGGGCAGGCGCGGCCTTGGGCATCTCGGCCATCGGTTCATTCATCGCCGGCACTTTCGCCACCCTCGTCATTGTGCTGTTTGCTCCGCCGCTAGCGGAGGTGGCGTTGAAGTTCGGGCCCGCGGAATACACCTCCCTGATGGTACTCGGTCTGGTTGGTGCCACGGTGCTCGCACACGGTTCACTCATCAAGGCCATCGCGATGGTGTTGCTCGGATTGTTGCTCGGCCTGGTCGGAACCGATGTCAACTCCGGCGTGGCGCGGTTCAATTTCGGCGTTGCGGAGCTTACCGACGGCATAAGTTTCGCTGCCGTCGCCATGGGGGTGTTCGGCTTCGCCGAGATTGTCGCCAACCTCGACCAAACCGGCAAGGTGAAACGCGAGGTATTCGTCAAGAAGGTTTCGAACCTGCTACCGACGTTGCAGGATTTCAAGGACTCATCCGGGTCGATTGTCCGCGGCACGATACTTGGCTCGTTGCTGGGCATCCTGCCAGGAGGCGGCGCCCTGCTGTCTTCGTTTGCCGCGTACACCTTGGAGAAGAAGGTGTCGTGGAACTCGGCCAACTTCGGCAAGGGCGCCATTCAGGGCGTCGCCGCGCCCGAATCGGCGAACAACGCGGGCGCGCAGACCTCGTTCATTCCGCTGCTGACGCTGGGCATTCCCTCCAATCCGGTCATGGCGCTGATGATCGGTGCCATGATGATCCAGGGCATCGCCCCCGGCCCGCAGGTGATGAACGAGAGGCCGCAACTCTTCTGGGGCATGATCGCCAGCATGTGGGTGGGGAACCTGATGCTGGTGATTCTCAACCTGCCGCTGATCGGTATCTGGATAAAGCTGCTCACGATTCCCTACCGGATCCTATATCCGGCGATACTGCTGTTTTGCTGCATCGGCGTGTACAGTGTGCAGAACAGTCCGTTCGACGTCCTGCTCACGGCCCTGTTCGGGATCGTCGGCTACGTATTCGTAAAGCTCGAGTGCGAGCCGGCTCCGTTGATCCTCGGCTTTATCCTCGGGCCGCTGATGGAAGAGAACCTGCGCCGCGCGATGCTGCTATCGCGCGGCAATCCGATGACGTTCATCGAACGTCCGATCAGCGGCGCGATGCTGGCCGTCGCCGCATTCCTGCTGCTGATCACGATGGCGCCGGCGGTGCGCAAGACCCGAGAGGAGGCGTTCGTCGAGGACTAACCCGGTCTGGCCGGCGTGCGATTCCCACGCAACGGCGTTCGAACCGAACGACGGAGCATCGCCGTCCGCAGCGCGAGGAACGCCGTCCGCTGTCACTGCTTCTTCAAGCCGAGTCTTTCCACCAGCTTCGCGTTGGTGGCGCGATCCTTCAGCAAATAAGCGGTTAAATCGTCGCCCACAAGAGGATTCTTTTCGTACAGTTCGTTCTTGGTTGCGATCTGGACATATCTCGGAGCGCGAATCGCTTTCAAGAAGGCGTCGGTCAGCCGCTTCGAGACCGCCGGTGGAAGTCCTTTCGGACCATACACGAACTGGATGGTAGTCCCGGTCAGGTTATATCCCATCTCTTCCAGGGTCGGCACATCGGGCGCCACACTGAAACGGTCGTGCTGGAACGAAGCGACCAGGCGCATCCTTCCGGACTGAACATACTGCGACCAGCCACCGGCAGAATAGCTTCCGGCGACGATTTGCCCTCCGAGCAAGGCTGTGTTCACCCCGGCGTCGCCTTTGAACGGCACGACGATGGCATCGACCTTGGCGTGATTCAAGATCGCACGAGTAAGCACATCCACCGACGTTCCGAGGCCCGGAACTCCGACCGACACCTTCCCCGGATTCTTGCTTGCATATTCGATCAGCGCTTTGAGCGTCTTGTACGGGCTGTCACCCCTTACGGTCATCCCGACTCTCTGTCGCGCGGCCATCAGCAGATGGTCGGTGATGTCGAGCAGGTCCGGACGAATCTTCATGAAGTGAAAGCCCAGCGTGAACGCAGAACTCGGAGACAGGCCGATCGTGTAGCCGTCGGGCTTCGAGGTGGCGACTTCGCTGACCGCTATCGCTCCGCTCGCGCCCGCCTTGTTGACGACGATGATCTCCTGCTTGAGCGGTACACGAGCTTCCTGAGCAAGCGCGCGGGCGAGCACATCGGTCGCCCCGCCTGGAGGAAACCCGACGAAAAACCTTATCGGGCGGCTCGGAAAACCGCCCTGGGCACCGGCCATCGGGGTCGCAAGCGTAAACGCCAGCGCCAACAGCGCTGTGGTGAATCGAGGGATCATGGTTTCCTCCACTGACGGGTCCGCGCCGCGGCACGGATGTTCGGCCCACACCCATGGCGCCTATAATCCGCTCCCGATGCGATCCTCAAAACAGTCGGACTGACTGCGTAGAGCACGCTATAGCCGGGAGCGGAACGTGTCAAGGCGCGGGGTCAAAGCAGCGGTGATATGGTGCTGAGCACTTCGGGTTGATATACGTCAAGAAACGATTCGGACCTTCGAAGATCATGGCACCTGCCCGGGTTCCTGGTGGAGGAGACCATAAGAACGAGGAAACGGCGGCCGTGGCTGAACGTCTCGCCTGTCTACGACAAATCGGGTGCCCTCTGAGGGAATGGGGCCGCAACCGGTATTCATCCGGAGGTTGACCAGTGTCTGCGCGTTTTTCCGCTACGCTTACGGGGCTTTCCGCACTGATGCGCTACTGTGCGTGGCGCTATCCCGCCTACCGCGCCCAACTCGCCGAACGCGACCTTGTCGCACAGATCAGGTTGCGCGACGCCGATGTCGGCCGCTGGTTCGAGTTGAAGGGCGGGGCGCTGCGCTCGCGCGCCGGCATCCACCCTCGACCGGACGTCGTTATGTCTTACGAAACCGCCGAGATCGCCCACCGCCTGCTCACTCCCGCGATCAACTGGGGCCGGCTGGTAGAAGCGGCCAAGGGCTTCCAGTTGCGGGCCGAGGGTCCGGACGATCTCGTCTACCGCTTTACACAGGCAATGATTGCCGCAAGACGTGCGGGCTGGCGTTCCGGGACGCCGGTAGGCGAGGGCGTCACGCGCTACACAAACATGACCAACGGCGGTCCCTGCTTCGTCTATGTGAAGGACGGGAAGATCCTGCGCACTACGCCGATCGATTTCGACGAGGACGATGCTCCGCCATGGACTATCGAAGCGCGCGGCCGCCGGTTTACGCCGCCGCGCCGCACCACGATCGGAACCCACGGTCTGGCGTGGAAGTCGCTGGTGTATTCTCCGGACCGGATGCTCTATCCGATGCGCCGGGTGGACTTTGATCCGAATGGCGAGCGCCATCCGGAAAACCGCGGCAAGGCAGGCTACGTTCGCATATCCTGGGACGAGGCGCTTGATCTTGTTGCAGCCGAGATTCGGCGTGTCAAGATGGAGCACGGACAGGGTTCGGTGCTTTTTAATCATCCGTCGCATCACACCTGGGGCAACATCGGCTACTGGACCTCGGGCCTGTTCCGGTTTTTTAACGCTGTCGGCACCACGCGAGTCAATCACAACCCGGACAGCTGGGAAGGCTGGTACTGGGGCGCGCAGCACCACTGGGGCAACACGATGCGCCTTGGTCTCGCCGAACCCTATGGCACGGTGGAAGACATGCTCAAGGAGGCCGAACTGGTGGTTTTCTGGTCGAGCGACCCAGAAGCCACCAGCGGCATCTACGGTGGACACGAGGGGTCGGTGCGCCGGCAATGGTTGAAGGACCTTGGCATCCCGACGGTGCACATCGAGCCTTACTACAACCATACGGCAGCGTTTATGCGCGGCAAGTGGATCGCTCCCCGGCCGGGTACGGACGCGGCGATGGCACTGGCGATCGCGCAGGTGTGGATCTCGGAGGACCTGTACGACAAGCATTTCGTCAGCGAACGGACTGTCGGGTTCGACAGGTGGAAGAAGTATGTTCTGGGCGAGGACGACGGGGTTCCGAAAACGCCGGAGTGGCAGCAGGCCGAGACGGGCGTTCCGGCACGCGAGGTTCGGGCACTGGCGCGAGAGTGGGGCACCAAACGCACGTACCTCGGCGCCGGCGGTATGGGCATCGGCTGGGGTGGCGCTTGCCGCGGCCCGACGGGTCACCAGTGGTCGCGCGCCATGGTGTGCCTGGCGGCGATGCAGGGCCTCGGACGACCAGGCGTGAACTTCGGCAACCTGCAGTGGGGTACGCCGATCGACACGAGCTTCTGGTTCCCGGGTTACGGCGAGGGCGGCATGTCGGGCGACCTCGTCAACACGGCGCTCTCGATCTCGCTGTACCAGCGTATGCCGCAGTTCCCCAGCGTCAATACGCCGGCGCAGATCATTCCACGCGTGACCTTGCCGGAGGCGATCCTCGAAGGCCAGACGCAGGGCTGGCCGCGGGACTCGCGCTCGATCGAAGGACAGTTCCTTCCGATCCGCTACCCCGCGCCCGGGCATTCAAAGGTAAAGCTCTTCTACCGTTACGGCGGATCGAACATCGGCACCATGCCGGATTCCAAGCGCTACGTGCAGATGTACCAGTCCAAGGAACTGGAATTCGTCGTCAACCAGTCGATCTGGTTTGAGGGAGAGGCCAAATTTGCCGACATCATCCTCCCTGCCTGCACGAACTTCGAACGCTGGGACATCAGCGAGTGGAGCAACATTTCCGGCTTCGCGCATCACGCGCAGCTGCAGCTGAACCACCGCGTCGCCGTCATGCAACACCGATGCATCGAGCCGCTCGGCGAATCGAAAGCGGATTACGACATCTTCCGCGAGCTAGCGCAGAAGCTCGGTCTGGGACCGTACTTTTCGGAAGGCATGAGCGATCTGGACTGGGTTCAGCGCATGTTCGAAAGCACCGATCTGCCGAAACGCATTTCTTGGAAATCATTTCTTGCGAAGGGCTACTACGTTGTGCCGGCGCCGGTCGAGCGGCTTCGGGCACCGGTGGCCTACCGTTGGTTCAACGAGGGGCGCAGGAAGGACCTGCCCGAGCCGCACCCGTTGCCTTCTGAATACAAGCTCGGCTACTTGCAGGGCATGCAGACCCCCTCTGGCAAGTTCGAATTCGACTGCACTACACTGAAGCGCTATGCGCCCGACGACGAGGAGCGACCGCCGATCCTGAAGTACGTGCGCTCGCGTGAGAGCATCGCCTCGCCGCGCGCCGAGCGTTATCCTCTGCAGTTAATGACGCCGCACCCGAAGTACAGCTTTCACACCACTGGCGACGGCAAAGATAGCGTGACGAACGACCTCGAGGAGCACCGCCTGCTGATCGACGGCCATTATTTCTGGGTGCTGCGCCTTAATCCGATCGACGCTGCCGCGCGTGGCATCAGCGATCGAAGCTTGGTGCGCGTCTACAACGAACTGGGCGAAGTGCTGTGCGCCGCGCGTCTTACCCATTGTGCGCGGCCCGGTGTCGTGCACGCCTACGAGTCAGCAGCGCGCTACGATCCGGTGGGGGAACCGGGGCACTCGATCGACATCGGAGGCGCGATCAACCTCCTGACGCCCAAGCAGCCGCAGTTTGCGCGCGGTCACGCGATGGGCAACAGCAATTGTCTTGTCGAGGTGGCGCCGTGGAACGGGCCCGTGCCGCGGTCGTCGCAGCCCGACATGCCTGATTTGGCGCCCGCGGCGCAAGCGGCCAGGGTCGCGGGGGTTCGGCGATGAGCAAGTGGAACCTCATTTTCGATGTCGATCTTTGCACCGGCTGCCAGAATTGCGTGCTTGCGGTGAAGGATGAATACCAGGGAAACAGCTTCGCGGGCTACGCCGCTGAGATGCCGCGCCACGGCCCAAATTGGTTCGCGATAGAGCGCAGGGAACGCGGTGAGTTTCCGGTGCTCGACGTGGTTCACCGCGCGCGCTGCTGCCAGCACTGTGACAACCCGCCCTGCGGCGCGGCGGCGCCCGACGGTGCGGTCAAGAAGCGCGACGATGGTATCGTAATCATCGATCCGCAACTCGCCCGCGGGCACAAGCAGATCGCGGACGCCTGTCCGTTCGGGGCCGCGCACTGGAACGAGGCCGTTGCGCTCGCGCAGCACTGGAATTTCGACGCCCACCTGATCGACGCCGGCTGGCCTGCACCGCGGCCGGTGCAGGCCTGCCCGACTGGCGCTCTGCGTGTGGTGAAGCTCGAGGATGACGAGATGCAGCGCCTCGCTGCGGCTCAAGGCTTGGCGCGCACCGCGGGGGGCGAGAGCCGCGGAACGCGCGTCTATTACCGTAATCTCGCGCGCTTCAATCGGGTCTTCGTGGCTGGCACCGTTGTCGGTCAGGAGGGCGGGTTGGAGGCGTGCGTTGCCAACGCGGAGGTCCGGCTGATTCGCGAGAGCGAGACGATAGGCACGACCACCAGCGACGCGTTCGGAGATTTTCGCTTCGATTACCTGCAACCCGGCAACGCCACGTGGCGCATCGCAGTTCAGGCGCGTGGCTACCAAATGCGGGAGGTGGAATTCAATAGGGAACCCAGCTGCTGGCTGGGTGAGATCCGTCTCGATCCGGCCTGAACGCAAGAGGACGACCATGATGAACAAGATCGCGCTCGAAGAGCATTTTTTTACTCAGGAACACCTCGCGTATCTGCGCGCTCACAAGGGCTATCCGAGGCTCGAAACGTCTTTCGACGATGCCGGCAATCCGGTCGAACGACTGCTGCGCATGCCGGGCAGCTCGCAGGTGCTGCCGGGCCCGCTCCTCGCACGCTTGACTGACCTGGGCGCCGGCCGGCTGGCGGAAATGGACCGCTGTGGCATCGAAATGCAACTACTGTCTCTCGCCGGGCCGGGGGTCGAGGAACTCGATGTGTCCGACGGCGCCGTGCTGGCGAGGAAGACCAATGACGAGCTCGCACGCGCCATCGGGGCAAATCCGGATCGCTTCGCCGGCCTCGCAACGCTCGCCTATGCCGATCCGAAGGGCGCGGCCGATGAACTGGCGCGCTGCGTCAAACATCTCGGATTCAAAGGCGGCAAGCTCAACTCGCATGTCGTCGGGGAGTATCTCGACCAGCCCAAGTACTGGTGCCTGTTCGAGGCCGCGGAATCGCTCGGCGTCCCGTTGATGTTGCATCCCAAGGATCCGCTGCCGGGTGTGCTCGGCACGCTTTCCGATTACCCCGGACTGACCCAGGCGGCATGGGGCTTCACGATCGACGCCGGTTCGCACGCGATGCGGCTGATCTGCAGCGGACTGTTCGACGCCTTTCCACGCCTGAGGATCCTGCTCGGACACCTCGGGGAGGGCATTCCATTCTGGCTGGCGCGCATCGACAGCCATTTTGCGCGCTCGCCCGGCGCGAAGATCCGAAGGAAACCGAGCGAGTACTTTCGGGAGAACTTCATCGTCACGACCAGCGGCATGTTCGTCGACCCGGCGTTCATGTGCGTGTTGCAGACCTTGGGAGCGGACTCGATCTATTTCGCGGTGGACTATCCCTACGAGTCGATGGATGAAGGTACGCGCTTTATCGAATCGGTACCGATCGGCGAAAAGGACCGCGACAAGATCTGCCGAACCAATGCGCGGCGCCTGCTTGCGCTGAAGCCACACTAAGGGAGATTGACCGAATGCCTTACAAGGACTTGAGAGAATTCCTCGCTCGGCTGGAAAAGGAGGGCGAACTTCAGAAATTCGACGAGGAAGTGGATTGGAATCTGGAGGCGGGGGCAATCACTCGGCGCGCGCTCGAGACGGGGTTGCCAGCGCCGTTTTTCGAAAAGATCAAGGACTATCCGAAAGGCCGGCGCATGGTGAGTTGCGTACTCGCCAATCTCAAGCGTATCGCGATCGCGATGGACATGGCCCCCGATGCACCGATGCGCGAGCTGATCGAGGAGTATCTAAGGCGGCAGAAGAAGCCCATCAAGCCCGTGACGGTGAAAACCGGCTCATGCAAGGAGAATGTGGTCATAGGAGACCAAGTCGATTTGCTTGAGTTTCCCGTGCCGTTTATCCACGAGGGCGACGGCGGTCGCTATGTCGGCACCTGGCATCTGACGGTCACCAAGGACCTGAATACCGGATGGACCAACTGGGGCATGTACCGCCATATGTTGCACGATGGGAAGTCCTTCGGCGTGCTTGCGCCGGCGCCCAAACACCTCGGCACCATGGCCGACCAGAAGTACGGCCCGCAGAACTTGCCGATGCCGGTTGCCGTCGTGCTGGGCTCCGAACCCATAACGACCTTCTGCGCGGCGACACCGGTGCCCTACGGAGTCTCCGAGGTCGATGTCGCTGGCGGACTGAGAGGCGGGCCGCTCGAACTGGTGAAATGCGAAACCAGCGATCTGCTGGTTCCGGCGCACTCGGAGATCGTGATAGAGGGCGAAATGGTCCCGGGGGAGCAGCGCGACGAGGGGCCGTTCGGGGAATACACCGGGTATCGGTCCGGCCTGGCAAGCCCCAAGCCGGTCGTTCGGGTGACGGCAGTCACATTCCGCAATGATCCGATCTTCACGTTTTCGTGCCCGGGGGTTCCGTTGGACGACTCGGCCTCGGTGTTTTCGGTCAACAAGAGCGCGCAGTTCCTCGATGAACTGCGCTCAAAGGGACTACCGGTCACCGGTGCCTACCTGATCGTAGAGGGAGCGAGCCACGCCATCGCGGTGTCGGTCAAGAACGCGTATTACGGTATCGCCGGGGAGGTCGCGCATGTGATCTGGAGTGCGCGCCACGGACTGCTGACGCCCAGCGTGATCGTCGTCGAGGACGACGTCGACCCATGCAACCTCCAGCAGGTGTTTCACGCGATGATGACCAAGTGCCATCCGGGCCGAGGCATCAACAAGATCGACCATGCGACCGCTTGGCCGCTGATTCCGTGGCTCTCGGAACACGAGCGCAAGCACCGCATGGGTGCGCGCGTGTACTACGACTGCACCTGGCCGGTGGACTGGGACAAAGCGGAACTGCCGGTGCGGCAGTCCTTCACCGAGTGTTATCCGAAAGAGGTCCAGGAAGAAGTTCTGCGCAAGTGGCGCTCGCATGGACACTAGCGAATCGCGTGAAGACGGCGGCTCCGCATTGGCCGTCGAACAAGAAATGGTGACGAACTGCGGCCAGTCCGTTCGGACCCGTCCGGCTTCGGCCGGAGGAGTCCGCGGCTAGACAGCCAGATTCAGCAGCTGCACCGCGTTTTCCAAATAGATTTTTTCCTTTTCGGACTGCGGGATGTCCATGCCTTCCACGGCGCGCAGCGTCCATTCCATGAACCCCGCCGAGTTCTTTATGTACATCGATCCCAGCGGCATGTCGGTGCCGAAGAGAATGTGGTCCGCACCGAAGAAGGCGTAGCCGCACATCAGCGCAGGGGTCGATCCATACAGAGCGGTGTCGTTGTAGAACCGGCGCAGATTTGCGTGTGTCCTGCGGCTCGGCGCCAGCCACCTGATCCGCTGCTCGAAGAACGGGATCATCGACCCAAGGTGGTGCGTAATCACCTTGAGCGTGGGAAACTCCTCGAACACCCAGCTTGAGGCCAGGGTCATCATCGCCTTGGAAGTCTCGTATTCCCATCCCAACAGAGTTTCCTGACCGACCGACATCGTCGCGGGTTCTGTCGGGTGTAACCAGATCGGCAAATCGTACTCGACCATTTTCGCGTAGAGCGGCTTCAGGCGGGGCGAATCCAGCGCCTCGCCAAGGATATTCGAGTAAAGCCGCACCCCTTGCAGACCGAGGTCCCTTATCGCACGGTCGCACTCTTTCAGCGCCAATTCCAAGTCGTTCATCGGCAGGATGGCCGCCGCGCCCACGAACCGGTCCGGATGATTGACGACCAGCTCGGCGAGTTCGTCGTTGGCCATCGCGCTGATCTGGGCGGCATCGCGCGGCCCGACGAACCTTTCCACGGGCGGGTTCGAGATGGTAAGTACGTGCAGCACGTCCGGGTGCCGATCCATGAACCTGAATCGCAGGTCCAGGTCGTTGACGGCACTGCGCGACTCACGGCGCTGCAGATATTTCAGCGTGGCTTCGTCGCCGCCACTCTTCGCCCTGTCAAGCAGCGCCTGCGCCGCCTTTCGGGGCCACCAATGGGTGTAGATGTCGATTTTCATCAGGTCTCTCCGGCGTTGTCGACCGCGAGCGGTGTATCGAGGGAGTACGGCCCAGATTCGGCCTACGGTCCGCAGACTCCGGCGCGAAAACGCAGGCCATTCTAGCTCGTTGCGCAGTGCAATGGTCATCCAGACGGCCCCGTCGGGCTCGCGCATGAACGTGATGGATACCCGGCGACCTGACGATTCAGGTTGCGGCGGAGATCTTCGGTCGTGGGGGCGGAATTGTGCGCACAGGAATGGGCGATGTAGACTGTCGACCCACGTTGTCACGATGGCGCATCGATGATCGTTACCCTATATTCGACCAAGGGCGGTTGCGGGAAGACCACGCTTGCTTTGTGTCTCGCGGCCTACTGGTCGCGAAGGCGAAGCACCGTGCTAGTCGATGCCGATCCGCAGGCCTCTCTCGAGCTGTGCGACAAGCAAGTTCTGCCGGTTCCGATCGTTCGGGATACATCGGAGGACATCGGCAAGACCGTTGCGAGGCTTGCAAAAGACTACGAACGCGTAGTGGTCGATACCGCGGGCTTCAAACGCAAGAAGAACCTCGACGCGCTGACCCAAGCCGATTTCGTGCTGATTCCCTGCAAGCCCTCGCCGTTTGATGTCCGCGAAGCCGTTGCGGCGGTCGGGCTCGTGCGCGAAATCGCCGAATCGAAGGAACGCAGGCGGCGGCCCATTCACCACGGCATTGTGCTGACGATGGCACAACGGACGGCAATTACTGCGCAAATCCGGCAAGACCTGATCGCGACGGAAATGCCGATCCTGAGCGCCCAGATAGGGCAGCGCGTTGCGTTTGTTGAGACGCCGCTTGCGGGTTTGCCCGAAGAAGATTCGGTGGCATTTCTGGAAGTTCGGCTGCTGGCGAAGGAAATCCGCCGTCGAGCCAACGGGTAACGGAGATTTGGAGCAGTAGCGGCTGGCGATTGTCGACGATGATCGGGCCGCCCCGCGTTCGTCCGACCGCGTCGTTCACCGCGGAGCGGGCGAATCTCGGTAGCGGAGTTTTTTTGCGTTGCAACAATATTCGACTTGTTCGGCGATTTACGTTCTCGGCGCCGATTTGCGGGTCGAGACCTTCGACTGCGGAACCGAAGTCGAACGAAATATCTCGATTGGAGATATTTCATATCGTAAAAGAGTGATTCTTATGCTTGCGGCGGGCTGATATAAACCCACTAATGGAGTGAGTTTCAGAGGGGGTTCAATGGGAGTGCGCTGGGACGCCGTCGTTCAGGACCGTGAATTCTGGTCCGAGGCCGCGCCCCCATCGATTCGAGCGCAGGCCGCCTGTGTGAAAAGCAGTGTGCAGGTCTGGTTGTTCGGCTCCCTGGCGAACGGTGCCGAACGGCCGGTGAACTTGGAATTTCGCGGGCCTTTCTGCGTCGCAGATGTCGTTGCGAAACTTGGAAACCTCTACGGTACGGCGTTCCTCGACCGAGTGACCGATTCCGCCGGCGCCATTATCCGGAATTGCCGAGTATTCGTGAATGGTCAGGCCGTTGACGACGCGACCACGCCGATCCAGATCGATGCGCCACACGCAGATATTGAATTGATATTGCTGACTGCTGCAGAAGGAGGGTGATTCTCGATGAACGACATGACCGCAGCGACAAATCTACTCAACAAGGGCGACGACGCATGGGTCCCCACGTCCTGTGCGATCTGCTACGGGTCCTGTTCGATCCTTGCTCATCGCGTCGACGGCGTGATCGTAAAGGTCGAAGGCAACCCGGACAGCGTCGTTGGCAAGGGACGCCAATGCGGCAAGGGGGCCGCGGGAATCATGTCGCACTACGATCCGAACCGGCTGACCAAGCCGCTGCGCCGGACCAACCCGAAGAAGGGAATGGACGAGGATCCGCGCTGGAAGGAAATAGGATGGGACGAGGCGCTCGACGAGATCGCGACGGTGCTGAAGCGGGTTCGTGCCGAAGACCCGCGCAAGCTGCTGATCCAGCGCACGACCACCGTGACGGCGAGCCGCAACCCGCTGTACGCATTTGGTAATGCTTTCGGTACCCCGAACTATTCCACCGCGGGTGGCGGCCTGCATTGCGGCAACGGTGCGCATCTGATATCGGGAATCATGCACGCGTCCTGGTCGGTCGTTCCCGACTTCAGTTACTGCAACTACGCGATTTATTTCGGCGCTTCAAAGGGCCATGGGGCGGGGCACGCGGCAGCTTCAAATATGGCACTCGCGGCCGAGGCGCGTGTGCGCGGCATGAAAATGGTGGTGGTCGACCCGATGTGCAACTTTGCCTCGGCCAAGGCGACAGAATGGGTGCCCCTGCGCGTCGGCACCGACGCAGCGCTTGCACTTTCGATGTGCAACGTTCTGGTCAACGAACTGGCGATCTACGACGGGCCCTATCTTCAGGCCAAGACCAATGCTCCCTACCTCATCGGTCCTGACAAGCGGTACGTGCGCGATACGGCGACGAACAAGCCGTTGGTATGGGACGGCGCGACCGGTGCGGCGCGTCCCTTCAGCGACGTGCCGCCGGCGGACATGGCCCTGCAGGGCGATTTCGAGGCGAACGGCGTTGCGTGCCAGCCGGCGTTTCAGAAGCTCAAGGATCACCTGAAGAAATTCACGCCGGAATGGGGTGAAAGCATCACCACGGTGCCGACCGCCAACATTCGCCGAATCGCCGGGGAATTCGGCCGCGAAGCGCGTATCGGCAGCACGATCATGGTGCAGGGCGTCAACCTGCCCTACCGGCCGGTGGCGGCGATCGCGTTCCGCGGCTCGCAGGGCCACATGAACTCGACTTACGCGTTCTACGCGATCGATCTGCTCAACGAACTGGTCGGCGCTTCCGACGTTGTCGGCGGCTGTCTGGGATTCAATCCGGCCTGCAACGGTTTCCCGGACACGGGGCGCCTGCGCTATGTGCCGAAGCCGGATCCGGACGGGCTGATGATCACGGGCATGTGGATGACCTATCATTATCCGTACCCGATAGGCGAGCCGCGCTTGCCGAAGCTTATGGGATTGCAGGACCTGTTCCCGCTCGGCATGACGTCACCGTTCCTGCATTCGGACGATTCGGAAGACTTGTGGGACCGTTTCGACCTCCCGTATCGCCCCGAGGTGATGATCAATTTCGGCGCGAATCTGCTGATGAGCATCGGCAACAAGGACGTCGTGGCGCGATCGCTGGCGAAGTACAAGTTCATGGTATCGATCGACCTTTTCGAAACCGAAACGTCCCGCTTCGCCGACATCGTCCTTCCGGACTGCGGTTATCTTCAGACGCTGGATTCACGTTCGAATTTCCCGTTCATATTCAGTCTGCCCGCGGGCATGGGCGAATGGTGCTGGCCGATACGCCAACCGGTGGTTCCGCCCGACGGAGAGCAGCGACGTTTTCAGGACATCCTGCTCGAACTTGCAGACCGTATCGGCTTCCGCGCGGATCTCAACGCGGCGTTCAACGCCACCATGGACATCGCCCCCGAGTGTCGGCTGCAGGGCGACCGGCGTTACACCTGGGAGGAAATCTGCGACGCCGATCTGAAGGGCAATTTCGGGACCAAGCACGACCTCGAATGGTTCAAGGAGCACGGCGTGATCAAGTGGCCGAAAAAACCCGAGGAGGTCTACTGGCGGCCGTTCGTCGATGTTCGCGTGCCGATTTACTGGGAGTTTCTGGTGCCGCTAGCGGAAAAGACTGCGGCGATCGCCGAACCGCGCGGGCTGAAGATCCCAGCGGAATATTACGAGCCGATGCCGAATCATCTGCCTTGCTTGTCGCATTGCTGCAAGGCCCCTGGATTCGATTTCTACGCCTTCTACTACAGGGACAGTATCCAGGCCAACAGCTTCACGATGGAGAATCCGTGGTTGGACGAAACGGCGAAACTCGACCCGTATTCCTACACCATCGCTGTCAATGCCGACGTGGGAAAGAGCAAGGGACTGCGGGACGGCGCGCCGGTCTGGGTGGAGAGCGAGACCGGGCGCAAGGTCAAGGGCCGGGTCAAGCTGACGCAAGCTATCCATCCCGAGGGTCTTGGAATCGCGGCCTGCGCGGGCCATTGGGGTGATGGTATGCCGGTGGCGAAGGGCAAGGGCGTGTTTTTCAACGAATTGCTGGAACTCGATTGGAACCACGCCAGCCCGATCAATTTCAATCTCGATCTGTGCGCAAAGGTGAAGGTAACGCCGGTGGAGGGGGTGCAATGAGACGAGGCATGGTGATAGACCTGAAGCGGTGCATCGGCTGCTATGCGTGTCAGTTGTCGTGCAAGGCGGAGCACGGCACG
>MEQX01000080.1:976-15680 GCA_001770415.1 Betaproteobacteria bacterium RIFCSPLOWO2_02_FULL_63_19 | reverse complement strand
TGACCGCTCTTCATCCGCCGCTGATCACGTGCGAGCCGGTACTGGCCGAAGCGTGCTATCTGATACAACGCGCGGGCGGTGGACCCGCCGGCCTGATTCGCAAGGTCGTACAGGGCAGTATCGAGATCGGAATCGACTTGGCGGACGAAGCATCCGGCATCGAGTCGCTGATGCTGCGGTACGCGGACACGCCGATGTCCCTGGCCGACGCCTGTCTTGTGAGGTTGAGCGAGCGTCTGCCGGACTGCCGCCTGTTCACGCTGGACGCTGATTTCGCGCATTACCGTCGTAACGGCCGGCAGGTCATCCCGTTGCTGAGTCCGGTCCGATAACCCCGTTCGCGGATCACCTCGCCGGCGCCGGGCCCGGGGTCGGGTCGGAGTCGAATTTTCTAAGCTGACGTGGGCTTTTGTGTCGCAAGCCACGCCTTTACGTCCGCGAGAACTTGCCGTGCCTGGCCGAAGCACTCCAACGCTGTTTGCTTGGGTACGGAATCGCCTTCGTAGTCGGCTAGATTGCGCTGCTTCCTCAAGGCGTCGAGGACGATCATGCGCTCCTTCGGCAAACCGATGGTGAGCGGCAATGTTTGTAACGCGGTTTGATGGTGGCCGGGCCGGCTCGTCAGAGTGCGGTAACCATTGGCCTGCAGAGCCGCCATCGCGCATTGCATGATGGCTTTGTAGGCTGCATCGAAACGGTTCTCGGCGCTCAAGCCGGCAAGCTGCGCATCCGCGAGGTTGCGCTCCGCCGCCGCGAGCAGCCGTCCGATGCTTTCGTGATCAGGGGCGACGGCTTCGAGGCTGCGCCCGACGAGGTTTTGCAAGCTCATCTTCGGTTCCGATCACGAAAATCTTCGGCTTGGCGAGTACGTCGCGCAGGAAGGCGTCAGGTGCGGCGCGTTTGTCGGTCCATTCCTTCAGCGAATACACCTTTGGGTTGATTTCGCGGCCTAGAGTACGCTGCGATGCATGGAGCAGCTTGACCACTTCGGCAAATCCGATGTCGCCGATCACGATCAGATCGACGTCGCTTCCGGCGCGCTCCTGCCCGCGGGCCATTGATCCGTAGATGAAGGCCGCCTTGATGCGATCTTGCGCGGGGGCGAGGGCTTCGGCGAGCACCTCGGCAACGCCGGAGGTCTTGCGCAGGATGCTCGCCAACTCTTCGAACACCGGGCACTCGCGTTCCGCGCTGTAGAGCAACTGGTTGCCGCGCTCGTCGCGCTTTAGCAGCCCTACCTGCGCCAACCGCACCAGTTCGCGCGTTATCGTCCCCGAGGGCAAGCCGGTGCGGCGCGCGATCTCGCGCCCGTGCAGCGCCTCCTCCGGATGCAGCAGCAGCAGCGCGAGCACGCGGCGGCGGTAGCCGGGGAGAAGCATGGAGGAAAGTGTCTGCTGCATAATTAGCAGCGATTGTCGCCTTTTTTGCAGCGGCGGGCAAGATGGTGAATAGGCGTTGCCGCGAAGTCGGCGTCGCGCTATCACATGATAGGGGCAACGTGGCCATATGCACCGAGAGATAGCCCGATCAATCCGGGCGCCAAGTCGGGACGGCTTGCTCGGGGGCCACAATCGGTGCGGGAACTTAATGGAATCGTCAGCGTTTGCGTTTTGCGAGAAAGGCCTGAAGCAGGTTCATGGATTCCGGTGATTGGTATAGCAGTTTGGTCATCTGCACTTCGGTCTCGAACCCGTCGCCGCGGCGTTCCTGTGCGGTGAATATGCATTGCTTGTTGGCGCCGATGGCGCCTTTGGGCACGCTCGCGAGGCGGCGAACGATCTCGTCGGTCTTCGCCGCCAGCTGATCGGAGGCAAACACCCAGTGAACCAGACCCAGGCGGGCCGCCTCGGCGCCGTCAACGACTTCCGTGCCGAGAATCAAACGCCGCGCCAAGGCCGCGCCAAACAGCTTCGTCAAACGCTGGGTGCCGCCTGCCGCGGGCAGCAGGCCGAGTTTTGCCTCGGGAAGACCAACCTTGGCCGCGTCGGAGGCGACGCGGAAATCGCAGGCCAATGCCAACTCGAATCCGCCGCCGAGCGCAACGCCGTCGATTTCGGCGATGGAGACCAGCGGAGACTGTTCGATCCGGGAGTACAGTGCCTGCATCCTGCGCACGGTCTGCAGCATCTGGTCGATTCCGGCCGCGCTCGACAGTCGCTCGGCGAGCAGGTCGATGTCGGCACCGCCGCAGAAAGCCTTGAGCGAAGATCGAAACCGAAGCACGCGGATGTCCTCGCGTGGCTCATGGCTGTCCAGCAGTTGACTCATGCGATCGATCCACTCTTCGTTGATCGCGTTGACCGGCGGCCGATTCATCGAGATGGAAAGCGTGGCTCCATCGATCGCGACTTCGAACATGACATTCTCCCCGTGCGTTTCCTGCCTTCTCGTCGCCGCCGTTGCCGCTTCATCCGCGATGGGACCCAGCACGATCGGGGCTTCGGAGATGTTCCCATGGAATGGTTGCTGAAAAGATGACTGGAAAGTCATCTGCGCGAAGCTCGAAATGTAGCATCTTTCGCGACCCGCTGTCACATGCGGGACCGGAATTATTATTATTTGGATCATATAGTTACGCGTGTTGACAGCGATAGGGCCCACCGCTAGACTCGACGCTCGATCATCTCGAGCCGCAGTGCAACCGGGAGCAGCGCATGACAACGCCGGTCCAAGCGACAACGCCGCTAGCCTCCAAGAAGCCCGCCCCGAAAGTCCAGAAAGAGGACGCAATGTGGCTGCAGAAGGAGATGATCAACCGCAACTACCACGAGCTCGCCACGGCGCATGAAAACGGGCGCAAGGTGTCGGCGACCTTCGTGCCGGGCAATCTGAACGAGTTGCTGATGTGCTTTGATTTCGCGCGCAACCTGCCCGAGACCAACGCGCTGCACAACGGCCTGCGCAAGAAGACCGGCAAGTTCATCCTCGACGCGGAGCGCGATGGACACTCCGAAGACGTGTGTACCTATGTCAAGGCCGACCTCGGCATGCTGCTCAACGGCGATATCGGTCCGACCGGCGAGAAGCTGCCCAAGCCCGACGTCCTGCTGCTTACCTACACCGGTTGTTTCACGTTCATGAAATGGTTCGAGCTGGTGCGCCACAAGTACGGCTCCGAATCGGTGATGCTGCACGTGCCTTACCAGGGCGGGGGCAGGATCACGCAGAACATGCTGGACTACGTGGTCAAGCAGCTCAAGGAAGTCGTCATCCCGGCGCTCGAACGGATCTCGGGGGTCAAGTTCGACATCGACCGGCTGCGCGAGTACATGAAGGAGTCCGCCAAGGCCGAAGCGGATCTCGCTTACGTGCTGCAGTCGGCAAAGAACCGCCCGTCGCCGATCGACGGGTTTTTCGGCGCGGTGTATTACATTGGTCCGATGTTCACCGCATTTCGCGGGACCACCGAAGCGACCCAGTACTACGCGACGCTGCGCAAGGAAATCGATCAACGCATTCGCGAGAAGAGAGGACCGATTACGCCGGAGGGCGAACTCAAGGAGGAGAACTTCCGTCTTGTTGTCGACGGTACGCCGTGCTGGACCAGTTTCCGCGAGTTCTGGAAGATGTTCTACGACGAGGGGGCGGTGATTGTCGCATCGACGTACTCCAAGGTCGGAGGCGTCTATGACACCTTCAGGCACGATCCGAGCCGTCCGTTGGAATCACTCGCTGAATACACCCTGACGTGCATGTCGAACATGAATCTGCCGCAGCGCATCGACATGCTCTGCGACTTCATGGACGAGTACCACGGGGACGGTCTGCTCATCAGCTCCATCAAGGCCTGCAACGGCTACTCGGCGGGGCAGTTGCTGATCCTGCGCGAGGTGGAACGGCGCACCGGAAAACCGGCCGCGTTCATCGAGACGGACCTGGTCGATCCCAGATACTTCTCGGCGTCCAACATCAAGACCAGGCTGGAGAGCTATTTCCAGATGATCAAGCAGAAACGCGCGGTGGCCGCCGGCGCGTCGCGGCGCGTGCGGGCGTAACGCCTTAGGATCCACGAGCGCCCGCATTCACGGGGGCATCAAAGAACTCTGCGGCGTCCGAGGCGCACCGCGACGCCACTTTGGTCGAGATGCTGAAGGTTCCCGCCGAATGAGCCGCGCGCAGCGCCGCTGGAGCGCGCGCAGAGCGCCCGGCAAGTTAACCCATCCCGTTCCGGTTCATCCGCTGTTCGTCGTTGTAACATGGCGGCCTGCCAGCACTCGTGTTGTCGTTTGACTCCGGCGTTGCAATTGGTGTTCGAGGGCAAGCGGTTGGAGATCTCTGGTCGGCTCAGGCGGGGGAAGTTACATGTCCATTAGCAGCTTATTTCGTGCATTCGGACCCAACGTGGCGATCGCCGCGGCCGTCCCCACGGCCGCCGTGCTCGTTTTCGCCATCTATATGACGAGGTTCGACCTGCAGTGGGGCGCTTTCCTGACGGGAATCCTGCTGGCGGGGGTCCTTGCTCTGGTTGACCGGACCTTGCGGGCAGAACATCTGGTGACGAACTACTCGGCCAAACTCGTCATCGCGCAGTTCGAGTTGGAGCGTGAAAAGAACGAGCGCGAAGCCCTCGAAGAACAGTACCTGTCGGCAAAGGCTCGCCTGCAGTTTATCGACGAGGCGATGCCGTTCATGCTCGCGTACGTCGATGACCAGCGGCGGTGCCGGCATCACAGCCGGGCTTTCGCGGCGTTCGTGCGCTTGCCACCTGACCGGATCGACGGCCGGCTGCTGCGTGATGTGCTCGGGCACCACTTCTACTCGGAAATTGAGCACGCCGTCGACGAGGTTCTCGAGGCAAGGACCTTCTACGTCGAGCGAACCCGCAGAATGCCCGAAGGCGCGATCTATCACTTGTTGATCCAATGTCTGCCGCGCTTCGCAAGCGAAGGCAGCGTAACCGGCTTCTATGTCGTTCTCACCGACATCACCGATCGCCGCCATGTCGGCTCTGGCGGGGCGCACGGGCCGGCCGATGCGCTCCAGCAGGAACGCGGCGAGGAGCACGGCGCAGGCGCCGACACCCTTCGCGCGCAGGAAATGCTCGGCGATTCCATTGCCGAGCGGATAACCGGACGCAAGGACGCCGCGCAACACATCGTCAGCGCCATCGAGAACGACGAGTTCACGCTGTTTTGCCAGCTGATCCGTCCGCTGCTCGGCCGCGATTCGGGTCAGCCCGGGCATTACGAGATACTGGTGCGGCTGATCGAAGAGGAGCAGAACCTGCTTCCTCCGGGGGCATTCTTCCCGCTCGCTGAGAAGCATGGGTTGATGCCGCACCTGGACCGTTGGGTGGTCGAACATGTTCTGAAGTGGGCGTCGCCCCGCAAGGCGCGCAATACCGATGCAGCGCGGGAGAAGTGCTTCGTCAATGTCGCTGCCGCCACGATCAGCGACCCTGACTTCCCGGAATTCGTTCTGCGGCAATTGCAGCGATACGATGTGCCCGGCAGCACACTGTGCTTCGAGATGAGGCTATCCGATGTGACGGCTCAGCTCGGCGATGCCGCCGAATTTGCGCGTAGCGTCAAGACGGGCGGATGCCGGATCGCACTCAGTGACTACGGCGTCGATCGCGCTTCGCTGAACGTGCTGAAACACGTTCCCGCGGATTTTATCAAGATCGACGGCGGCATCGTTCTCAACATCGTCCGCGACCCCGTGCAATTCGCCAAAGTCGCGAGCATAGGCCGGATGGCGAAGGCGATCGGCGTCAGGACGATCGGCGAACTGGTGGAGGACGGCGAGACCATCGCAAGACTTCAGGAGGCCGACATCGATTTTGCCCAAGGCTATGGCATTTCACGGCCCAGGCCCCTGGAAGGTGTCGCGGAGTGAGCGATGGACGGGTTTCGGGTTTGAACTCCATCGACCTCACGCGGCCGTGAACCGGATTACCCGGTTGCGGCCGGATTGTTTCGCCTGGTACAACGCGCGATCGGCGCGCGCCGCGATGGTTTCGAGCATGACGCCATCGTCGGGATAGCCCGCGACGCCGATGCTGACGGTGCACAAGACCTCCCTGCCGTCGAATTCCAGCGGAGTCGCGGCCATGGTGTCGCGAATGCGCTCGGCCACGGCCAGCGCCCCGTTGATCGGCGTTTCGGACAGGAAGACGATGAACTCGTCGCCGCCGTACCGGGCGGGCACATCCGTACCGCGTACCTCCGCGCGGATTGCAGCCGCGAGCTGCCTGAGCAGTTGGTTGCCCGCCTGGTGGCCGTGGCTGTCGTTGACCGACTTCAGGTTGTCCGAGTCGATCATGAGTATGCTCGACTCCCTGTTGTAGCGCTTCGCCTGCGCAAACATCCGTTCGGTCGCGATCATGAACCCTCGCAGGTTGGGCAGCCCGGTCAGCGCGTCGGTTTCGGCCAGCAGCCGCGCCCTGTTGAGTCCGAAGCGGATATCGGTGGAGAACATCGTCACTATGTAGGCCACCAGCAGGAGCGGCGCGATCTGCGCCGCGAACTCACCGTAAAAAGCGAGCGAAAACACGTTCCCGCTCGAGGCGCCTTCGCCCAGATACAGGTAGCACGCAGCGATCAGGCCGACTTCGGCGAGCGTGGCCAGCTTCCCGAGAGTGAGTGCGGACGTCACGACAGGCAGGAAATAGGAATTCACCAGCGGGCTGGTCGATGCGCCGGTGAATCCGAGGACCCAGGTGATGATTCCGATCATTGCCCAGGTTTCGATCGCAATCTTCCATGGCGTCTCGCGCTTGTAGAAGTTCGTATAGCGAAAGACCATCACACTCGCTACGTAGAAAAACAGGCCTGCGCTGATTGCGCCTGCAACCTCCCCGTCAACGAGTTTTCCCCCGAACACGAAATTGAGGAGTATGAGGCTGACCAACAGCCAATGGATCTCGGCAACGGTTCGCGAGATTCCCGACAGGTCCACGTGTTCCGGGCCGGACCCGGACGTGCGCCGGTCCTCCGCGGCCAACGCCGCGGATACCTGCTCTGGTCTGTCCGCGGCGGCGAGCGAATTCTTCAACATCCTTGATCTCCTGTTTGCTGCCTGACTGTGGGCCGCCCCCGTCACCGGCGGCGCGGCAGGCGTATCGCGATGTCCTCCGGGGACATCGGCTTGCCGAAGAGGTAGCCCTGTCCCTTGTTGCAGCCGTGCTGCGTCAAAAAGGCGACGTGCCGTTCGGACTCGATGCCTTCTGCCACCACGTCCAGGCCCAGGTTCTGCGCCATGTCGATCACCATCCGCACGATCGTGGCCGAGTTCGGGTCGGAGATCGCCGCATTGACGAAGGTTCGGTCGATCTTGAGCGTTGAAAGCGGCAAGCGGGTCAGATACGCGAGACTCGAATAGCCGGTGCCGAAGTCGTCAACGGACACCCGGAGTCCCGCCGCGCGCAGCGCATGGAGTTGGCGTATGGCGTCTGCCGGGTCGTCCATCAGGCTGGACTCGGTGATTTCCAGTTCGAGAAGGCCGGTCTGCAGCCCGTGCCCGGCCACGATATCGCAGATCACCGCGTCGAGGTTGCGCCGGCGAAACTGCCGCGCCGACAGGTTGACCGCGATCGGCACCGGTTCCAGTTCCCTGCTCGTCCAGTCACGCAACTGCCGGCACGCTTCCTCGACCACCCAGTCGCCTACCGGAACGATCAGGCCGGTGTGCTCGAGCACCGGGACGAACTCCATGGGGGCGACGATGCCGCGCTCCGGATGCTGCCAGCGCAGCAACGCCTCCATTCCAATCAGCGCTCCGCCGACAAGGTCGACCTTGGGCTGGTAGTACAGGCGGAATTCGCTGCGCTCCAGCGCGCGCCGCAGGTCTGTGTTCAGCCGTAGTTTCGTCGCGGCACGTACATTCATCTCATCGGTGTAGAAGCAGAATGCATTGCGCGAAGAGACCTTGCTGCGTCGCATTGCGGCCTCGGCGCAGGTGAGCAGCGCGTCCGGGTCGTCGCCGTTGTCCGGGGACACCGCCAGGCCGATACTCGCCGTCAGATAGACTTCCTGCCCGTCAAGATCAAAGTGGGCGGCGAACGAATCGAGGATCTTCTGCGCCACGAAAGCCGCATCGTCCGCGCGCGCGAGATCCGCGAGCACCAACACGAATTCGTCCCCGGATCGCCTGCCCAGCGTGTCGTCCTTGCGGATGCAACTGTGCAACCTTTGGCCCACCTGCAGAAGCAGCGCGTCGCCGTACCGGTGGCCGAGCGAGTCGTTGATCAGCTTGAAGCCGTCGAGATTCGCGAACAGCGCGCCCGTGTTGCGCCCGCGGCGCCCCGATTGGGTGATCGCGTGCGCGAGCCGTTCGCGAATCAGCTCGCGGTTCGGCAGGCCGGTGACGGCGTCAAACCGCGCCAGATAGGCCAGTCGTTTCTCGGCGGCCTTGCGCGTCGTGATATCGCTGGTTACGCCGCGATAGCCCTTGAAGCGGCCCGCCGCGTCGAAGACCGGTGCGCCGCTGCTCGAGAGATACTGCTCCGTCGCGTCGTCGCCGACGCGGATCTGCTCGAAATCGCGGAACGGCTTGCGCGCTTCGAGCAGCGCGCGATGCTCCTCCCAGGTACCCTGCGCAGGGAACTGCCCGGGCTCGTCCCAGCGCCGCCTGCCGAGTAGCCTGGCGGGATCATCTCCGGTGCGATTGCTGAATCCAGCGGACAGGTAGGTAAACCGCAACGCCTCGTCTTGCTCCCAGTACCAGTCGGAGGACAGTTCGGTAAGGCTGCGGAAGCGCACCTCGCTCTCGCGCAACTGATTCTCGGCGTGCTTGCGCGCGGAGTTATCGAGATTGGTGCCGATCATGCGAATTGCGCGGCCTCGCGCGTCGCGCGCGACGACCCTGCCTCGCGAGACGATCCAGCGCCACTCGCCGGTCCGCTTGCGCACCCGGTGCTCCACGGCATACTCCTGGCGCAGGCCTTTCAGCACTTCGGTCAGAATCTTGCGCAGCGGCGCGAGGTCGTCCGGATGCACGAGTTCAGTCAGCGCGATGAAGGTAGTGCGCGTTTCGCCCGGCGCCGCGCCGACCATTTCCGCCCAGGATTCCGAGAGCACGATTTCGCCGCTGCGAAGATCATAGTCCCAGGTGCAAACCTGGCTTGCCGCCAGCGCAAGTTCCAGGCGCGCGCGCGTTTCGTTCAGAGCTTTCTCGGCGATCTTGCGGGCAGTGATGTCGCGTGCCACGACCTGGGCGGCGGGACGGCGGCCGTGCAGAACCGAGGCTGCTTTCACCTCGGCGCTGAAGCGCGTGCCGTCCGCACGCATGAATTCCACCTCTGCAAGCGGTGCCGGCTGCTGCGACTCGTATAAGCGCCGGACGCGTTCGCGCACCGTGTCGCGGGATCCGGGCGCTATCAACTCGAGCATTTCGCGGCCGAGCAGTTGCTCGGGCCGCTCGAGGTGAAACATCTGCAGCGCCGCTGCGTTGACCAGAGTGATGCGCCAGTCCGAATGCACGAACATCGCGTCCGGCGACAGTTCGATCAACTGCCGGTAACGGTGCTCGATGTCCTCTATCGATCTCTGGCTCCTGAGCTGGGATTCGGCGAGTCTGAGCAGCCGCGCGATCGTGTCCGGGCCGAGCATGTCCTTGTGCACGATCTCGAAGGCGCCATTGTCCAGCGCTTCCTTGTCCAACTCCGGCCAGTCGTGACCGGTGATGATGATCGTCGGGCAGCGCGTCGCCTCGCGCATGCGCTTGAACGTCTCCAAGCCTATGCTGTCCGGCAGGTTCAGATCGAGCAGCACCAGATGCACATCTGCCGCTCCGACGGCCGCCAGCGCCTTCGCCAGCGTGCGCGCGCGCAGGACTTCATAGGGTCCGCCCCCGTCTTTCCCGACGGCCGTTTCCGCGAGCATCGCGTCCGCGTCATCGTCCTCGACGAGCAGAATCAGCGGCGGCGATGGGTCGCCGGGCGCAAGCGATATGGATCGTGAAGATTGCACTCTGGGGCGCATAATGCCCGGTATTTCCCGGGTAAGGCAAGGATCGCGACAGCGGATTCGAACAAAGCCGCATTCGCTTCAACGCGCTTCGCCGGATTTCGGCTGCGTCCGCGATGTCGGGCGACGGTGAAAGCGGCAATTTGGTATCGTTCGCGTTCAACGAGGGACACGCGGTGGATTCCCGAGCCCTCGACCAGGCGCTCAAGGCGCGAGGTCCGGCCTCGTTGCGCCAAACCGCAAATCGGACCTTCCTTTCAAATGCCGGCGCAGGGCCGAAAGCACGGGCCGAAAAAGGAAGATCACCGCATGAGTTCCGGCGATAACGTGAGTTCTGGTGACATACCGCCCGAGGCGCTCTACGCGGAGCGTAAGCGGCGGCTTCTGGATCAGGTGGCGCTCAAGGAGACCGACAGGATCCCGTTCGTCTTCGGCACCCGCTTCTGGACGGCGAAATTCGCCGGCATCAGTTTCGAGGAGCAGATGTACGACATCGACAAGGCGGCCGCCGCATTCGAAAAGGCGCTGCTGTGGCTGCAGCCCGACGGCTACATACCGTCGTTGAGCGCATACGGCCCGACGCTCGAGGCGATGGATTACCGTCTGCTGCAGTGGCCGGGCCACGGCACCGACAGGAACGCGACGTTCCAGTATCTCGACCGCGAATTGATGCCCGCCGCGGATTACGAGGAGTACTTGTCGGATCCGACCGGCTACTACTTTCGGAAATACCTGCCGCGCGTCGGCGGCGCATTCGAGGGCCTGGCGCGCATGCCGGATTTCCCGTCGCTCTCGGAGTGGCGATTCATTGCCAATATGCGCGGCTTCGCCGATCCGGCGCTGCGCGAAAGCCTGCGGCGGCTGATCGAGGTCGGCGAACGGGCCGAGCACGCGGCTCGGAAGACCGTCGCGTTCGTGCAACGCATGAACGCATTGGGATTCCCGTCGGTGGGCGGCGGCTTCTGCAAGGCGCCCTACGATCACGTGACCGATTTCCTGCGCGGCTCCAAGGGTGGAATGCTCGACATGTTCCGCAACAAGGACAAGCTGCTGGACGCGATCGACAGGGTCGGCGAGCTGCTGCTGCACGGCGTGGTCGAGGAAACGCGCGCGGGCGGCACGCCCTACGTATTCATCCCGCTGCACTGGGGACTGGACGGATTCATGTCGCCGCAGAATTTCAAGACCTTCTACTGGCCGGGTTTGCGCAAGATCATGCTGTACCTGATCGAGCGGGAGCTGATTCCGGTCGTGTTCTGGGAAGGCAACTGCGCGTCCCGGCTCGAGCATATCGGTGACATTCCGCGCGGAAAAGCCGTCTACTGGTTCGAGCAGACCGACCTGCTGCGCGCCAAGGAGGTTCTGGGCGATACGGTATGCCTGCGCGGCAACGTCTCGACTTCGTTGCTTATCACCGGCACGCCGGAGGAGGTCGACCGGCATTGCAGGACGCTGATCACCCGGGTCGGCAGGGGTGGCGGGTTCATCCTCGACGGAGCGGCCAGCATCCCCGACGAGGCGAAACCGGAGAACGTGATGGCGATGGCGCAATCGGTGCGCAAGTACGTCAACTGAGCCCCGATCGAGCAGGGGTGGAACCCAATGCGTCAAGCGGGTGAAAAATATCCCGGCATCGCCGCGCCCGAGGTCATTTCGGTGATCTGGGCGACAACTTGTCCTGCTCCAGCAGAAGCTCGATTCTCTCCGCCGGAACCGCGGGACTGAACAGGTATCCTTGAAACTCGTCGCACTTGAGCAGCCGCAGCAGGTTCGCCTGCTCTTCGGTCTCGACGCCTTCGGCAACGACCTTCAGGCTCAGCGAATGTCCCAGCGAGATGATCGTGGACACGATGCTGAGATCGTCCGGGTTGCTGGTCATATGGATGATGAACGCGCGGTCGATTTTCAGCGAACTGATGGGCAGCCTGGCGATATAGCTGAGAGAGGAATAGCCGGTGCCGAAATCATCCACCGCAATCTCCACCCCCATGTCGCGCACCGCCCGGAGTTTCCCGATGTTGGCCTCGATATCCTGCATGATCAGGCTCTCGGTGATCTCCAGCTCCAGAATGCCTTCCGCTGCGCTGCTCAGCGCGCGCTCCACCGTGGCAACAAAATCCTTCTGCCGCAACTGGATCGGCGACACGTTGACCGCGATCCGCGGAACCCGCCGGCCACTGTCCTTCCAGCGCGCGGACTCCGCGATGGCCTGGTCCAGCGCCCAGCGGCCCGCCTCGAGAATGAGCCCGGTTTCCTCGAGGATGGGTATGAACTTGTACGGGGGCACCAGACCGGTATCGGGATCGTTCCAGCGCATCAACGCCTCCAGACCGCTGATGCGCCTTTTCTTGAGTTCGATTTTCGGCTGGTAATGCAGCACCAGCTCGCCGCGCTCGACCGCGCGGCGCAGCTTGTTTTCCAGCGTCAGTTTCTCCGCCACCTGCGCGTTGAATTCGGGGGCATAGAACAGGTACCTGTCCCCGGAACGCTTGGCTTTATCGAGGGCCGCCTCGGCGTTTCGGTGCAGAATGTCCGCGTCCTCCCCGTCGCCGGGATAGACCGCCACTCCCGCCTTGGCGACCACCCGCAGTTCGTTGCCCTCGACCTCGAACGGGCGCTCATGCAGGTGGAACAGAGTCTGTTCCAGCAGCTGGGCGAGCGCGACGCCGTCGTCGGCGCGCCGGGTGACAATCGCGAACAAATTGCCGCCCGGGCGCGCCAAAATATCGGTTTCGTCGAGGCCGTCCTGCAGTCGCCGCGCGACCTGGCGCAGCAACTCGTCGCCGGCGTGCTGGCCCAGCGTCTCGTTGACGATGCGGAACCTTTCCAGGTCCAGCAGCATGAGCGCAAACATCTTCCGGTCGTGGTGGGCCGCGTCGGTTCGCTGCTCGATCCGGTCCCGAAGCAGCGTGCGGTTGGGAAGTCCGGTCAGCACGTCGTAGTAGGCAAGGTAGTCGAGCCGCTTCTCTTTTTCGAGGTGATCGAGCGCAAAAGAGATGTCCCCGGCCAGCTCGGTCAGCAGCTTCATCTCGTCCTCGTCGAAGAAACCGACTTGCTCGGCGTGCAATGCAAGGACGGCCACGGTTTCCCCGGAGACGAGCAACGGCAGGATGGCCAGCGAGTGGATGCCGAGCTCCATGTGCAGCTTCTTGATCAGTATCCGCGGATCGTTGTCCGCATCGTTCGAGATTACGGGCTTCTTCAGCCTGACTGCCTGCGCGACGAGGCCGCGTTCTCCGGGTGTCCCGTCGGCCACTGCGAGCCTGGACTTGATTAACCCGAGTAATCCACGCTCGGGACCATTCCAGGCGATCGGCTTGACCTCCATTGCTTTGCGATCAAACACACCTATCCAAGCAAAGGGGAACTGTCCGGCTTCGACCACTATTCGGCACGCCTCATCGAACAGCTCCTGCCGGTCCCGGGTGCGAACGATGGTCATGTTGATGCCGCTCAAAACGGCATACACACGGTTCAGGCGCGTGATGCGTTCTTCGTGCTCCTTTTGCAGCGTGATGTCGCGCGCGATGGTGGACAGAAATTCGACCGATCCGTTTTCACCCTTGTGGGCGATGATGACCTGCGACAGCGGGATCTCCCCCGCGCCCGCGCGCCGGAACGCCGATTCACCGCTCCAGGTTCCGTGTTCGATGGCGTGGGGGATGCCCGTCTGCGTCACCAGTTTGAGCGCCCAGTCCGGATGGCCGGTGCCCATGGGCAGCTCGGACAGGTCCTGTCCCGGCTCACAGCCGATCATCCGCAAGCCGGCCGGGTTGACGTAGAGCATATGGCCGTCGAGGTCGCCGGTGGCGACGAAATCCGGCGTCGCCTCGAGGATCGCCGTCAGCCGGGCCTGTTCTTTTTCGATACGCTTTCTTTCGACGATCTCCGCTTCGAGCGCGGCGGTTCTCTGCTGCACCAAGCGTTCCAGATGTTCGCGCAGATACGCTCGTTCCAGCGCTACCGCCACCTGGTTGCCGACGCTGTACAGGACCCGCAATTCGTCGTCGTTGAACAGTCCTTTCTGCGGCCCGACCAGATTCATCACGCCCAGTGTCCGATCGCCGAGCCAGAGCGGCACGCTGGCGTGGTAGCGCAGCCCGCGCGTGTCGCCCCTGGCCTCATCCAGCCGTTCGCACTGCAGGATGTTGGTGACGGAGGCGAGTTCGCCGGAGACCAACTGGCGGCGGCAGGTGCACTCGCCCTCCATCGCGCCGGCCGCCTCGAGTGCCGGCGGCAGGTTGCGCGCCGCGGCCAGCCGGAAGCCGGATTCTCCTTCCCGCAGCGAAATCCAGCCGGCCTGGATGCCGGGCAGCTCCAGCGCGCGCTCCAGCACCAGTTCTGCCACCTCCTGTTCGCCGGCCGCCCGATTCAGACCTTCGGCGATGAGGTACAGCGCGTTGAGCACCTGGTTGGAATGCGCCAGCTCCGTTTCCCGCCGCTTGAGCTCGCTGTTGATCTCGACCGCCTGCTCGTAGGTCGAGATCAGCAGGTCCAGTATCTGCTGCCGCTCGGCGGTGACGAAGTGCTTGCGTCCGCCCAGTTCGATCTCCACTCCCACCTGCACCTTCTGGTTCTTGCGCAGCTCGAGGTTTATCAGCAGATAATCGATGCGCGACAGCAGGTATTTTTCGTCGTACGGCTTGCGGATGAAGTTGTCCGCCCCGCAATCCAGGCCGCGGATCACGTCCTGCGAATCGGAGAGCGAGGTGACGAGCATGACCGGGATGTCCTTCAGCTTTTCGTCGGACTTGATCGCCCTGCAAAGGCCGTAACCGTCCAGCTCCGGCATCAGG
>MEQX01000080.1:0-904 GCA_001770415.1 Betaproteobacteria bacterium RIFCSPLOWO2_02_FULL_63_19 | reverse complement strand
ACGACCGCATAGCCGCGTTGCTCGAGCAGATGCCGTAATTGCTGCGCCTGGGTCGGGCTGTCCTCGGCGATGAGGACTTCGACACCGTCGTGCCTGTTGTTCCCGGATTTCATGGACCGTGCCTCGTCTTGCCTCCATCCGATTCGCCGGCGGCGCGGCGATTCACGACCCGCCGCGGGTCCGCGCGCCCGATCGTTCTTCCCCCGGTCTAGCCCGGCAGCGATTTGTTTTCGCGCAGAAACCGCTCGATTGTCTCCGCCGGAACCGCGGGACTGAACAGGTACCCCTGGAGCTCGTCGCATTTGAGCAATCTCAGGAGTTTCGCCTGGTCCTCGGTTTCGACGCCTTCGGCGACGACTTTCAGATTCAGGGAATGCGCCAGGCCAATGATCGTGGACACGATGCTCAGATCGTCGGGGCTGCCCGTCATGTTCGTGATGAACGCCCGGTCGATCTTCATGGCGCTGATGGGCAACTGGGCGATATAGCTGAGCGAGGAATAACCGGTGCCGAAATCGTCGATCGCGACCTCGACCCCCATCTCGCGGATGGCCTTGAGCTTCACGATGTTCGCCTTGATGTCCTGCATGATCAGGGTCTCGGTAATCTCCAGCTCCAGCCCCGCGGCCGCCTCGCCGGCCCCGCCCAGCACGCGCTCCACCGTGGCGACGAAATCCCTCTGCCGCAACTGGATCGGCGAAACATTGACGGCGATCCGCAGGGACCGCAGGCCTTTCGCCCGCCACATCCGGTAATCCGACAAGGCCTGCGCCAGGGCCCAGCGGCCCGCCTCGAGGATCATCCCGGTTTCCTCGAGCAGGGGGATGAACTTCAGCGGCGGGACCAGCCTCGAGGATCATCCCGGTTTCCTCGAGCAGGGGGATGAACTTCAGCGGCGGGACCA
>MEQX01000079.1 GCA_001770415.1 Betaproteobacteria bacterium RIFCSPLOWO2_02_FULL_63_19 | reverse complement strand
AGTTACCCGAGAGTTGCGTTCATCAACGACGGCAAAGCAAGAATTGCTGTCCCTCCCTCGATGAGGGAACCCCATAAGGCAGGAAGACAACCTGCCCGCCCAAGAAGAATAATGGCCGTCCAACTTTGTGGTCGGAGGTTTGAATGAGGAAGGCAATTTGCCACGACACGTCGGCGACACGTGGATTTGCCCGTCCTGCGGCGACGCAGGGCGGCATGCCGACGGCGTGGCACTGATCCGTGCGTACCTACCTTGATCGCCTGTTCAATGCACTGGACGGCTTGCTGGTATTTGTGGCGTCAGTCGCCATGGTTCTCATGGCCCTGCACGTCGCTGCGGATATCCTCTCGCGGCTGGTGTTAAGCGAGTCACTCGACGCTACGACCGAAATCGTCAGCCACTATTACATGGTGAGTATCGGGTTCCTGCCGTTGCTCCATTTGCGCCGCAAGGATCTCATGATCAAGGTTGAGATACTTTCGGGACTGATGAGCGCTCGGTCCATACGTGTGTCGGACATCGCAACCGACCTGTTGCTCGCGTCGTGGTTCCTGGTATGGGCGTGGTACACCGCCGAGCATGCAATCCACAAGACTCAAATAGGCGAGTTCGTCGATACCACGGTAGACATGTTGGCCATTTGGCCGAGCCGCTGGCTTCTGCCGGTCGGCATGACGCTCGTCGGGATTTACTGCCTGCTCATGGCGTGGAGACGACTTGTCGGTCACGCTGTCACCGATGGTACGCGAAAGGCGGTAGGCGAAGATGTCACCGCTTGAGACAGGGGTGTTCGGGCTGGGCGCGATCTTGGTCTTGCTTGCCTTGCGAGTTCCGGTGGGACTCGCTCTGGGCATGGTCTCATTCCTTGGTATCTGGAAGATCAATGGTCTCGCCACCGCGGCCGGCACGATCGCCATCCTGCCCTATGATTTCATCGCGCATTGGACGCTTTCGGCGGTGCCGATGTTCCTGCTCATGGGCGCGATCGTCTACTATTCGGGCGTCACCAGTTCGCTGTTCAGGGCGGCAAGGCTTTGGCTGGCGGGTCTTCCCGGCGGACTCGCGGTCGCCACCAACATGGCATGCGCCGGTTTCGCCGCCGCCTCCGGGTCCAGCCTGGCGACCGCATCGGCGATGGCCAAGATCGCCACCCCCGAGATGCTGCGCTACCGCTACGACCCGGGACTCGCCACCGGAGTCGTCGCCTCGGGCGGTACCCTCGGGTCGCTCATTCCACCGAGCATACTGTTCGTGCTGTACGGCATTTTCGCCGAGGAATCGGTTTCAGCGCTTCTCATCGCAGGGATACTGCCGGGACTGCTGACGGCGGCTTTCTACACGGTAATGATCGTGATTCGCTGCAAGCTAGACCCCAGCCTGGCACCGCCGGTCCTCGAGCGCGTTAGCTGGTCGGCCAAGTTCTCAGCGTTGCGCGACATCTGGCCTTTCCCGCTGCTCATCCTAGGCGTCATCGGCGGCATCTACTCCGGCGTGACGACCGTGACGGAGGCAGGCGCATTCGGCGCGTTGCTGGCCTTTGTAATCGCGCTGGTCATGGGCAAGAGCGGCCTCGGCAATATGCGCGCAGCGGTTCTCGAGGCGGTCAGCAGCACTGCCAATATCTTCTTTATCGCGGCCGGCGCGATCATGCTCACGCGTTTCCTGGTCCTGACGGGACTGCCATTTGCGCTTTCCGATGTCGTCACAGCATATTCGAACAGCCAGTGGACGGTGCTTGCTTTCACCACGGTGATCTATTTGGTGCTCGGCAGTTTTCTCGATCCGGTGGGGATCATGCTGCTGACGTTGCCATTGCTATTGCCGATGTTCGACGCATTCAAGATGGACGGCATCTGGATGGGGGTCCTCGTCGTCAAGTTTCTTGAGATCGGCTTGCTCACGCCGCCAGTCGGTCTGAACGTCTTCGCGGTCCGCACCGCGGTGGACGTGCCGATCGCGACTATTTTCAGAGGAGTCGGATGGTTTCTCGTGTGCGAGATCTTTATTGTTCTATGTTTGATGGTGTGGCCTGAAATCAGCCTGTTTCTGCCGAATTTGGCAACAACTCGATAGGAGGATATATGTTCAAGAAAGAGGGGTATTCATTCAACTCCGTATTGCAGTTCCTTACTGCCACGTTGCTTGTTGGACTGACGGCAATACCCGCCACAGCCCAAGCCGTTGAATTGCGCTACGCGACGTTCCATCCCACGGTCAACAATGTCTACAAGCGCGCGGTCCTGCCTTTCGTCGACCGGGTGGCCAAGGCCACCGGTGGTGCGGTCACGATCAAGACGTACCCGGGCGGCCAATTGGCCAATATCAAGACGACGATCACCGCGTTGCGTAACGGCACCGCCGATGCGGGGGTATTGATTCCGATCTTCGTGCCGAGCGAGGTCCCGTCGCATAATGCGCTCCAGCAGGTCCTGTTTGCGGGTGCCAACCCCATCGCGGCCGCCGGAGCCAGTGTAGAAACCGTAGTGCTTGGCTGCCCCGGTTGCAGGAAGGACCTGGAGGCTGCCGGTGCGGTTTCGGTGCTCCCGGTGGCCACCACGGCCTACCGCATGCAATGCGCCAAGGACGTGCCCAATACGGCATCCCTCAAAGGCAGGAAGATTCGCATCGTCGGCGGCGCACAGAAGACGCTGCTGCAGGAACTCGGTGCGACGCGGGTCGTGGTGCCGCCCGCGGACGTCATGGAAGGGATGAACCGCGGCGTGCTCGATTGCGCCGTGACGCCGTTGCCCTGGCTCGTGCAGTTCAGCCTGAAGGAAAGTGTCCACTACATCATCGACGAACCGCTCGGCTATGCCCGCACGATTGAATTCTTCGTGTTGCGCAAGGCGAGCTGGGAGAAGCTCTCGCCGGAGCAGCGGCGGACCGTGTTCAAGGAGTTCCCGCAGCTGGCCGCCGACTCGGTCATCGAAGGCTATCTCTACGATGATGAGCGGGTGATCAAGGTCGCGAAAGACAAGGGCATCAAGTTCATCAAGCCGGATGCGGCATTCACCAAGGCGGTAGACGCCGCGCGGGCGGCTGAAAAAGAGGTTGCCTTTGGCGACGCGAAGAAGCGCAAGGTTCCCAATTTCCCAGCCGTGTGGGCACATCATCAGCGGGCCCTGGCCAAGTGGGAAAAGCTGAGCCGCGATATCGGTACCGATCCGAAGAAATTCGCGCAGGCGCTGTGGGATAACGTCTACAGCAAGATTGATCCGCTGACGATGCTGCCAAAATAGCGATGTTCGCCGAACGATCGTGTCTGCGCGATTCCGTCTAAGAACCTGTCGCAGAATGAACCACGTGTGCGTTGCCGCCAAAACCGGCGCCTGCTGCGTTGCTCGGGCTTGCAATACCGGCAGTATCGCTGCGACGAGCAAACGCCGCGAGGCGGCTTGCGCCTCCTCGCGCGTGCGCAGCGGCGCTGGATTCGCCGGTTCGTGAATCCGGCGCGATCCGGGCTGGGCCGCTACTTATCAGCCGGACGGTGCAGGCTTGAAGCGCGTTTGGCTATCCGGTTCTTTTTCGGAGAGGTGGCCTCCGACCTCGCGTCCGATTGTTCAAGCGTCAACGAGGGAAAATACGTTTGCCTCGAATCTTTGTTCTGACCGAATTTGAATGGCTTGATTCCTGCACGTTTCATTTCCGCTCCTCCCCCAAGGCAGATCAATCCCCAAGCAGCGCCGCAGCGTGACACAAAGTGCCGGTTTCGCCAACGGATAACCCTGTGGAAATCCTGTGACTATGCAGGGAATAAGATGTGAATTTCGTGTGAACACGTCACGCCTGCCGCTCTTGGCATCCAGCCTGTGGTCGGCAGAGGGGTCGGCGCGGGTGTGGCTCGACGGTGGCCTCACAGGTCGCGTTCGCATTGGCAGAGGGCTGGTGGCGCACGACATTCGTAACCGGGTGCTGACCGTGGTCGTGATACGCGCCGGACAGCGCCTGGAAGTTGATCGACACCCGGTGGCAGGAGTGCGGAAACGCGTGGGAAAAAGTTCGACTGTGGCATGATCGGCGCGGAGGCATTACCACTTTGCCTGGAAGATATCGAGTGACGACGGCATCCATACCTCTCGCGCGCAAGGCGCTCCTCGAAGACTTGCTTCCGCTCGCGCGCGAGGCCGGCAAGATCATCATGGAAGTCTACGCCACCGACTTCGCGGTGCGCGGCAAGGCCGATCGCTCGCCTGTCACGGAGGCGGACGAAAAGGCCGAGGCCGTCATTCTCAGCGGCCTGGTCCAGCTCACGCCGGAGATTCCCATCGTGTCCGAAGAGGCCGCGGCAGAAGGGCGCATCCCGGTAGTGGGTGAGACGTTCTGGCTCGTCGACCCGCTCGACGGGACCCGGGAGTTCGTCAACCGCAACGGCGAGTTCACGGTCAACATCGCGCTGATCGACGACGGTGTGCCCGTCGCCGGCGTCGTTTTCGCGCCTGCGCCGGGCGAGCTCTACGCGGGCTCGATCGGCGCCGGCGCGTTCGTCGAAGATATCGGAGGGCGCCGCGCCATCGCATGCGCGCTCGTTTCCGACCGGGCGCTCGTTGTCGTCTCGAGCCGCTCGCACGGCGATGCGGAGCAATTGGAACAGTTTCTTGCGGGACGCAGCGTGGCTTCCTCGATCACTGTGGGTTCGTCGCTGAAGTTCTGCCTGCTTGCGTGCGGCAAGGCCGACCTCTATCCGCGACTGGGCCGCACGATGGAATGGGATACCGCGGCGGGCCACGCGGTGCTCCTGGCCGCCGGAGGCCGGGTCACGGATCTCGCCGGTCAGGCGTTGCGTTACGGCAAGCCTGATTTTGTCAATCCGCACTTTGTCGCGAGCGGCGTTTGACGTTTTGCAATGCGTTGTGCGGGATCCAGTAGATTGCATCGAAGCGGTGCGTACCCTCGCCGAGTATTCGCTCTATGATGGCGACCTCCACAGCTCTCTTGCATCCACATGTATGGGGGCCTCTCTTTGATCCTTTCCGCGTCGTCCTACGAAACCCCGTCCGCTGCCTGCACGGTCGCCGATTTTTCCGGGCGACGAGCTGACCTGAGGGGGTGATAGATGGTCGGTTCCAACCGCGCAGGTGCGGCGATGTCGAGCCTCGAGTCCGAGAGCATCGAGATCCTGCAATCCTTTCACGCACGGCTCGAGCTATTACACCGACGTGATGAAGACCGAAGCGCTCAAGCAGGCGCTGGACCTTTACCGCTTCGACGTGGTGTTCGGCGGCGCGCAGCGCGACGAAGAGAAATCGCGTGCCAAGGAGCGCGTGTTTTCCTTTCGCGGCCCCGGCCACCGCTGGGAACCCAAGGCCCAGCGCCCGGAACTGTGGAGCCTGTACAACACCCACATCAGGCAAGGCGAGAGCATCCGCGTGTTCCCGCTGTCGAACTGGACCGAGCTGGACATCTGGCAGTACATCCACCGCGAGGCCATCCCCATCGTGCCGCTGTATTTCGCCCGCGAGCGCCCGGTGGTGCGGCGCGCGGGCATCTGGATCATGGTGGACGACGAGCGGCTGCCGCTCGAACCCGGTGAGACCCCGCAGATGCGCCTCGTGCGTTTTCGCACGCTGGGCTGCTATCCCCTGAGTGGGGCTGTCGAGAGCGCAGCCGCGACGCTGGAGGAGATCATCGCCGAAATCTTCAACGCCCGGTCTTCGGAGCGCCAGGGCCGCCTCATCGATATCGACCAGCCCAGCTCGATGGAAAAGAAAAAGCAGGAGGGATACTTCTGAGCGCCAAGACGCACGCGCCAGACATTACCGCCTTTCTCGATGAACAGGCCGGCAAGGACACGCTGCGCTTCATCACCTGCGGTACGGAGCACGACGGCGTTGCGCTCGCGCCGTCGCGCTTACTTCAGTGGGTCGAGTTCATGGACAATCGCCTTCCAGCTAAGCGCCCTGATGTTCTTTGCCAGCGGAAAACTGTCGTCGCCCGCGTGAACCAGCGTCAACGCGCTCAGCCTGAGGTCGGTCATCGCCGAGCGCATGGAACGGGTGATCGCCGGGGCAGTGGTGCGCTTGATTTCGAACCCCAGACGTTTGCGCCCGCGCACGATGAGCAGGTCCAACTCGGCACCCGTGTGGGTGCGCCAGAAGTAGCATTCTTGCGGCAGCGCACCGAGCTGCTGGACGATCTGGTCGAGTATGAAACCTTCCCAGGACGCGCCTGCCTTGGGGTGATTCTCCAGGTCCGCCAGCGTGGGAAGATTCAGCAATGCGTGCAGCAGCCCGGCGTCGCGCACGTAGACCTTAGGGGCGCGCACCTGACGCTTGCCGATATTCTCGTGCCAGGGCGCAAGCTGCCGCAGCGCCATCGCCGCAGTGAGCTTGTCCAGATAGCCACGCACGGTCGTGTCGGCCACGCCAAAGGAGCGTCCGAACTCGGACGCGTTCCACAACTGGGCGTGGTAATGCGCGAGCATCGTCCAGAAACGCCGCAGGGTGTCGGCCGCGACGTTGACGCCCAGCATGGGCAGATCGCGTTCGACGAAGGTACGCACGAAGGCAAGCCGCCACTCCATGCTCTCCCGGTCGCTGCGGCCGAGAAACGAACGCGGGAAGCCACCGCGCAGCCACAGCCGCGTACCCATCTTCGGTCCGACCTCGCCCATCGCCAGGCCGGGCAGGACGTAGTAGGCAATGCGGCCGGCGAGCGACTCCGAACTCTGCCGCAACAATTCAGGCGTCGCGCTGCCCAGTACCAGAAACCGCGCCCTGCGCGGCTTGCGGTCGGCGAGCACGCGCAGCACAGGAAACAATTCCGGGCGGCGCTGAATTTCGTCGAGCACGATGAGCCCCCTGAGGCCGGACAACGCCAGCATCGGGTCGGCCAGGCGCGCCCGCGCGCCGGGGTCCTCGAGGTCGAAGCGTGCCCCGCGCTTGCCCTTTGCCTCGAGCAATGCGTTCGCCAGCGTGGTTTTGCCGACCTGCCGGGCGCCCAGGATCGCCACCACGGGAAAGGCCGAGAGCAGACGCGAAACCTCCTGGAGATGGCGCGAGCGGGTGATCATGCCCATCGACTCTACCATGAAATTTCGGTATACGGCACCGAATTATCATGGCTCAGCCTGGCCCTCCCCGGCACCGGAGTGGCCTCGAAAGAGGGAGGCGGACTCTGAACCAGAACCTGCACGCGCGGGACATCGACGCCTTTCTCGCGGGGCGGGCCGGCAAGGACACGCTGCGCTTCCTCACCTGCGGCAGCGTCGACGACGGCAAGTCCACGCTGATCGGGCGGCTGCTGCACGAGTCCAAGTGCATTTTCGACGACCAGCTCGCGGCGCTGGAATCGGACTCGAAACGCTACGGCACCCAGCGCGAGCGCATCGATTTCGCGCTGCTGGTGGACGGCCTGCAGGCCGAGCGCGAGCAGGGCATCACCATCGACGTCGCCTACCGCTATTTCGCCACCGACCGGCGCCGCTTCATCGTCGCCGACACGCCGGGGCACGAGCAGTACACGCGCAACCTGGCCCGGCGCGGCGAGTTGAAGAACTTCACCGGCATCGACAGTCCTTACGAACCGCCGGAAGCGGCGGAGATCACCTTGACCCACGCCGACGGCCCGCCCGAAGCTGCGGTGCAACGCATACTCAAGTATCTCGCCTAGAGCATGCACGGCGCGCTGCTGCACGCGGGTCTGAACGGGAATCGAGGCGATACCGTAGGCGCAACCGCGTGTTCTCGGCGGCCCGAAGCACGAAAGCAACCAAGAAAAAAGCCGATGGGCTTGGGGGCGCCATCGGCTCGAGTGCGGGATTTCAAAGGAGGAGGAGGAGTGGAAACCCCGCAACGCAATAATACAAGAGCGCGGATGCTCCACCATCATGATTTGTGATCGTGTTCATCAGCTTTATTGAATGTTCATCGTCATTGGGCCGTGGCTTGGTCGCCCGCAAGCGAATTCGGGGTGGACGCCTTCGTATCAGGAATCCGTTGCGGTCGTCGAAGCGGTACCGCCTCCCAGCGCCAGCCGTTTCAAGATGTGCAGCGCGTAGGACTTGTCCCACGTTTGTATGTGTGCATCCAACCGCTCGCTCAACAAATTTACTCTGTGGGCCAATTCAGTCGGCGGGTCTTCCTGGAGCGTTCGCAGGTCTGCCAGGAATCGCCAGTGCTCGTTGGCGTGCTCGTGCAGTCCAGGAAAGTCGTATATTCCCATCAGGCTTTCCTCCAATATGAAGTGATTTTGGGCATCGACGGAAAGCCGGGCAAAGGCGGCATTCACGTCGGCCCAGCCAGCATTCGTAGCCACTGCCTGTTCGATGCCGGAAATGTGTTCGACGAGCGTCTTGTGTTGTTCGTCTATCTCATGTATGCCGACGTAATACGCCTGTTTCCAGTCCATGATTCTCCTCCAACGCGCAGCGGTATCTTTGGATTTGCGTGCGCTTCTCTCGGGTTCACCCGGACGAATAATTGATTCCATGACTTTGGGATTTGCACGGAATGTGCCAGGGGCGGGATAGAGCCGACGAATGGTATGCAAGCGCGCGCGAGCGCGAACCGTCTCGTGAAAAATTTGGCAAGCAGCGCTCAGCAGCGGCGAAATGTGCCGTTGCGCGGCATCGAGCAGATGGCGCGAGGACCCCGAACCGACAGTGCCGTTGTGGACGACGCGTCAGAGGTGACGGCGCCGGAACGACTATGCTTGGGGTGGACTGACGATCCAGGCCGGCGCGCGAAAGAATGGACTATGGGATGATCGAACCTGTCGCTTTCGCCGTTTCGATGTCCGCTGCGCGCCGAGGCATGGGACGCCCTGATCAAACACCGCAACACTAGGAGAAAGCCATGGCCAAGACACGCTACGAGATGCGGTTGGAAACCAATGTCGGTATTCCGATGCGGGACGGCGCGATCCTGCGCGCCAACGTCTATCGCCCCGATGCGCAAGGCCGTTTCCCCGTCATCATGACCTTCGGACCTTACGGCAAGGATGTCCCGCTGCGCCAGTTCATGCAGGAAGCCTGGGATCGGCTGAACGCCACCTATCCGGAGGTGCTCGCGGCTTCGTCATGCAAGCATTTGGTCTTCGAACGGCCCGATCCGGAAGTGTGGATTCCCGACGGCTACGTGCTGATCAATGTGGATTCGCGCGGTGCGGGAAAGTCGCCCGGCAAACTCGATCCCAACTCGCCGGCGGAATTTCGCGATTTCTTCGACGCCGTGGAATGGGCGGGCGCGCGGGAATTCAGCAGCGGCAAGGTGGGCCTGCTCGGCATCTCGTATTACGCGGCGTCGCAATGGTTCGTCGCGGCCATGCGGCCGAGATATCTCTCGGCCATTCTGCCATGGCAGGGCACCTATGATTTCTACCGCGACCGCACGAGGCTCGACGGCATCTATTCGTCGGGTTTTCTCAAGCGCTGGTGGAACGTCAGCGTTCTGCGCAATCAACACGGCAATCCGGAAACCAACTGCACCGACATTTACACCGGCGAGCGCGTGACCGGGCCGGAGGGCTTCACCAAGGAACAACTGAAGGCGAATGCCTCGAACTATCTCGAAGACGTGCTGGCGCATCCGCTATGCGACGAGTTCTATCGAGAGCGTACGCCGGACCTTTCGAAGATCGACGTGCCCGCGCTCGTCGTCGCGAACTGGGGCGGCCTGGGCCTGCATACGCGCGGCACCATCCGCGGATTCATGGGGCTCGCCTCGAGGAACAAATGGCTCAAGGTGCAGGGCGGCTCTTACTTTCATACGTTCCTGCAGCCCAAGAACGTCGCGCTGCAGAAACGCTTCTTCGACCGCTACCTGAAGGGCGAGCAAAACGGCTGGGAGAATGAACCCGTCGTCGAGGTGCAGGTGCGCGCGCCAGGGGATACCATCAAGCGCACGGCCCAGGCCGCGAGCTGGCCGCTGCCGCAGACGCAATGGACCAAATACTGGCTCGACGCCGGGGCAAAGACTCTCGCTACCGCGGAGCTCAGGGATGCCGCCAGCGCCAGCTATCCGGCGTTGAGCGAAGGGATCACGTTCCGCAGGGCCCCGTTTGAGAAGGAAACGGAAATCGCCGGTCCGGTGAAAGCGAAACTCTTCGTTTCGTCGAGCACGGCAGACATGGATATCTTCGCGACAATCTGCGCTTTCGACGCCTCAGGAAAGGAAATGACCTTTATCGCCGCGCCGGAACCCAAGGCGCCCGTAACTCAAGGTTGGCTGCGAGTGTCGCAGCGCAAGCTCGACCCGACGCGTTCGCGTGAGTATCTGCCCTATTATCCGCACGACGAGCGCCAGCTCCTTGACCCTGGAGAGATTTACGAGGTCGATCTGGAAATTTGGCCGATGGCGCTTGCTTTTCCCGCGGGCTCGACGCTGACGCTCACCATTCAGGGCAAGGATTTCGAGCGGCCCGGTGAAACCGGACCCATGCGCGGCGTTGCCTGGTTCACCCACGACGAACCGCGCGACCGCCCACCGAAGCTTTTTCATGGCGTCAATACACTGCATACAGGAGGGGCACATCGCTCCTATCTGCTGCTCCCGGTACTGCCGCAGGGGGCAGCGTGAGGCCATTGGCCGACCGTGGCGAGCGGGCCGAGCTGAGCGCGCGACCGCGGAGAATGCCGTCGAAGCGTATGGATAGGCACGAGACGTGATGGGAAACAGCGTCCGGACGATCGGCTTTCCGGGCCGCTATCTGCAGGGGCCGGGCGCGCTCGCGGCACTGGGGCCGCTGCTGAAAGAACTTGGCGGGTCGGTCGCTGCGGTAGTCGCCGGCGACAGAGCGCGCGCGGCGTGCGGCGAGGCGGTGAGGATCAGCCTCGAATCGGCAGGCCGCGAAGCGCATTTTCTGCGTTTCGGCGGCGCGTGCACGGCGGCCGCGGTGTCGGATCTGGCGGTGGAGGCAGCGGACGTCAAGGCCGACTCGGTGATCGCGCTCGGTGGCGGCAGCGTGATCGACTCGGCCAAAGGAGTGAACCTCACCCGCGGCGGGCTGTTGATCGTCGTGCCGACGATCGCTTCGACCGATGCGGCGACCAGCCGCTCGCTCGTGATCTATGACGATCGGCACCGGATCAGCGGTGTCGAACGGATGCGCCGCAACCCGGATGCCGTCGTGGTTGACACCGATGTCATCGCAGGTGCTCCATTGCGGTTTTTCGTGGCGGGCATGGGTGACGCGCTGAGCAAGAAATTCGAGGCCGATCAATGCCGCCTGGCGGGTGCGATGAATTTCTTCGGTACGCCGCCGCCGCCGGTCGCGATGCTGATGGCCGAGCGCTGCTACCGGACGATTCTCGAGCACGGTTTATCCGCGCGCGGGCGAATTGCCGCGACGGGGCGGCCCGACGATACGGTCGAGCGCGTGGTCGAGGCGACCGTTCTGTACAGCGGTTTGGGGTTCGAAGCCTCAGGCCTGTCAATGGCGCACGCTCTCACCCGGGGCCTGTGCGCGCACCCGGGGACCAGCGGGGCACTGCATGGCGAAGTGGTCGCCTTCGGCACGATCGCACAGCTGCTGGCGGAGGAGCGGCCGGACGCGGAGGTCCGCGCCCACGTCGAACTTGCGCACAGACTGGGCTTGCCCGTGACGCTGGCGCAGCTCGGCGCGCCTTCACTGGATGAGGCCGAGCTGATGGAAATGGCGCGCCTGTCCTGCAACGCACCCCACATGCGCAACCTGTCGCCACCGGCCGACGAGGCTCGCGTCGCCCGCATGCTGCGCGCGGCAGACGAGCTGGGGCGCTCCGTGCTCGAGTCACGGCGCATTTGATCACTGGCGTCCTTCAGCGGGGAACTGCGGCCTGGGCGCGCAAGTCCTCGCGCATCAGGTCGCTTGCCTTTTCCGCGATCATCACGATGGGCGCGTTCACGTTGCCCGATATCAGCTCCGGCATGATCGCGCCGTCGACGACGCGCAGGCCGCTGGTGCCGCGCACCCGCAGACGTGCGTCGACCACCGCTCGCTGGTCCGCGCCCATGCGGCAGGTGCCCACGGGATGGTGGACCGTGCTCCCCGTCTCGCGCACGTGCTCCAGGATCTGCGCGTCGCTGCGGCAGGCGGAGCCTGGCAGGATCTCCTCGGCGACGTACGCGGCAAGCGACGGTTGCGCGAGCAGCGTGCGGCCGAGCTTGAAGGCTTCGATCATCAAACGCCGGTCGTTCTCGGTGGACAGGAAATCAGGCTGGATCTTCGGCGCCGCAAACGGGTCCGACGAGCCGATCTCGACGCTGCCACGGCTCGACGGGCGCAACAGACACACCGACATCGTGAAGCTCGAATACTTCAGCGGAGGCTCGGTCACCGCGCTGAATCCGACCGGGCCGAATTGAACCTGGAGATCGGGCCAGCCGGGGGAGGCGGATGAACACGCGAAAAGCCCGGTACGAAAGGGGCCGTAGGCGAGCAGGCCGGTGCGCGAAAACAGGTATTTCGCCACCTCGCCTGCCAGCCTTAGCGGCGAGTTCAATATGTCGTTGATGGTGACCGGCTGCGTGCTGCGACACAGCACACGTACCTGGAGGTGATCCTGAAGATTCGCGCCTACTCCGGGGAGGTCGGCGATGACCGCAATGCCGTAACGGGCGAGAAGTGCGGCCGGACCGACTCCTGAGAGCTGCAGCAGGTGCGGCGAATGAAACGCACCACCCGCGATGACCACCTCGCGCCGCGCCCGTGCCGTCAGGATTTGTCCGCCGCGCCGGAATTCCACGCCGAGCGCGCGCCGGCCGTCGAACAGGATGCGCGTGGCGTGGGCGGAGGTCAGCACCTGCAGATTCGCACGCCGCATCGCCGGCCGCAGATACGCGCCGGCGCCGCAGCCGCGCCGGCCGCGGCGGATCATCATCTGGTAGTAGGCGGCGCCTTCCTGTGAGGGGCCATTGAAATCGGCGATCAGCGGATAGCCCGCTTCGACGGCGGCGCGCAGCGACGCGTCGGCGAGTTCGCCTCGCAACATGTCGGAAACCGCGAGCGGACCGCTATCCCCGTGCAGTTCGTCGGCACCGTGAACGTTCGCCTCGGATCGCCGGAAATACGGAAGAACGTTGCTCCACCCCCAGCCCTCGTTGCCCAGTTCACGCCAGCGCTCGTAGTCACGCGGGTTGCCGCGGATGTATTGCATGCCGTTGAGGGAGCCGGAGCCGCCGAGCACTTTGCCGCGCGGATAGGGCATGCGCCGGCCATTGCAGCCGGGTATCGGTTCGGTTTTGATGCACCAGTCCAGACGCGGATTCCCGACCGTCCTGGATATCCCGCCCGGCACATGGATCCAGATATTGCTGTCGGGACCCCCTGCTTCCAGCAGCAGCACCCGCAAGTGCGGGTCTTCCGAGAGGCGCGCGGCAAGCACACAACCGGCGCTGCCGGCGCCGACGACGACGATATCGGCTTCGTACCGTTCCATGAGAACGATCCTTGTCGTGAGGGTCAGAACAAACGGCTGATACGCTCGTTGCCGCTCCAATCGCGTGCAAGGATACTACCGACGGCGCAGTCTCAGGGGCTGTGCGCTGCGACGCGCTTTTCTTTTGACAGCGTTTCGAAGCCGGCGATGATGTCGAACAGTTCCTCGTCGATGCCGCTTTGGCGCAGTCGATGGAACCTGACGTTGAGTTCCTGCAGCAGTTCGTCGATGTTCTTTTCGGCGCGTTGCATCGATGCCAGGCGGCTTGCGTTCTCGCTCGCGAGGGACTCTGCGCAGGCACGGAAGAGCGAGACGAAAAGGTACTCGTGGATGAGCGAGCGCAAGGTTTGGATCCCGCTTCCCATGACCTCGGGCAGATTTCCCGTCGGCCAGCGAAGCGTGGCCAGATTGCGTCGCCAGGTCCTGTCCAGCGGCAGCAGTCGCTGGCGGACGGGCCCATGAATACTTTCAGTGTTTCGGCGGTTGTAGTAGAGGTGCACGGCGCTGGTATTTCCCCGGCTGTAGCGCTTCTCGCATTCCAGCAGAATCTGCCCGACGAGCGGCGTAATGGTCTTGACGGAATTCGGCACGGCATAGAGGGACGCCGGCCGCAGGCCCGCGTCCGACAGCCTGGTGTACACGCGTTCACCGACGGCGCAGATCCGGGGCCGGCGCGGCAGAGCGGCCAGGCTATCTACGGCGAATTCAGCCACTTCGTCGTTGAACTGTCCGACCATTCCCTGATCGGAACCAAAGACAACTGCATCGATCGGGGCCTCAACGGTTCGTATCCGCTCATGCGGCTCGGGCGCAGCCGCGCCGCGCAAACACACGCGCAACCCCAGCTCGACCGCCCGATAGTAGCTCGCCAACGCGCGCACCGACTGCTCGTATTGTCCGACGCTCGAGGCCGCGAGCACTTTCATTGAGCGGACGACCGAGTGCAGTTCGGCGGCGTTGCCGATCTTGCGCCTCAGGCGCGACGTGGAGACGCTCATCATCCCTTCCCGGGAGGCGGTGCCGACGCACGGCTCCTCTGGTCGCGCAGCCGCTCGATCGTGCTCTCGACAAGTTTGGTCAGTTTTTCGGCTGCACCCTCGATGGCCTGGTGCAGAGTGGCCGCGTGGTGACTAACCGCGACGGGCGGACGTCCCTGGAGGCGCGCCTCCATCACGCATCGCTTTTCGTTCTTGCCGCCCTTGTGCCCCGTTTCGTCGCCCAGATGAACCTCCACCCGCGTGACTCTGTCGCGAAAGCGGCTCAGGGCATTCTTTACGACGCCGCTGACATGGGTGGCCAGGGCCTCGCGACCCGGGATGTTATGGTCGGTATTGATTTGGACCTGCATGCTGTTCTCCTGTCTTATGGTCGATCGGATCGAGGTGCGCGGAGGGCTGGACGTCGTCGCCCGTTTGGGTCCCGGTCTTGCTCCCGGTGTCGAATGCGCTTTGCGATTCGGGCTTGAACTGGAAGCGGGCGATCGCCTGGCGGGCGATATCGACGACCGTCCCGCGATCTTCGGCGCTCAAGCTGTCGGCGGTCTCGAATCGCGCACGTACTCCCGCCGGGAGGTTCGTTGCCGCCATGTGCACGGCGCGTTCGGCATCGGCCATTTTTTCCAGCGGAACCGCGTCGAACAGTCTCGAATTCAGCGCCAGCAGCACGGCGATCTGCGCTGGCACGGCGACCGGGGCGAATTCAGGCTGTTTCAGACAGGCGCGGATGCGCCGCCCGTGCTCGATGCGCGTGCGCGTACCTTCATCCAGGCGGGCACCGAAACGGGCAAAGGTCTCGAGCTCCTCGAATTGCGCGTAGGCGAGCTTGAGGTCGCCGGTCACCGCGCGGTAGGCCGCCCGCTGCGCCTTGCCGCCCACCCGCGAGACCGATTTGCCGACGTCGATCGCCGGAAGCATGCCCAGCTCGAACAGCGAGGGCGATAGATAGATCTGCCCGTCGGTGATGGAAATCAGATTGGTAGGAATGTAGGCCGAAATGTCCTGCGCCTCCGTTTCGACGATGGGCAGCGCGGTCAGCGATCCCCCGCCCATTTCGGGGCGCAGCCGCGTTGCGCGCTCCAGCAGCCGCGCATGGATGTAGAAGATGTCTCCGGGATACGCTTCGCGGCCGGGCGGTCGGCGCAGCAGCAGCGACAATTCGCGATAGGCGCGCGCGTGATGGGTCAGGTCGTCGTACACGATGAGCACGTCGCGGCCGCTCCGCATGAAATGCTCGGCGATGCTGGTCGCGGCGTAAGGCGCGATAAAGGCCAGACCCGGCGGGTCGTTGCCCTCGGTGACGACCACTACGGTGTAGTCCATCGCGCCCTTTTCGCGCAGGCTTGCCACGGCTTTCGCCACTGCCGATGCGCGTTGCCCTATCGTGCAATAGACGCACAGAACGTCGTTGCCGCGCTGATTGATTATGGTGTCGATTGCAATTGCCGTCTTGCCTGTCCGGCGGTCTCCCAGGATCAGCTCACGCTGGCCGCGGCCGATCGGGACCAGGGCGTCGATGACTTTGAGTCCGGTCTGCAGAGGTACCGTGACGGGTGAACGGTCCATGATATGCGGGGCCGTGCGCTCGATTGGCAAACGCTCGCTCGCGGCGACAGGCCCGTTCCCGTCCAGCGGTTGGCCAAGAGGGTCGATGACGCGTCCCAGCAATCCTTCGCCCACGGCTACGTCCATCACGCGGCCCGTGCGCCGGGCTTCATCTCCCGCCTTCAGATGCCAATATTCACCGAGCAGAACGACGCCGATTTCGTCTTCGTCGATGTTGAATGCAATTCCGAGCCTTTTGCCGGGAAAAATCACCAGCTCTTCGTAACCCACACCGGAGAGGCCCGAAACTTTGGCAATTCCGGCGGCGATGCTGGTTATGGTGCCCGTTTCCCGAGGGGCGGGGTTCGGCGTGTAGGCTTCCCGCGCTTCGCGCATGCGCGCGAATGCGCTGTCGAAGACCTGCTGCAGGGTCTCGGGTTGCATGTTCATAAGGTCTTCGCCTGTGGCTCGGATTTTTCGGCTTCCGGCTTGAGCGCCGCGATGGTTTCGGGATTGTCCGCGTCCTTCAGAAACTTACCGACACTCTCTTCCAGCGACGACAGGTAATCGGCGATGTTCCAAGTGAGCTTTTGACTATCAGTCGCGAGTTCGATTCCGCTGACCAGGTCCGGCGCGGTCTCGAAGCGCACCTTGACATCTGCCGAAAAGCTTTCGTTGAGCGCATTTCGAATCGCCGCGCGTTGCGCGTCCGGCAGGTCAAATGCGCTGCGCACCAGCACTGGGCCGGAGGCTCTGCTGAGCGCTTCTCCCATGCTGGCCTTTGCCGCGGCGTCGAGTCCGCGCAAGCGTCGAATGAGCACCTCGCCGATGCGCTCCTCGAGACTGATCGAGGCGAGATCGGCAAGCGTCTTGCGCGCAATGGCAAACACCTCCTCACGCGCGCGGCTGCGGAGCGCTTCGTTCAGGATCCTCTGTTCGCTTCGCAGCGCCTCCCGCCGCTTGGCCGCGAGGGCGTCGACGCTCTGCCGCACATCGTCGAGCAGCCGCTGACGTTCGGCGTTCGCCTCGTCGATCACATTGCCGAGGAGCTCGCTGCGCTGCAGGTCGAATGCCTTGATTCTGCGCTGGAACTCGTCGAGTTCCTTCCTGGCTTCAGTCCTTTTCGCGTCGGCGTCGGCGAGTTCCTTGGCGATCCGCTTTTCGCGCGCGTCGATAGCGTCGAGGATGGGCTGGTAGAGAAACCGCTTCAGCAGCCAGGCCAGAATCAGGAAGTTGAGGACCTGTGCACCGACGGTGAACCAGTCGATCAGCATTGTTTACTTCCCTTACTTTCCGGCGGCTTGAGCGATGAAGTGATTCCAGAACGGGTTGGCGAAAATAAGGATCATCGAGACCACGAAACAGTAAATCGCGATGGACTCGATCATTGCCAAGCCCACGAACAAGGTCCGCGTGATTGTGGTGGCGGCATCGGGCTGCTGCGCCAGCGAACTCAATGCCGTCGCGACCGCGCGCCCTTCGCCGAGCGCGGGGCCGAAACTCCCCAGAGCCATGGTAAGGCCCGCGGTGACGATTGAAGCGATTGCGATGAGCGTGGTGTTATCCATAGTGCGTCCTTTCTTGGTTGGCGATTCCTTCATTTTCCGGGTTTGGCCTCGGTCTTCGTTTCGGGCGCGGCGCCGGCGCCGTCTTCAGGCGGGAGCGAATGCGTATGCGTGGCCGCCGCGATGTAGACCGTGGCCAGGACGAAGAAGATGTAGGCCTGCACCATGCCGGTCAACAGGCCGAATGCACTCATGACGACCGGGAAAACGAAGGGCGTGACAGTCAGCAGGATCGCGAGGATCATGGTCCCGCTCATCATGTTGCCGAACAAGCGGACGGCGAGGGCCAGCGTGCGCGAGAGTTCGCCGATGATGTTGAACGGCAGCATGATGAATGTCGGCTTGAGATAGGCTTTCAGATATCCGCCAAGTCCGCGATCCTTGATGCCGAACAATGGCACCGCCACGAACACGCAGATCGCCAGCGCCGCGGTGGTCGAGAGCGAACCGGTCGGTGGTTCGTAGCCGGGAACGATGGTGAAGACGCTTGCGCTGGCGACAAACAGAAACAAGCTGCCAAGGAAGCCGAGATATTTTTCCGGCCGCCGCAGCCCGACCTCGGAGATTTGCCTGTTAATGGCAGTGACGATGATCTCCAGAAGGTTTTGCCAGCGCGAACGCTTCAGACCGGTTGAGAGCTTGCGCGTCACGAGTTTCGAACCGACGGCGAGCACGAACATCAGCATCCACGTGAAAACGATGGTGGCATTGAGCTTGAAATAGCCGTGTTGCCAGAAGATGATTTCGTCGGGACTAAGGTGCATGCCTGTCCTCCGCCGACTGCGGCGCCGGATGTATCGCCGGAGTCCGCACGAGCCAGGTCACGATGAGGCGCGCCATGACAAATCCGAGCAGACACGGCAGCAGACGCTGCCAATGGCCGGCACCGACAAGGTAGATGCCGAGCAGCGCGCCGCCCAGGCGCACGAGCAGACTGCCGATAAACCACGCCGCCACCCGCTCGGACAGCATGCCTTTCCGCACGGTCCACCAGAGCCCACCGTAGAACATCCCCCCGAACAGAATACCCGCTGCCAGTGCCGACGCCAGCCCGATGGGCTCATTCATGATCGTTCTTTCCGCGTTCGTGAATTTCCCGCTCTTCCTTCGCCACCCAGTGCCACGCGTTCCAGCAACCCAGGCCCAAGCCGATGGCCAGCAGCATGAGCGTGCGTGAATGCTCACCCGGATAGCGTTGATCCAGCCAAAGCCCAAGCGCTGCGCCCAGGAACGTCGGTACGGCGACCGACCAACCGATCATGCCCATCATGCCCAGGCCGGACCAGACCGTGCGGGTGACGCGCTGTTGCGCCTCGAGTTTTTGCGCCGCCTTCTTGCCCACCTGCCGGCTGAACTCTGTCGCGCGCTCCCCGGGTTTCGTGTCTTCACTCATGATGTAACTCGGTGAATCGCCGAATGAAACCGGTCTCCAGCTTCGCCATGACCGAGCGCGCGGTCCTTTCCTGTTCGTCCAGTGCCCGGAATTGCCGCTCGACCGTCTCGCGCAGCTTGTCGAGGTCCGCACCTCCGACTGCGTTTCGCACCGACACCAGCACGTCTGGCCCGGTCTTGACCAGCACACCTTCGTCGACGGCCATGCAGACCTCGCCTTGCGCATCGGTCTCGAAGACCAGTATTCCCGGCACAAGCGCGGCGACGCAGTCCAACCGGTGGGGTAGAAGTCCGAACGAACCTTCGCGCGTCTCGGCGACGATCCGCGACACGCCGGTCTCCTCGGCAAAGACTTCAAAGGGCAGGAGCACCTTAAGATTCATGCGTACTGGCTGCATGTTCGGCCCGCGCTCGAGATTCTGGTTCCGTGGTCGCTTTCGCTTCGCCAATCGCCCCGATCATGTAAAGAGCGCTCTCGGGAACGTCCTTGAATTCGTCGCGCAGGATGCGCTCGCACCCTTCCAGGGCGTCCTCGAGACTGACGAGCTTGCCACTGAGGCCGGTGAATTGCTCAGTGGTGAAGAACGGCTGGGTGAGAAAGCGCTCCAGACGGCGGGCGCGGGCAACGACCTTGCGGTTCTCCGGCGAGAGTTGCTCCAGCCCCAGCATCGCAATGATGTCCTTCAGTTCGGCGTATTGCGCCAGCGTGCGCCGGGTTTCCTGAGCGAGATCATAGTGACGCGACCCGACGACTCCCGCTGTGGCCATCTTGGAGTTGGATTGCAGCGGGTCGATTGCCGGATAAAGGCCGTCGCTCGCGCGCTTGCGCGAGAGCACGATGGAGGCCGAAAGATGCGAGAAAGTGTGCACCGCCGCCGGGTCGGTGAAATCGTCCGCCGGCACGTACACTGCCTGGATCGAGGTGATGGCACCGGTATCGGTGTTGGCGATGCGCTCTTCCAGTCCCGACAGTTCTGTGCCCATGGTCGGCTGATAACCCAGACGCGAAGGCATCTGCCCCATCAGACCGGATACCTCCATGCCGGCCTGGATGAAACGGAAAATATTGTCGACCAGAAGCAGTACATCGCGATGTTCGTCGTCGCGAAAATACTCGGCCATGGTCAGCGCGGCATGGCCGACGCGGAATCGGGCACCAGGGGGTTCGTTCATCTGGCCGTACACCATCACCATGTTCGGCAGTACGGCGGCCTGCTTCATGTCCCGATACAGTTCCTCCCCCTCGCGGCAGCGCTCGCCGATGCCGCAGAATATGCTCACTCCCTGGTGCTGCCCGACTACGTTGTGAATCATTTCGGTGAGCAGTACCGTCTTGCCCACGCCCGCCCCGCCGAACAGTCCCGCCTTGCCGCCGCGCTCGAGCGGCGCCAGCACGTCGATGAGTTTGATGCCAGTCTCGAAAACGTCGGACTTGGTGGAGCGACGCGCCAGGGACGGTGGCGCCCGGTGCACGGTACGCCACCGGACGTCTGTCGGCGCCGGTTCGCGGTCAATGGCGTTACCGAAGACGTCGAACATGCGGGAAAGCGTTCCCCTGCCGACTGGCGCCTTCAGCGGACCGCCCGTGTCGGTCACCGTCATGCCGCGGGAAAGGCCCTGGGTAGGCGTCAGCGCGATGCCGCGCACGTGCTGCGCGTCGAGTTGAGCCAGAACCTCGATGACGATTTCGCGTCCCCGCGCATGCACCACAGAGTAGATGGGCGGCAATCTCCGATCGAAGCGCATGTCAACCACGCTGCCGCGCACGGCCCTGACCACGCCGAGATTCTGCGGATCGTTCTTTGGCAGGGGTTCAGCCATGGCCATCGGCTTGATCGTTCGGGCGGACGGTGCGCGGCAAACTCACGACGGCGGACAGGGCGTCCACGCGTTTCATTTCTCCGGGCGGGGCTCGAAGCATGCTGTGCGCGGGCGCGGAAGCCACACACATCATTCCTTTGGGCTCGTCAATCCCTTAATTCATTCTAGGTGCTGGACGCTCCCCTGTCATCCTCGCTTTTGATAGCATCTGACTCGGCGGCCCCTGCTGTCTGCAGCCCGCCCCGCATCCCGATGCTGCCGATGACGAATGGCGGAGGACTGATGAGCGATGATGTTGCAGGAAAGGTGCGTGCGCTGAGATCGGCGCGCGACGGGGCGCGACGCGAAGGGCGTGCTGCGCGGTGGCACTTTACGTGTCCGATGGCGGCGAGCGGCTGGTGCTGCAGGTGAAGGAAGCCTGCGCTTCCGTTCTTGAGCCGTTTGCCGGCAGGGGGCCGCACGCGCACCGGGGCGAGCGGGTCGTCGCGGGGTTGATGCAGTGCGCGAGCGACATATTCCTCGGATGGGCGAACGGCGACGACAGTCACCGGTACTACGTGCGCCCGCTACGCGACATGAAGACGTCGGTGGCCTACGACCGGCTGAGAGGCCAGGTGCTGTTTAATTTCGCCGCGACGCAGTTCGTGGGTTTCTCCAAGCTCGGTTTCCGGACCGATTCGGCTGCGGACATGAACAAGGAGTATTTCACGATCATGTCCTACGATGATCAGGACTCCGTGGATCCGAATTCGAATGTTGGCTTCAGTGCCTTCACGCCGATGATCCTGGATGTCATCGCGCGGCAGCAGGCCTACGGCGAAGGCGCCGGCACGAGCGGGCCGGGAAACGTCGGCTATCGCACGTATTTCGACGCTGGCGGCCAATTCCGATCTCAACGGCTCTCGCGTCGACATCGCCGGCCTGGCGCAGACCGGAATCGAATACGCATAAGCCGTGTCAGTAGTCCTGCGGCATTTCGCGCAGGAAGACCGGCAGATCGGTCACAGGCGGACGGCACCCGGGCACATGGTAGAACATGTCGCCGACATAGCCGCGGTGGTAAGCCGTGTGGTGGTAGAGGTGCATCAGCATCTCGCCGCGTGACATCGTGACCCTGTTGCCCCCGATCAGCGTTATGGTTCGGCGCTCTTCGATCGCGGCCTCCGTCACGGTGTCGCTCCATTCGACGTACCAGGCGTCGATGACCTGCTGCAGACGGCGCAGTTCGTCCAGCGGCGGATGATCGGGCGTGTTGCGCGCCGTCAGTCCGTGCTCCCTGCCCTCGATGTGCGCCCGCCAGATCACATCGACGACGTAGTTGTGGTTCAGGGTATGTATCATGTTTTTGAACAGGCTCTTGCGTTCTTTCGTGGCTTCACCGGCCGGCAGAGCGGCGACGGCGTCGTACCAGAGCTTGTTCGACCAGGCGTTATAGCGCGTCAGCATGCGGGCGGTACGGGGCGTGATCATCCAGTCCTCCTTGAACGATTGGCGTTGCCGTTGATCGCGCGGCGGGCGAATCGCTGCGCGCAGGTGCGTTGCCGCGACCGACACCCGTTCAAGCCTGGCGCGCCTTTGGGCGTCCGGAACGCGGCAGCAGCCTCGCGAGTTCCGCGTCGTGCACGAGCTGGATGTTGTGTTTGGCGGCAAACGATTTCGCTGTGTCTGTGACTTCGCCTGCGGCGACGTAGATGCACGCATGAGCTTCGCGCTCGCGGCTCGCGGCTTGAAGTTCGCGCAGCGGCTCGATTCCGGTGCGCGCGGTTTTCCATCGTCTGCAGCCGAGCAGCGATATGCGATTCGCCTTGGTCAGCTCGAAGTCCGCGCCGGCGCCGTCGATCCGGGTGACGGCATAGCCTTCATTGCGGAACGCCTGCTCGACGACGCCCGAGAACTCCTCCCACGACATCGCGCGCAACGCCTCGCGCGCCTGTGCGACTTGAGCGGCGCTGGGCGCGCGAATCTGTTTTCCGAACGTATAGACACCGATGCCCGCGAACGGCAGCGCGATGAACACCGCATAGGCTTCGGCCAGCACGAGTCTTGCCGCCGCGAATACGCCCGCGGCAAGGGCGAAGCTCGCCCACCACGGCGAACGCAGCAGGATCGCGAACAGCGAATTCTCGGCTATCTTAAATTTCATATTTCTCGCCGCTGGGTGGACATGGCGCAGGATCAGAGACTAGTTTGGAGCGCCTCGGGCAGCATCGATGCGTGTTCGCGTCTTCGGTTTACGGAACCGTGTAGACGGAGCGGTACTTTCCGTTGTTCACCAGGTCGCTCGCGTCGGTGCCGTAACCGACCAGGACCTGCGTGCCGGAAAGACCGCGGACGTCGAGCCCGACGAACACCGGGAACGAGCGTTGCGCCAGGGTTCCGGTGGAGTGCGCCGGAATGGTGCTGCCGGTGTACGGCACCCATGTCTGCCCGTTGTTGAGGTACAGCGACCCGTCGGGCAGCTGCGCGCCCACGTAGAACGCGCCGCTGTTGCCGTCGTCCAGGCTCGCCGGCAGCACGTCGGCCACTAGCGTCATCGCTTCGGCAGTACCGTCGGCGCGGCCGCTGATCTGCCAGTCGGACGCGGAGGTCTGCGAGCCGACGGAAATCGCAAGCTCCGCCATATTCCCACCTGAATCCGTGACCGTGACGGTGGCCGAACCGGCCGCGAGTCCGGTCAACTTGAGCGACGTCGAGCTGGCGAACCCCACGTCGACCGGCTTGGTGCTCCCGCTCCAGCTGGTGTGGATACCGGCAATGGTTCCGCTGAGTCCGGTCACGTTGACGATGACGCTGCGATCAGGATCAGGGGTCAAGTTGGGCTGGGCGGGGACGAAGGCTATGCCCGGCGCGTTCGGGTCGGCATCGAAGACCGTCACGGAGTAGCTGAACATTCGCGACGCTCCACCGACGGTGACGCCGGTGATCGCGACCTGATAGGTGGTATCGGTCTGGGGTTTCGCAAGCACCGAAGGCGAGGCGGTATCGCGGTTGTCCACCACCCAGACGAGCGTGTTTTCACCTATGTTACCGGTGCCCGCCGGTTCCAATCGCACCGGCACGCTCTGTCCGTCGCGGGTCACGCTGACGCTGGCGGCCGAGAAAACCGCGCCGGGATACGACAGCGACCAGCGCGCCGGCACCAGGTCATAGGGCACAAAACCCGGCGGCGGCCAGGCGACGAAGTCGTCGCGCACGTCCTGCGGCCGCGGACCGCCGAAGTTGCCGTCCTGCACCCAGAGCGCGTTGGTGTCATTGCCGCCGTTCGGCGCGTTGGTCACGTCCCCGGTGCCCATCAGCTTCGTCTGCGGGTACAGCACCCAGCGGCGGTGGCCGACGACCGCGTTGTTGGTTCCGGTGTCGTCCATGTACCCTTTGACCGCATACGGGCCGGCGTTACCCAGCGCGAGATTCGAATGACCCGCGGCCGTGGCTCCGTCGGCGCTGTAGCAGAGCCAGTTGGTCGGGGGAGTGTGACTGAGACTGCCGTTCGCGCTCATGATCAGCGCGGCCAGCTGCGCTTTCGCGGAGAAGCTGGAATCCCACGATACGTCGGCCGGCACGCCGGCCATCGCGCGGAAAAAGTTGATCTGCTGTCGCGTCGCCTCCTTGTAATCTGAGCCGGTCGATCCCGCGTCGCAACCCGCTACGCTGCCGCTCCAGTCGCTGGGCACCAGATTCGCTGCCTTGTAGAGGCGGTAGAACTGGGCGACCGCAGTGCGGTCGGTGGTGTCGACCGAGAGGGCCGATGCGGCGAAGCGTCCCTCTCCGGTGGGGAGACTGGTGACATCGGCCGGTGCGCGGGGCGCATCGCCGAGCCGCGGCGCGGTCGGATTCAGGCTGTCGCTCGCTCCACCGGCCGATGCGTTGAAGGCGACCGAAAAGCTCAGCGCCAGAATGCCGCAGAACGCGCGCGCATTGAATAAGGGATGTTCAGCCATGGGCGTCAGCTCGCAAATCGGATACCGATTCGCCGGATTCTCCATGAAGCGGCGAAAAAAGTCTCCATCCGGCTGCGCGCCGGTCGTGCCGGCGCGCGAATGCCGAAATCGAACAGGAGCTTACATCTTTCGCACCAACGTTCGACCGGTACAGACCATGCATCGCCCTCGCGAGAGGTGAGAAAATTCGGCATAGTGCGCAGTGAATGGGCAGTTGCGAGCGAATCTGCTGCAATCATGGCCTTGGAGGAAATGAAAACGGACATGAAATTCAGAGGACTCCTTGGCGTCGCCATTGCGTTGCTTTCTCTGATCGCGTTTGCACCGCTGCACCACGCGGCGGCCGTGACGCCGATGGTGGCGAGCGGCGCGGAGCACACGGTCGCGCTGAAGAGCGACGGCACCGTGCTGGCCTTCGGCGGCGACAGCTACGGTCAGCTCGGCAGGGGCCGGGTGGTGCAGAGCACGACCGCGGTCCAGGCGCGCGGTCTGACCGACGTCCAAGCGATCGCCGTCGGTGAGGCGTTCGTCGTGGTCCTCAGGACCGACGGTACCGTTTGGGCGTGGGGCAGGAACACGTTCGGGCAACTCGGCGACGGCTCCCGGACAAGTTCGAGCGTCCCGTTCCAGATTCGGAGCGTCAGCGGTATCCGGCAGGTCGCAGCGGGCGTCAATCATGTCCTGCTGCTGAAGGACGACGGCACGGTTCTGGCATGGGGAAGCAACGGCAGTGGCCAGTTGGGCAGCGGCTCGACTGAAAACAAGTTCATCCCCATTCAGGTGAAGGGTCTCACGAACGTAACGGACATCGCTGCCGGACTGGAATACAGTGCGGCGCTGCGCGGCGACGGTACCGTGTGGACCTGGGGCAACAACGTCTCCGGTCAGCTCGGGGTTGTTGCGCAGGATACCTGTGATGGCGATCCCTGCAGCCTGGTCCCGGTCCAGGTTCCGGGGCTGACAGGCATAACCGCGATCACTGCCGGCTGGGGGCACACCGTGGTGGTCGATGGCGAGGGAAAGGTGTGGGCGTGGGGTGTCAACGGCAGGGGTCAACTCGGCGACGGCACCACGACCTCGCGCGCCGAACCGGTCCCGATCACCGGGTTGACCGGCATCACGGCAATTTCCGCCGGTCTGAACCATACATTGGCCATCAAGCCGGACGCATCGGTTCTGGCTTGGGGCGCAAATGGCTCCGGTCAACTCGGCGACGGTACCGCGACCGACAGATTGTCCCCGGTCACGGTCACGGCGCTGACCGGCGTGAAAGCGGTCACCGCCGGCGCAGGCCACTCGGTCGCGCTGCTGTCCGACGGAACGCTCAAGGCCTGGGGTTACAACGGATTCGGTCAATTGGGCGACGGATCGAAAGTGAATCGTCGCACGCCGGTGTCGACGCAGGAGCTGGGCGGCGAGGTTACCGCGGTCGCCGCCGCCGCGGGCAACACGGTCGTACTGAGGGCGGATCGAACCGTGTGGGGCTGGGGATCGGACGGCGACGGGCAACTGGGTGCGGCCCCGGTATCGAGCTACACCGTTCCCGGGAGCGTTCCCGGACTCACCGGAGTGAAAGCGATCGCCGCCGGCCGCAGCCACGTCGTCGGATTGAAGTCCGACGGCAACGTGTGGGGAGCCGGGGTGCACTACAAGGCCGTGCAAGGCATCAGTGACGCGACCGATGCGAGCGTCTCGGTCGCTGGTCGGGTCCCGGGACTATCGGATGTAACTGCGATTGCCGCCGGAGACAGTCATACCGTGGCACTGAAATCCGATGGCAGCGTGTGGGCCTGGGGATGGAACGGCTACGGCCAGCTCGGTGACGGCACCACGAACGACGGCGTCGATCCCGTTCAGGTGTCCGGGCTGCCGACGATCGCGATGATTGCCGCCGGTTGGTATCACAACGTTGCCGTCGGTACCGATGGCAGCGTGTGGGCCTGGGGCGACAATTCCAAAGGTCAGTTGGGCGTGATCTCGACGCAGATCTGCAGCAATACGCTCAGGTTCACCGGATGCGCGAAGACCCCGCGCCGGGTGGCGACCTTGCCTCCGGGCGCCGTGACGGCGTTGGCGGCGGGCGCAGACCACACACTCGCGCTCAGCGGCGGCAAGGTCTGGACCTGGGGAAACAATTCCGCGGGTCAGCTCGGCAACGGCACAACCTCTTCTTCCAGCATTCCGCAAGCGGTGTCGGGGCTGTCGGACGTGACGGCGATAACCGCGCAGAACCGCTACAGCCTCGCGCTCACGGACGACGGCACCGTTTGGGCGTGGGGTGCCAACTACGCTGGGCAACTGGCCACCGGAACAACCCAGAATTCCGCCGTGCCGGTGCAGGTTCAGCACTTGAGCGACGTGATTTCGATCACTGCGGGCGACGGCCATGCGATGGCGGTTCGACACGATGGCACGGTCTGGGGGTGGGGCTGGAACGCGTCCGGGAATCTCGGCGACGGCACGTACTCGCCGCGGCGCACGCCGGTACTGGTCAGAAACGAAAGCGCGGGTGGTCCGCTCGATCTGATACCGGAAGTGCCCAACGTCATTCCGGCCGACCGGATTCCGAGGCTGCTGTTCGCAGCGTCCAAGACCGGCGGCCGCGGCGCGACCTCGCTGACGGTAACGCTCAAGGGCGGTTCGCCGGAGGCGGCCTTCGCCTCGATGGGCGGCTTTGCGGAACAGACCTACAATGTCTACGTTGCGGCATACGCACCGACGCTCGAAGGTGCCGGTGAGCCTGCCTGGTGGCAGCTCGACAGCAGCAGCGTGTGGACGGAGCTGACCTTCCCGATGGCGCAGTACCTGAGCGGTGCAGCGCTCGGCAGCCAGACTACGCAGGTCGAGATCGAGATACTGACGAACGCGGATCTGTCGCAGCTGGCCGATACCGTGTTCTACGTCGGCTACGGAATCGATACCGACGAGATGCTCGCGGCCGGCCGATACGAAGAGGTGTTCACCGCGTCGGAGCCGCCGACGGAATGACGGTGGGCTAGCCGCCGGTTTTTCGCAGCAACTCCAGAAACCGCTCGTCACCGTGGCGAATGCGTTTCACCATGACGCGCATGAAGGCGCGTCCGAACGCGGCCTGAAGCTCGGCGCTGCCGTTGCGCAGTGCCGTTGCCGGAATCTCGATCAAAACCAGCGACGAGAGCGCGCCGATCGTAGCCGTACGCGTGTGGCTTTCTTGGTCCAGGTATGCGATTTCGCCGATGCATTCGCCGGGGCCCAGTCGGTTCAGTTCCGCACCGCCTCGCGTCACGGCTGCTTCTCCCTTGGCGATGACATACACGCTGTCTCCGGAGCTGCCTTCGTCGAACACCGTCTGTCCGGCGGAAAAATCCAGCCAGCGGCTAAGCCGGATGGTCTCCCACAACTGAGTGTCGCCAAAGTCCGAGAAGAACGAAAGCCGCCTCAACGTATCGAACCGCGCGGTGTCAAACAGCACCTCGCTCGGCCGGCTGAGCTGAGGAAGCGCGAAGCTCAGGCCGTCGCAGAACGCCTGCCAGGAGCCGTATCGCACCTGCGGGTCCGGGTGAATCGCGCAATGCACGGCAAAGCGCAGTTCCGGGGAGATATCGGACCGGCGGTCTTCGAGCGGAACGAAACTTCCGGCGAGCTTCTCCTTCAGCAAGCCGTCGAACGTAACGGCCGTGAACGGCAGATTCCCCGTCAACAGCTGGTAGGCAACGATCCCTACCGCGTAGATGTCCAGCTGAATCGTCGGTGGCCACTGACGGAAATGTTCAGGCGGCATGAAGGGGAGGGTGCCGACTTCGAATACCTGGGTCTCCTCCGATGCGGAAAAATAGGCAGTGCCGAAATCCGCTACCTTTACCGTGTGGTCATCCGTGAGCATGATATTTGCCGGCTTGATGTCGCGGTGCAGCAAACCCATTTTGTTCGCGTAATCCAGCGCATTGCAGACTTTATAGATGTCCTCGATGACCTGTTCCGTGGGCAGCAGCGCGTTGGAGCGCGAGTGCTGCTTGAGCGTGCCGCCGGACACGTATTCCATCACGAGGTAGCCGAATTCCTCGGTCGTGCCCGCCTCGAAGACCTCGACGATGTGAGGATGCCGAAGCCTGCCGGCCAGGCGTGTCTCGTTCAGCCACATCTTCTGCATGCGATCACCGACTTCCGGGTCCTTCAGAAGCTCCAGCTTGGTCAGCTTGATCGCGACCTCGCGCTGCAGGAACGAATCGTAGGCGAGATGCACTTCACCCATACCGCCCGCACCGAGCTGTTGCCGGATTTCAAAGCGGGAGCGAAAGACGTCTTGGGCGGCCATCATGGGTGGAGTCGGATTCGACCTGAATTTTTCGGCGCGCGCGACCCGGCATCTTGCGGGCTTCACGGAAACGCCGAGATTGTAGGCCGAAATGCCTCACATCAAGTAACATGCACAGTGTTCGCCAGAGGCTTTGCCCATAACACGCTGTGCCACCCCGCACCATCAAGGTCGAGGAGTTCCTCAAGAATTTGCCTCTTTTCCGCGATCTGTCCGCGGACGAGGTCGAGCGTATCGCTGCGTCCACTTCCCAGGTGCGTATGGCGGCGGGAAGCATTCTGTACCGCAAGGGCGATCCCTGTACCGGGTTCCATGTTGTCGTCTACGGCCAGGTCAAACTGGCTTTCGGCGCGAGCGACGGGTCGGAGAAGGTGGTCGAGATCCTGGGGCCGGGGCACAGTTTTGGCGAGGCGGTGATGTTTCTGGACAAGCCCTACGTCGTGTTTGTCGAAACGCTTACGGACTCGCTGCTGCTCCACGTCGGCAAGGCGGCGATTCTGCAGGAACTCGAGCACAGTCAGGATTTTTCGCGGCGCATGCTCGGCGGACTCGCGCATCGCCTGGATCGCATCATCGGTGACCTGGAAGGGTATTCGCTGAAAAGCGGTACCCAGCGGGTGATCGGCTATCTGCTTCGCGACGTGGTGGGCGGGCAGACGGGGTCGAAGATCGAGGTGACGCTGCCGGCGACGAAGAGCGTTATTGCGTCAAGGCTTTCGATAACACGCGAACACTTCTCGCGCATACTGCACGAACTCTCGGACGCCGGCCTGATCAAGGTGAGCGGCCGCAATATCCGGTTTCTGGATCTGGAACGACTGCGCCGGCATCGCGGCTAGAGAGCTGCCGCGGGCAGGTCGACCGCAACCCCGCGGCTCGGTATACCCTTCGATGCTGCGCCAGCACGCGTCGCATGTTGAAGTAATGATGCCGCAGGCAAGTGATTACTGGATATCAAGATGATTCTTCCGACTGTACTTGCCGAGAATGCGCGCATTCATGGACGCCGGCGCGCGATGCTTGATCAGGACGGGCAATTCACATGGGCTGAGTTTGCCGACCGCGTGGCGCGTGCCGCGGGCGTACTGCGTTCGTTTGGGTTGCAGCGAGGCGAACGCTTCGCGGTGCTGATGCGCAACAGCTTTCGGCAGGCCGAGTTGCTGTGGGCGGGCTATTGGTCAGGCGTGGTTCCCGTGCCGATCAATTGGCGCCTGAGCCCGGTCGAAATCGCCGCGATCCTCGAAGACGCCGAATGCCGGCTGATCGCGGCCGAGGAAGAGTTCCTGACGGTGCTGGATTCGCCGGCGTTGGCGGCTTGGCGCAACCGCGTGCTGAAGATCGAGACCAGCGGCGGTCCAAAAGCGGACTACGAGGATCTCCTGCGCATCACAGCGCCGGTTGCACTCGAGCCAGCACAGGAAGACGACGATGCGATGCTGCTCTACACGGGAGGCACGACGGGCCGGAGCAAAGGGGTCCGGTTGTCACACCGCAATATCCTGTCAAATGGCTGGCAGAGCGGGCTGGTGAGCGGCATTCGAACTCGCGACGTGTACGCCCACGTCGCGCCGATGTTTCACGCGGCGGATCTCCACGGCACGATGGGCTTTCTGATGGGCTGCAGCCATGTCTATCTGCCGCAGTTCACGCCGGCCGCGGCCGCAGCCTGCATCGAACGCGACCAGGTAACCATCACGCACTGGGTGCCGACGATGATCAAGGTGTTCACCGAAGCGGCGGAGCCCGCACATCATGATCTGTCGTCGCTGCGCATGCTTTTTTACGGGTCCAGCCCGATGCCTGTCGAATGGACCCGCGACGTGTGCGCACTTCTTCCCGGCATCGAGTTGTTTCACTGCTACGGTTTGACGGAGACGTCGCCGCTGATAAGCATTCTGGACAGCGCGAGCGTGCGAGAGGCTCTCGAATCGCGCGATATGTCGCGTCTGAAATCGGCCGGCCGGCCATTGCCCGGCGTGCAGTTGCGCATTACGGACGACGACGGGCGGCCGCTGCCAGCCGGCGAGACGGGGGAAATCGTGGTTCGGGGCCCCAATGTCAGCGCCGGCTACCTCAAGCGGGACCGGGAAACCGCCGCGGCACTCCGCGACGGATGGTTTCACACCGGAGATCTCGGGCGCATGGATGACGATGGATTTATTTTTCTTGTCGATCGCAAGAAGGACATGATCATTACCGGCGGCGAAAACGTCTACTCCAGCGAAGTCGAAGCCGTGCTCTATACGCACCCTGGTATCAGCGAGGCGGCGGTAATCGGCGTGCCGGACGAGCGATACGGGGAGGCGCTGTTTGCGGTGATCGTGCCCAAGGCAGGGGCGACGATCACCGCAGAGGGTGTCATCGAGCATTGCAGGGCGCACATTGGCGGCTACAAGATCCCGCGGCGCGTCGCTTTGGTCGAAACGCTTCCGCGCACTGCCGTCGGCAAGGTGCAAAAAGCGGAATTGCGCAGGATCTATGGCGCACCGACAGGCGGGGGGGCGACGTAACGGGCCATCGTCTTGGGACATCCCTTGCGATAACAGGGTCATTGTTGGATGGACTCGTGAGCCGGCGCAGCGTTCAGTCGCGCTTCGGCGGCAGAAGCGTGACGCGACATTGAACCGCGATCGCGACAACGACGTTGCGCGCCTGTGGCGGTTGTTTAATCTAAGTCAAATGCAGGCCGGCTCTCGGCACCTACATTGATCGGCGAGCCGTGACGAGGAAAAGCGGCCCGTTTGCGCGTTGTCGCGCGAACGTGGAAACCGCCGGCGGGACAGAGCCGCTGTCCACCGACCGGCGTGGGCACAGTTCCTTTCCCGAGAGGCAGTTCCTATCCAGGCGATCAGGAGAAACAACAATGAAAAGCGGGCTTCAGGCCGGTGCAGTCTCTACTCGCAAAGTTACGGTGGACAAGCCGCGCACTGTCGATTTTCTTGGTGAGAACCTGCGCGTCTACGCGACGCCTGAACTGGTTCGCGATTTCGAGGTCACCTGTCGCCAGTTCCTGCTCGGGTTCTGTGATCCGGGCGAGGATTCCGTCGGTACCGGAATTTCGGTGTCACACGCCGGAGCAACGCTGCTCGGCATGGACGTCGACATCACGATCACCGTGAAGGCAGTCGACGGCCGCAAAGTCACCTTCGATCTGCTCGCACGCGACGGCGGAGAGGAAATCAGCCGCGGCGAACATGGGCGATTCGTGGTCGACGTGGAAAAGCTGCGCGCGCGCGTGGCGGCGAAGGCCAGGCAGGCTTCAGCCTGAGGATTGCGATGGCGACCGCGCCGAAATCGGTCCGGAAGGTCCCGGAGTATTGTTATCAGTGCGTGGCCGGACCGGACCTGCTGACGGTCAAGGTCGAGGACGGCGTCGCGACCGAGATCGAGCCGAACTTCCGCGCGGCGGAGGTCCATCCGGGCGGGGGCAAGTGCTGCGTCAAGGCCTACGGGCTGGTGCAGAAGACCTACAACCCGAATCGCGTGCTGCAGCCGATGAAGCGCACGAATTCGAACAAGGGGCGCGAGCACGATCCGGGGTTCGTCCCGATCAGCTGGGATGAGGCGCTCGACGCGGTCGTTGCCAAACTCAAGGAAATCCGGGCCAAGGGGCTGCTCGACGAGGAAGGCTATCCGCGGGTCGCGGCGAGCTTCGGCGGCGGAGGCATCCCGACCTACTACATGGGTACGTTTCCGGCGTTCCTGTCGGCGTGGGGGCCGGTCGACTTTTCGTTCGGCAGCGGCCAAGGCGTCAATTGCACGCACTCCGAGCATCTCTACGGAGAACTGTGGCATCGCGCTTTCACCGTCTGTCCCGACACCCCGAGCACGCGCTATGTGCTTTCCTTCGGCGCCAACACCGAGGCCTCCGGCGGCGTGATCGGCGCCTGGCGCCATGCCGATGCGCGGGTACGCGGCATGAAACGCATCCAGATCGAGCCGCACATCTCGGTGACCGGCGCGGCTTCAGCGGAGTGGATCCCGATCAGGCCCAAGACCGATGCCGCGTTCCTGTTTGCGATGATCCGCTTGATGCTTTACGAACATCCGCGCGAACGGCTGGATATCCCCTTCGTGAAGGCGCATACCGGATCGCCGTATCTGGTCGGACCCAACCATTATTTCCTGCGTGACCCGAAAACCCGCAAACCGCTGATCTGGGATCTGAAGACGCGTAGCGCGGTGCCATTCGATGATCCCGACGCCGATCCGGCATTGGAAGGCGTGTTCAAACTCGACGCGCTGGAAGTCGGTGCCGACGAGCAGCAATGGATGCACCGCGGCGTGACGGCGCAGACGAGTTTCAGCAAGCTGGTGCGGCACATGATGCCGTACACCCCGGAGTGGGCGGAGTCCGTTTGCGACATCGTTCCGGGCACCATCCGGCGCATCACCAAGGAATTTCTCGATCATGCCTGCGTCGGCGAAACGATCGAGATCGACGGCGAAGTCCTGCCGTTCCGGCCGGTTTCGATCTCGCTGGGCAGGACGGTCAACAATGGCTGGGGCGGCTACGAATGCGTTTGGGCACGAACGCTCATCCCGTGCTTGCTCGGAGCGCTCGAGGTGCCCGGAGGCACGCTGGGAACGACTGTGCGCCTGAACCGCCCGGCAACCTCGCGCCAGGCGAGCGTGAGGAAAGGTGAGGACGGATTCATGGAATACCCGATGAATCCGACGGACCCCGAGCACTGGCAGTCCAGCCCCAAGGTACGCAACGCGCACGGAACGCTGGTGCCGCTTTCGGCCAATTCGCCGTGGAGCCAGGCGCTGGGGCCGACGCATTTCGCCTGGATGTTTCGCAAGCAGTCGCCGGAAAACTGGAAAAGCGTCACGGCGCCGGACCTGTGGTTCGTCTATCGGACCAATCCGTCGATCTCCTTCTGGGACACGGCCGAGGTCGTCAACCGGATCGCGGAGTTTCCGTTCGTGGTCGGGTTCGCCTACACCCTCGATGAGACCAACTGGATGGCCGACATCCTGCTGCCCGAGTGCACGGATCTGGAGAGCACCCAGCTGATACGCGTGGGCGGCACCAAGTTCATCGAGGCGTTCTGGGATCACGAGGGCTTCGCGTTGCGCCAGCCGGCGGTTACAGCGCGCGGCGAAACGCGCGATTTCACCGACATCGCGACCGAACTTGCCGATCGGGTCGGATTGCTCGAACCCTACAACAAGGCCATCAATCGCGGTGCCGCATGCACTGCGCTTGCCGGGGAGGGATTTGATTTCGGGCTCGAGTTGAACGTGAAACATGGCGCCGAGGAGATCTGGGACCGGATGTGCCGCGCCGCAAGTGCGGAGGTCACCGACGGCGCTTCGAGCGAAGGACTCTCCTGGTACCGCGAACACGGCTACCGCACGCGGCCGATATCGCGTCTGGTCTGGTATCTGTTTCCCGAACTGCGCAAGCAGGGGATCCGCCTCGAGATGCCTTACCAGGAGCGGTTGTTGCGCGTCGGCGCGCAGCTGGGCAACCGCCTGCACGAAAAAGGCATCAAGTGGTGGGACACGCAGCTGACCGAATACTCGGCGCTGCCGCCGTACAAGGATTTCCCTGCGATCTGGGAGCGGGAGACCGAGGCGCATGGCTGCAAGCTGGAGGATTATCCGTTCTGGCTGATCACCGCGCGCAGCATGCAGTTCGCCTGGGGATCGAACGTCGGCATACCGGTGATCGACGAGGTCGCCGGGAACCTCAGAGGGCACCGAGGCGTCGTCATCAACGCGCGGCGAGCGGCGGAAATGGGCATCGAAGACGGCGACATCGTCGAAGTCCACTCGTATGTCGGTAAGACGCAGGGGCCGGCCGTGCTGCGCGAAGGAATACGTCCCGATACCCTGCTGATGATCGGACAGTTCAATCACTGGGCGACGCCGTACGCGAAGGACAGGAAGTCCCCGAGCATGAATCCGCTGCTGGCGATGTCCATGGCGCTGACCGACGCAACCGGATCGTCGGCCGATCTCGTGCGCGTGGCCGTTCGGCGGGTGAAGGCGGCGGCATGAGCAGGGAGCAGGGGCCACGCGAAGCGGGGATGCGACCGGCCGCGATTGCCGCCGGACGCCGACATCTCGGCATCGTGAGCAGCACAAGTGCTGCGGAGGCGGCCCGGTGACGCGCTACGCGATGGCAATCGACTTGCGCCGCTGCAACGGGTGCCAGACCTGCGTTACTGCCTGCCGCGGGGCCAATGCGACGCCCACCGGCATGCAGTGGCGACAGGTTCTGGACATGGAGACCGGCGAGTATCCGGATGTGCGGCGCGCTTTCGTGCCGGTGGGCTGCATGCACTGTGCCGATCCGCCTTGCGAGCACGTCTGCCCGACGACCGCGACCAAGCAGCGCGCCGACGGCTTGGTCACCATCGACTACGACATTTGCATCGGCTGCGGCTATTGCGCGGTGGCCTGCCCCTATCAGGCGCGCCACATCGTGCATCGGAACGAATTCGCGTTCGGCGATGACCGGCCCATGGAATCGGAATTGGCACGTATGGATCCCGAGCGCATATCCGTGGCGACCAAGTGCACCTTCTGCAAGGACCGCATCGACGCCGGGCTCGAGAGGGGACTTACACCCGGCGTGGATCCGGAAGCGACGCCGGCATGCGTAAATTCCTGCATCACACGAGCGTACGTGTTCGGCGATCGAGACGACCCGAACAGCGAAATCTCGAAGCTGCTGGCCGAGACGGCGCATTTCCGCATGCACGAAGAACTGGATACCGACCCGGGCATCTATTACATCTGGGACAACGCCGGAGAGGACAAATGAGCGCCGAACAGGCACCGACCGCCGGACGCTCGGCACCCTGGCACCAGACCAATTGGGATCTGCGCGCGGCCGGCAACTTCGTGTTCGGCGGGGCGGGCACCGGGCTGGTCATATTCTCCGCGTTTGCCCATGTGTCCGGCACTGCATATGTGATGCCGGTATTGATCGGCCTGGCACTGGTCGGACTGGGTCTTTTGTGCGTGTGGGCAGAGATCGGCCGTCCGTTGCGCGCGTTGAACGTCTATCGGCACACGAAGACCTCCTGGATGACGCGCGAAGCGGTGGTCGCCCCGTTCTTGTTCGCAAGCGGTCTCGGTGCGGCGTGGACAGGGTCGGAAGCGCTCGTATGGACGGCCGCGGCGCTTGCACTGGGGTATCTGACCTGCCAGGCGCAGATGATAAGAGCCTCGAAAGGCATTCCGGCCTGGCGCAATCCGTTCATCGTTCCGCTCGTGATGCTGACCGGGCTGTGCGAAGGGGCGGGCTTCGCGATGATGGTCGCCGCGGTGAGCGCCGATCACGGCCATCTCAAGTGGATCGAGACCTGCCTGTTGGCGCTGGCGCTGGCGCGAGGGCTGGCTTGGTATGCCTATCGATCGAGCCTGCAGCGTGAACGCGCGCCGAAGAAGGCGCTTGCCGCAATGTCGAAGATCGAAGTGCCGTTTGCGATACTGGGTAACTGGACGCCGCTGGCACTTCTGTTCATTGCGTTGGCGTCGTCCTCGATGAATATCATCTTCTGGTTCGGAACCGTTTGCGCGTTTGCGGTCGTTCTGTCGGGCTGGTTGTTCAAGGTGGTGCTGATTACGCGCGCGGCGTTCAACCAGGGATTCGCATTGCCGCGCACCGCGGTGCGCGGGGCTGGAAACGGCGGGCCCGCCGCCAAACCCGGCTGGTAGCGGGCGCCGGGATTTTCGGGAGGGGAGAAGCGAATATGTACGAGATTCGTATCCACGGCCGCGGCGGTCAGGGCGCGGTGATGGCCGGCGGCATGCTCGCGAGCGCGCTGGTGCTCGAAGGCAAGTACGTCGTCGCAGTACCCTCGTTCGGATTCGAGCGGCGCGGGGCGCCGGTGGCGAGCTATCTGCGCCTCGATGATCGCGAGATCCGGCAGATGACCAACATCTACCATCCGGACTGCATCCTGTGTATTGATCCGACGGTGGCGCGTGCGGTCGATGTCTTCGACGGCGTGCGCGATAACGCCGTGCTGGTCCAGACGACCGCCAGGCCGCTTGAAGAACTGAAATTCCCCGGGCGCATTGCGACGGTCGGCCTGTGCGACGGGGTCGCGATCGCACTGGAACTATTCGGGCGACCGATCACGAATACCATCATGCTCGGCGCGTTCGCACGCACCACGGGTCTGGTCACGCTGGAGTCGCTGCGTACCGCGATCATGGAGTCGGAGTTTCGCGACGCCGGTCTGGAGCAGAACCTGGCTGCACTGGAGCGCGGGTTCAACGCGACCCGGGTGCACCGTATCGAATGCAGGGAGGCGGCGGCATGAAACGCCAAGCCTACGAATTCTTCGACCAGTCCGCGATTCCGGACGACCTGTGCCCGATCGCGACCAAGCCCAGTCCCATGCTCCCGGGTGACTGGCGCAGCATGCGGCCGGTCGTCGACCGCGCCAAGTGCGTCAAGTGCGCGCAGTGCTGGCTCTACTGTCCGGTCCAGTGCGTGGTCGAGAGGCCCGCGTGGTTCGACATCGACCTCGCCACCTGCAAGGGGTGCGGCATCTGCGCGACCGAATGCCCGCACCGCGCAATCACGATGATCGAGGAGGCGGCATGAGCAGGGAGCAGGGCCCACGCGAAGCGGGGATGCGACCGGCCGCGATTGCCGCCAGCCGCCGACGCCTTGGCGCGCAGATCATCAGAATTGGTTCGGAGGAGGCGGCATGAGCGCGGTCTTGAAGCCAAAATCAAAACTCATCGTCTGTGACGGAAACGAGGCCGCGGCCTGGGCGGTCGCAGCCGCGCGGGTCGAAATGGTGGCCGTATATCCGATCACACCGCAATCTTCGCTGGTCGAGTATCTGGCGAAGTTCGTCGCCGACGGGCGTCTGGCCGCGGAACTGGTCGACGCCGAAGGCGAACACTCGGTGCTGTCGGTGCTGCAGGGCGCCTGCCTGGCGGGAGCGCGCACCTATACGGCGAGTTGCGGCCCCGGCGTTGCATTCATGTTCGAGCCGTACGTGCGCACGCCGGGTCTGCGCCTTCCGATCGTGATGGGGATCGTCACGCGAGACCTGCTTACACCGCAGAGCGTCTGGGGTGGTCAGCAGGACGCGATGTCGGTGCGCGAGGCAGGCTGGATCCAGGTGTACTGCGAATCCGTGCAGGAAGTGCTCGATACGACCATCATGGCCTACAAGATCGCGGAGCACCGCGACGTCATGCTGCCGGTGAATGTGTGCCACGACGGCAACTATCTGTCGTTCGGCGCGGCACGCGTCGAACTGCCCGACCAGGCCGAGGTGGACGCCTTTCTCGGTGAGAAAGATGTCAACTGGCATGTCGCGCTCGACCCGCGGCGGCCGATGGCGGTGGATCCTCTGACCGGGGGTGCCGTAGGCAGCGGGCCCGCGACGTTCGTGCGCTATCGCAAGGGCGAGTGCAGCGCGATGCAGAACGCGCTTTCGGTGATCACCGAGGTGCACGAGGAGTGGGGGCGGCGCTTCGGACGCACGCATGCGCCGCTCGTCGAGCGCTATCGCATGCAAGACGCCGACTACGCCCTGGTCACCATCGGCAGCATGACCGGTGCGGCGAAAGACGCGGTCGATGCAGCCCGTGAGCGAGGTGAAAAGGTAGGACTGCTTAAAGTGAAGACCTACCGGCCGTTTCCGGTCCAGGCGGTCGCCGCTGCGCTTGCACAGGTCAAGGCCGCGGGCGTCGTCGACCGATCCGTATCCTTCGGCTGGAACTGCGGCCCGCTGTTCCAGGATGTGATCGGTGCTCTTTACCACGCGCCGCGGCGCGTCGCCGCGATGAGCTTCATAGGCGGGCTCGCCGGCGCCGATATCACGACAGGGCACTTCGATGAAGCGATTCGCCGCGTCGCAGAGCTCGCACAGGGGGCGGCAGCGGGCGGAACCGTGTGGCTGAACGAGAAGGACTGACATGGACCAGACTCATTACCTGATTGTGGGCGCGAGCCACGCGGCGCTCTCGGCGGTACACGCGATCAGACTGCACGACGCCGAGCGCGACATTACCGTCGTTACCCGCGATCAAAGCCTGCCGTATTCGCCCACGGTACTGCCCTACGTTGTTTCCGGGCGCTCCGCACCAGAACGCGTTTTTCTGCGTAACGAGGATTATTTCACCCGGCTGAACGTGAAATACCGGCGCGGCGCGGCGGTACGCAAGGTCCGCCCCGCCACGGCTTCGGTGCAGCTCGATGACGGCGAGGAGATCGGTTTTTCGAAGCTGCTGCTGGCAAGCGGTGCGGCACCTGCATTGCCTCCGATCCCGGGCCTGGCCGGAGTGCGTTTTCACGTGCTGCGCACACTGAATGACGCGATTGCACTGCACAGCGTGCTGCCGAAAACAAAACGTGCGTTGGTGCTCGGCGGCGGCCTGATCGGCATGCATGCGGCGGAGAATCTCGCCAAGGGCGGCGCGCAGGTGACGGTGGTGGAGATACAGCCGCACGTGTTGTCGGGGTATTTCGACGCCGACGCCTCCGGCATCATCGAAAAGGTCTTCGCCACGAACGGGGTGCGTCTGCTCACATCGAGCCAGGTCACAACGCTGGCCGGGAGCGGCGAGGGTTGTCGCGCGATGCTGAGCGATGGTGCCGAACTGGACGCGGACCTGCTGCTGGTGGCCGCCGGTGTTGCGCCGGTCACGGATTTTCTGGATGAGAGCGGCATCGAAATCGACCGCGGGGTTCTGGTGGATGACTGGATGCACACGAGCGCGGAGAACGTCTGGGCGGCCGGCGATGTCGCGCAGGCGCGCGGTTTCTTCGAAGCGGACAAGATCATCAACGGCATCCTGCCCGATGCCGTGGGACAGGGCCGCATCGCCGGCATGGCGATGGCCGGTGACGCCGGGGCGAAACCCTACGCGGGTGGCGTGCCGCTCAACACCTACGCATTTTTCGGACAGCAGGCCATGTCGGTAGGCGTGCAGGAAAGCGCGCTCGATTCATCGGGCGTCGAAGTGTACAGGCAGGTGGACGCGGAGGCGGCCCGTTATCTCAAGATCGTGCTCCAGGACTCCCGTCTGGCAGGGATTTTCGGCATCAACTGGGCTTTCGATCCGGGCGTCATGCGGGAATTGATCCTGCGCCGGATCGATCTCGACGCAGTCAAACAGCCGTTTCTGGACGCACCGCAGAAAATCGCTCGCGTGCTGATGTCCAGGAACTGGCGCTGAAGGAGACCGGCATGGGTGCATTCGAAACCATCTCTTTCAGGCCTGAAAACTGCAACGGCTGCAACGACTGCATGATCGCGTGCGCGCAGGCCAAGGCGCAGTCCGATGATGCCGCACGGTCCCGGATCCAGGTCCTGTCGTCCGATGGCAGCTACGAACTGGCGATGTGCCGGCAGTGCGGGGATCCCGAATGTGTTCACAACTGCCCGGCGGCGGCGTTGTCGAAGGACGCCGAAAGCGGTGTCATCGACTGGGATGCATCGAAGTGCGTCGACTGCCTGCTGTGCACGGTCGGTTGCAGTTACGGCGGCATGGTCTACGATGTCGATGCGGGTCACGTCGCCAAGTGCGACCTGTGCGACGGCGATCCCGCCTGCGTCAAGGCCTGCCCCCGCGGCGCGCTGAAGTTCCTGACCACCGCGCGCATCTACAACGAAGTCGGGAACCTCGAGGACCTGTTCGTCCCCGGCCTAGCGGGTTGCCAGGGCTGCAATACCGAACTGATCATACGCCACGCGATGCGGCGCATCGGGCCTGAAGCGGTGGTGGCGACGCCACCCGGCTGCATCCCCGGCATGGGAACCGTGGGCTACAACGGGCTCACCGGGACCAAGGTTCCCGTATTCCATCCGCTGCTGACCAACACCGCGTCGATGCTGACCGGGGTGCGCCGCTATTACAAGCGGATCGGGCGCAACGTGAAGGTGGTCGCGCTCGCGGGCGATGGCGGTACCGCCGATGTGGGCTTCCAGTCATTGTCCGGCGCCGCCGAGCGGGGCGAGGAAATGCTGTTCATCTGCGTCGACAACGAAGGCTACATGAACACCGGCATGCAGCGCTCGGGTTGCACGCCGTACGGTGCGTGGACATCCACGACGCCGGTGGGCGAGCGCGGCCGGGGCAAGACGCAGGACGCGAAGAACCTGCCGCTGCTCATGGTGATGCACCATTGCGCCTACGTGGCGACGGCATCCACGGGGTTCATGGAAGACCTGTACGACAAGCTCGATCGCGCGATCGAGGCTTCCGAGCACGGTTTTGCGTATCTGCACGTCTACTCGCCCTGCACCACGGGCTGGCGATTTCCGTCGGACCAGAACATCGAGGTGTCGCGCAAGGCGGTGCGGACCAATTTCGTGCTGCTCTGGGAGTTCGATCCGCAGAGCGGCCTGCGTCTGACGCATGCGGCGGAAGATCCGCTGCCGCTCGCCGAGTACGTCATGGCACTCGGCAAGTATCGGCACCTGTCCGAAGAGCAGATCGCGCATATCGAGGGCACGATCGCGCAGAACGTGAAGTTCGTGAAAGGGCTCGCCGCGGGCGTGCCGCTCGCCGCCGCACCCGCATAGCTTTCGCTGCCGCCCCCGGGCGGCGTCTTTTTTCTTGAGGTGTATCAAAGAGCCGGTCGGCGCCGGTCGCGTAGATTGCGCCATCGATCTATTACCCACATGGACATCATCATGGCTGGAATCGGCGAGTACATGATCAATCATCACAAGGAGTGCGACGAAGTATTCGCGCGCGCGGAGGAAGCCGCAGGCGCAGGCGACTGGCCGCGGGCGCAGACCGAGTTCGAGGCGTTCGCGCATCAGATGGACCGGCATTTCGAGATCGAGGAAAACCTGCTCTTCCCTGCCCTTGAGGAGAAGAGCGGACACAGCGGCGGACCGACGCAGGTCATGCGCATGGAGCATGAGCAGATGCGCACCGTCATGCATGAAATGCGCTCGGCGATGGAAACGAAGGACGCCGAGCAGTACCTGGGGTTGTCGGAGACGTTCCTGGTGCTCACGCAGCAGCACAATTTCAAGGAAGAGGGCATCCTCTACAACATGATGGACCAGGTGCTCGCCGATGAAGCCCCGGCGCTGCTTGCGCAGGCCGAAAGCATCGCCTAGACATCAGGGACCTGAAGGCCACATCAGAGGTCCCGCCACGCCCGGCATACCTGCGGCAACTGCATGAATCAGTCCGGCCTGAAGCTGGAACAGGCACCGCCGATCGCGGTGCCGTTCCAGTTCTTTCTCGTCGCTCCGGTCTTTCTGCTGCTCGTGGCCGCTGTGCTTTTCGCGAGCGGCGCCGACGCACTCACGTTCCGCATGTCGTCCGCGACGATCGCGATCACGCATCTGTACGCGCTCGGATTCATGGCCATGGTCATGATCGGGGCGATGATGCAGATGCTGCCGGTGCTGCAGGGTTCGCCGGTTCCGCAGCCGCGTGCGACGGCGCTGCTGACCTTTGTCGGAGTGGGACTCGGGACGCTCGCGCTCGCTGGCGGCTTTCTGCTTTCGCAACAGTGGCTGCTCAGAGCCGGTACGGTCGCGCTCGGTGCTGCGTTCCTCGTGTTCATCGCGGCGGTACTGGTCTGCCTGGCAAGGGCGCCCAGCCGGAATCACAGCGTGCGCGCCATGGGGCTGGCGGTGGCGTCGCTACTGGTCACGGTGGTATTCGGCGTCATGCTCGCCGCGCTGTACGGCTGGGGCGTCGCGCCGTTGAATGGCTCGGCGCACAGTCTTCATCCCGGCTGGGGTCTGCTCGGCTGGAGCGGGCTGCTGGTGGTCGGGGTGGGCTTTGAACTCGTGCCGATGCTGCAGTTGACGCCGCTTTACCCCAAGTCCGTGGCGCGTTATCTGGGATCGGCGGTCCTGGCGCTGCTTGCCGCGTGGTCGGCGCTGCTGTGGATCGACGACGGCCGCTGGGGAGCATTGGCCGTCGCCTGTGCCGTCGCGATTGCGCTCGCGTACGTGCTGTTTGGCGTTACGACCATCGTGCTGCAGCAGCGGCGCAGGCGCCGCATGGCCGACGTGACGCTGGATTTCTGGCGCGTCGGCATGGGCAGTCTCATCGCTGCCAGCGTTGCGTGGGGGGTACGGGTAATGTGGAACGGGCCCTGGCCGGAATCCATGGACCTCCTGATCGGCATGCTGATGATGTTCGGTTTCGCGGGTTCGGTCATCGCCGGCATGCTCTACAAGATCATGCCGTTTCTCGCCTGGTTTCACCTGCAGTCGATGTGCGCCCTGGGAAAGCTCGCGCCGAACATGAAAAAGATCCTTCCCGATGCGCGCCAGCGGCTGCAGTTCCGCTCGCATGTCTTGGCGCTGCTGCTGCTGTGCGCGGCGGCGTTGTGGCCGCGGCTGTTCGTCTATCCGGCGGCGCTGGCGCTTGGGGCAGCCGCGGTGCTGCTCGAGATGAATATGATCACCGTGGTGCGCGCGTACCGCAGCAATTTCCGGAACATGCACGCCCAGCCGGCATCGACGAGACAGCCGGTCGGGATCCCTTAGATTTCCCGCGCCGAGCGGCGGGAAACGCGGCTCACAGACAGACCTTCTTCATTACCTTGGAACGAAAGAGACAGGTTCATGACGGTTCCTTCCCGGCAACTTCCGTTGATCATCGTTCTTCTATGCGGCTCGGTCATCGCGCTGCTGTCGTTCGGCCTGAGGATGAATCTGGGCGTCTACATGAATGCGATCAGCACGGATCTCGGCTGGGGCAGGGGGGTGTTGTCGTTTGCCATCGCGCTGCAGAGCATCGTCTGGGGACTGTCCACGCCGCTGATGGGGTATATCGCCGACCGGTACGGGCCGGCCAAGGTGCTCGCAGTCGGTGGCCTGCTCTATGCCGGCGGATTGGCGGTGATGGCCAATGCCACCGTGCCGTGGGACGCAACCGTAGGTATCGGGATATTGACCGGTTTTGCAATGGCCATGACCGGGTTCCCGATCGTGCTTTCGGTGATCGGTCGCCGCGTCCCGCCGCATCGGCGAACCTTTTATCTGGGACTGGTCAGCTCAGCAGGGTCGTCCGGCCAGGTGATCCTGGTGCCCTTTGGCCAATGGCTGCTGTCGAACACCAGTCACTGGTCCGTCTCGATGCTGGTGCTGGCGCTGATCTCAGGGTTCATCGTGCCGCTGTCGGCGGCGATGGTGGGCGGCAATTCCCGTGCTGCGGACGATCATTCCAACCAGACCTTCGGCGACGCGGCTCGCGAAGCCGGCACCCACACGGGATTCAAGCTCCTGGTCATGGGCTATTTCGTCTGCGGCGCACAGACCATGTTCATCGGCGCCCATCTGCCGGCCTACCTGAGCGATCTGGGCCAGCCCGAATGGATGGGCGCCACGGCGCTGGCGCTCATCGGCGCATTCAACATCGGCGGCTGCATCGCCTGGGGCCGGCTGGGCGACCGGTACTCGAAGAAGAAGCTGCTGGCGCTGCTCTACGTGTTGCGATCGATCGCCATGCTGATCTTCATTTCGACGCCAATTACCCCCGTGAGCGTGATTCTGTTCACGTCCGCGATGGGGCTCCTGTGGTTGGGGACCGTGCCCCTGACCACGGGGATCGTTGCGCAGGTGTTCGGTACGAAATTCATGTCGACCTTGGTTGGGATCACTTTCGTCGGTCACCAGATCGGCAGCTTCCTGGGCATCTGGCTCGGCGGGATCGTCTATGACATGTATGGCACCTACGATCCCATCTTCTGGGGCGGCATCGTCCTCGGCGTGGCTGCCGGCTTCGTACACTTTCCGATCGACGAACGCCCGCTGCCCAGGCTGGCCATGGAAGCTGCGGCCGCACAGCCGGCCCGATAGTCCACGCGCCTGCGGATGCCGGAAAAAGCACCGGTGCGGCGATCTCCTCGACGTCGCCGATGCGCCCGGGCGGCGCGATCGACAACATGCTGCTCGACCGGAAGGTCGGCTACGTGTATCTCGTCACGCAGCGCGATGGCGACTATGGGCCGGCACGAAACAACAGGCTGCCGAACGCGGCGCGCTGATCCGCTCGCTGCTGAAGCTGCCCGCGACAGGCGCCAAGCCGGGCAAGGTTTCACGGTTTTCGCCCCGTGGGGCTGGACGTTTCAGGTGACCGCTCTACCCACGCAAGGTTTGCGGGTCGGTTGAATCAGGCACTTGGGCCTCCGCAAACCGGCTAACACGTACAGCATTTCGATACGGTCTTCGCATTCGACTGATTTTGCGAGTTTTTCCAGCCGGGCGTAAAGTGGGCCGTCTGATTAGGACGTTTTTCGGAAGATGATTGAGCGTTGGGCGTCACAAGCCATGTGAAGATATGGTACTGGCCGAGGAGTAGAATCTAGGGTCGCAACTGTATCCTGGAATCCAAATGACCGAACTCACTGAGAAGGAAGCGTTTCTGGAGGCCTCTGGCTACCGGTATCACTTCGACCGAATGATCTACTTCAATCGGGCGACCCGGCGAGCGTTGAGCCTGGAGTTCGTCGAGGACCACTCGCTCAACGAGATCCAGGACCTTGTCAACGAACTACCCGCCCCAAACGGCTGGACCTTCTACTTCAATCAACCGGCGTCCGATCGTGTACAGCGTGAGCTCGCTGAGGCCTTAGGTTGATGACACAACGCACGGTCGCGGATCGGCTACGAGAAGAATATTCGCTCCTTTCGCCGGACATTAAACGCGTCCTGCATCAGCTACAGACCGATGTCGCCCATCTTCTCCTCGAACTCACACTTGCGCTCAAGCATCACGAGCGCGTCCACATCGAAGCGCGAGCCAAGGAATGTGAAAGCGCTATCGACGCACTGCGCCGACGCGAGGAGGCGCGGCAATTCGATGAAGACACCCCCGAGAAGTACACGCTGACGAGGCTTCCAGATCTGGCTGCGTTGCGGGTCCTGGTATTTCCGAAACCGCGGCTGGCGGAGGTTCACGCAATAGTGCGGTCCAAGTATGCCGATTGGACGCCCGATCCAGTTGAGACTGGGACGCCGCCGAAGTGGCGTGCTTGGAAGTACTATGGCTATTGCTCCGCGAGTCCACGGGTCCACGTAGAGATACAAGTCGTGCCGATGCTCACCGGTCTGTTCTGGCAGGTTGAGCACGATGCATTTTACAAGCCGCGCGATCCCGTTCTCCGCGGGGCAGCAAACAAACCCATCGTCCGGGAACACACCGAGGCCGTCTACGATGCGTTCGAAGCGCTGGAGGCGATCCTTGAGCAGGAACTCGAGAGAAACGCTGAACAGAACCCGGAGTAGCTCGCTCGGGTCACGTTCTTCGAGCTGCCGAATTTGTGCTGCGGCCCGCGCAAACTCGTGACGCCCAACAACGCCATGCAAGGGACGCGCAACCGCGGCGCTGCGCTTGCTGTTGCGCGCCCCTGATGGCGAGCGTTA
>MEQX01000078.1 GCA_001770415.1 Betaproteobacteria bacterium RIFCSPLOWO2_02_FULL_63_19 | reverse complement strand
ATCGCCTCGCGCCTCAACATGACGCCCGAGCACTTCTCGCGCATCCTGCACGATCTCGCCGCCGGCGGCCTGATCGAGGTCGACGGCCGCACCATCGGCATTCCCGACCTCGCGCGGCTGCGCGGTGACGGGGGTTAAGGCAGGCCGCGCACAATCTCGCTCTGAGGGTTGAACGCGAGCCAGGCGAAGGCGAAGTGGACGCCGCTTTCGACCGGAGCGAGCCTCTTGCCCTTGAGCGGGCCGGAAATGGATTCGCCGAGGATGTTCCACTCCGATTCCGTCGCTTTGTCGAAATAGCGCCCGCCGCGAAGGACGAACTCGAGCACGCGGCCGTCGATGCGGCGCTCGAACGCGGTCGCCGCGGGTATCGGACGTCCGTCTTCAATCGTCGCGCCGTCCAGGGGCGAAGCCATCCCGGCTTTGGCGAAAACGACGTACTGCACACCGTTCAGCTCCCGGTTGGCGACCGGGTGCTTCTCGAGCAGCGAGAGCGGGTACAGCCGGTGCTTCCCGGACGCCGAAACCGAGAGCACGCGCTCCATCGGCGGAAGCCGCCCGTCCGGCTTGCCGCCGAAGAGGAACGGGCTCTGGTCGATGCGGTCGTATCCCACGTAGGGATTGCGCCCGTAGGGGCGCGCGTGCCCGGTCTCGCGCGACAGCACAAGTCCCGCGCGGTGCGCGGCCTCGAAGTCCTCGAAAGCGACGATTTCGGAGGGCACGCGGGCGAGCTCGGTCCCCGCGTAGCGCCCGACGATCCCCTTGCCGGTGAACTGCTGCCACCACGACTCGCTCTGGCGGTCGTACATCACGAGATCGCTGTAGCGCAGCCTGCCTGTGGTGCCGAAATCGAGCGCGCGCCCGCCGACGCGCCGGTCGAATACCATGGAGGCGTTGCAGAGCGGACAAAAAGTGACCGCGACAGGCACGCCCGCCAGAGTGTCGTTGACGATCTCGTGAAACATCAGGATCTGGATCGGGTAGGCGCGCGCTTCGCTCCCGATCCGCAGCACGATCACCGGTTCCTTCGGCTTGAGCCAGGCGCGCGCGGTGCGCGTCGAGAGGAACCGCGGCCGGTCGATCGCCGGAATGCCGTCCTTCGGTGGCCCGCCCGATTCGATCTCGGCCAGCTCCACCGTTCGCTTCGAGAAGTCCGTCCTCGGCCATTCGCTCCGGTCATGCGCGGACTGCGCTCCGGCTGCGCCGGGCCAGGAAAGGAGAGCGGCCAGCAGCCACGCGGCGAGGTTCACGATGCCGGTTCCAGCTCGGCGGCCCAGGCGAGGGCGTGGTGGTCGAATCCCGCCTCGAGAGCCGGCTTGACGATGCGGAAATACGGCGAAACATCGAAATCGCGCGGCACGAACAGGCTGTAGTGCCGGATATGCGCGATCTCGTCATAGCAGATGTTGCATTCGGCCGGGCCCGACGGCCGCCGCTCGATGCGCGGCAGAATCGGGTAGCGCACCGACTGGAAAACGCGCGCGAGAAACGTCGAGCAGATCGCCCGGGTCGGCTCGCCGCTGCCGAGCGCGAGCATCCGGCGCCGCCAGCGCGACGGCACCGGCGGGACCGGAAGGAGGTAGCGTGCGAGGTCGAACACGTTCTTGTGGTCGTAGCGGTCGCCAAGGCGGGCGAGCGCCGCGTCGCGGATCCTGCGCTCTTCCTGCGCTGAGAGGCCGACAGGGCGGCAGATACGGGTATGCATGTGCGCATACTCGCGCAGAGTCACGAGCCGGATGCCCTCGATCAGGTCGGCCTCGATCAGCACCTGCTCTCCCGCGAGCCGGCCCGCGAACGGCCCGGTCCCAAGATAGAGCGCGGCATGCGACCACGTGGATTGCGTCAGATACTTGATCGCCGTGCTGATGCGCGTGTTGCCCTCCACGAGCAGCACGTCGCAGGGACGCAAGGCCGCGGCGACGCGTTCCGGCGGAGAAGTCGCAAGCGGCTCGTAGCGCGGATCCGGGCGGCTGAGGAAGCGTGCGAGCAGCCGGCCGGCGAAAGCGGCGACGCCGACCGTCATCGCGCCACCCTCAGCGCGGCGTGCGTCTGCAGGAAGCGCCGCTCGAACTCGGCCGCCGGTTCGGGCCGCGCGTACAGGTATCCCTGGATTTCGTCGCAGCCGTGCGAGCGCAGGAACGCGAGCTGCATTTCTGTCTCCACGCCCTCGGCGACCACGTGGCGCCCGAGCGCGCGCGCCATGCCGAGGATCGCCGCGCAGATCGCCTCGGCGTTCGGGTCCTTGCCGATGTCGTCTACGAACGACTTGTCGATCTTGATGGTGTCGAGCGCGAATCGCCGCAGGTAATTGAGCGACGAGTAGCCGGTGCCGAAATCGTCGATCGCGAGGCAGACTCCTAGCTCGTGCAGCTCGTGCAGCCTCGATGCGGCGCGCTCGGCGTCGCGCATCGCCGCACTCTCGGTCACCTCGAGCTCGAGCAATGCCGGCGGGATGCCCGTTTCGCGCAGCACGCCCGCGACCAGGCCGACCAGGCCCGGGGCGACGAACTGGTGGGCCGAGAGATTCACCGCCACGCGCGGCGATCGGCCGTGGCGCTCGAGCCAGTCGCGCACCTGCGCGCAGGCGCGCCTCAGGACCTTCTCGCCCAGAGGCAGGATCAGACCCGTCGCCTCGGCAAGTGCAATGAATACGTCCGGCCGCACGAGGCCCCGCTCCGGATGGCGCCAACGCAGCAGCGCTTCGGCGCCCGAGAACGCCATCCCGTCTCCGGACAGCGACGCCTTCGCTTGGTACGCGAGAAACAGCTCGTCGTCGCGCCCAATCGCGCGCTCGAGCGCGCGCGAAAGCGAGCGCCGCTCGTGCGCCGCCTCCGCCATCGCGTTTTCGAAGAACGCGTAGCCGCCCGAATCCTCCGCGCCGGCGCGCTCGAGCGCGAGCTCGGCCTGGTTCAGCAGCTCCTCCGGCGAGCACGCCGCGCACGGCGCATGCGAGATACCGACGCGCAGGTCCGCCGCGACCGAATCGCCGCCGATCGAATATTCGCCGGCGGCATCGCGCAGGATGCGCTCCGCGAAACCGGCCGCGTCGAACGCGGGATCGCCGGACCGCCGGGCCACTGCGAAGCGGCCCGCGCCGAGATGGGCGACGAAACTGCCCGCCCCGGCTGCCTGCGAAACCCGGACGCCCACCTCCCAGAGAAGCCGGTCGCCGGTCTGCTGCCCCATCGCGGCGTTGACGCGGCGCAGTTGCACAACGTTCACGATGCACACGGTAATCACGCCCGGCGCCGCGCCGTCGCCCGCGCGCCGCCCGGAAAGGTGCTCGAGGAACGAGCGGCGATTGGGCAGCCCGGTCAGACCGTCGTGATGCGACAGGATCCGGGCGCGCGCCTCGGCGACCTCGCGGTCGCGCCGGATGCTTTCCACTATTCGTGAAAGCATCGAATTGTGCGCCACGATCATCTCGCCGAGCTCGTCGCTGCGTCGGCTTGGAACGGAATACTCGCTCGCCCGCTCCGGAGCCTGCGCGGCGAGGCGCATGCTCTCCCGGAGCCGCATGAGCGGCTTCAACAGCAGCACGTGCAGCACGAGCATGGTGCCGGCCGTGACAACGAGCACGATCAGCGCTACGAGCCCGGCGATGCGCAGCACATACGCGCGGAGTGCGCCCCGCACGTGCGAGGCGTCGAGGCGCGCCGCGAATCCGGCCGCCCCCAGTGCATCGTTTCGCCAGGAGACCTCGACGCGCGATCCGTCCTCCGAACGCAGCAGAATTGCGGGTGACGGATCCACTGCGCCGCCGAGGGATCGCGCTGCGGTCTGCAGGAGCTCGCCCACGGCCGCCGCCACGCTGCCGTCGGCCCGCAGCGCCGCCAGGCCTCGGATGTGGAGCCGTCCCACCAGCGGCTCGAGCGCCGGCCGCAGGTCCGGCGCTCCGCGGGCCACCGCGAGCGGAGCGAGCACGGCGTCCACGGCGCCTTGCGCTTCGACGGCCAGCAGGCGCAGCGCCTCGCTCTCGAAGCGGCGCGCCGAAGGCACGAGGATGAGGCTTTCGATGATCAGAATCATCGCGAACACCGCGCCGGTGATCGTCCAGCACAGACGGCATCCGAGTGCTGCCCGAGTGATCATCGCGGCGCGAAGCGTCTGAGAAGCGCAAGTCCGATCCAGCACCCGGGAAGCGCGGCCGCGATCCACAGCCAGCCGTGCAGGCTGGTGCTCGCGACGCCGGGCTGCGGCGCGAACTGCGCGCTAGCCGCCTGCGGCATCCTTCACGATCTTGTCGAAGACGGGGTCGAGCTCGCGCGCGAGGAGGTCGAGCTCGGTGCTGCGATAGGGTGCGAATACCGCGCTCGGCTTCCGGTAGGTCACCGTGGTGGTTCCGTCGGAGTTGCCGGTAAGGTAGATCCGCAGCGGCGCCTCGATGCCTGCCGGCACGCTTGCGGAGAGCATGCGCACGGCGTAGTCGTTGCGGAAAACCATCAGCACCGCGTTGCCGGGAATCGTCACGCCGCGCGCCGCGGCGCCGCGGCTTGCGCTTGCCTGCGCGACGAGGCCCATCTTGTTGTTCGCGATCGCTTTCTCCAGGCGCGCGACCGACGCGTCGAAGTCGTGCCGCATCTTCAGCGAAACCGTTCCGGGAAACGGGGAAACCTGGGCGAGGGCAGGGGCTCCTCCGGCAGCGAACAGGAGCGCCGGAACGACGAGCTGCAGCAGGATTTTCATGGGAACAGGCCTCGGCGGGCTCATTTCACGACCAGCTTGTAGTCCGGCGTCGGATTGAGCGGGCACGAGTAGACATAGCTCCCGGCCTTGAGCTCGATCGCGTAATCCTGCGTCTTTCCGGTCGTCAGCCCCCCGCCCGAGACGCTCGGCAGCCGCGCGCGGTCGACGCGCGACTCTCCGCGCAGCCAGAAACCGAGCTCGTAGGGCACGTTTTTGTTCGTGACCTTGAACAGGTACTTGCCGGGTTTCAATTCGATCGTCTTCGACTCGGCGACGCGCTGCTTGCCGTTCTTCGCGTTGATCGCTTCGCAGTCGGCGGCCTTCGCCGATTTGAAGCCGCGGTCCTTGCCGCCTTCGCTTTCGAGGAACTGGCAGGGTACCTGCGTAAGCTCGATCACTTTCGGCTGTGCCGCGGCGCTCACGGCGTTCGCGGTCAGCCCCAGAGCAGCCAGTCCGATCAGGGCCAGTCTCATGATACGCTCCTCAGTGCAGACGCCGCTCCAGCGCGGCGCCGACTTCCGCGACCGTCCGCTCCACCGAGATCGGCATGTACGAGAGAAGTTCGATCTCGCGGCGCTCCCACACGTCCTCGCGCGGCAACGCCTCGCGCCAGGCGCCGATCGCGCGGTCGCGTTCGAGCAGCAGCAGCTCGATGTGCGACCGGAACAGCACGAACATCGCCCCGATCCAGCGGTTCACCGGCCAGGACGGGAACGCGTGATCGATCCGGAAGCGCTCGAGCATCGCGATCAGCTCGTCCGCCGGGTACCAGGTGTCCGCGGTCACCCAGCGGTTGGGCGCGAACAGGCCGACCGGAAAGCCGTAGGCGTCCATCGAGATCGCGATCAGGTGCGCGATCGCCTGCTCGCCCTCGGGCCAGGGTTCGGAATGCACCGCCAGCAGGGGCATCGCCCCTTGGGGCATGCCGGGCGCGCGCAAGAAGGCGTGGAAGTGCCCGTGCTCGCCCGCGAGCCCGCGGTGCGCATGGTAGTAGTACTGCGCGTGCGAGTCGGGGTCGAACACGTCCTCGTGCGGGTAGTGGTCGTATTCGCGGAACTCGCCCTGCCCGCGCAGCACTTCGCCGACCACATTGAGCCCGCCTTTGCGCAGCACCCGGTGGCAATCTTCGATTTCGCGCCCCGCGGCGCGCATCGCCTCGAGCCGTGCACGCGACAAGTCCGCGAGCTGCGGCGCCGGAAGCGGGAGCGGCCACGGATCTGGCGCTCGTGGCGCCACCGCCCCGGCAACCCGGACTACTTCTTCTTCGCCGCGCACGGGTTCTTCGCCGCGCATGGGTTCTTCGCGGCGCACGGATTTTTCGCCGCGCAGGGGTTGGCGCCTTTGGCCTTGCAGGGATTCTTGGCTGCGGTTTTCATGAAGCCTTTCTGCACGTCGGCCGTGTAGGCGGTCAGCGCCGCGAGCTCCTTCGAATCCCAGGCAAGCGGCTTGGCGGCCATCGGCACCACCATGCAGAACTGCACCATCTGCTCCATCGTGATGGACCTCATCTTGGACTGCTGCTTGGCCATCGCCACCTGGTGCGGATAGGGCTTGCGGAACGTGTCGGCGAATGCGGCGTTGTCCTTATGGCAGGTCATGCAGGCCGCGCCGTTGGTGCTGAGCTTGGTGTCGGCCCAGAGCTGCTCGCCCGCCTTCACCAGCTCCGCCCGCCCGCCCGCGTAACGCTTGGTGCCTTTGGGCCGCGTGACGAGCTTCGGATCGACCCCTGCGGCGCCGCACGGGTTCTTCGCGGCGCACGGGTTCTTTGCCGCGCATGGGTTCTTCGCGGCGCACGGATTCATGCCCTTGGCGGCGCAGGGATTCTTCTGCGCGATCAGCAGCGTTCCGCGGGCGGCTTGCGCGCCGGGGTCGTCCGCATCGGCTTGCACGAGCGGGGCACCGAGAATGAGCCCAGAGGCCAGCATCGAAGCGACGACCGGTCGTAGAGTCAGGTTCATCAGACTTCCTCCTTTTGGATGGGTGAGACGGACATCGGACGAGGCGGTCGGGGCCTCAACCGGATTTCAGCAGCGTTTCTGCGCGCGCAATACTGCGCGGGGTGCTGGCGATGATCGCGACGCTGCCGACCGCGGCCGGAACGACGGCGGCCTCAAACCCGTGGGCGGAGGCAACTGCGCGCGAGGCGAGCGGCCGCGACGGGATCAGGAGCAGCGTCACCTTGCCGAGCGGCGTCTTGACGAGAACGTGGTGCGCAGTCAAGCCGTCGAAGGGACAGGTGCCGACGTAGCGGATCTCCCCGAGCTGCGCCGGCAGGGATACGCCCATCTCGCGCACCACGCGGGCCAGCACCTTAACGTCGGCGGGTTTCGCGTCGGCGATGGCCTGCGCCTCCTCGAAGACGACAAAGTCGATGCCGGCGAGTGCGAGCGGGTCGTTACGTTTCCAAAGCAGCGCCACGCCCGCGGCCGTCGCAAGCGCAAGGCCCGCGGCGAGCGCATGGCGCCGCGTAAATCGCGGCGATTCGAGCGCGTTCCGGACGACGCGAGCCTCCAGGCCGTGCGGCACCGGCGTGCGCAGTGCGTGCTCGATCTGCGCTTCGAGCTCGAGCGCCTGCGCGAGGAAGTCGCGGCACGCGTCGCAACGCTCGACATGCGCCAGCGCCTCCGTGTCCAGCCGGCGTGGATCGAGCATCGCCGCCCTTCTCAGGTCGAGGCAGTTCATGCCTGCCGCACTCCTGGTTCGTTTTCCGCCGGTCCGAGCCGGCGCCGCAGCGCCTGGCGCGCGCGCGTGAGCCGCGTCATGACCGCGCCCTCGCTCGCGCCGAGCATGCCCGCGATCTCGGCGCACGAAAATCCGCCCAATACCTGCAGCAGCAATGCGTTCTGCGAGTCTTCCGGCAGCTCGCGCAGCGCGGCCTCGAGCTCCATCGTGCGGGCCGGATCCGGATCGAACGCCGGCTCGGGGACGTTCTCGTCCGCCCGCGCGCGAGGCGCACTTGACGCGGAACGCAGGTGCTCGCGGTGCACGATGGTGAAAAGCCAGGACTTGATCGCGCGCTCTTCGCGCAGCCCGGGCCAGGCGCGCCAGGCGCGCGTGAGCGATTCCTGCACCACGTCCTCGGCCTGCCAGCGGTTGCGGCAGAGCCAGTAGGCGTAGCGATACAGGTCGCCGAAATATCTGCCGACCGCCTGCTCGAACGCCGTCTGGCGACCCGGGAACAGCACGGCGCGTCATCCTCCATCTGTGATGCGCCGCAGCAAGGCGCATGGTTGGTCTTGATGGATTGGACCGGGGAGGGGTTCATGACCTTACATCGCGTTTCGCCCGTCCCAGCTGCTCAGCATCGACCACGGCAGGCCCATTCGCGCGAGGTCTCGCGACTCATGCCTGCCGGGGACGCGCCGTCGCCGCCCGGACTGCCCGCGCTATTTCTTCTTTGCCGCGCAGGGGTTTTGCGCTGCCACGGGGCCGGCGAGGCCCAGGGCCAGCGCACCGGCGAGCGCGATTTGCATCGATCTGCTGAGGGTGTTCATGGCGGAGCCTCCAAGGTGAATGATCGTGAATGAGCGCGACGCGACGCATCGCGCCCGAGCATGAGACCGGGATGCCTGCGTTTTTCTTACACGGCGGCGCTCAGGGGCTGGCGATGTCCGTGACTTCGATGGATCGCGCGACGATCGCGCCCTTCTCCGTCACGTGAACCACCGAAACGGCGCTACCCGGCAGCGTCGCGAGAAGGACGTAGTCGTCTTCATGCCGGATGGGCACGCCCATGCGAACCTGGACCATCACCTGCTGCCGCCTGCCGAGGCGGTTGAGCTCGAGCACCAGGTAGCCGGCGCAACCGCGCGGCTTCATTTGGCACAGCGTCACCGTCACCCGCAGCACCCGGCCATCGATCCTGCGTTCCACGCCCGCCGGTTCGGCCGCCGCCGGGAGCGCGACCAGAGCCGCGACGAGGAAGGATATGCGAATCAGGAAGCCCACGGCACTTGCGGTCTCTCCGCACATGAGACCGGCCGCAAGCGACGATGCTTACATCGTTACTCGCTCACGATCCCGGGCAACGCGGCGAGCGTTTCGATCTGGCCGTCCGGATCCTGGGGGATCCTTTCGGGCGCCTGAGCGAAGCGGTTGCACCAGATCACTCGATAGCCGAACGCCTTGGCGGCGTGCGCGTCCCATCCGTTGGAGGAGACGAAGCACATGTTCTGCGGCCCGAGTCCGAACCGGTCCGCCGGCAACCGGTAGACCGAAGGATGAGGCTTGAAGACCTGCACCTCCTCGACCGAAAGCACCGCATCGAGCAGGTCCGCGATGCCCGAGTTCCGGGCGGCTGCGGCGAGCATCTTCGGCTCGCCGTTGGACAGAATGGCGAGCTTCATGCCGTTTGCCTTCAGCCGCGCGAGCGTGTCCTTCACCTCGGGATACGCCTGCAGCTCGAGATACAGCGCCATCAACCGCTCGCGCAGCGGCTGATCCTCGAGATCGAGGCTCGCGAGCGCGAAATCGAGCGCATCGCGCGTCACCTGCCAGAAATCGGCGTGCCGCCCCATGAGGCCGCGCAACCATGTGTACTGCAGTTGCTTCGCCCGCCACAGCTCGGCGAGCGGCTGCCACTTCGCTCCAAGCGCATCCTTCTCCCGCGCGGCGGCGCTCGCCACATCGAACAACGTGCCGTAGGCGTCGAACACGCACGCCTTGATTCCCGGCAGTCGAAGCGCTGCCATGGGCTACAGAGCCGGAGCGGGCGGAAAGTCCACCTCGGTCTGGTTGACGCGGTTGAACAAGGTGGTGAAGACTGTCTGCGCGAGCACCATGAGGATCTCGGTGATCTGGCCGTCGTCGAATCCGGCCGACCGGATCGCGGCCAGGTCATCGTCCGAGATGCGTCCCGCGGGGTGAACTGCCTTGCCGACGAATTGCGCTAGCGCCGAGAGCCGTGGCTGCACGATCGCGCCTCGCCGGATGGCAAGGGTGTCCTCTACGGACAGGCCCGCCTTCCGGCCAACCAGGGTATGGGCCGCAAGGCAGTAGTTGCAGCCGTAGGTCTGCGCCACGACCAGCTTGATCGCCTCGGTCTCGGCCCCGTTCAACCCGCCCTCTCTCAGCTTGGCGCCCATGCCGAGCAGCACGTCCAGCGCCGCAGGGCTGTTCGCGACGCCCTGATAGATGTTCGGCACGGCTCCGATGGCCTTCCTGAGCCCGTCATAGAGTTCGCGCACGCGTCCGTTCGCTTGTTCGGTGGTGACTGCATTCAGCCTGGGCATCCGATTTCTCTCCGTAACGGTTTATGGCGCCGCGCATTTCGCGCGCGATTGAATTCCCAGCAGATCATCAAGCAAACCGGCGCGCTCCAGCGCCGCCAGATCGTCGAATCCCCCCACGTGGGTGTTGCCGACAAAGATCTGCGGAACGCTGCTGCGGCCGGCGCGCGCGATCATGCGCTGCCGTTCGCCGGGATCCGCGTCGACCGCGATCTTCACCAGGTCGAGCACGCCCTTGGTGCGGAGCAGCCGCTCGGCCCGCAGGCAGAACGGGCATTCCTGGGTACCGTATATCGTGACCATTCTTGTCATCGCGGTGCCTTTCGCGGTAGGGACAGGTGCCGCGCCGGAAAAGGATAGTCCTTATATGCTAGACGATAATTGCTGTATAGTCCACGTTATCTGTTCAATAGTCCTATATTATGCCTGTAGATGTACTTAGCGACATATTGCGGTCACTTCACCTGAAGGGTGGCGTGTATTTCCGGTGCGACTTCCGCGCGCCTTGGGGAATGACGATCGAGCCGGCGCCGGTGGCCGAGTTTCATCTGATCACGCGCGGGCAGTGCTGGCTCCGCCTCGCATCGCGAAAGCAGCCCATCGCGCTGAATGCGGGCGATATCGTGGTATTTCCGCACGGGGACGGTCATACCTTGCTCGACGCGCCGGACGGCCGGGCAGTCGCCGCCGAGCAGATTCTCGCCGGCCAGAATCTGGATCACTACGGTCCGGTGGTCTACGGCGGCGATGGACTTCCCGCGGGGATACTCTGCGGCTACTTCGAGTTCGACCGCGAGCCGCGCCATTCGCTCGTCGCCGCGCTTCCGCCGCTGATTCACATCCGCGGCACCGACGCGCAGGAGTTCGCCTGGCTGCAATCGGTGATCGGCCTGGTCACGCATGAAACCCGCAGACCGCGGCCGGGCGCCGACGCGGTGGTGAACCGGCTCGCCGAGGTCCTGTTCATCCAGATCCTGCGTGCCTATGTCGAGGGAGCGGACGCGCATCCGGGCATTCTCGCGGCCATCGCGGACCGGCAGATCGGCGCCGCGCTCGCCCATCTGCACAACGCGCCGGAGAAGCCGTGGTCGGTCGCATCGCTCGGCAGGCAGGTCGCCATGTCGCGCTCGGCGTTCTCGGCCCGGTTCGCGCGGCTGGTCGGGCAGACGCCCATGCAATACCTGGCCCTGCGGCGCATGGAGAAAGCCCGCGAGCTGCTCAGTGACCGCGCAACGAGCGCCGCCGCAGTCGCCGCGAAGGTCGGATACCGTTCGGAAGCCGCGTTCAGCAAGGCGTTCAAGCGGGCCGTCGGCACCGGTCCGGGTGCCTTCCGGCGCAAGTCCGCCCACCGGCCCTAGTTGCTTGCCCGCGCGCCCGCGATCCCGGCCGGTGCGTAGACGGTAGTCGGCGCGCTCCGACCGCGAACCATCACCTCGCCCATGCGCTCGAACGAAAACGCGTCGCCGGCGGCGAGAACCGTGCTTTCGCTGGCCAGCACGTAGGTCCCGTAGCTCTTGTTGAGCTGTTCGAGCCGCGCTGCGATGTTCACTTCGTCGCCGTGCACGGTGTAGAGAAGCCTGTCCTTCGCGCCGACCGCGCCCGAGACGATCTTGCCGGTGTTGATGCCGCAGCGGGTTCGCATCGGGACGCCGTTTCCGTAGGTGCGGCGGAGTGTCAGTTCCTGGATCCCGAGCGCGGTACGCACCGCGTTCGCTGCATGGCTCTGGTCGGCGCGAATGGTATTGAACGCGATCAGCATGGCGTCTCCGTGGAACTGGGTGATCACGCCACCGTGCCGGTCGATGACCTCCGCCAGCGCGGCGAAGTACTCGTTCAGCAGCCCGGTCAGCGCCTCCGGGCGCAGCTTCTCCGAGATCGTCGAAAAGCCTTCTATATCGGTGAATATCACGGACGCCATGCGCACCTCTCCGTCGCCCGGCCGCAGCTCGCGGTCCGACGTGGTGATCCGTTCGGCGACTTCGGGCGCGACGAAGCGCTGCAGATCGTGGGCGAGCACGCTGTCGGCGACCGCGCGGTACAGGATGCGCCGGGCGCGCACGAGCCCGAGCGCCAGCACGCCCGTCACCATGAGAATGGAGATCACCTTGTCGATCTCGGCCCCGACGAGAACCGAGTTCGACGTCATGTAGCGAACGAAATCGCGGGTGACCACCATCTCCCCGGAGAGCGCCGCGTACGCGAGCAGCGCGAGCCAGCCGGTGGCGGCCGCGACGCCCGTGGCGATCACATAGAGCGGCTCGAACCGCAACGCCCGCAACGCGATGAAGATGAAGACGTAGAGCATGGTGGGCGCCTTGAGATAGAACGGCGCCGGCTGCTCGTACTGCAGGTGAAAGCTCCAGATCAGCCCCATCAGCATCGTCATGTCGATGCCGACGCCCGCGAGCAGCAGCACCGGCCCCAGCATGCGCCGGTGCGCAAAAATCAGGCGCCCGCAGGTGGCGATGAGAAACGCGGCGAGCACCCACGGCACCGGCAGGAACCGGGTGTCCGCCGAGGTCTTGGGCGCGAGGACGTAGAGCACGACGAAGAACGCGATCAGCGCGAACTGGACCCAGCCGATCAGGATCTCGCTCTGGACCTGCTGCGCGTCGATCAGCGCGCGCACCCGCTCGGGCGGCGAGGCGCGCGGCGGCTCGCCGATTGCAAACGCCAGGATCCGGCGCCACATCTCGGAATTCCGTTGAGGGAAGTTGGCTGTTAGACCGGCGAGGCGGGCCGCAACTTACAAAAGCAAGTACGCGGCTCTTGGGCGTTTCACTTCGCGTTCGGACGGGATAGCGGCCTTCGTTCCTCGAAGAACGTGAAATGCGTTCGCTGCGAGCGCTCGAGTGCGGCACGGATCAGCGGCCTCCCGCGCGCTGACCCGTCGGTCGCGAGCAGCGACCTGTAGAACCCGGCATAAAACGCGTCGGGTTCCACGCGCACCCGGTACACCAGCGATTGCGCCCCGGGCTGCAGGCGTATCCGGTATTGCAGGGTCGCCTCTTCGTCGGGCGCCAGCCGCGTGTCGGCGATCTCGCGCGACAGGTCCAGCTCCACGAGGCGCGCGATCACGTGCTGTTGCAGCGATCCGCGCAGGATCGCGCCGTCGGCGCGCGCCTGGTAGATCTCGACGATCACTTTCGGCGTGACATAGGTCGGAAAGCGGTGGCCGGTGCCAGTATTGCGGATGGCGAGCGCAGCTTCGATCAAATCTCCGGTCCTTGCGGGAGCCGTCGTGCGGATGCTGACGGCGGTCCTCATCATCTGTTCGTCGTGCACGCCGCGCCACAGGTGGCGCCGGTCCGGCATGTGGCAGGACTGGCACGACTTTCCCTCGCGGGCGTGGCGGCTCGCCTTCCACTCTTCGTAGGTGTTCTCGAGCAGCTTGCCGTTGAGGGCGAAGTCGCCTTCCCCGAACTGATGGCAGGCGGCGCAGAAGCGCGCATCCTCGAAAGCGGCGCTTGCCTTCCAGCCGCCGTGCGGCAGCGGCGCGCCGCCGCTTGCCGGCGCGGATCCGTCGCGCCGCGGCGGGCCGAAACGCGCATGCCCGCGCACGTGGCAGGCGGCGCACGTCAGGCCCTGCTCGTGCAGGGCCGCCTGGCCGCCGCGGGGGAGCGCGCGCGCAATGGCCGCGGAAAGGCTGGCGGCCTGCTCAGCGAGCGGCGCGTGACAGCGGATGCAGCCCTGGTGCTCATCGAGCGCGTCGGGCGCCAAATCGAGCAGCTGGCCGAGAACGCCCGGCCCCATCGCTCCGGCGTGCAGCGTCGTTCTCCAGTCGGCCAGTTGCTGCGCGTGGCAGCCGCCGCAGGAATCCGGGTCGAGCGCCGCTTCGACCGGGGCGAACCCGTCGGGCGCGCGCCCCTGCGGCGCGAGCGGGCGCGCCCAGTGGTGCGCGAGGAATTCCTCGATCGCGTCCTCCTGCTGGCCGCACGCGGCGAGCAAGGCGCAGAATAAAACTGGGGAAAACCGCAGGCTCATCCCGAACGCTGGCGTTGTTTTCGAAGACAATATCGCATCTGCGCCAGCCATTGGACGCCCCGGAATCGGAATCCTTACTCGTGAGCGACGACGACGAGCTTTCGAACGCCATTGCAGCGCAGCGCGGCTACCTCGTCCGCTACGCGATGTTCCATCTGCGCGACGCGGCGCAGGCCGAAGACGTCGTGCAGGATACGCTCATGGCGGCGCTCGCCCATCGGGGCCAGTTCGCCGGCCGCTCGCAGTTGCGCACCTGGCTGACCGGGATCCTCAAGCACAAGATCGTCGATCACGTGCGGCGTCGCGAGCGCGAGCGCCCGGCCGGCCTGGACGGAGGCGGGGACGAGGAGGGTCCTGCGGACGCGGCCGGACCGTTCACCGCCGCCGGCCGCTGGACCGAGATGCCCGGCACCTGGGGGCGGCCGGAGGAGGCGCTGGAGTCGGCGCAGTTCTGGCGGGTCTACGACGAGTGCTGCCGGATCATGCCGGCGCGGCTGGCGCTCGTATTCTCGATGCGCGAAGTCATGCAGATGGACTCTGAAGAAATCTGCAAGGAACTCGGAATTTCGGCGTCTAACCTGCATGTCATGCTTTTCCGGGCGCGAATCCGGCTGCGTGCCTGCATGACCAGAAACTGGTTCGAGGCGCGCCATGGTTAGATTGATGTATTCCTGCCGCGAGGCGTCAGAGCGTGCCTCGCGAGCGATGGAAGAGCCGTTGCCGCGGATGCAGCGCGCGCAGCTCTGGCTGCACCTGGCGATGTGCCGCGGTTGCCACAACTTCTCGCGGCAGATCGAATTCCTGCGCCTGGCCTCGCGCAAGTCGCCGAAGATGTTCGATCGGGACGAGGGGTGAGGCGCGGAGATCGCGCACCCAGGCCCGGTGCTCGGGGAGAACCCCATGTCTTACCTGAAAGGCCTTCCGGACGATGCGGTGCTGCTGCAGGTCTTCAAGGCGTTTCCGGCGACGTCGAAACCGCTCCTCGCCTATCACGAGGCACTCCTGCGCGGACCGTCGCCGCTCAGCGTCGCGGAGCGCGAGCTGATCGCCGGATTCGTCTCGGGACTCAACGCCTGCCGGTACTGCCACGGCGTTCACGAGGCGACGGCCCGCGAATTCGGGATCTCTGCCGACGTAATGGCTCATCTGCTCGCCGACGTTGACCGCGCCCCTGTCGACGAAAAGTTAAGGCCGCTCCTGCGCTACGTGAAAAAGCTCACGCTGAGCCCGGCACGGATGACGCAAGCGGATGCGGATGCAGTGTTCGCGGCAGGATGGGGCGATCAGGCGCTGCACGACGCCGTGTCGGTGTGCGCGCTGTTCAATTTCATGAACCGTCTGGTCGAGGGGCTGGGAATCCGCGCCGGCGAGGACTACTTTCAGGCCGCCTCGAAACGCCTGCACGAAGGCGGGTACGCCGGCCTGCTGAAGCTCCTGGGGTAGCTGCCGGTCAGGGAAGGGCGCTGTCGATCACCACCGCGACGCCGGTGGCGCCGAGCTTGACAGGCCGTGACAGTCCCTGCAGATCGCCGCTTTGCGGCGTCGCGTTGCCCGCGCGCGAGACGCGCGCGCCGACGATCACTTCGGAGGCGCCGGAGAGCTTCGCGCCCGCCGCCAGCGCCATCGAGTCGTCGAGCGAGAACTCTGCCGGAAGGTCCTTGACCTGCTTCCTGAGCACCGCGAGCGGCATCGGGGATCCACCTGCCGCGCGGGCGAAGACGAACACCGTGTCGGTCGGGGCCGCTTTCGCGGCAACGGATCGCGCGAGGCTCACCCGCCCGGACACCCTGGCTGCCGCAGCCGCGATTGCCGGCTGCCCGATGCGCTCGCGCGCCGCGGCGAGGCT
>MEQX01000077.1:30282-33550 GCA_001770415.1 Betaproteobacteria bacterium RIFCSPLOWO2_02_FULL_63_19 | reverse complement strand
GTCATCAAAGTTGAAGAACCCACGAAGGGCGAGCAGGGCCGACGCGCCTCGACCGAAAACGCCAGCATCGATTCTCCCTATTTTCTGTTGCTCAACGCCAACAAGCGCAGCGTGACGATCAATGTCAAGGACGAGCGCGGCCGTCAGATTTTGCGTGAATTGATCAAGCAGGGCGACGTCTTCGTCGAAAACTTCGGTCCCGGTGTGATCGAGCGACTCGGTTTCGGCTACGATGTCGTAAAGGAACTCAACCCGCGCATCATCTACGCGCAGATCAAGGGTTTTTCCGCGGGCAGTCCCTACGAGGGGCATCCTGCTTTCGACATGACCGCTCAGGCGGTCGGGGGCTCCCTGGCCACGACCGGCGAGGCGGGCGGCCGGCCGATCAGACCCGGCCCGACCATCGGCGATACCGGCACCGGATTGCACACGGCGATCGGCATTCTCGCCGCCCTGCACCAGCGCCAGTTTACCGGACGCGGCCAGCATGTCGAAGTCGCGATGCAGGAGGCGGTCATCAATTTCGGCCGCATTGCCTACGCCAGCCTGTCCCTGTACGGTGTCCCGGCGCCGCGCCACGGCAACCAGAGCGTCCTGCATTCCGCGCCGAGCGAAGTCTACTGCTGCAAGGGGGGAGGCGAGAACGACTATTGCTACATCTACACGAGCCGGGCCAATAACGACCAGTGGAATCGCCTGCTCAAGATCATCGGCCGCGAAGAACTCGTCGAGGATCCGCGTTTCAAAATCCCAGAGGAGCGCTACCGCAACCGGGTGGAAGTGGACGCGATCGTCACGGAGTGGACGTCCCAGCACGACAAGCGCGAAGTGATGGAGATACTGGGAGCAGCCAACGTTCCCGCGGGAGCCGTCTTCGACACGAAGGAACTGCGGGACGACCCGCACCTGCGCAGGCGAGGCATGTTCGTGACGGTCAAACACCCGACTCGCGGCGATTTCACGCTTCCCGGGTGGCCCGTGAAGATGAGCGATTCCGATGTGCCGGTTACCGCCGCCCCGTTGCTCGGCCAGCACAGCGTGGAGGTATTGGGCGAGTTGCTTGGCTACCCCCCTGAACAGGTTGCCCGCCTGAAGGCGGAAAAGGTTGTCTAACACAGGAGGTATGACGATGGCGATGGTCAACGGCTCACAGATACTGGCTCGATCTCTGCGAATGCAGGGTATAGATACGCTGTTTTATCTGATGGGCGCGCCGATGCTCGACGCCGAGTTGTTCTGTATCAAGGAAGGAATCCGCGCAATTGACGTGCGTCACGAACAAGCTGCCGCGATGATGGCCCACGCCTGGGGGCGCGTCACGAACAGGATCGCCATCTGCATGGCGGCCTCGGGGCCCGGCGCTGCAAATCTGGTCACCGGCGTCGCGAACGCGTGGGCGGACGCCTCACCGTTGCTCGCGCTGGGCGGGGCTGCGCCGCTGACCCTATCGGGAAGAGGCATCTTCCAGGAGTGCGATCAACTCAGCCTGTTCAGGCCGATTACCAAGTGGGCCGACCGGTGCCTGGAACCGCGCCGCATCCCGGAGATGGTGGCTACCGCCCTGCGCCAAGCAGCGACGGGGCGACCCGGACCGGTCTATCTCGACATGCCGGGCGACGTTTTGTATAAGGAGGTCGAGGAAGACTCGATCGTCTACCGCGAGGGCGGTTCGTCGATGGACAAACCGCGGCCCAAGGGCAACCTCGAAGCGGTTCGGGCCGCGATCAAGCTGCTGGGAGAAATGGAGCGGCCGATCGTGGTCAGCGGCACGGGCGTACTCTGGTCGGAGGCCGGCGCGGATCTCCGGAAGTTCGTCGAACTTGCCGGGATTCCGTTCTATACGACTCCGCAGGGCCGCGGCGTGATTCCCGATGATCACGAACTGTCCATGCTGGGGGCGCGCACGACTGCCTTTCGCGAGGCCGACTGCATCGTCGTCGTCGGAACGCGCATGAATTTTGTGAATGGCTACTTCACGCCCCCGCGTTTCGACGCAAAAGCGAAGCTAATCCAGGTCAACATCGATCCCCACGAGATCGGACTTACCCGCCCGTGCCAGGTTGGGATAGTCGGCGACGCAAAGGCGGTCCTCGAACAAATGGCGGTCGAAGCTCGGGGCAAGCTGAACCCCGGCCATTATTCCGGTTGGGTCGGGTACCTGCGCAAGATCGACCAGGCGAGAACTGCCGAGCAGGAAAAAAGGATGAGTTCGAATGATGTACCGATTCACCCATTGCGCCTGTGCAAGGAAATTCGCGACTTTCTCGATCGCGACGCGTACCTGGTTGTCGATGGCCAGGAAATCTTGAATTTCGGCCGGCAGTCGATCCCGACCTTCGAACCGGGGCACCGCCTCAACTCGGGAACGTGGGGAACGATGGGCGTCGGCCTTCCGTTCGGCTTGGGGGTAAAGGTGGCTCACCAGGATAAGCAGGTATTGGTGCTTCACGGCGATGGTTCGTTCGGCCTCAACGCCATGGAACTGGACACCGCGGCGCGGCACAAGATCAACGTCGTCTGCGTTGTCAGTCTCAACGGTGGCTGGACGGCCGATACCCAGGGCGCCAAACCGGGTCGCGATCTCGGCTTCACCCGCTTCGACAAGATGGCGGAGGCGCTCGGCTGCCACGGGGAGTACGTCGAAGAGCCCGGCCAGATCAGGCCGGCCCTCGAGAGAGCGTTTGCGGCGGGCCGGCCCGCGCTGGTCAATGTCAGGACCGACGATCGCGCCGCGGCGGTCACTGCGAAGTTCTCGGCGTACATGACTTAAGACCGCGTCGGACATCGCACGGCGCATGGAGAACGCTGGGCGGCGCGCAGCGTCTGCTCGCTTCGACACCGCCATGCGATCGACGTGCATGCTCCAGGCGAGTGGCGAGATCGCGGCGAGCTGACGCTCGAGGAGGCGGCCGCGATGCTCAAGGTCATCCTCGCGGGAGCCGGGCTGCTGGTCGGGGCCATGTCTATTTCGGGACTCTCCTCGTCGATCGCCTTCGCCCTGGTGGCGCTTGCCGCCGATCCCTAGGCATGCGCGATTGAGCCGACGTTATATCGGAATCCGTCCCGGAAATCCGCGCTGTGTGCCGCACATGTGAAAGCCATGCGCTCGGCGAGCTATGATATGCGTCGGTATCGGGAACGCGACGCTGGGCAAACAGGCGGGACGCGATCTTATCATTCGTTCTCATAGGGTACGACATGCAGACGGAAAACACTCGTGGATCGCTCGCCGTCGACGTGGCGGTGGTGGGAAGCGGCGGAGCGGGTC
>MEQX01000077.1:26619-30269 GCA_001770415.1 Betaproteobacteria bacterium RIFCSPLOWO2_02_FULL_63_19 | reverse complement strand
CGAGGCAAGGCGTGCCGGGGCGAGCGTCGCGCTGGTCGAGAAGGCCGACGCGCTCGGAGGCGCGTCGATTCTCTCAGGCGGCGGCTGCCTGATTGCCTGCAGTCCGCTGCAGAAAAAGCAGGGCATCGAGGATTCCCCCGAGATCGCCTGCGAGGACTGGTTGAAGTGGGGCGAGGGCGAGGCCGACGAGGCCTGGGCGCGCTACTACATCGAGCACTCGCTGCACGAGCTTTATTTCTGGCTCGAGCGACTCGGGGTCGAGTGGGTGACCCTGCTGCCGCAGGAAGGCAACCGCGTGCCGCGCTGGCACCGCCCGAGGGATCACGGCCTGGAGATCACCTCGGCGCTGGTCCGGGCGCTGGACGATCCCGGCGTGCGGATCTTTCCCTCGACGCGGGTGCTGAGGCTAATGCGGCGCCGCGGCCGGGTGTGCGGCCTGGAATCGTCGCGCAACGGTGAGACGCTCGAGATCCGGAGCAGAGCGCTGGTGCTCGCCACCGGAGGCTTCGCCTCGAATCTGGACATGGTGCTCGAGCACCGGCCCGAACTGAAGGGTTCGCGCATTCTCCTGGGCGGCGGACCCGGCGCCACGGGAGAGGGGCACGTGCTCGCGCGCGCGCTCGGCGCGAAGTTCACCCACCTGGAGCAGCTGTGGTGCTACGCCTATGCTACGCCCGATTACCGCGACCCGAGCGGAAATCGCGGCATGGTGTTCCGCCTGCGCGCGGACTACGTCTGGGTGAACCAGCAGGGCCGGCGCTTTCACGACGAGTCGCTGTGCGGCGGCTCGACGGCGACTCCGGCGCTCTTGAGGCAGTCCCCGCGCCACGCCTGGTCGATTCTCGATGCGCAGACCGCCGCGCTCCTGGAAGTCGCGGATCCTTATTACCGCAGCGGCGCGACGGTCAACCGGGAGCGAGTGCAGGAGTTGCTCGATCGATCGCCGTACGTGCGCAAGGCCGAAACGCTGGATGAACTCGCGCGAAAGATGGAGACCGACGTGCCGGCGTTTCTCGCCACCATCGCGCGCCACAACCGCGCCTTGGGCGAGGGACTGGAGCGCGAACCCGAATTCGGCAAGCCGCTCGCGAATTCGAAGAAGCTCGAGGTTCCGCCCTACTATGCGGCGCAGATATTTCCGATCGCGCGCAAGAACTTCGGCGGCATTAAGACCGACATGCGCTGCCGGATGCTCGACGAGAGCCTCGAACCGATCGCAGGCATCTACGCCGCGGGCGAACTGTGCGGCATGGCCGGAGGGCACATCAACGGCAAGGCGGGCCTGGAGGGCACCATGCTCGGGCCCTCGATTTTCAGCGGCCGCGTCGCGGGCGCGTGGGCTGCGCAGGAAGCGGGCTTCGGCGCGGGATTCCAGGGCACCGCGAACCGGAAGAAACGGCCGGTCAAAGCATGACCGCCTCCCCTCCCGATCGACGAGGAAGATCCACTCGCCCCAGTAAACCAGTGATTCACGCCGTTGTATGACGCTCCACTTCTACGAGATTCGTGACCGATGGAGCAGTCACCGGACTTTGTGCATCGGTCAGGAAGATATTTGGGGTGCAGCCCCGGTCAACTCCCTCATTGTCGGGCTCGTACCAGCCGCCGTGATGAATCACCACCACGCCCGGTAAGAGCCGGGATGTCACATAGGCGGGAATGACCGCCACTCCCTTGTCGTTGTGGATCCGCGTCATGTCTCCGTCCTTGATTCCACGATTCCGCGCGTCGGCCACGTTCATCCAGATGGCATGACGGTAGCAGTCCCCCTTCAGCCAGGGAACATTCCAGAACGTGCTGTGGATGCGATACCGGGGATACGAGGTCAAGAGCATCAGCGGGAAACGTTTGACATCGGCGTGATCCATGCCCCGATGAATCGGTTGATGCGTCGCGAAGGGGGCAAGGTCGCGCCAGTCGTTGGGCAGGTTGTCGATAAACTGACCGTGTGCGTCGAAGTGCAGTTTCCCCTTCTGCGACTCGTCGGCGACAATGTGGCTATAGAGCTCGATCTTGCCGCTCTCGGTCTTCAGCGGAACGCCGCCGTCGATGAATTCCTTGTAGCCGTGGTAGGGCTCATCAAAGAACTCATCGACATTGATCAGGCAGTCCTGCTTGAATTTCTCCCAGGTGGGCGCTTCAACCCCTTCTTTCTTGAGCCTCTGACAAAGGTCGCGGTACTCATCATCCAGATACTGCGCCCAGGCCTCATCCCAATTGTCGCCGTTGTAGTACCGGTTGTATTGTTTGCCGATGCCCAGCCGTCGAGCGATCTCGGAGTACACCCATTCGTCGTCCTTTGCCTCTCCAGGTGGCGGCACCACGCCGGGGAGATAGGTGTAATTGGCAAAGCCGCCATAGCCTCCGGAATTGATATAGGGCGTCTCCAGGGTCGTGTCCGAGAGCGGCAGAACCAGGTCGGCGTAACGCGCGCTCGGACCCATCTGAGTTCCCGCCCAGACGATAAACTCGAACTTCTTCAGAGCTTTAAGTTGGTCATTGGTCGAGTCCGCGTTGTTGTTGAGCGTGTTTGTCCCTGCGCCGTAGTAGGTTCCCCACATCAGCATCTTGGGGTTCGGCAGCACGCCCTCATATCGCGTCTTGCCATCCTCCTCGATGGAACTGCCGACGCCCCTCCCTCCCGTTGCCGTTCCATCTTCCAAATACCTGGAAACCGGTCTCTTGGGCAGCGCGCCCACCCGCCAGCCTATGATGCGCCGATACTCGTCGACGCTCATCTCTCCCGCGTTCACTTTGTCTAACAGCAGCACCATCTGTGCCCATTTGTGACTGCGGTACATCTTTGGCACCATGCGCTTCGGAATATCGCCATAGGGAAGCATCACGGACGGTTTGTGGCGAAAGCGCAGATGTAGCGGCACCGAGCCGCCGGCGACACCCCAGTAACCCATGATCGCCTGGAGGCTCGCCGCCCCTCGCGCCGTGTTCTCGCCGCGGCTTTTTCTGTCTATGCCGTAGCCTTTCCACAACCAAGTGGGTTTTTTCTGCGCATAGAGACGCGCAAACCCCCGGATCGTTTCCGCCGGCACCGCGCAAATCTTCTCCGCCCATTCCGGCGTCTTGTCGATTCCGTCCTTTTCACCGAGGATATGACTGCGCCACTCCTCGAAACCGCGTAAATCGACGTACTTCTCCACGAACGCTTTATCGTACAGATCCTCTTTGATGACGACGTTGGCCACTGCCAACATCATTGCTGCATCCGTACCGGGCTTGATCGGGATCCACTGGTCGGCGAGAACCTCTGCGGCCACCGTGTAGCGCGGATCGATGCAGATAATGGGTATGCCCTTTTCACGCGCCATCCGAATGTAATACGCGAGTTGATGACCTGGCCCGAAGTGAGTGATCGTCGGCTCAAAGCCCCATAAGACGATCAATTTCGTATTCATCAGAAAATCGGCCATGTCATTGGAACCCTCACCGTAGGACCAGCCCGGATTTCCCGTCATCAGATGCATGGCGAGTCGTCCCGGGTCCATGGAGCACCAACCCCAGCCCTCCATACCGGCACCCCACAGGCCAAAGAGCCGCTCGAGCCGGGCATTCGGCGCATACGGGGTCACAATGGAATACGGCCCGTGACGCGCCACCGCCTCTTTCATGTTGCCGGCGACGAGATCCAGTGC
>MEQX01000077.1:21373-26597 GCA_001770415.1 Betaproteobacteria bacterium RIFCSPLOWO2_02_FULL_63_19 | reverse complement strand
TCCGGCGAGGATGCAAGCTTGTGGAACATCCAACCCATGGGGCAGCCCCGAACCTGGAGCCGGTTCTTGATCAGATCGAGATCCGAGAGGACGGCGTCCTCGCGACCCACGCCGGGGTTGTAATGGTCATCAGGCTCGATGGCGGTCACGACGCCGTTTCGCCGCCGGACCTTGAGCACACACTGGCTGCCGCCGCAGTTGATGCGACATCCGGTGTAAACAGATTCCTCGTCCGCATGCAACGCTTTGAGCTTCCCGACTACGGCCTCCCGGGCCTCGATCCCCTGGCTTGCCATCTTTGCCTCCTCCTTGTGGTGTCTATCGGACGAACGGCGTCTTTCACGATCACGGGTCGATATCATGGCAGAGACTATTCATCGTCGCGGGTCGCGGTCATGAACTCTTCCACCGTCTTCGCCTTCAGGACCAAGCGGCTCCTGCCGACCATCCCGGAGGGAGGGTTGACGACGGCTCCCTTATCGGTGAAGGTAGGCGGCAGGTCCGGCGCGGCATAGGGTCCCCGCTGCTGCCATAACGCCAGGGCCTTGTCCCCGTCCCAGGGGATGAGTTGCTTCTTGCCATCGCGAGGCTTGAAGACAACCGACGGCCGCGTGGTGCTTCCATCCGGCAGCTCCTCCAGGGTATCGAGCTCCCCGTATTTGTTCCTCAGCTCGTCGAGGGGGCCGAATTCGAGGGCCCGCAGAGAGCAGGACGCGACACAGATGGGCATCTGCCCATCTTCGAGGCGGTCGATGCACATCGTACATTTGTGGGCTTTTTCGCCCGGCTTATCGCTGGCGTAGACGATGGACCCATAGGGGCATGCGTCCCAGCAATCGCGCTTGCCCTCGCAGCGGTCCTGATCGATGAGCACCGCCCCGTATTTATCTTCCTTGAAGATCGCATCGTGAGGACAGGCATCCACGCAGTCTGGTTTATCGCAGTGGTAGCAGTTGATCGCCAATAGTCCCAGACGCAGATCGGGAAACGTTCCCTGCTCCCACTGGTAGACGCGCATGTACTTCACGGGTCCCGGCTGGATGTCGTACCACGCCTTGCAGGAGATGCTGCAGGCTCGACAGCCGGTGCATCGCCCTTGATCGAATAGAAAGCCGTATTGTCCCATTGCCTCCTCCTTTCTTTTGAATTCACCCGTGAATCAACGCGCCCTGAGCAATTAGCCGTCAGCCTTAAGAGATCGTCCCGCCTTCTCTCTGTCTCCAGGTGTTACAAGGAGTTGCGAGACGCCTATTGTGAATAACCTGCTGCGATCCGTCGCAATAAAGAGAGTTGCAATTAGACGGGACGATCTCTAAACCCCAGCGCCTCTCGTCGCAGCTTACTTTTGCCTGTACGCGTAAGCGAAAGTCATTGTCAAAGCCACCATAAGGAGGACGACGCCAAGCCCTGCCGCACCAACCCAATCCAAAGGTACGGACTGAATCACCGCCGCAACCGCAAGTCCGATCAAACCGATCACGCCTACCAGAGACGCCGGGGCGACAGGCCGGGAAAAGGTCTTGGCAAACATGGTAGTCGTGACCCACTCCAGCCCGATGAAAGCTGCGTGAATCACCGCCACTCCCAAGACGAGCAGCACAAGCAACACGATCAGCCCGAAGGGGTCGGGCCCGAAGAGCCAGGAGAGCCACATCCCCGAGACCCTGGGGGTAAAAAACATATGAAATTGCAAGACCGCCAGCATGATTATGAAGGAGAGCCTGTGTATCTTTTTCGACAGCACGTAGTCGAAACGCCAGACGGGTAGCCGTGTGCCCGGTCGGATATTGGCGTAAAGAGACAACCCGCTTACGGCCAGCGCTATTATCGCAATGGTAAGGGCGATGGTGGACCACGCAAGAACTCCCTCTCCTCTACCGAAGAGGAGTTGCGAAACAGGGATGCCCCAGTTCAACCTTTGCTGGAACCACAAAGCCATGCAGGCAAGGCCAAGCAGAAGGACGAGCGCTCCGGACACGAGGTGAATCCAGATCATGACATTCCTTCCCCATCTGGACGACAACGTTCCGACGGGGAATGAGAGGAAGGAAGAATATCTCGTGTCCTGAGAAAACAGCGTCAGCGCGGTAGGGATTTGAACGAACACCAGCATAAAGATCAGCAACCACAACGGCTGCCAGTACTCGTATGCACCCGGGTAGTTGAATTCGAGAATCACCACGTTCTAGGTCTCCAAGCTGAGGTCCTGAAATTCGCCCGAGAAGGCCTTCAGAGGGCCTCGCTCCCTGTTGCTGCCCTCCCACACGGCGAAAGAGACTTGCAGCACGCGCTTTCCTGCCAGGTTCACATACGCGATCCCATCCGCCTCAAGAGGTCGGGTCAGCACGACCGCCCACCCTCCCCCCGAGTACACGCCTTTTGCGGAAAGCCCGCTCACCAATGGGTCGCGTCGTGCGGTCGTGCCAATACCCTGACTGAAAACGTCGAAGGGCGCCTCCCTGTCCGCTTGCCACAGCCACATGTTGACCGGCGCCACGGGCGAGCCCATGGTCATAACCGAGGCGCCGGGCTTTATCGGAAATATGACGGCCGCCTTATCCGGTAAGCTGGCGGTACCGGTGATGTGAGCGTCCTCTGTGAGGTCCTCCCACTCCATGCGCAAGCTGAGGAGCTTGCCATCGCACACCGCCTGCACATTTACTGCGCTAACGGCCCCGATGTTGATACGCCTAAACGCCCGGCGGACGTAGGCAGATGTATCTACCGTAGCTACCGGCACTGGGCTGAGTTTTAGCCCGTATGCTGGTGCGCGCGTCCACAAGTCCGAGTTCGGTGAGGCGTCACTCGAGGTCAGCGAGGACACCTTGGCGGCTCTCATTTCACGCTCTCGAAGTCAACACTGATATGCCGATCGACCTGCTGCGGCTGCCAGTTGGACACCCAGTAATTGAAGTGGCCGTAGCCACCCGCCAGGTGCAACGGTTTGATGAGACCGGGAATGATGTGGTCGTAGCCTCTCCACCCGGTGTGTTGATGGGGATCCCAGGCGTGGTAGATGATGAGTTGGCCGCGCGCCGGCAGGGCGCTCAACTTTGCCTGCACGATAAACTCGCCATAGTCATTGAATACGCGAATGCGGTCCCCGTCGGCGACTCCCTTGTGCTGAGCGTCCAGTTCGTTGACGAATATAAAGGGCTCACCTCTATGGGTCTGGACCATGAGTTCGTTGGCCACCGTCGAGCCATGGATGCTCCAACGCAGGTGCCCGCTGTCCATGCGAAAGGCGTAGTTCCCCCCCTGCCGAGGGGGGGCCTTATGCGCAGGGAGAGCCTCACCGGACTCCAGGAACCAGGGGTGGTCTATGTAGAACTGCGCCCGCCCGGTTGGCGTAGGGTAAGGAATATGATCCCGGGTATGTAGCAGAAGAGCGGTAACGGAGTCGTTTGCTTGTACCTCGGTGGCGATGTTCCGCGCCTGGACAGAGGTGCCCAGCCCGTGATACTTCACGAAGCCGCGCTCCCTTATCTTTTCGAGGCTCTCGTCCGGTTCGAAAAGCCCTTCATCCTTGCATCGTTCCACCATGTCCTTCAACGCCTGTTCCACATCATCCTCGACGTATTTACCCTGCATGGTCAGCACATCCGGAATTTCATTGAAGCGACGGCGCGCCCCGAGGAGGGGGCGGAGTGCGTCAGGAAGGGAGAGGGCGCGCCCCAGCACCGCCTTGCACCTCTCCGGGGTAACCCCGTGGGGAACATGGTACGTGGTCAGCCCCCTTTCACTCGCCCTCTGCGCTATCGCGCGGGCCAATCCATTGACAATGCGCCACTCGCTGCGAGAGTCCCCGACCGGGTCGATGGCCTTCTGCCCATAGGCCCAGAAGCGGACCTCATTCGACGTAAGCGAATGGAACTGCTCCTTCTCGTAGAAAAAGGCCGCCGGCAGCACAAGATCCGAATAGAGCGCCGAGGTGCTCCATCGAACGTCGACGGTAATCACTTTGCGCAGCTTCGGCCACAACTCCTCCAACATTGTCCGGGTGCCGCCGCGCATCCTGCGCAGGGGGTTATTGCCCATGATGAACAGGACCTTGGGCTCTACAGATGGGTCGGGCCTGACAAAGCCCTCCCACCACCCGGCGCCGAGCGCCTCATCGACATATTCAGACACCCTGCGTGGAAGGCCCATCTCATCAGGGGGAATGGCGTCCCAGACCTTCTTGTAGCCGCAATGAAAATACCAGAAGAAGAATGGCGGCACGGTGGGCGAATACAGCTTTGCCTGGATCATGCTGGCGCGTATGGCAAGTTCTTCCTCCGTCGGGTTTGGTTTACGAATGAGTCGACGGGCCAAGGCTTCGGAGCCCCCCCCTTTTCCACCGTAACCGTAGGGCACACCCGGATCAGGCATGACACCCCAACTTCCTATGCCGCTGCCGGGTCGCCCCCAGTTTCCTGTGAGCGCGAGCAAGAGGCACATGGAGCGTTCTATTAGATCCCCGTGGAATACCTTTGGAGTGTTGAGCCCGGCCAGGATATTAGTACGTCGGGTGGCCACCTTTTTCGCCAGCGTCTCAACCACGTCGGGATGGAGCCCGGTGATCTCCCTCACCCTCTCCGGGGAATAGTCGTCGCGCAGTGTCACCACTAGGATGGAAAAGACGGTCCTCACCCGAACACGCCGTCCATCTTTCAGAGGCACATCGCGGACGGCATCGAGGTCGGGCTCAAGGGCGCCCAACTTTAGTGTGTCTTGCGGGGCTTTGACGAGGGAGTCGTTTGTGTCCCAGATGTAGAAGGCCTCTTCGCTGGGGCGATCCTCGAGGTCCGACGCTCGCAGGAAACGGCGTGTATCGTCTCGAACCAGGAGGGGCAGGTCTGTCTGCGTTTTGATAAATGCTCTGTCCTCCAGCCCGTTCTCCAGGATCGCTCTGCACATCCCCAGGGCGAGAGCGGCGTCGGTCGCCGCGCGGATGGGCACGTACTGATCGGCATGAACACACGAGGGGCTGTAGTCCGGGGCGATAGCCACCAGCTCGCCGCCTTTGTACTTGTTCTCGCTGAGGAAATGGTAGCCGGGAATCCGGGTATAGACGGGGTTCATGTGCCACACGATATTCAACCCGGACTTGAACCACGTGTCCTGGGTCCCCGCATGGTGGTACTTGCCGAACGTTATGTATTGGCCGATGCTGATGTCGCTGAACTCACCCACCGCGTCCAGCGCGATACCGCCGAGCGCGTTGATAAGTTGTACGACTGGC
>MEQX01000077.1:18534-21342 GCA_001770415.1 Betaproteobacteria bacterium RIFCSPLOWO2_02_FULL_63_19 | reverse complement strand
CGTCGCATCGATGAGGGCGTCGGCGATCTCCCGATACGCCTCCTCCCAGGAGATGGGCTTCCACTGCCCAGACCCCCGAGCCCCCGTTTGTTTCATGGGCTGAAGGAGCCGCTCCTTCCCGTAGGTCACGGCAGAGTACATGCAGCCCTTGTTGCACCCCCGGGGATTCCAGTCGGGGGTGGAAGGGTCCACAACGGGGTATCTTCCCGTCTGCTCTTCTCGGACGACTTTGCCGTCCCTAATATACGCAACCCAGGAGCAGTTACCGGGATAGCAGTCCTGGGGGTGCGTTACCCTGGCCGTGCGGTCCCAGGACCAGACGTCCCGATACTTCTGCTCCCACGCCCTGTCACCCTGCTGCTGCATCACCGGACACCTTTTGGCGAGGGGCTTTTGCCTCGTCAGGGGCCTTCACGAAAGGCGCGAAGAAGTCATCCGGCCATCTCCAGCCGACGAGCATCTCCATTAGGGGCGAGTTAAATCCATTCTTCACCTTCTGCCGCTCTTCTCGCAGCGTATTGAGCGCCCCCTCCACGGCGTCCCCGAAGAGGCTTTTCAGATAGTCCAGAGGTATTCTGGGCGCCCCGGTAGGTCGGCCCTCTTCATCCAGGCGGGATGAGGACATGATGGGAATATAGAACACGTTGGGACCGGTACCGAACTTCGGATGCAGTGGAAGCGCCACTCCCCACTTCCTCAGCTTGTAGACGACGCTCTCCGGATCGTCCACGTAGCCGTAGAAGCGCGCTCTGGCCGGGCACGACCGTGCGCAGGCGGGCGCTACGCCCGCTTCGACGCGCGGATAGCAGCCGATGCACTTCTGCGCGACGTTCTCCTTAGGGTTGAAATAGATCACCTTGTAGGGGCAAGCCTCCATGCAGAACCGATACCCCTCACACTTCTCCTCGTTGACAAGGACGATTCCGTCCTCCTCCCGCTTGTAGATGGCACCTCGGGGACAGGCTTCCAGGCATGCCGGCCTGTCGCAGTGGTTGCACAGCCGGGGGAGGTAAAAAAAGAAGGCGTTGGGGTGTACACCGGCACCCCTGTCCTCATCCCAGTTGTACATCCAGCGGGGACGGGCCTCGGGCGTCGTAGTACGTCGACCCTCGCCTGAGCGGGCCACCTCCTCACCGGCCGGGAGTTGCACATACGTACCGAACTCGTCGTCTTCAGGAAGTCGTGAGGGACCCGGCTTACCTGCTCCAACGCGCCATCCCAGGAAGGAAGGATCCGCATCGAAACCGCCTCCCATATCCTCCCAGCCTCGCGGCGACCCCTCTCCGGGCATGGTGTTGACCTTGTTCCACCACAATTGCTGCTGTCCATCTCCCCCTGTCCAGAGCCGTTTGCAGGCCATGCTGCATGTCTGACAGCCGATGCACTTGTTTAGGTCAATGACCATGCCTACTTGACGCGAGGGCTTCTTCACCATAGCGATCCTCTGCCATCAATACGCGCTGTCACGCACCGCGGCCGATACGGCAGCCGGAGTTGACCGTCTCCTCGCCGCGGTGAAGGGCTCGCAACTTAACAGCTGCCACCCCCGCTTCTCCGGATAACCAGCCCCGTGGCCGGCCATAGTCGCTCCACCGCGTTACTCGCAGTGACTCAACAGCAGTCTGGCAGGCCGTTTTCGACTACATATCCCCGAGGAACATACGCGGATCGTAGCTGAGTTCCTCCTCAGACTCCCCCTCTACATACTTCTGGGGCTCCCGCTGGAAAGCTTCCCGGCATTTCGAGGAGCAAAAGTAATAGGGCATTCCCCAAAATTGCACCTCGTCCCCGACCGCACTCTCCTCGTTTACCTCCGCGCCGCAAACAGGGTCCCTAGTCATCATCCCACCTCCTTTAACTTGCTTGCATTCATGAAGGTCAATCCGCCATCCTAGACAAGCGTGGATATACCGATTAGCACTTCAAAGCGCACAGCAACGGTACGCATCTTGGGTCTTGGGCCGCTCATCTGTCAATGAAGGCAGTCGGGACAGGATCGTATCGCGCGGCCCAATGAGAACCGGTCTCGAATTCTAGCTAGAAATCCGCGTTCGATATGTGATGAATGAGCCGTTTGGACTTTTCGGACACGATGCGGCGTCAGTTTTCGGCTGTCAAAACAAGGCTTCCCATTCTGGTTTCGGCTCGTCCGGCTTAGAACAGAATGTTCTGTTGACGATTCGGGAGACCGGCGGCGTTAAATCAATCCGCCCCGTTCGGTTCCGGCTCGTGCCGCACAGGGAAGCATGGATGCGACTCATTTGACGCCAATGATAGCCTGCCCGGGCATGGATCATGGTTGCGCATTCGCCGCGTCTACCGTGCCCAGGCGCGACGACAGTACCCGCACCAGGCCTTCGCGCCGCTGCACGAATGCCGCCAGGCGCATCCGGCCGGTGCCGATGCCGGTTTGCGTGGAGAGCACGATCCGATAGACGGGGTCGGTTCGGGTCTCCTGCAACAGCGGCCGCGCGCGCTCGCCCAGAATTCGCACGGCCTCGGCCAGGCTCAGCCGCGCGCGCTGCCGGGCGGCATCGTAGGCGGCGAGGCGATCGGCTCCTGCGCCGGTCGCGGCCGCCAGCAGCGGCAGCGCGGCGCGGTTGACGTCGAAGACGCGCTCGCCGGTGCCGACCATGAACAGGTCCGCGAAGCCTTGCAGGCCTTGCGATGCAGCGTCTGCATCATCGCCTGCGGCCGCCCCGCCGTAGCGCGCGCTCGCCGGCAGTGCGTCGAGCATCAGCATTTCATCGATGCTGGCAAAGCCGCCGCGGCCGTTCGTTTTGCCGACGCGCTCTTTCCATGCGACGA
>MEQX01000077.1:16504-18509 GCA_001770415.1 Betaproteobacteria bacterium RIFCSPLOWO2_02_FULL_63_19 | reverse complement strand
GGCGCTCGGCGCGTGCAGCAGTTCGGCGAAGTAGTCGGTCCACATGCGCTCGTCGGGCGCATTGGCGTCGGCGATACCCCCGGGGTCTTCGATTGCGACCTCGACCTCGATCCCATCGATCTGCAACGACCGCGAAGACTCCTCCAATGGCCAGCCGGGTTGAGGCTGCTCGTTCTGATCGTTTGCACTCTTCCCCGCCGCCGGCGCGGGGGTTGCCGCAGCGAGGGCGAATTGCGCCAGCGCATAGTGGAGCGCGCCGCGCACGCGGAATTCGGCGCGCAGCCGCTCGCGCTGCTGCTGGCCTTCCTGCGCGCCGAGGCGCAGCGCATAGGAGGCCCCGGTGACCGTGCCCACCAGGAACAGCAGGATCGCGAGAACAAAAATCAGGATGTAGCCGCGCTGCGCCATCAGCCCTCCGTACCATAGACCAGAGGCGCGGTTTCGCCGCGCGCGGTCACCAGGGTCAGCCGCAGCAGCCGGGGCGGGGGCTCTGCTTCGGCGATTTCCGCGCGCCATTGCGCGATCCTTGCGTCGCGTTCCTCGCGCGGCTCCAGGTAGGCGAATCGGCACGCGAGCAGTTGCGGGACCAGAATCTCGCTGTGCAATACCCGCCAGGTTTCGTTCTTGGCGGATACTCGTTCGCTGCGCGAATCGCGCGCACCGCCGGGTTGCGCCTCGGCGCGGGCGAGCAGCAGGCGCTCGAGCGCCACTTCTCCATCGTCGCTCCGGCTGCACAGGTAGCGAACCCTGACCTCGCCCGCTTCCCCGGCGGCGTAGGGGCCGGCAAGGCGATCGGTCTGAAACTCGATTTCGTTCGCGCTGGCGAGCACGCCCTGTGCGCGCCGTCCGGACCACTCGTGCAACAGCAGGCGGTCCGCCGCGCGCAGGTCTTCGCGCTCCCTGATGTGGCGCGTCGCGCGCTCGTGAAAATCGATCGCGGTGCGCAGCACAAGCGCCCCGAGCAACGCGACCAGGCTTGCCAATGTGATGGCCACCAGCAATTCGATCAGCGTAAATCCTGCGGCGCGGCGGTTCATGGGCTTTCGTCGCGGCGTGGTTCGAGCGGATACTCGCCCGGCCGGTCCGTTCCGCTCGCCGCCGCGGCTGCCGGAGTCTCGCTGGCAGGGGCGTTGCCTCGCGCGTGCCGCTGCGATGTCTCGGACGCGGATTGGCGCAACCGGTAGGTCACCAGGCGATAGGTGCGGCTGCGACCCTCGCCCCAGTAGACATCGACCGAAATCTGTTCCAGAGGCGAAGGCGTTGATGATGCCGCCGCGCCGACTCCGGCAGATTGCGTCGAACCGGTCGCCCCGGCCGGCTCGGCGGTTTGATCAACGCGGACGGGGCGGAATTCGACGCGGTAGGCATACTCGACGCGGTGATAGAACTCGCGCTCCCGGTCCTCGACGATGTCGTAGTCCGGATAGGCGAGCGCCTCGGTCATCGCCGCGCGGCCGAGCAGCATCGCCTGTTCGTATTCATCGGCGGCGCGCATCAGCCGCAGCGAGCCGGACATGGCGGCCAGTCCGACCGCGAATCCGGCCCCGATCACGGCGATCGCGACCACCACTTCCAGCAACGTGAAGCCGGCCTGCGCGCGGTTCATGCCGGGGGCCCCGCATCGGCTTCCGGCAGCGGCTCCCACGGCGAGAGTTCGATCTTCCCGGTCACCGCGACGACACGCAGGCGTGCTGCACGTCTGCCGGTACTGGTTAGCGTGAGTTCAAGGCCTGAAGTCGTTCCATCGGGGAAGAAAAGCAATGTTTCCGTCCAGGGCTGCTCGCCGGCGGATGCCTCCAACGCGGACTCGAACTGGAATCCGGCGGGGAGCGTCAGTATCCGGGTGTTGGAGCCGGATTCGAAACGGATTTCTTGCTGCTGCGGCACGAAGCTGACGATCGACACGGTACCCGAGGCGCGCGCGCGGCTGCGGGCGCGGATCAGCTCCGCCTGCAGCCGCTCGATCCAGCTTTGCTCGCGCGCGGCGCGCAGCATCGGTTCGGCA
>MEQX01000077.1:16386-16466 GCA_001770415.1 Betaproteobacteria bacterium RIFCSPLOWO2_02_FULL_63_19 | reverse complement strand
CGTGCCGGCCGCATGCCGAATAGTCCTCCATGACTCACGTGCCCACGGACATCGCGATGAATCCGGGTTTGTATACGTCC
>MEQX01000077.1:15784-16356 GCA_001770415.1 Betaproteobacteria bacterium RIFCSPLOWO2_02_FULL_63_19 | reverse complement strand
CTTTCCAAAACAACGAGATAAGCGGATGCCCCATTCGAAACAAGCTGTTTGTTCCATCGTTGCCCGCGCGGCACCCGGGCGCACATTCACCAGCTGTGTATGTCGGCATCCTCGCCGCTGCCGCCTTCGCGCCCGTCGGCGCCGAGCGAAGACAACTCGTACTCGCCGTGATCGCCGGGGCTCTTGTAGACCCAGGCTCCGCCCCATGCGTCCTTTTCGACCGGCTTCTTCAGGTACGGCCCGCGCCACTTCGCCGCCTGATCCGGGTTCTCGGGTTTTTGCCAGAGTGCGGCCAGCCCCTGCTCGGTGCTCGGATAGCGTCCGAGGTCCAGCCGGTAGGCATCGAGCCCGGTCCCGATCAGCTCGATCTGCGCCGCGACGGCTTTTACCTTGGAACTGCCCAGATGCTGGAACAGCCGCGGCCCGACCAGCGCCGCGAGCAGGCCGATGATGGCCATCACGATCAGCAGTTCGATCAGCGTGAAGGCGTGCGCGCGTTGTTTCGCCCGATGGTTCATGTGCGTCTCAAATGTTGAAGATTTTATGACAGTAGGGTTTTACTTTATACAATC
>MEQX01000077.1:13340-15752 GCA_001770415.1 Betaproteobacteria bacterium RIFCSPLOWO2_02_FULL_63_19 | reverse complement strand
AGTTGCGAAGTCTGCAACTTCCCGAAACGGGGAGACCCTGCAACGCGATTTGCATGCACTCCCGCTCTTCCACGCGCAAGCCTTCTCAAAGCGGGATCTCATTGATCGAGAATATCGCATAGAGCATCGATATGACGATCAGGCCGATCGAACTGCCCATCGCGATGATCAGCGCCGGTTCCAGCACCGTCAGCAGCGTCCGCGTGGCCCTGCGGACCTCCGCCTCGTAGCGGTCGGCGATCTTGACCAGCATCGCGTCGAGCGAGCCCGATTCCTCGCCGATGGCCACCAGTTGTCCCATCATTTTCGGAAACAGCGGATCGGCGAGCAACGGCCGCGCGAGCCCCTTGCCCTCCTTGACCGCGCGCTGCAGGCGTTCGATCCCCTGCAACAGCACGATGTTCTCCGACAGCCCCTGCACCGCGCGCATCGCCGTCAGTATCGGAACGCCGCTCGCAAGCAGCGTGCCCAGCGTGCGGCAGATGCGCGCCAACTGCGCGCGGAACAGCAGCGGTCCGAGCAGCGGCAGCCGGAACACGCGCTTCTGCCAGGCCTCGCGCCCGGCGTCGGTTCCGAGGTAGACGCGAACGCCTACCGCGACGACGAGCGTCGCCGCGAGCATGGCACCCCACCAGCGCTCAAGCGCGCCGGACGCGGCGAGCAGAATCCGCGCCGGCAGCGGAAGCGGCTGATTGATGTCTGCGAACATCTCGGCAAAGCGCGGAATCACGAACAGCGCCAGCACCAGCACCGCGACGATGCTGAACACCAGCAGCACGGCCGGATACACCGACGAGGCGATCAGGAAGCTGCGAAACTCGATCGATTGTTCGTAATAGCGGATCAGGCGCTTGAGCACCACCGGCAGCAGGCTGCCCTCCTCGGCGGCGCGGATCATGCTGACGTAGAGCCGCGGAAACATGGCCGGGTGGCGCGCGAACGCCGCGGCGAGTGACTCGCCCTTTTCCACGTCGACGATGACCGACTGGATGATCGCGCGCGTCTGCGGGTGCTCGGTCGTGTTGAGGATCACGTGCAAGGTCCGGTCCAGCGGCAGGCCGGCGCCGAGCAGCGTTTCCAACTGCTCGCTGAATTCGAGCAGCCGGCGCTGGCCAACGCCGCCTTGTACGCGCGCGCGCAGCCATTTCGTTGGTCCTTGCGCGGCCGCGGAAACGTTCACCGCCGACAGACCGCTTTGCTGCAACGCGCGCTGGGCGTCATTCTCGTCGCCGGCGACCATCTCGCCCGAGACCTGTTCGCCCGCGGCATCGCGGCCGGTGTAGCGCAAGCGCATCACACCTCCTGCCGGGTGACGCGTGCCAGTTCCTCGAGCGTCGTCGCGCCGTCAAGCACCTTGCGGATTCCGTCGAGGAGCATCGGCCGCACACCGTCATCGAGCGCGATGCGCCGCAGCCCCTCGGCCGGCAGCTTGCGCAGGATGCCTTCCTTCAAGGCCGCGCTCATCGGCAGCATTTCGTAGATGCCGGTGCGTCCGGCATAGCCGGTATGGGTACAGTGGCTGCAACCGGTGCCGTGCGCGAGTTCGAGGTCCGGCTCGACGACCCCGTGCAGCGACAGGAAGTACGACTCGCTCGCAGCAGGGGCCTGAGTGACGCGGCAATGCGGACACACCAGCCGCACCAGACGCTGGGCGACGATGAGCAGCACCGAGGAAGCGATCAAATAGCCTTCGACGCCCATTTCGAGCAGCCGGTGGGCGGCGCTGAACGAATCATTGGTGTGCAGCGTCGAGAACACCAGGTGGCCGGTGAGCGAGGACTGGATGGCGATCTCTGCGGTCTCCCGGTCGCGGATTTCACCCACCATGATCACATCGGGATCCTGCCGCACGATCGAACGCAGCGCATTGGCGAAGTTCAGGTCGATCTGCGGCTTGACCTGCATCTGGTTGATGCCGTCGATCTGATATTCGACCGGATCCTCGATGGTGATGATCTTGGTGCGGGAATCGTTGATGCGGGTGAGCGCCGCGTACAGCGTGGTCGTCTTGCCGCTGCCGGTGGGGCCGGTCACCAGGATCATCCCGTGCGGCTGTGCGATGGCTCCGTGCACGATGCGCAGGCCCTTCTCGTCTATGCCGAGCGCTTCGATCTGCAGCAGCCCCGGCGCCTGGTCGAGCAGGCGGATCACCATGCTCTCGCCGTGCACGATCGGGATGGTCGAGACGCGCATGTCGATTTCGCGGTTCTGCAGCAGCACCTTCGCGCGGCCGTCCTGGGGCAGGCGCCGCTCGGCGATGTTCATGCGCGCGCGCAGCTTCAGATGCGAAATCACCGGCAGGAACATGCGCAGCGGCGGCGATTCGACGTCGTGCAGCACGCCGTCGATGCGAAAGCGCACGCGAAAGCGGCCCTGAAAGATCTCGAAGTGGATGTCGGAGGCGCGCGCCTC
>MEQX01000077.1:0-13313 GCA_001770415.1 Betaproteobacteria bacterium RIFCSPLOWO2_02_FULL_63_19 | reverse complement strand
CAGCCGCACCACCGGCGCATCCTCTGCGATGGCCCGCAGTGCTTCGAGACTGTCGTCGAGGGCCTGTTCGTTCTCGTCGTTCAGGTCGTTGGCCGCGAAAATGCCGGTCGCCTCCACGCCCTGCGATTCGACCTTGACCAGTTCGGCCAATTTCGCATCGATGCCGGACCGAGGCGCGAGCAGCACCTGGAGCGGAACGCCGACGAACTGGCGCAGCGCGTCGAGCGCGGCCAGGTCGAGCGGCACCGGGCAGGCGACGCGCAGCGCGCCTTCCGACATGCCGAGCGGCAGGATGCGGCTTCGCGCGAGGAACGACAAAGGCAGACCATCGGGCATGACCGTGGCCTGCGGCCATTCGGCGCTGCCGAGCAACGGAAAACCGGTCAGCTCGGCTGAACGCTGGAGCAGGCGGTGCTCGGCTTGAATGCCTGGGTCAGCGTCGAGCGACATCGAAGGATGCAAGGATCATGAGAATCTGTGACCCACGGGCTGCGGGAACGTTCTGATCAATCGCCCCTCGTCGGGTCGATAGCCGGAAAGCACGAACAAGGCACACTCGATCATCTTTTCTGAACCGGGACCGGTCACGAAAGCCTTCGGTGATGGCGCGAGGCTGAATGGCGGCGCTCGAGGCTCATACAATACAAGAATCGGCCCGGCGTTGCGAGAGCGCTGCGGCCGATCGGCCACGCTCTCGGGACCGGTTATCGCTGGTCCACGACTAGCGGTTCCACAGGCTGAAGAAATCCTTCTGCATCAGCCGCAGCAGCTCCCGGGACGACACTCGCCGTCGCGACTGGATCAGCGCTCGCTTGCGCCACGCGGAACGCAATCCGCGGATCGCGTCCCGCTTCGACCTGAGGATGGTCAGCGGTTTCCCCTTGAACGTATAGAGCACGATCGAGACGATATTCAGGATGATGTGCAGCGGGAGGAAGGCGACGAAGAGCGGACGCGGCATGTTCTTGAAGAACGTCCAGACCAGATTCCGGTGTCCGTGGTAGACGCTGAACTCGCTCTCGAACCCCGTTATCGCCGAACTCACGTGATGGACGATCGCGCCGGGGACGTAGAAACAGCGATATCCCAGCAGCCGCATCCGGAAAGCCAGGTCAACGTCTTCGAAGAAGCAGAAGAAATCGTTGTCGAACCCGCCCGCGTCGTCGAACGCGTCCCGACGATACAGCGCCGCCGCCGCGCACGGGGCGAAGATTTCTTCCTCCGCGTGATGCCCAACGGCCAACTTGCGGCCGTGGTCCCTGCGCCAGGCCGCGCCGCACACGTGGTATATGTCGCCGGTGCCGTCGAGCCGGTCGGGACGCGGCGCCAGAATCAATTTGCTGCCGAACATGGCGAATTCGGGATGCGCCTGCGCTGCCCGCATCAGGCTGCTCAGCCACTCGGGATGCGCATAGGCATCCGGGTTGAGACAGGCGATCCAGCCGCATTCCCTGGCGAGATCCGCGCCGATATTGTTGCCCATCGCGAATCCGACATTGTCTTGCAGCCTGAGCGCGTGGATGTTCGGATACTCCTGCTCGGCCCGCTGCATGGAATCGTCGGAACTGGCGTTGTCCACCACGATCACCTTGAATGCGGTCCAGGTCTGTCGCGACAGATCGTGCAGGCAGCGCAGCAGCATGTCGCCGCCGTTGTAGTTGATGACGATGACCGCCACGCTCGGATCGCGAGCCGGTGTCGCGCCGGCTTCGGATGCCGAAATCACGATCCGAGCGCGCTGCGTGGTTTCTCGACGATCGCCACCAGTTCCTCTCCGCACCACGGTTTGGCGAGCAGCGCCAGGATTTCGGCTGTCTGTGCTACGCGGCCGGCAATCTTGTCTAGGGCCGAGCGCGGGGCGTTCACGTCAAATCGTCCGTATCGCCGGATTGCCCGACTGGCGAGGAAAATCCCGTTTGCATCCCGGCAAGTCGAGAAGATCCGGAATCGGCCTGCGCCTGCGCTCGTGATCATGGAGGTCATCGAGCGGCGGTTGAATAGAAGCAGGTGGCGTGGTGGATCGAGCGGAAACCATGCCCGGCCAAAGACGCGATGGCCGAGACTGTCGGTATTCGGCGTTACCATGATCACTTGCCCGCCGGGTTTTACGATGCGCAGGCACTCGGTGACCAGTGCCACCGGATCGGAAACGTGTTCGATGGAATGGCACAACGTCACCGCGTCGAACGTCGCTTCGGAATAATGCTGGTCGGCTACGCTGCCTTGATGAAAGTTCAGTCCGCGCTCGCGCGCGTTGCTGACGGCGACCGGATCGACATCCAGTCCTTGCGCGTTCCAGCCCAGAGCGTTCATGTTTTCCACGAGCCACCCGCTGCCCGCGCCGATGTCCAGCAGCCTTCCCGTGCGTGCTGCCTCGAGCCACATCACCGAGAGGTCAAGTTCGGGAGGACGGCCGGGATACAGCCACGGAGCCCAACCGGCGATTCGCGCGAGCGCACCGACGCCTTCTCGGTAGCCGAATCGGCTGGCGAGATAGCCGCTCTTCATGGTGTTCATCGCTCGAGCAAATAAGCCCGCAGTCGCGTCGCGTCTCTCATGCGTGTAATAGTCGCCGTAGGCCTTGGCCAGTTCCTGCTCCAGCGGCAATGGGTCGAGCCACGTCAAATCGCACTGTCGATTTACGCATCGCCGGAACGACCATACGCCCGGCACGGGGGACTGACGATCGGCCAGCCCGGAATGAAGAACGCTTCCGTGCGCGCCGCATAATCTGCAGCTGCGCTGCGGGTGCGCAAGAATCTCCTTCGGATCCGTGGCGGCCGGTTCCAAGCCTCTCACAGCGCTGTCTGCTCCGTTCGTGGGCAATGCCACAACCCATCTCTTATACTGGGTCTTGTTCATCGATCGCGACCCAAGGACGTCATGAATATTAACATCCGGCCCGCGCTGATCTGCTCGACGGCCAGCGGGCCGGCGACGGGTTTTCGATGGGGGATCATGCTCCGAGACCGGCCGCGGGCACGCCCGGGTGCGCTTTGCACCAAAAGCCGGCGTCTGCACCAATGCACGGTCGCGGGACTCCACTTTTCATGAACGCTGCCGGTAAGTCTTCCAACGAAACAGGGTCGTCGCTGGTCGGCAATACAGTCTGGAATCTCGCCGGATCGATCGTCCCTCTGGCCGTGGGACTGCTTGCGGTGCCGCCGCTGCTGGGCGCGATGGGAATTGAGCGCTTCGGCATACTTACGCTGCTGTGGATGCTGACGGGCTATTTCGGATTCCTGGACTTCGGGCTCGGGCGCGCGTTGACCAAACTGGTGGCCGAACGCGCCGCCAGTGCCGACGGCGGCGACTCGGGCCGCATCGTGTGGACGGCAATGGCGCTCATGTCGGCGTTCGGCGCGTTAGGCGCGTTGGTCGTCGTGCTCGCGGCGGACCCTCTGGTACGCGTTGTCTTGAACGTTCCAGCGGATCTGCGTGCCGAAGCAACGGGTGCCATGTGGTTTCTCGCGCTATCGGTACCCCTTACCATCGTCGGCGCCGGCCTGCGCGGCGTCATGGACGGTTTTCATCTGTTCAGGCTGGCCAACCTCATCCGCATGCCTCTGGCCGCAGCGATTTTCCTGGCGCCGCTGGCGGTTTCGCTGTTTACGCCCAGCCTGGTTGCCGTCAGTGCGAGCCTGTTCGCGGTACGTGCCGCGGGATTGATCGCGCATGCGCTTGCGTGCCTGCGTGCGCTGCCCGCGCTGGCGAAAGTCGAGCCGCCGGACCGGACGCTGTTTCGGCCGCTGCTTGCGTTCGGAGGGTGGCTTACCGTGAGCAATGTGATTGGCCCGCTGATGACCTACCTGGACCGCTTTCTTATCGGCAGTCTCGCGAGCATGGCGGCAGTCGCCTATTACGCCACTCCGTATGAGGTTGTCACCAAGCTGCTGTTTGTTCCGGCCGCACTCGCAGGGGTGCTGTTTCCGAGATTCAGCCGGGACCTGGCGCATCGCGATCAGGAATCGCACCGGCTGATGAATCGGTCGATCGCCGCCGTGTTCGCGCTGCTGTTCCCCGTCGTTCTGCCGATCGTGGCGTTTGCCGAGGAAGCGCTTGCACTCTGGCTCGGCGCCGATTTCGCGTCACACAGTTACCGCGTGCTGCAGTGGCTCGCGGCGGGCGTTCTTGCCAATGCGATGGCGCTGGTGCCGTTCACCTTTGTCCAGGGAGCGGGCATGCCGGACCGTGTCGCGAAGCTGCACCTCATCGAACTCCCGCTCTACCTTGCCGGCCTGTGGTTCGCGCTCGAGATGGCCGGTATAGAAGGTGCCGCGATGGTGTGGACGGCACGGGTCGTGGTGGATGGCCTGGCCTTGCTCTGGATGGCCGGACGCGCGGCGCCTTTCGCGACACGGTTCCCGGTGCGACTTGCCGTGGCGATTGCGCTTGCCTGCGCGTCCCTTGGCTGGGTGGCAAGCGTCCAGAGCGCAGAGCTTCGAGCATTGATCGCGCTCGGCGCCGCGGGGGCGTCGGCGATGCTGCTGTGGCGAATGTGCTTCGAAGGCGTCCAACGCGGGGCAACGAGGTCGGGACTCCGGTGAGGTTCTTGTCGTCTATCGCGCCGAACGCCCTGTGGTCAGCAGATATCGCAGCACGCTCTGCGCGTGCCAAGCGCGATGGCGCCAGTCGCTGTGACTGGCCCGGCGCGCATCGTGGATTGCGCAGGCCGCGGGTACCAGCCTGACGCCGTAACCGGCAGTGCGCAGCCGCGCGCAGATGTCCACGTCCTCGTAGTAGAGAAAATATCTCTCGTCAAAACCACCGACCTCGCGAAATGCGTCGGCCTTGAACAGCATGAACATCCCGGCAATCCAGTCCGGCGAAAATGGCGACGATTCCAACTCGTAGTCGAGCCGCTGCGCGCGGCCCAGCGCTTTGGCCGCGAGGCTCGACAGCGTTGGAAAGCGGCGCGCGCTGTCCTCGGTGCGGCCCGCAGGATCGACGATGCGCGGCGCGACGACACCGGTGCGAGCGCGTTCGAGTTCGTCAAGCAGCACGGGAAAAGTGTTGGCCGTGAGCCGGATATCGGGGTTCAGTACGCAAAAAGTCCGCCCATGACAAAGGCGAAATGCCGCGTTGTGGTTGGCGCCGAAACCGCGTGCCGAGCGGTTTCGCACCAGTTCGATCGGATAGCCGGCTTCGCCGGTCCGCAAGGGCAGCGGTTCGTCGACATTGAGGGTGAGGATCAGCTCGACGGACTCACGGCAATGCGTGGCCAGATCCTCGATCAGGCCTGCCACGAGCGGTGCCTGAAGATGGCTCACTACCGAGACGCATACGCGGTCCTGAGACATGAATATGCTGCTGGGGCGCAGGTCAGCGCCGCGTTATTGATCCAACGCTACTATAAGGCAACGTGCGCCGGAACATGTGTTCGAATATGCGCGCGGGAACGCGAAGCGGTGATCGGCTCCGGCATAACGTAAAATGTGCCCGATGAGCAAAACCGTATCGGTGATCCTCTGCGGCGGCGCCGGAACGCGCTTGTGGCCGGTGTCGCGCTCGGCCTATCCGAAGCCGTTCATCCGGCTGCCCGACGGCAGGAGTCTGTTGCAGCATGCTTTTGAGCGCGCCGCGGGGAGCCAGATCGGGGATGTGCTGCTGGTCACCAATCGCGAGTACTACTTTCAGGCGCGAGATGAGGTGGGCTTCCCCGATCGAACGTCAGACGACCGACGGGTGCATTTTCTACTCGAGCCGGAGGGACGCAATACTGCAGCGGCTATTGCGCTGGCGTCCCACTGGGCGGCTTCGACGCTGGGTTCGGATGCGGTGCTGCTCGTTCTTCCGGCGGATCACCTGATCGGCGACCGTCAGAGTTTTGCCCAGGCCGCACGCGATGCGGTGAGTATCGCCCGCGAGGGTCAACTCGTGACCTTCGGCGTCGTTCCGGATGCGCCGGAGACCGGCTACGGCTATATCGAAACCGGGGAGCCGCTTCACGGGCTGCCGGGCGCCCGCGTGAAGCGCTTTGTCGAGAAGCCCGACCTCGCGCGCGCCGAGGCATTCGTCGCCGGCGGGCGCCATCTGTGGAATTCGGGCATGTTCTGTTTCCGCGCCGATGCGATGCTGGCTGCGCTTTCGCGCCATGCTCCCGAACTTGCGAGCGCCGCGCGCAGCTGCTGGCATGCGAGCGCTACGAAGCCCGCGTCGATCAGGACCGGCGACTTCGATTATGCGCTGGAGATCGACGCGGCGACCTTTGCGCTGATCGAGTCCACCTCCATCGATTACGCGGTGATGGAAAAGCACGACGCGGTTGCGGTGGTTCGCGCCCGGTTCGACTGGAGCGATATTGGCTCGTGGAACGCGCTCTCGGGGCTCACCGAGGCCGACGGGCATGGAAACCGTGTACTCGGCGATGCGGCGCTGGTCGACGTTGCCGACAGCTTCATCCACTCCGAGCACAGGCTGGTCGCCGCGCTGGGCCTGTCGAACATGTTGATCGTCGATACACCGGATGCGCTGCTGGTCGCGCACCGCGACCGCGCGCAGGAGGTGAAACGCATCGTGCAGCAGCTCGAGTCGCGTGGTCACGAGGCGAGCCGCCATCACCGCACGGTGCACCGTCCCTGGGGAACCTATACGGTGCTCGACGAGGGTCCGGGATTCAAGATCAAGCGCATCGCCGTGAAGCCCGGGGCGTCTCTGTCGCTGCAGATGCATCATCATCGCAGCGAGCACTGGGTCGTCGTCAGCGGTGAAGCCTCGGTCGTCAACGGCGACGCGAGCCTGACGGTGTTATCCAACGAGTCGACCTATATTCCCGCCCGGCACAAGCACATGCTCGCGAATCACGGCAAGGACCCGTTGGTGATCATCGAGGTTCAGACAGGCGCGTACCTCGGCGAAGATGACATCGTTCGCTTCGAGGACCGCTACGGCCGCGTGCCGGCGTGAGGCGCGTACCGGTCCCGACGCTCCGGTCCGTTCGCTGAGCGATCGAGGACGGCAGTCGTATTCAACTTGCCCCGCTTCGATCGTTCCAATCTGCCGTGGCGATAATCCGGCACGAGGGCTTGAAATTTTCACCGGCGTCGCAATCTAGACAGCCAACGTCGGCGCATCGGCCTGTGCTGCGGTTCCGTGGAAGCGTCGCGAGCCGTATAACGGGACTCGGCCAAGGGCTGGCATGCTAAAATCGCCGCCAATTTCTGAGCTTGAGGTTCATGAAGAATCCCGCAGAACCGCCCTCCGAACTCACGGCCGCAATCTGGTCGTTCCGCCGGATCTTCTATCTGACCGGCGCGTTTTCCTTCTGCATCAACCTGCTCGCGCTCACGCCGGTGATCTACATGCTGCAGATGTACGATCGCGTGCTTACCAGCCGCAACGAGACGACGATGTGGATGCTCACGATCATCATGTTGGTACTGTTCGTGCTCATGGAAGCCATGGAAGGCGTGCGTTCGCGGCTGCTGGTGCGCGCCGGAATCAGGTTCGATCAGGCGCTGCGCGACCGGGTCTTCACCGTCGCATTCGAGAACAACTTGAGGGCAGGCAGCGTCGGCGCGGGACAGGCGCTCGCCGATCTCGCGAATGTGCGCCAGTTCGTGACCAGCGCCGGACTGCTGGCGATGTTCGACGCACCGTGGGGGCCGATATTCATCGGGGTGGTCTATTACATACACCCGCTGCTCGGCTGGTTTGCGATCGCGACGACGCTGCTGCTGGTGGTGATGATGTGGGTCAACGAGGCGGCGACCAAGGGACCGTTGGGCGAGGCGAACAGCGCGTCGATGGTATCGAACCGGTTTGCCGACGACAATCTGCGCAACGCCGAGGTGATCGAGGCGATGGGCATGCTGCCGAATCTGCGCCAGCGCTGGCTCGCGCGCCACAAGGTGCACCTCGATCTGCAAGCCATCGCCAGCGACCGCGCGGGACTCATAACCGCGATCACCAAGTTCCTGCAGATGTCGTCGAGTTCGGTGATCCTCGGACTCGGCGCGCTGCTCGTGATCGAGGGCCAGATCACGCCCGGCGCGATGATCGCGGGGTCGATCCTGATGGGCCGCGCACTGGCGCCGGTGAATCTGGTCATCAACACGTGGAAAAGTCTGGTCGCCGCGCGCGCCGCATATGGTCGGCTCGCAGAATTGCTGGCCAAGTTTCCGCCGCGTGGCGCCGGTATGTCGCTGCCCCCGCCCCGGGGCGAGGTACTGGTCGAGAACCTCATGGCGACGGCGCCCGGCACTCAGACGCTGATTCTGCGCGGGTTCAGCCTGGCCATTCCTGCGGGCGAAATCGTGGCGGTCATCGGTCCGAGCGCTTCGGGGAAATCCACCCTCGCACGGCTGCTGGTGGGCGTGTGGATGCCGGCATCGGGCAAGGTCAGGCTGGATGGCGCGGACGTGTATCTGTGGAGCAAGGACGAACTCGGACCCAGCATCGGCTACCTGCCGCAGGACGTCGAACTGTTCGACGGCACTATTGCCGACAATATCGCGCGCTTTGGCGAAATCGATTCGGACAAGGTGATCGCCGCCGCCAGCCGTGCGGGCGTGCACGAAATGATTCTTCGATTTCCCAAAGGTTACGACACCCCCATCGGGCGCGCCGGAAGTTTCCTCTCCGGCGGACAGCGGCAGCGCATCGCGCTGGCGCGCGCGCTTTACGGCGACCCGTCGCTGATCGTGCTGGACGAGCCGAATTCGAACCTCGACGACGCGGGCGAGGCGGCTTTGGTCCAGGCGGTATTGGAGCTAAAGGCCCATGGCAAGACGGTGGTGTTGATCACGCACCGAACCAGCATCATCGGCGTGGTGGACAAGATTCTGTTCCTGCGCGAGGGCGCGTTGCAGAGCTACGGGCCGCGCCAGGAAGTGCTGGAATCGCTGATGCGCGCGCAGAAGGCGGCGGCGCCCGCGCCCGCCGCGGCGCAGGCGTCGCCGGTCGCGCCCGCGAAATGAGGTCGTGAGCCCATGAAACGCAATGATCTAGTGCAGCGGCAGACGCCATTTCAGGGAGCCACGACGATAGACGTGCCGGGAGCATCGATCGTCAACGACAAGCCGCGCGACGAGGTTGCAAAGTGGATGCGCATCGGCATTGCGCTGCTGGTGCTGGGCGTCGGCGGGTTCTTCCTCTGGGCGACCACCGCGCCGTTGGACGAGGGTGTGCCCGTGCAGGGCTCGATCACGGTCGAGGGCGAGCGCAAGACGGTTCAGCCTCCGGCAGGCGGCGTCATCGCGAAAGTCCTGGTCAAGGAATCGCAAGACGTCAAGAAGGGCGACATCCTGATCGAACTGGACGACACGCAGGCGCGCGCCAATTTCGAGTTGGTGCGCAAGACCTATCTGGCCTTGCGCGCGACCGAAGGCAGGCTGCTCGCCGAGCAGAGGAGCGCTGCGCGTATCGTGTTTCATCCTGACCTGTCGAAGCCTGACAACGCACTTTTCGCGCGTGATTTCGTTGAAGGCCAAAGGCAGTTGTTCGAAACCCGCCGCCGGGCGCTCGAGGGCGACATCGGGATCCTGAAAGAAGCCGCGGCCGGTCAGCAGGAAGCGCTCAAGGGGATGGAAGCGCAACTGCTTAGCCGCCAGTCGCAGCTGGCGCTGATTCGCGAGCAGCTCAATGGCACGCGCGACATGGTCAAAGAAGGCTATCTGCCGCGCAATGTGCAACTCGACCAGGAACGCATGGAGGCCGACCTGACCGCGGTCATCAGCGACTTGAAGGCCAACATCCAGCGCACCGAGAGAACGGTGTCCGAACTGAAGTTGCGCGCAGCACAGCGGCGCGAAGAGTACCAGCGCGAAGTGGAAACCCAACTCGCCGACGTGAAGCGCGACGTCGCCACGTACGCGGAGCGGCTCGTGGCTGCACGCGAGGATCTCGAGCGCACGGTGATTCGAAGTCCGGGCGACGGTCAGGTCGTGGGGTTGGACGTATCGACGGTTGGGGGCGTGGTCAGCGCGGGGCACACTTTAATGGACATCGTCCCCCGCGGTGCGCGCATGGTGCTTTACGCGAGGGTTCCGCCGCAGCTGATCGACAGCGTTCATCCAGGCCTGAAGGCGGACGTCAATTTTCACGGTTTCGTGAGCCAGCGGTATGTGACGGTCGAGGGCGAGGTGCTGTCGGTTTCCGCCGATCTGGTCACGGAGGTGCCGAAGCCGGGGCAACACGCGTTGTTGCCGCACTATCTGGCGCGGGTCGGCATCACACCCAAAGGCATGAAGATGCTCGCCGGACAGCAGCTTCAACCTGGAATGCCCGCGGACGTCGTCATCAAGACCGGCGAGCGCACCATGCTCACCTACCTGCTCAGGCCGCTGACGCAGCGGATCGCGGTATCGATGAAGGAGTATTGATCGATGCTCGCATGCCCGAAGTGCCGGGGTGCGCGTCGCTGGTGGGTCCGGCTGGCCGCCGTGTTGCTGGCGAGCCCGTATACGGCAGGAGCCGTCGATCTGCTGGATGCATACCGCCAGGCGCTTGAGAACGATGCGACCTTTCTCGCCGCAAAAGCGAATGCCGCGGCGGCGAGCGAAGCCGTGCCGCAGGCGCGCGCCGGCCTGTTGCCCAATCTTTCATTCAACGCCAATCGGTCGACGAACAACACCGACATCACGCAGACTAATGCGTTCCTGGGCGGCAAGGTCACGTCGAATTTCGACTACATGGCCGAGGGACAGAACCTGACGCTGCGCCAACCGCTTTACCGGCGCGCCAACATGGCACAGTACCGGCAGGCCGAAGCGCAGGTTGCGGTGGCCGAGCGGACGCTCGAGTTCGAGCGCCAGAATCTCGCGTTGCGGGTGGCCGCGGCTTATTTCAACGTTCTCGCGGCGCAGGATCATTTGCGTTTCGCGGCCGAGCAGAAGAAAGCCTATTACGAGCAGTGGCAGCGCGCTTCGGCCATGCTCGAGAAGGGCGCCGGAACGCGCACCGACCGGGATGAAGCCAAAGCCCGCTACGACGGCGTGCTGTCGCAGGAAATCGACGCTGCCAATGCCGTCGACCTCGCCGAACGCACGCTCGCGTCCATCACGGGTCAACCGGCGCCGGCTTCGGCGCTGGCGTCGCTCGATGCGGGCCGCTTGCTGCTGCAGCCGCCGAAGCCGGCTTTGTTCGATAAGTGGGTGTCGCTCGGCGTGGCGTCGAATCCCGAACTCGCGTCACTGCGCTACGGGATAGAAGCTTATGTACAGGAGGTGGACAAGCAGCGCAGCGGCCACCTTCCGACGCTCGATCTGATCGCGCAGCGCTCTTATACCTCGAGCGAATCCGTTTCCACCATCGGCAGCGCGTACAACACGCGAATGATCGGACTCCAACTCGCGATCCCGCTTTTCTCGGGCGGGGCCGTTATGTCGGCCGAGCGACAGGCGCAGGCCGGTCTGGAGCGCTCCAGGCAGCAGTACGAAGCGGGAAAGCGGCAGATGACGCTCAACCTGAGGCGCGAATACAACAACGTGCTGCTCGGGATTTCCAAAGTCCGTGCATTGGAGGAGGCGTTGAAATCGGCCAGGCTTGCACTGGCGTCGACCGAGATGGGGGTCAAGGCCGGCACGCGCAATACGCTGGACGTGCTCAATGCGCGCCAGCAGATCTACGCGACGCAGCGCGACCTGGGCAAGGCGCGTTACGACTACGTGGTCGGCGGGCTCAGACTCCAGGCTGTCGCCGGCACAATGAGCGAGGAAGTGATCGAAACGGTCAACCAATGGCTAAGCGTCGGTGGAACGGAACGGGCCAATATAATCATTCCGGCGGTGCGCAAACCGTCCACCGATGGCGGGCGGAAGCAAGGCTCGGCACCGGCAGCCGCGGCTCGAGTCGCTGCGGCCCTGGGTGCGGCGAAAGCCTTGGACGCAAACGAGCCCGAACCGCAGAAGCGTGATTCGGTCGAGCGCTGACGGCAGCCTAGGCGCGGGACGCCTGCCCGTCGCTTGTGTTCCAGTTCAAACCTTCTTTCGAGGGGATGACTTCAGCCGTGCGACGCCCAGTCGCCCGCTCGAGCAAGCGCACGCGACCAGCCGGCCATGTGCTCGGCCGCTGCATCCCGCGGCATCATCGGCTCGAACCGCGTTTCCTGTTGCTGCTGAGCGCCGACCGCGTCCAAAGTCTTCCAGAGTCCGGTGGCCAATCCGGCGAGATACGCCGCACCCAATGCGGTTGTCTCCGGCGTGCGCGGGCGGATGACCGGGACGCCCAGCAGGTCGGCCTGGAACTGCAGCAGAAGGTTGTTGACGCTGGCGCCGCCGTCGACGCGCAATTCGGTCAGTGAAATACCGGTGTCGCGCTGCATCGCTGTCAGAACCTCTGCGGACTGAAAGGCGATGGATTCGAGCGCGGCACGCGCCAGATGTGCGGAACTGGAGCCGCGCGTCAGGCCGACGATGGTGCCGCGCGCGTAGGGGTCCCAGTGAGGGGCTCCAAGGCCGGCGAAAGCAGGGACGAAGTACACCCCGCCGGAGTCGGCAACGGAAGCGGCGAGTTTTTCCACATCGGCGGATTTCTTCAGAATGCCCAGACCGTCGCGCAGCCATTGGACAACCGCACCGCCGACAAACACGCTGCCTTCCAGCACGTATTGTCGCCCGCCGGTCGCGGCGGCGGCGGTGGTCAGTAGCCCTTCGCGCGAGGTAAAGGCGCGCTCGCCGGTGTTGAGCAGCAGGAAGCACCCGGTGCCGTAGGTGTTTTTTGCCATCCCCGGCGAGTGGCAGCCTTGGCCGAACAGCGCTGCCTGCTGGTCCCCAGCGATACCCGCGATCGGGATTTCGGCGCCAAGCACGGTGCGCATGCAGTGGCCATAGACTTCGGAGGAGCCGCGCACTTCCGGCAGCAGGACCGAGGGCACACCGAACAGATCGAGCAACTCTTCGTCCCAGCGACGCGCATGGATATCGTAGAGCATCGTTCGGGACGCGTTGGTCGTGTCGGTGACGTGCAGAGCCCCGCCGGAGAGTTTCCAAACGAGCCAGGTATCGACGGTTCCGAAAGCAAGGTCTCCGGCATCGGCGCGCGCCCTCGCGCCGGGAACATTATCGAGTATCCATGCGAGCTTCGTCGCCGAGAAATACGGATCGATCACCAGCCCGGTCGTCGCACGCACGCGCTCGGCCCACCCTTCGGCATGCAGGCGCTCGCAAACGCTTGCTGTGCGTCGATCCTGCCAGACGATAGCTGGGTGTATGGCAACGCCCGTCGATCGGTCCCAGACGATCGTGGTTTCGCGCTGATTGGCAATTCCGATCGCGCGCACATCCACCGGGCGGATGCGCGCTTTCGCCATCGCCTGCCTTGCGCAGGCGAGCTGCGATCGCCATATCTGTTCCGGATCGTGTTCGACCCACCCT
>MEQX01000076.1 GCA_001770415.1 Betaproteobacteria bacterium RIFCSPLOWO2_02_FULL_63_19 | reverse complement strand
CGGGCCAACTCCGTACGGTCGAGGCGGTTGGCGGGGTTGTGCGTTTCTTGGCCGAAGCGGCCGCCGGCCGCCGGATGAGCCGCTAAGCGGCCTTTCCGGATCGAGCGTCCGGTTGCTAGAAATTCGTGATGGCGGTTTCGACGCTTATCGGACTTCCCCCGCTGCTGGGAAGCGCCGCCTTTGCACCGCGCATACCCGAAGCGGGCCTCTCGCGTTAATCCCGCTCAAAGAATGCTTACAACCGGTAGCCGAAGCCGGCCAGCACCCGAAATACGTCAGTCAGGGCGTATCCAACAACTTTTTGCGCTACCGTGATTCGCCTCCTCAATTTACCTGCACGCTCCAGGTTCCTTGATCCCCTTGACTAGGCCAGGTATAGGTACCGCTCATCGTTTTGAAATCATCAGATATCGTGCCGGTAAAGGTGATTACACCGCCGGCCGCATAGGTACCAAACGTAATTTGCTTGCCATCGATCGTTCCCGACACGCTTCCGCTGGAAGAGTCGCAACTCCCGTTGACCGAGACACTCCCGGTAAGTTGAGTGCCGTCTTGTTGGATCTGACCTGTAATGCTGCTGGAGCAAGAGTTATAAACGCTGCTAATGGCTGATCCCGACCAACTGCCTGTCAGACTCCGCGAGGCGCTTTCCAGGTCGGCGCGCAGAATTTGCCAAGTTCCGTTAGGGTTGAGATACAGCTCAACATTAATGTATGTGGCTGAATTATCAACTGTAACTCTCGGCAGAGATACAACACCCGTGGAACTGCTGTAGCTCGGATCTGCGGCAAGTGCGCAAAATGGGAAAGCCGAAAATACTATTATCAAAAAATATGGAATCCTTTTCATACCGGTACCTCCATCAGTTCTTGCACCTGCGCGCATCGCACGGACGTTCCGTGACAAGTGCAAATACGTGAACTAAACCAAATACGTGAACTAAACATTTGATGCCCGGATCTGCTCCTTCAATATCGTCTTCGGCCCAAACCCTGCCAAGGCCTCGTGACCGCCGATGGCTGTAGCCTTGTGGGGTCAGGGTTGATTGGGTTTTATTCAATACCGTTGAACGTGATGACACCGCTCTGACCCGGTAAAAGATCGGCCTGCGCGAACGGTGCAAACGCGAATGCGCCAAAAAAACCAGAATGTGGACCATCCCCGAACAGCACGCAATACAGAGATCATCCCCTTTATGAGCGGCGCACGCACCAGAGCGACGTAAGACACCACCAGGACCGGGAAAAATCTCGACTCTCTCCTCGTTCACCTCCGCGACATGGGGGACCGCGGGTTGTCGTGCGCCGGCGTAGAACCGGCCGCTCGGCCACTTGGACGCCGACGCGACCTCCTCCAAGGTAGTCGGCAGTGCGGAAACGTTACTCCTGCAAACTCCCCGATGATGCTCGTTCGGTTTGCCCGAGTCTGTCAGGAGATCCCTACACTCCCTGCAAGGAGGGGGTATTGAAACAACCTCGACTGACGGTTCCTGGCCGAAAGGGTGAATTCCCCGTTGAGTCCGTAACCAGCCACTCGAAACCCCCCGTGCATTCCAAAGGTTGGCTTACGGCAAGAATGGGCAACCGCCGCAGTCGGCCAGTAGTAGTCGCTCCGCTGAACGCGTTGGGCAAGGTACAGGCGGATCGGGAGTTGCTCGTCGGAACAGCCAAGGGCAGAGACCGACAAAAGAAGTCCTCAGCTCGCAGGCCCGACTCGATTGACCATGCTCGCCGTATCCCCGGCAAGAAAGGCACGCAGATTCGCGCTCAGCAGCGGCAGGCACTGCTCCACATAGACGTTGCTCATGCCGCCGACGCGCGGCGTGATGACCACGTTGTCCATCGACCACAGCGGATGGTCTTCCGGAAGCGGCTCGTCCGAAAAGACGTCGAGCCCGGCTCCGCCGATCGCACCGCGCCTGAGCGCGTCGACGAGCGCGTCCTCGTCGACCACGCCGCCGCGCGATACGTTGACCAGGTAGGCGCCTGGTTTCATCGCGCCGAGCACGTTCGCGTCGACCACGCGGTCGTTCTCCTCGGAATGGGGCGCGAGCACGACGAAATAATCGGCGAGCGACGCTGCTTGATTCATGTCCGCGCGCAGATAGATCCGGTCGAAGTGCTCCAGCTTGCGTTCGGCGCGGCTGATGCCGAACACGGTCATGCCGAAGGTCTTGAAGCAGCGTGCCATGTCCTCGGCGATGGCGCCGACGCCGAGTATCACCGCGGTCTTGCGCCACAACAACGGCTGCGGCCAGCGCTCCCACCGGTGTTCCCGCTGGTTGCGCAACATCTTCGGCAGGCTACGTGTCAGTGCCAACATGTGCATGATCGCCATCTCGCACATCTGCGGTCCGTGTATGCCGCGCATGGTGGTGATCAATACGCGCCGGCGGTCCAGCCTCGTCAGGCCGTCGATCACGTCGGTTCCGGTGGACAGCACCTGAATCCATTTGAGGTTCTTCGCTGCTCCGACCAGGCGATCGTCGAAGCGGCTGTCCAGCGCCACGATCACCTCGGCAGCGCCCGCATGCGCGAGGGCTTGCTCGTGGCTCGTCGCGGCGACGATATCCACGCCCGGAAAGTCGGGGACGAGTCCGCGCAGGAATCGGTCTGCGTACTGGTGGTAGACAAGAAGGTTCGGCGTCATGTCATCGCACACGATGTTGTCGGCACGCGGAGCGATCCGCGTGGCCGTGGGCGACAGATTAACAAAGTTCGGTCAGGAACTCGAAGCAATATTCTGTTCTGTCCCTCGCTGAATTGGCTCGGCGGACACTTTTCGATCAACGCCGACTGCTCGTTGCGAACTGCGAGACAATGCGTTCCTGGAATCCACTTCGCATGTCGGCTACCCCACGAAATTCTGCGCTCAGGGGCATCGCTTTGATGATCCTTGCGCTGGGCGTGTTCTCCGTGCTGGACGCCGTGGCGAAATACCTGTCCCGCTACTATCCGGTGCCGGTGATCGTCTGGGCGCGCTATGCGCTCAACCTGGCAGTGCTCGGCGCATACCTCGTCGCCACGCGCCGCACCGGGGCGTGGCGCGCGATGCGGCCGGGCGTCCAGTTCGCGCGCGGACTGCTGCTCGCCGCCGCAACGCTGTTCTTTTTCACCGCACTGTCGGTGCTGCCGTTGGCGGAGGCATCGGGGATCGGCTTCGTGTCGCCGCTGTTCGTCGTCGTGCTGGCCGTGCCGATGCTCAAGGAGCGTCTGGATGTGGCGCGGCTGATCGCGATCCTGGTCGGTCTCGCCGGCGCGCTGGTGATCGTGCGACCCGGCTCGGGCGTGTTCACGTGGTACGCGCTGCTGCCCGTCGGCATGGCGGTCTGCAATGCGCTCTTTCAGGTGCTCACGCGCATGGTCGCCGGCGTGGACAGGCCCCTCACCTCATTGTTGTACGGCGCGCTGGTGGGCGCGGTGGCGCTCTCCGCCATCGTCCCTTTCTTCTGGCGCACGCCGCAGGGGCCGTGGCACTGGAGCCTGCTGCTGATGATGGGCGTACTCGCAACGCTCGCACACCTGGCACTGATACGCGCTTTGGACTACGCGGGCGCCAGCCTGCTCGCGCCGTTCACCTATACGCAGCTCGTCTGGGCGATGCTGCTCGGCTGGATCGTTTTCGGCCACGTTCCGGACGGCTGGTCGCTTATCGGCATGGGTATCATCGTCGCTGCAGGATTGTACGTTGCCAACCGGCAGCGGCTCGTGGTCAAGCGCTGACGTGCGATACGGCCCGCGCGACGCTCCCCGGGGCTTGCCCATCCTTCCCCGGGAAGGGTATGCTTCGCGTCCTCCCGGGCTATCGCACAGGTCCTCCATCCAAATTCTTGAGGTGTCGTTATGGGTATTTCGATGTATCAGGTATCCGTGCCCGTGTTCATGAAGACGCTGGGCAATCTATCGGCCATCCTGGACAAGGCCGCGAATTTTGCCGCGGCAAAGAAGGTTGACGAAACGGTGTTGCTCGGTTTGCGGCTGGCGCCGGACATGCTCAGCCTATCGCGCCAGATTCAACAGGCGACCGTACACGCCAAAGGTGCCGCCGCGCGCCTGGCCGGACTCGAGCCGCCGTCGATAGACAGCACCGGCGAGAGCATCGCCGAGTACAAGATCTGCATCCAAAAGGTCATCGAGTTTCTCAGCACGCTGAAACCCGAGCAGATCGACGGCTCCGAGGGACGCGAGGTGACGCTGAAGGTCGGTCCCAACACCGTCACATTCAAGGGGCAGGACTATCTGCTGCATTTCGCGTTGCCGAATTTCTTTTTCCATGTCACCACGGCCTACGACATTCTTCGCCACGGGGGCGTCGATCTGGGCAAGCGGGACTACATCGGACAGGCCTGAGCGTGGCAGCTGAAACAACGCGCGTGCGGCGCCGGGAGCGGAAAGCGTGACCGCGGCCGCCGCCGCGCCGCTGTCGTTCGCCGCGCTGCGCCATAGCGGCTTTCGTGCCTATTTCATCACCTCGGCGCTGGCGATGATGGCCGACAACATCGAGCACGTGATCAGCTACTGGGTCATGTTCGAGAAATTTCACTCGCAGACGCTGGGCGGTGTCGCGGTGCTCACGCATTGGCTGCCGTTCTTGTTCTTCTCGGTGTACTCGGGTGCACTGGCCGACCGGTTCGATTCGCGGCGCCTGATACAGATCTCGATGCTCATGTTCATGGTCGTATCGCTCGGATGGGGCCTTTTCTTTCTCGCCGACACCATCGAGGTCTGGCATGCGGTGTTGCTGCTGTGCGTCCATGGACTGGCGGGTGTGCTGTGGGGGCCGGCGAGCCAGCTCCTGATTCACGACATCGTGGGCACGGAACAATTGCAGAGCGCGGTGCGGTTGAACGCGACCAGCCGCAGCCTGGGAATTCTGTTTGCCCCCGCGGTGGGCGGCGCGCTGTTGCTGCTCGCGGGACCCGCGGTCGGCCTGCTCGTGAACGTGGCGATCTATGTGCCGCTCGTCTGGTGGCTGTGGAAAACACCGTACGGCGCTCGCAGCCGCGCAGCGAAGCGCGCGCCGGCGCGTGGCCGGAGCTTCGTCGACGCGTGGAAGGTGCTTCGCGAGGTCTCGGACAACCGCACCATCATCAGCATGATCGCTTTGGCCGGCGTCTCTTCCCTGCTCGTCGGCAACGCATTCCAGGCGCAGATGCCGGAATTCGCGCACGACCTGGGCACCGAGAGAGCGGACTTCTCCTACAGCGTGCTGCTCGCCGCCAGCGCGGCGGGGTCGCTGCTCGGCGGCCTCGTCCTGGAGAGCAGGAGCCTGCTGGTCGCGCGTCCGCAGACGGCGATCATCCTGACCATCCTGTGGTGCCTGGCGATCGGTGGATTCGCGGCAGTCACCAGCTATCCGCTTGCCGTGGCCCTGATGCTGGCAGCCGGATTCCTGAACCTGTCGTTTACCTCGATGGCCCAGACGCTGGTGCAGGTGAACGCGCCCGAACATCTGCGCGGGCGATTGATCGGCCTGTACAACATGTCCAGCAACGGCTTGCGTGCCTTCAGCGGCGTGACAGTCGGCATCGTCGGCGGGGTGATCGGCATCCACTGGTCGCTCGCGCTTTCGGCAATCCTGCTGATGATGGTCACCACCGCATTGCTGTCGTTTTCGATGCGCGGCGGCGCGGTCGTTGCATCCGCGATGGAGCGTTGAAGCGGCAAGCCCGGTCGCGGTTCGGCACGGTGATTCAGGCGCGAAGAGCCGCGCGCTTCTCAGCCGGACCCGTGTGAGCGCGCGGCGAGCACGCGCTTCCTCATGCGCGCCAGCACCACGCTGAGCGCAATGCCGAGTAGGCACACCGCACTGGTGCTCAGAAATCCCCAGGTGAAATTGCCCGAGGTGTCCTTCACGACGCCCAACGCGTAGGCGAACGTGAGCGCCCCGAAGTTGGCGAACATGTTGGAAAAGCCGGTTGACATGCCTGCTACGCGCCGGCCCAGGACTTCCACCGGCACGTGGAACAGAGGACCGAAGTAGAACTGCATGAACATCGAGTTGACCGCGACCACCGCGACGATCGCGGCGGTCGAATGCACCGAGACCAGCAGCGCCGACGTGATTGCGAGCACCGCCAGCGAACCGCCGATCACCAGCGGCGGATTCTTCAGCCGGTCCGAAACGTAGCCCCCGAGCGGATTCGAAGGTGCGGTGAGCGCGGCGCCCAGCGCGGTGATGAAGCCGGCTGCCTGCAGCGACAGACCCCGGTCGGTGACGAGGAAGGAGGGCAGCCAAAAATTGAACGATGTGACCACGCCGAAGCGGATGAACTGTATCGCCGCGCATACCCACATGATCGGATAGCGGAACAGTCTAAGCGCGTCGAGCATGGCCACCGGTTCCCTCGGCCCCGTGGCGGGGTTGTCCTTGCCGAGGAAGTGGTACACGAAGGCAAAGCAGATGCCGAGGATCGCGAAACCCATGAACGGCGGCCGCCAGCCGAAATCCATCACCAGCATCGGGCCCACCAGTGACAGCAACACGTTGCCGGAGAATCCGCCGATCACGTAAAGGCCCATTGCCGTGGCACGCCGGTTGGGCGGAAACCAGGACGCGATCAGCGACAATCCCGGCGCGAACAGCAGCGTGCGGAACAGGCCTGACAGAAGCTGGTTGGCAAAAGCGAACGCGTAGGTGTGGATCATGCCCAGGTTGAGCGACAGCGCCGTCGAACCGAGGATGCCGATGAAGAACAGGCGCTTCGGTCCAAAGCGGTCCGACAGGTAGCCGGCGGGAATCTGACCGAACGCGTAAATGACGGTCGAGGCCACCGAGAGCATGCCGGCCTGCGTGAAACTCATCTGCAGGTCTTCGCGGATCAGCGGCAGGAACAGTGCGATGGCGCCGAATGACAGTCCCTGAAAGCTCTGGCAGACGATGACCAGCGTTACCGTGAGCGCGCCGGCGCGCCCGAGGCGCGCGGCGGGCGATGCGGCATTATTCAAGGAAGAATCGCTCGGGCAGCATGGTCGCGAGCATAACCGTTTCGGCTGCATACGGGCAAAGTCCGCGCGAGCGACGAAACGTCGGCGGAATCTTTCACGCGGACTGCCGTCTCACGCGCAGCCGCTCGCGAGTCCGGAATCGGCTGCCGACGAATCCGGAGGAGAATCGGTTCTTGTATACGTCCCTCGATCTTGGACCGTTGCGCTGTTGCGACGGTCCAAAATCGAGGGATCAGAGGCGTCGGAGCAAACTCGGCAATCGGAAGAAGTGGCTTGCCAGGAGTCTGCGGATCATTCGATACGGATGGGAGCGGGATCCATTCTCCCCGTCGCTCGATGCGCTCCTGGCCGGTGCCAATACGGGGAAGCGCGTCACGGCGCGCGACGGTGCGATTAGCCTCGCCGGCACGTTTGAAAGCTTGCCTGGCGTGGTGCCCATCGACATGAAGACATGGTCGAGTCAGCACCTGCGGAGAGCTCAAGGCTTATACTACAAGGCACCAATGAATTATCCGCAGAGGCCCGACCGGCAAGTCTCGCTGGACGACGTCCGCGACGCCGCGAAGCGAATCGCAGGCGCGATCGAACGTACGCCTTGCGTGCATAGCCGCACGCTGTCGCAGCTGACCGGCGCGGAAGTCTTTCTCAAGTTTGAGAACCTGCAGTTCACCGCGTCGTTCAAGGAGCGCGGCGCGCTGAACCGGCTGCTGTTGCTCTCAGGCGCCGAGCGCCGCCGTGGCGTCATCGCGATGAGTGCGGGGAACCATGCCCAGGGGGTCGCGTATCACGCGGCGCGGCTCGGTATCCGCAGTGTGATCGTGATGCCCAAGGGCACGCCGAACACCAAAGTGAAGAATACCCGGGAGCACGGCGCCGACGTCGTGCTCGAGGGCGATTCACTCGCCGCAGCCGCGGAGTACGCGCAGCAGCGTGCGGCCGGTGAGGGCCTGACCATCATCCATCCCTACGACGACCCGGCGGTCATCGCCGGCCAGGGCACCATCGCGATCGAGATGCTCGAGGATGCGCCCGGGCTCGAGATGCTGATAGTGCCGATCGGCGGCGGTGGCCTGATCTCCGGCGTCGCCACTGTGACGAAGGCCTTGAGCAGCGACGTTCAGGTGTTCGGAGTCGAGTCGCGAAGCTACCGCGCCATGTACCAGCGGCTGCACGGACAGCCGGTCGAGGTCGGCGGCGAAACCATCGCCGACGGCCTCGCGGTGCGTGACGTCGGCGAGCTGACGCTCGAAATCGTACGCCGCCTGGTACGGGATGTGCTGATCGTCGAGGAATCGACCATCGAGCGCGCGGTGGTAACGCTGATCGAGATCGAAAAGACCGTCGCCGAGGGTGCCGGCGCCGCGGGGCTGGCGGCGCTCCTCCAGTATCCCGACACGTTCCGCGGCCGCCGTGTCGGCATCCCGCTCTGCGGTGGCAACATTGATACGAGCGTGCTCGCGGCGGTGCTGATGCGCGGACTGGTCCGAGACGGCCGTCTCGTGCGCCTGCGCGTGGCCATACCTGACGTTTCGGGCAGCCTGGCGAAGGTCGCTTCGCTGATCGGAGAGGCTGGCGGCAATATCGTCGAAGTGCAGCACCAGCGACTGTTCGGCACGGACTCGGTAAGAAGGCCTGAGGTCGAGTTTCTCATGGAGACGCGCGACCGAGCGCACAGCGCCGCGATCGTCGCGGCGCTAAGGGCGAAGGACGTCAAAGTGACGGAGGCTTAAGGTTCATATCTCGCTGACCGCGCACTCAGGTCTCGATCAAATTCAGATCCGGAGCGCAGACGTGGATCAAACGGATCCCGGACCCTGTCCCCGTTTTCCTCGTCAGGCCGCTAAGTCAGGCCGTATCGATAAAGCTGCTGCGGGTGGCTGGCCGCAAGGCGATTCTACGCGCCGGAGTCGCGCGGCAGCACAAGCGTGGCTTCCAGACCGCGACCCTCGCGGTTGCGCAGCTGCAGGTCGCCGCCGTGCGAGCGCGCGATGTTGCGTGCGATACCCAGTCCCAGTCCGGTGCCGCCGGTTTCGCGGTTGCGCGACGCCTCACCGCGGTAAAACGGCTCGAATGCGCGTTCCAGTTCGTCCCCGGGAATTCCCGGTCCGTCGTCGAGTATTCGGACGATGATCCGGCCGGCTGAGTCTTCGACCCTGATCGTCGCGCTCTCGCCGTAGCGGATCGCGTTCTCGACGAGATTGGCGAGGCAGCGCCGCAGTGCAAGGGGTCGGCCCGAATAGGGAATGACGACATCGCCCTCGATATCGACCGCTCGTCCGGTGTCGCAATAGTCGTTTCGCAGGCTTTCGATCAACGCCATGATGTCCACGCGCTGGACCGGTTCGCTCGCGCTGGTGTCGCGCATGAACTCTATGGTTTGCGTCACCATGGACTCCATTTCTTCGAGATCGCGCAGAAATCTGGCTTGTGCGCCCTCGTCCTCCAGCATTTCGGTGCGCAGGCGCATGCGCGTGATTGGCGTTTTCAGATCGTGCGACATCGCGGTGAGCACGCGGGTGCGCTCCGAGATGAATCGCGACAGCCGCTGCTGCATGGTGTTGAACGCTTTGGCCGCGCGTTGCGCTTCGAGCGGCCCTGTTTCCGGCAGCGGCGCCCGGTTGATATCCTCGCCCAGCTTCTCGGCCGCGATCGCCAGCGACGACAGCGGTCCGGTTACCCAGCGTACTGCCACGAGGGCGAGCACGACCACGCTGCCGAGCAGTATCAGCAGGGTCAGTGCAAGCTTCATCGGCATTGCTGCGGCCTGCGGCGAAAGAACGGTGTCGAAGGTGGCCCAGGTTCCGTCGCGCAACGCGATCTGCACCGTGTAGAACGCGCCGTCCGGCGAGAAATCCCGCATGCCGCGCATGCCATAGGGCCCCATGCGATGCTGCATCATCGGCATGTCGGGCGGCGCGAACCGGTCACGCAGGCGGAAGCTCTCCGGTGCGCCTTCACGCCGGACAATTCTGAGCTTCATCCCGTCGCCGAGCGCAAAGCGCAACACGGCGGCGAACATGCCGTGACCGATATCGTTGCGCGAGGTTTCAGCCGGCAGGTCGATCGGCGGGCGATCGAGCGACAGCATCAGCGGCGGCGCGTTGAATACCGCGACGATCTTGGGGCGCTCCTCTGGAGGCAGTGAATCGAGCAGCCTGCCAATGTCGGCGATCCGCTCGGCGAGGCGCATGCCGCCGGCTTCATGCAGCAGCTGGCCGCGCTCGGTCAGATTAATGTATCCCGTGGCGAGCTGCGCCAGGACCAATCCGCCGAGCAGCACCAGTACCAGCCTGCCGAACAGGCTGTTCGGTAACAGGCGCGGCAGCAGGCGCACTATCGCTCCACCACGACAGCCACTGCGAGAACGTAACCCTCGCCGCGCACGGTCTTGATAATCTGCGGATCGGACGGATCGTCGCGCAGGCGGTGCCGCAGCCGGCTCACCTGAAGGTCGATGGTGCGGTCGAACGGCTCGCTTTCGCGGCCCCTGGACAGCACCATGAGCTGGTCGCGCGTGAGCACGTGGTTCGGGTGGCTGAGAAAGATCCGCAGCAGCTGATACTCGGCGCCGCCGAGCGACGTCACGACGCCGTCGGCGGATATCAGGTGTCGTGCGATCGTGTCCAGGCGCCATCCGGAAAACGAGATGCTGCGCGCGTCGTCGGCGCGCAGGTTCTGCGGCAGGCTGCGTGCGCGCCGCAGCACGCTCTTGATTCGCGCCAGCAGTTCCCTCGGGCTGAAGGGCTTGGCGAGGTAGTCGTCGGCGCCGATCTCGAGGCCGACGATGCGGTCGGTTTCCTCGCCGCGCGCCGTGAGCATGATTACCGGCGTGTCCGACTGGGCGCGAAGCTTGCGGCACAGCGTGAGGCCGTCCTCGCCGGGCAGCATCAGGTCGAGCACGACGAGGTCCGTCTTGCCGCGCGCGAGCGCGGTCCACATGGCTTTGCCGTCGGCAACGACCGTGGTTCGGTAGCCGTTCTTGCGCAGGTACTCGGCGAGCAGATTGCGGATCTCTGCGTCGTCGTCAACCACCAGAACGTGGTCCGCAGCGTGATCGGATGTGTCCATGCCCGCGTTTATAGCCGGGAGTGCGCCTGTTGAGCAACGGATTTGTATCCTAGTGTATCAAGCATGGCGAGGCGCTACGGCGGCGTACAAAAAACGTGCGCAGCGAATACATGACCGCGGTGAAATGGGAGCCGTCGACGGAAGGAATTCGCTGATCGACCGCAGCACGGTCGGCGGCTACGGCGCGCCGCTTCCGGTGTAGAGTAGACGCCCTTGGAATTCAGTGGGGGGATGTGTCGATGCGTATCGTTGTCGTCGCGGCAGTGCTGGCGGGCTTGAATTTTGTCGGCGTCGGGTCTTATCCGCTATGGGCGCAAACGCCTTCGACGCACCAGCACAGTTTCAGCGGTGCGCAGCACTGGGCCCGAGTGTTCGATGATCCTGCGCGCGACGAATGGCAGAAGCCGCATCAGGTCATCCAGGCGCTGAACCTCGCCGCGGACGCGGTGGTTGCGGACATCGGTGCCGGAACCGGCTATTTTTCCATCCGCGTGGCGCACTTTGTCCCGAAGGGGCGGGTATTCGGGGTCGACATCGAACCGGACATGGTGAAATACCTCGCCGAACGCGCCAAACGCGATGGCATGCAAAATGTCATTGCTGTGCAGGGAGCGCCGGATGATGCACGCCTTCCCGCCAAGGCGGACCTGGTGCTGATGGTCGATGTTTTCCACCATATCGCGGACCGCGGCGCGTATTTCCGGAAACTGCGCAACGCGCTCAAGCCTGGCGGCCGGCTCGCCATCATCGACTACACAAAAGACGCCCCGATGGGTCCGCCGGTGAGCGAGCGCATAACGCCGGACGGGGTGAAGGCTGAGTTGCGTGCCGCGGGTTACGCGCCGGTGAAGGAGCACGAATTCCTACCCCATCAGTATTTCCTTATCTTTCGGGTCGCCACACCCTGATTGACCAGCGCGTGATCGGCGAGCCGTGACATGCAGCCCGCGGAGTACGACGCGTGGTACCGCACGCCGCGGGGGGCGTGGATAGGAGAGCGGGAATTCCGCTTGTTGCGGGGGATGCTCGGACCACGACCCGGCGAATCGCTGCTTGATGTCGGCTGCGGCACCGGCTATTTCTCGCGGCGATTTTCGGCCGACAGCGACCGGAGGTTGATCGGACTGGACATCGACCGTGCGTCGGTCGCGTACGCCGCATCGCACTCTGCGGAGAAGGATTCATACGTTTGCGGAACGGCAGTCAAGCTGCCGTTCCGGGGCGGAACATTCGACCTGGCGGTTTCAGTGGCGGCGCTGTGTTTTGTTGCGGACCAGCGACGGGGCATTCAGGAAATTCTGCGGGTCGCGAAGCGGCGTTTCGCGATCGGACTCTTGCATCGTCGAAGCCTGCTGTACCTGCAGAAAGGACGCAGCGGGGGCAAAGGTGCGTATCGCGGCGCGCATTGGCACACGGAATCGGAAATCCGAAAGCTGTTCTCCGGTTTGCCGGTTGCCGATCTTCAGGTGCGCTCCGCCGTCGCGCTGCCGACCGGCGGCGCTTTTGCGCAGTTGATGGAGCCGCTGCTGTGTTCGTGGTGGCCATTTGCATCGTTCATTGCCGTCGCCGGCAACATCGTCCCGCGATCCGGCTGACGACGGCGCTCCGGGGGGCTGGTCTGCCGCCCCTGCAACGGCGCAAGCTTCTAAGTCCGAACGATCTATGACCGCGGTTTGCTCTTCTGATTCTTGAGCGGCGTTGTCGCGCCGACAGAGCTGCATTTAGCCTACGGGACTGCCCTGCAGATAATCTCGGTCGGCGCAATCAGGCCGCGCTGAATGTCATTGCTCATGTTCGCGACTTTGGCGCCCGCGTCATCGCCCATGACGATGTGCAGGCCGAGCGGAGCCGGCCGTGCCGATGCACCGCGCGCCCGCATCTTTTCCAGGGTCGCGAGCGCGAAGTCGCGGCGATCGCGCTCCTGCAGCACCTCGAAGCCAGCGCTTTCGAGCAGCCGCCGATAGCTTGCCGCGTCGGCGACGAAACTGGCCTCGGGGCCGCGGGCCCACGGCACCGGGTACGACAGTTCGCCGCTGTTCACGCGCATGACGTCATAGATGCCAAGCGTGCCTGAGGGCAGCAGGACTCTTCGGATTTCCGCGAAGAGCCCGAATTTGTCTTCGATGTTCATGCCGACATGGAGCAGGTAGGCGGCGTCGAAACTGCGCTCCGCAAACGGCAGGGCGAGCGCGCTGCCCTGTTGGCAGAACACGAGGTCGCCGAGACCGACGCGTGCCGCGAGCATGTTGGCAACAGCGACATATTCGTCCGACAAGTCGATTGCGTCGACGCGGCAGCCGTGCTCCTGCGCGAAATAGCGGGCGGCTCCGCCTAAACCGCAGCCGACATCGAGCAGCCGCATACCCCTTCGAACGCCGAACTGCTGCGCGAACGCGATGGTCGCCGGCCGCCCGCCGACATGGAATTCATCGACCGGAGCGAGGTCGGCCGCGGAAAGGCGATTCACGTCCCTGCCGGCGGCGGCGAGTGCTTCCAGTATCGCTTGTTCGAGCGAGCCGTGAGCGTAATGCGCGGCAACGGTTTGTTCGAGATTCATCGCGTGATCGCTGCCTTCCATCGGCGCTTTGGCGCTAGTGTCCTGGGTCTGAAGTGCGCTGAACGCAGCCCTGCCGGGCGATCAGCAATTCTCCCTCGGCAAGCGGTGTCCACCCCTCGTCGCTCAGCGGAACGCTTGCGATCAGGACCACCTCCTGCTCGCCGGCTTCGGAGGCGATCCGCAACCCCTCGGCCGACAGTTCGCCGCCCGCCGGACATTGTCTCGCCAGGCGCCACAATCCGGGGGCGCTGATCGAGCCGTCGCTTTGGCGGCGGCGGTCCGCGTGCGCGAACAGCGTGCTGCCGTCACAGTAGAGGAAGTTGGCAGGACCCAGCTCGCGCAACGCGGCGCCGAACCGGGAGACGAGCACTTTGCGCTCGCCCTGTGACGGCGGCGACGACGATGACCAAAGCGGCCGCATACGGTCCATCAGTGCGCAAAAGGCGTGCTCCGAATCGGTTTCACCGACCGGTCTGAACTCGACCGCCCGGAAACGGCTGTCACGCTCGATGCCCGGCAGTTCTCCGTTGTGGGCGAAGCAGTGCCAGACACCACCCAGCTCGCGCACGAACGGCTGGCAGTTTCGCGATGCGACCGGGCCCAAAGTGGCTTTGCGAATATGGCTGATGACCAGCGCACTCGAAAATGGATTGGTCTGTACGAAGCGCGCGCAGGCGCTGGAGGCCGAGGGATGCTTTTCCTTGATGACCCTGATGTCGCCGTCTTCGTACCAGCCGATGCCCCACCCGTCCTTGTGCGGGCCGGTCAGTCCTCCGTGGCGCGAGAATTCCTCGAGCGACAGGCTGACGGTCGTGGGGTGCCGCGCCGACATTGCTAGAAGCTCACACATGCTCATGCACCTGGTCGTGTTTGCGGCTGCGGATCAGCCGTAGCGCGATAGCATTTCCACCAGAGGCTTCGCGTCCGACGGCGCGATGCCTTTTCCCGTTAGCTGCGTTTCGATCAGACACCCGACCATGGCGTGATACGCCTTGTCGAGGGCGCGCCGCGATGCGGAAAGCTGCTGCGCGATGGATTCGCACGGCGCTTCGTCTTCAACCAGTCGCTGCACGCCGCGCAGTTGTCCTTCGATGCGCTTGAGCCGCAGTACCAGTGCTCGCTTGTGTTCCTGTCGGTGCAGACGTGTCATCGCAACCTCCTCCGCTGCTCGGTGCGCCCTCGTGGACGTCACCTGAAGCTTGACAATATACTATACTCACTATAGTATAGCAGCAAGCGTGGGTGCCGTCATTTGTCCCGGCGACCCGCTCATCAGGACCCGCGAGGTGAGTCGATGTCCAAAGTCGTAACGGCGAATTTGGAGCAGCAGCGGGACTTCCGTTTCGCCATTCATTTTTCGGACGGCATGCCGGATCTCTACGGTGACGAGCCGCCGCCTCTTGGCAACGCGACCGGTCCGTCGCCGTCGCAACTGCTCGTTGCGGCCGTCGGGAACTGCCTGTCCGACAGCCTGTTGTTCGCGCTGCGCAAGTTCAAGCAGAACCCTGAGCCGATCAAGACGTCGGTGGCCGCTACCATCGACCGCAATGCCGAGAACCGGCTTCGAATTACCGACATCACGGTCAAGCTGACCCTGGGGGTTCCCAAGGACGCCCTTGCGCATCTGGACCGGGCGCTCGGACAGTTCGAGGAATTCTGCACGGTCTCCCAGAGCGTCCGGCAGGGAATCCCGGTTGCCGTCGAGGTGTACGACAGCACGGGGCTGCGCCTGAAATAAGTCTTGCTCGTCAACGGAAGCCCGCTTGCCGATGCTTGCCATACCTACTGTATGACTATACAGTAGTGGTCCCGACTCTCTTTCACGCCCGCAGGGGCCGCTCCATGTCAGGGGTATCAGCAATGCAAAGCGCCGCCATGCCGCAGTATCGGTCGGCCAAGTACCTCGAGGAGCTGAATCCGCGTCAATACGCCGCGGTCACCTTCGGCGTCGGCGATTCGATACCGGCGCGGACGACACCGCCGTTGCTCATCATTGCCGGCGCCGGGTCTGGGAAGACCAAGACCCTTGCGCACCGCGTTGCGCACCTGATTCTGAACGGCGCGGACCCGCGTCGCATCCTGCTGCTGACCTTCGCCCGGCGCATGGCGGCGGAGATGACCCGCCGCGTCGAATCGATCTGTGCGCAGGCACTGACCGGACGCGCGGTGCCGGGCGCCGCCGTGGAATGGTCCGGTACGTTTCACGCGGTTGGCGCGCGACTGCTGCGCATGCACGCGCAGAGCATCGGCATCGATCCGGCGTTCTCGATCCTGGACCGCGGCGATGCTGCCGATCTCATGGATCTGGTGCGCGACGAGCAGGGTCTCTCCGAAACCAAGGGGCGCTTCCCGAAGAAGGCGACCTGTCTCGCCATTTACTCCTACGTGGTCAACGGTTGCATGTCGCTGCACGACGCCCTCGCCCGCGCTTTTCCGTGGTGCGCCGAGTGGGAGCGGCAGTTGAAAGAGTTGTTTTCTGCGTACATCGCCGCGAAGCAGGCGCAATCGGTGCTCGACTACGACGACCTGCTGCTGTATTGGGAGCAGATGATGCGCGTGGACGAGCTTGCGCAGCTCGTATCGGGTTATTTCGACCACGTGCTGGTGGATGAATACCAGGACACCAACGCGCTGCAGGCTTCGATTCTGCTGGCGCTGAAGCCGGACGGCGCAGGTCTTACCGTCGTCGGCGATGATGCGCAGTCGATTTACTCGTTCCGTTCGGCGCGGGTCGAGAACATACTGGAATTCCCCGGCTGCTTCGATCCGCCGGCTCAGGTGATTGCGTTGGAGGAAAACTATCGCTCGACGCAGCCGATACTCGACGCATGCAACCGGGTCATCGCGCATGCGGCCGATCGCTATACCAAGCATCTCCACTCGCGTCGTTCCACAGGCAGCCTGCCGGTCATCGCCATGGTCGCCGACGAGACCGCACAGGTCGAGTTCGTGATCCAGCGTATCCTCGCGAACCGCGAGGCGGGCATGCAGTTGCACGATCAGGCGGTACTGTTTCGCACCTCGCACCACTCCGGTCAGCTCGAGGTCGAACTTGGCCGGCGCAATATTCCGTTCGTCAAGTTCGGCGGCTTGAAATTCCTCGAGGCTACGCACGTCAAGGACGTTCTTTCGATACTGCGCTGGGCCGAGAATCCGCGCGATCGCGTCGCGGGTTTTCGCGTGCTGAAACTGCTCCCGGGCGTCGGTCCGGCGACCGCGCGGCGGGCGCTCGCGGCAGTGGAACGCGAGGGCTACAGGCTGGGGGCGCTGCGCGGGTTTCGGCCGCCTTCCGGAGTGGCCGAGCTTTGGTCGGACTTGGCCGGGGTGATGCAGGAGCTGGCCGCCGCGACGATCTGGGCGGGCCAGATCGAGCGGCTGCGGCGCTGGTACGACCCTATGCTCGATGTGCTCTATGACGGCGCGCGTGTTCGCCGCGGTGACATCGACCAGCTCGAGCGCATGGCGCTCCAGCATGCTTCGCGGGCGTCGTTTCTCAGCGATCTGACGCTGGATCCGCCGGAAGCATCCGGGGACGAGGCAGGACCGCCGTACAAGGACGAAGACTGGCTGGTGCTCTCGACCATACATTCGGCCAAAGGTCAGGAGTGGCGGGCCGCGATCGTGCTCAATGTGGTCGACGGGGGCATCCCGTCGGACCTGGCAACCGGGACGAGCGAGGAAATCGAGGAGGAACGCCGCCTGCTCTACGTAGCGATGACCAGGGCGCGAGACGATCTGGTGCTGATGCAGCCGCTGCGCTTCTACGTCCGTGGCCAGGCCCTCGGCTCCGATCGCCACGTCTACGCGCCGCGCAGCCGGTTCATCGGCGATGCGGATCTGGAGGTTTTCGAACTGTCGGGCGTGTCGAAGTGTCCGCCCGCGCCGGCAGACATCACGCGCAGGGCCTCGGCGGCAAACGTCGATCTCATGGCCAGAATGCGCCAGATGTGGAACTGAGCGGCCATCGTCGGATTCGGCGAGCGATTCGCTTTGCGTGCGCCCGCGAGACTGAAGCGGTGCCGATTCTCCCTTAAACTTCGACCGTTCCCGTTCTTGAGCAGGTGACAGGTGAACAGCGCCAGGTTTGACCGCCACCATTTCGCATGGCTGTCGATCGTCGCAGCCATTGTCACCATTTCGCTGAAGATGTTCGCGTGGTGGGTGACAGGCTCGGTCAGCCTGCTTGCCGATGCACTGGAATCCCTGGTCAACCTGGCCGGCGCGACGTTCGCGCTGTGGATGATACTGATCACCCGCGCTCCGGCCGATGCCGAGCACCCGTTCGGACACGGAAAGGCGGAATATTTCGCAGGCGGCTTCGAGGGCGTGCTGATTCTCGGCGCAGCAGGGGCCATTGTCGTTACCGCGGTTCAGCGTCTGCTCGATCCGCAGCCACTGCAGGCGATCGGGCTCGGCCTGGTATTTTCAATGGTGAGCACGGCGATCAATTTCGCTGTCGCCGTCACGCTGCGCAAAGCCGGGGCCCGCCTCAATTCGTTTGCGCTGGAGGCGGATTCCAGGCATCTCATGACCGACGTATGGACATCGTTGGGGGTGGCGGCGGGGCTGATCGTTTTCGCTGTGAGCGGCTGGCAGTGGATCGATCCGGTGATCGCGATCGCAGTCGGGCTGCATATTCTCCATGAGGGCTACCGGCTCGTAAGCGGCGCGGTCCATGGCATGATGGACAGCGCGCTGGTCGAGGACAGGCTCGCCGGCATCGCCTGCGTACTGGACGCGTTTGCCGAGCGCGATGTGGCCTACAAGAATCTCAAGACCCGCCGCGCCGGAACCGTGTCGTTCATACAGGTCGATATCCTGGTGCCGCGGCACTGGACCGTCGGGCAGGGACACGAGCTGCTGGACGAGATCGAGCTGCGGTTGGCCGAAATCGTCCCTGACGCGAACATCGTGACGCATCTCGAACCGAAGGACTAGCGCCTTTTGACATCCGCGCATTCGCGTGCTGAATGTCGACAGACCCTAGTCGTCCCGGTCCCAGGTGACGATGATGCGCACCGTCCTCCCGTCGACGTTCGGGTGCGGCTGGGGCGGGCTTTCCAGGTGCAGTCGGTCGCCGTCGAACCGGTATGCGCGTACCTGCTCGGTGCCGACCCAGGCTTCGTTCCACGCCGCCTCGACCTTGGTGATGACCTTTCCGTCCTCGACGCGATATCTGCCCGTGTAGGAGATCATGGTTCGCAGTGCTGCGGCACGATCCTGGTCGGTCTCGGGCACGCGGCGTCCATCCGCGGTGACCAGCGCCAGCCAGCGTCCCTCGGGCGTGGCGATCTGACAGCCCTTCGGGTGCGCGCCCAGCACAGGCGTGCGCTCGCCGGTCTGCGCGTCCTCGTAGACAACGGAGACCAGCTTCCACGTACCGACGATTCTGTCCCGGTCGCCGGACGGATGTTCCTTGGCGGACGAACCGAGGTCGGAAGAGGCCGCAAGCAGCAAGGCATCAAGCAGCAGCGTGCGCATCGAACTCCTCCTCGAGTTTGAGGTATTGCATATCGATCCCGTTCTGTGAATAAATGGGGTCGGTTGACCCCGTGCGCCGTTTTCCGCGCATGATCGCACGTTCGGCGATTGCGATCGTAACCGCGACAGGAATTCAGAAATGGACAGACTTTCCGCATTGACCGAGCAGATTCGCTTGTTTGCCCGTGAGCGCGATTGGGACCGCTTCCATTCGCCGAAGAACCTGTCGATGGCCTTGATCGCCGAAGCCGCGGAGCTGCTGGAGCATTTTCAATGGGCCACCGAAGAGCAGAGCAACGCGCTGGAAGCGCGCAAACTGCAGCAGGTGAAACACGAAGTCGCCGATGTATTCATCTATTTGATCCGGCTCGCGGACCGGCTGAACATCGATCTGGTTGCAGCCGCGGGTGAAAAGCTCGAATTGAACAAGCAGAAATATCCCGCCGACAAAGTGCGCGGCGACGCGCGAAAATACACTGAATACGATTGAGCGCCATGCCGTGTTGGAAGCAGCCGAGTTTGCTAGACTTGTGAACATGTTCAACACTGCAAAGCCTCGCCGGCTTCGGGGGTAAAGACCATGAAACACAGCGATCTTCCGCTGGTTGTGGATTTCCACGTTCACATGCTGAATCACGAGGTCTTCGAGGCGTCCACCAACAAGACCGTGTTTACCGGCTTTGGCGCGCGGCCGGCCGCGACGCCGCGCCCCGGCATGGAGAACATCATGGCCCGGCAATACGACCCGAAGCTCGAGATCGAGGACATGGATGCACGCGGCATCGACATGAGCGTGGTCACTTCGAGCACGGTGCAGCAGGGCAGCTCCTGGGCCGATCCGCAGACGGATCTGGACCTTTGCAGGAAATGCAACGACCAGGCCGCGGCTTGGGTGTCGCAGTACCCGAACCGCTTCGTCGGCAGCGTCGTGCTGCCGCTGCAGGACGTGAAGCTCTCGATCACGGAACTCGAGCGCGGCGCGAAATCGCTGAAACTGAAAGTGGCCAACATCGCCTCGAACTACAAGGGCGTTTACATGGGCGACCCGATGTATCACCCGTTCTGGGAGGCGGTAGAAGCGCTCGATGTGACGGTCTGGATCCACCCCGAGGGCGTCAGGGATCCATGGTTTCAGAATTACGCGCTGTGGAATTCGCTGGGACAGTCGATCGAGGAATCCAAGTGCATGGCTTCTCTCATCTACGAAGGAGTGATGACAAAGTATCCCGGCCTCAAGGTGGTCATGGCGCACGGCGGCGGCTATTTCCCGCACTATCTCGGGCGCGTGGACCGCAATACGGTCAACCGACCCGACACCGTGCGCAACACCGGCGGCAAGACCCCCGGCGCGTTCCTGAGGTCTTTCTACTATGACAGCTGCGTATACGATCCCAAGGTGTTCAAGGTGCTGCTCGAGCGGGTCGGCGCGGACAGGCTGGTGATGGGCAGCGACTATCCGGTCGGCGAGCAGGACCCGGTCAAGTGGGTGCGCGACACCGGTGTCACCGGCGCGGATCTCGCCAACATCGTCGGCGGCAACGCGGCGCGTCTGCTGGGTCTGCCGGCAAGGGCAGCCTGACCCGAGAGCGCGCTACCGGGTCAGAGCAGCGTCCCGGCGCGGTGGCGCACGGCTTTTCCGTGAGCACAGCGCATCGCTTTGCGTCGCGCTCATCGGACTTGGGTCTTTGTCGCCCCGGCCGGATGTGACATCATCGACCCATGCTGCGCCTGGAACAGGCGGCTCGCCATTACGGTGGCGTCCCCGCCCTCGCACCGATCGATCTCGACGTCGCACCCGGCCGCACGCTCGTGGTGATCGGCCCCTCGGGCTGCGGTAAGACGACGCTCCTTGGGCTGATGAATGGGCTGGTGCGTGCGGACCAGGGCCGGGTGCTGTTCGATGGTGAGCCCCTTGGGCCGAAGACGCTCGTGGCCGTTCGTCGGCGCATGGGCTATGTCATCCAGGAAGGCGGCCTGTTTCCGCATCTGACCGCGGGCGGCAACGTGACGCTGCTGGCGCGCATCCTGGACTGGTCGAGCGAGCGCATGCAGGCGAGGCTGAGCGAGCTTGCGCGCATTACGCATTTCCCGGAAGACGGCCTCGGTCGCTACCCGCTGGAACTGTCCGGTGGCCAGAGGCAGCGCGTCAGCCTGATGCGCGCGCTGATGCTGGATCCGGACGTTCTGCTGCTGGACGAACCTTTGGGTGCGCTCGACCCGCTGATCCGCTTCGAACTGCAGAACGAACTGCGCGACATCTTCCGCACCCTCGGCAAGACCGTGGTGCTGGTTACCCACGACATGAGCGAGGCCGCGTTCTTCGCCGACAGCATCATTCTGCTGCGTGACGGGCGGGTCGTGCAGCGTGGCAGCGTCGAGGACCTGATGCAACGCCCGGCCGACCCATTCGTCACCCGCTTTATCAATGCGCAGCGCGCCCGCTGGAGCGATGACGCGGGAGAGGCGCCGTGATGCGCGCGCTAGTGCTGCTGGCGGTCTTGTGTCTTGCGCCCGCGCCGGGCGCGGCAGCCGTTGCAGTGACGGTCGGCTCGAAAAAATTCACCGAATCGGTGATCCTGGGCGAAATGGTGGCGACGCTGGCACGCGAGGCGGGTGCGAAAGTTTCGCACCGGCGTGAGCTGGGCGGTACCCGGGTATTGTGGAGCGCGCTGTTGCGAGGTGACATCGACGTCTATCCCGAATATACGGGGACGTTGCGCGCCGAGATATTGGCGCGGGAGGGCATCGCCGATGACAGTGCGCTGCGGACGGCGCTTGCCGGCCGCGGCATCGGTATGAGTGCTCCGCTCGGCTTCAACAACACCTACGCGATCGGCATGCTGGAAACAGAAGCCAGCGCGCTCCGGATCGAGACGATTTCCGATCTCAGGAACCACCCCGATCTGGTATTCGGATTCGGCAACGAATTCATGGACCGCGGCGACGGCTGGCCCGCACTGAAGGCGAGTTACGGGCTGACCGCGAGCAACGTGCGCGGCCTCGACCACGATCTGGCCTATCGCGGTCTGGTGGCCGGCGACATCGATGTCATGGATCTCTACGCCACTGACGCCGAAATCGGCTATTACGCGATCAAGGTGCTGAAGGACGACCGGGCGCATTTCCCGGTCTACGACGCGGTTCTGATCTATCGCCACGATCTGGCGCAGCGCGCCCCCGGGGTCGTCAGGGCCATAAGCCGGCTTGCCGGGCGCATCGACGAGCGCACGATGGCTGGCCTTAACGCCAACGTGAAAATGGGCGGCGCGTCCGAACGCCAGGTCGCCGGGAAATTTCTGCGTGCGACGTTCGGCACCGACGCACCGGCGCCGGAGGAATCCCCGCTGCAGCGCTTCTGGCGCACGACGCTGGAGCATTTGACATTGGTCGGCATCAGTCTGGCTGCGGCCATTGCCGTGGCGATCCCGCTTGGAATCGCCGCCTATCTACGGCCGGGACTCGGCCACGTGGTGCTGGCCGTGGTAGGCATCATCCAGACCATGCCGACGCTGGCGCTGCTGGTGTTCATGATCCCGCTGCTTGGTATCGGCGCGGTGCCGGCGATGATGGCGCTGTTTCTTTATTCGTTGCTTCCGATCACGCGCAACGTGCATGCCGGGCTGACCGGGATTGCGGAACCCATCCACCGTTCCGCGCTGGCGCTGGGACTCGATACCAGCGACCGCCTGTTCAGAATCGAGCTGCCGCTGGCGGCGCCGATGATCCTGGCCGGAATCAAGACGGCGGCCGTCATCAACGTCGGAACCGCGACGCTGGGCGCGCTGATCGGTGCAGGGGGCTACGGGCAGCCGATACTGACCGGAATCCGGCTCGACGATGTGGGATTGATTCTGGAGGGAGCGGTGCCGGCGGCGGGGCTGGCGCTATTGGTGCAGTACGGGTTCGAATGGTGCGAGCGCCTGATCACTCCGCCCGGTCTTCGGCCGAACAAGACGAGCGGCACCACGGCGTAGAGGGACGTTCAACGGAGCGCCCAGGACTTTAGATCTTTCGGGCGGCGACGCCGATCAGTGCCGACATGCCGGCGTGTGCCGTGCCTTCCTGTAGCTCTTCGTCCCATGAGAGTACTTCGAGGATGTCCAGGTCACCGAGCGCTTCGCGGATCATCGCTTCGGTGTACAGGTTCTCCGGCTGCGATGGGCCGCCGGTTCCGTAATTCAGCTGTTCGACGCGGTACCCCTGCAGGATCAGCAGCCCGCCCGGTTTCAACGCTTTCTTGATCAGAGCGAAGAGCCGGTCGCGCTCGGGTGGGGCGAGAAACTGTATGAAGATTGCGGCCACCACGTCGTAGGCGTCTGGCGCCCAGTTCCACTGAAACACTTCCGAAACATTTGCGTTGACGTGGACGCCGCGAGCGCGTGCCAGGCGCTGCGCCTTTCTAACGCCGGTGGGGGAAAAGTCGAACGCGTCCACCTGCAGACCCTGTTGCGCCAGCCAGACGCTGTTTCGACCTTCACCGTCGGCGACCGACAGTGCGCGCCCGTCCTTGACAAGCAGCGGCGCTTTGGACGCGAGGTAGCCGTTCGGGTCTTCACCGAAATGGTATTCGTCAATGCCGAAGCGCTGTTCCCAGCGCGCCAGTTCCTTGTCGAGGCAATGGGTCGCGGCCGAGCCGCCATGCTGCTGTGTCATCGTAATCAGTTCCTTGAGCGAAAGGGAAGTGGAACAACATCTTCGGTCGTCGGATTTGCTTCGGGCCTGCGGCAGCACGCCCTGCATGAACTTTATGCGAACTCCGTGCTGCCCTCGCGTGAATGCCCGGGCAGTTCGTTTCCGGCGGCAGTGCAGACTGCGGGGGTCAGCGGGAGAACGAGCGTCCCCCGGGCGATCTCATCCCTTTGTCGGTGCCCCGGGCCCCCGCCTTGGCCGCTTGGCGAAGCGTTTGCCCGACCTCGACTCCGATCCGGCATCCGCCCGCCGACCCTGCTGGCGACCCTGTTCCGGTCGCCGGCCGGGCTCCTGGCGCCGTCCCGCATCACCCGGTGATCCGGAAATGCGGTTTCCGGGCGCAAGCTCGATCTCGAGACCGACGATTTCATCCCATATCGCGTCCGACCGATCGCGCTCGGGGACGGCGAGCAGTTCGCGCAAACGCCGCCGCGGGTCCCGGTTCTGCTGCCCGGAAGCCTGGGCCTCGTCCTGCTTCGCCTCGCCAGCGGGCCGGTCGACCGGTTTGGGGGGCTGATGATCGTTCATGCACCTATTATCGCCCGAATACGGCATTGTTGGCACGTCGGCCCGAGCGTCGTCGTCGCGGGCCGCATCGGGCAGCCTTGCACCGTGGGTTCTCGTTATGCCCGCGCCTGCAGGGCCTGGATTCGTTCCTCGATCGGCGGGTGGCTGGAGAACAACGCCATCATGCCCGAGCCGGCGGCGATGCCGAACGCAGCCATGGACTTGGGCAGCTCGCCGGCTTCGATTCCGCCCAGGCGGGCCAGTGCGTTCATCATCGGACGCGGCGAGCCCAGCAGGCTGGCCGAGGCTGCATCGGCACGGAATTCGCGCCGACGCGAAAACCACATCACGATGATCGACGCCAGAATGCCGAATACGATTTCGCATACGAATACGGTGATGTAGAAACCCATTCCGACGCCGCGTTCGGTGCGGAATACGGCCTTGTCGACGAAGAAGCCGACGACACGGGCCAGGAAAACCACGAACGTGTTCACCACGCCCTGGATCAGCGCCAGCGTCACCATGTCGCCGTTGGCGACATGCCCGATTTCATGGCCCAATACCGCCTCGACTTCCTCGCGCGACATGCTTTGCAGAAGTCCGGTGGACACGGCGACCAGCGCCGAGTTCTTGAAGGCGCCGGTCGCGAACGCGTTCGGTTCGCCCTCGTAGACGGCTACCTCCGGCATGCCGATACCGGCTTTGCGTGCAAGTTCCTGCACGGTGGCAAGCAGCCAAAGTTCGGTCCCGTCGGTGGGATTTTCGAGCACGCGCGCTCCGGTGGACCACTTGGCCATCGGTTTGGAGATCAGCAGCGAAAAAATCGAGCCGGCAAAGCCCACGACGGCCGAAAAGACAAGCAGCGCGCCGACATTGATGCCGTTCTGCGTGAGGTAGCTGTTCAGCCCCAGTACGTTCAGGACGACCGACAACAGCACCACGACCGCGATATTGGTTGCGAGGAAAAGAAAGATACGTTTCATGGTCTCCAGGTTCCTTCAAAGTCGGCTGCGCCCGAGCGCGTATTCGTTCACCATAGACACGTCGCGGCCCGATTCGGTTCCCGCTTGGTACTGCGCTTTGCGGCGTCGTACGAGCCTTTGCTGCGCGCGCCGCACGGGCGAACTTCAAATCGGGGCGTGCGGCGGTTTTTCAAGTGGTCAAAATCGACGGGCGCACGCTCGGCTTTCGTGTCGAGGCGCGCGATCAAGCGGAGTTGATCGGCGACGGGATGCACGAGCGCATGGTTGTCAACGTCGGCCGGTTCGACCTGCGAGAGCAGCGCAAGGCCCGGCCGAGCTGACGGGAGGCTGTCGTTCTACACCCACTGGCCCTAATAGGTGTAGGCGGCGTTGAACGCGTTGAAGATGAAGAAAAGAAGTGCCGCGAGTCCCGCCGCCAAGGGCACCGTGACCACCCAGGCGGCCACGATAGTCATCAGGTGCCGGCGGCGGACCAGCTTGCGGTCGCGGATCTTGTAGAGTTTCGTCCGCTGCGCCTCCCAGGCGAGGGGTGCTTTGTGCCCCGGGTTTCCGGCCGCCCCCGCGCCCGCAACGACGCCCGGATTCGCGCCCGCGGCGGCAGCGATCCTGGCCCGTTCTTTGGCCCTGCGCTGCGCGCGGGCGATGTATTCGCGCAGGAAACCGACGCCGAACACGCCGCCCACGGCGATGTGGGTGGAACTGACCGGCAATCCCATCGCCGAAGCGATGATCACGGTGATCGCCGCCGACAGCGCGACGCAAAAGGCGCGGGCGCGGTCCAGTTTGGTGATCTGCTCGCCGACCATGCGAATCAGTCTGGGACCGAAGAGTATCAAGCCGGCGGAAATACCGAGCGCGCCGACCAGCATCACCCAGAACGGAACGCCGACCTTGTGGGACACGCCTCCCGAGGACACCGCATCGACGATGGCCGCCAGCGGCCCCACCGCGTTGGCTACGTCGTTTGCCCCATGGGCAAAGGACAGCAGCGCCGCCGAGCAGACCAAGGGGATGGTGAACAGAGTACTGACGGCCTTGCGGCGCTTTTCCATGCGCACCGATGCATGAGCGACCATGGGCTTGACCGCGGCGTAAAAAGCGACGAAGGCGCCACCGCCGATGCCCGCGACTAACCAGACCCCGGGCTGCCACAGCTTCTTCAGCCCTTTCGTCACCAGGTACATTGCGAACGCCGCAGCCATGATCGCCACCAGCACCGGCACCCACCGTCTGGCCGCAGCGATCATGTCCTCGGTGCGGTAGATGGCGAACTTGATGAAGGCCAGAAATGCCGCGGCGATCACGCCGCCCATGACCGGCGATATCACCCAGCTGGCGGCGATTTTTGTCACGGTGGGCCAGTTGACGGCGCCCAGTCCGGTCGCGGCGATTCCAGCCCCCATGACCCCGCCGACGATGGCGTGGGTGGTCGAGACGGGGGCACCGATGTAGGTGGCGAGATTGAGCCACAGCGCGGCCGCCAGCAATGCAGCCAGCATCGCGCGGATGAAGGTGTCCGCGTCCGGCATCAATGCCGGGTTGATGATTCCGTCCTTGATCGTCGCGACGACATCGCCGCCGGCAATGATGGCGCCCGCGGCCTCGAAGACGGCCGCGATCAGCAGTGCTCCGATCAGCGTCAGCGCTTTCGATCCGACCGCCGGCCCGACGTTGTTCGCGACGTCGTTGGCGCCGATGTTCAGTGCCATGTAGCCGCCGATGATGCAGGCGGCGACGATGAACGCGGCATTCTCGGTAACCGGGAAAAGAGTAATGTCGTAATAGCCGATGATGGCGATGACCCAGACCGCCACCAGGAACAGGATCCCCAGTCCGATCTTGACGATTCTTTGACCGGTTTCGGCCGTCGCTCTTTCGAGGCGGACGAACTTGTTGAGGTCCTTGTCGAGCGTCGATTTCTTCTGTAGCCGCGGGAGCTTCATTCGCCGTCTGTTCGCCCGGTTTGGACCCGCATCATGGTCAAAATCGACCGCGAAAGGCAAGCGCGGATGTCAACGCAGCCCCCTTCGGTGCAAACGCGCCCGCTGGTTCCAGGAATTCTGTCACGCGGACTGCCGCGCGTGCCGCAGCAATGCGAATGATTACCGCTACCTGCTCAGTACTGTCCCCGGTAACGATCCGGCTTGGTGGGTTTGACGAGATTTTCCACGCTTTTGACGCGCGGAACGCCTGCCGCCACTTCGGCGAGCAACGCCTGGTCCTGCGAGCCTCCTTCGATCATTCCCGAGAGCAGCACGCGGCCGCGGTCGCTTACGATCGTTACATTGGCCTTGCGCGTGCGCGGATCGTTGCGCAGCGCGGCGCGCACGTGGGCCGACAACGACAGGTTGTCCAGCGAGGCCCGCGACTCGTCGGTTTCCGCGAATACCGGATCGCGCACCAGTTTGAGCACTTCGTCGACGCACTCCGCGATGGAAACGCGCTCGGTGTTCAGTGAAACGTCGTACTGCTCGCCGTCCTGCCAGTCGATGTCGAAATGCCGGCGCATGATCGCTGCATGCGCCTCGTCGGACATCTCGACTTCCCTTCGGACGAAGCTCTCGTCGTGTGTCTGCAGTCGTTCCATCATGCGCTGCACGCGCAACTCGCGGGGGGCGCACACCCTCACGCGCACGGTATGGCCGACGCCTCGCAGCAGATGCGTCGCGCCCCAGCCGCGGATGATCGCGCCCTTTTCCCGTTGCGCGATGCCGTAGGTCTCGTCCGCGGTAAAGATCGCGAGGCTGGTGCGGTCGGCGGTGAGCCGTTCGAGCATCGAGGCCCTGCCGTCGAGCAGGCGAATGACGTGGCTCTTGCGCAGGCGCATCTTGTCTGCGACGTGGTCGATGATCTCGTGGTGCACGACTTCGAGTCCCAAGGTTTCCGCGACGCCCTGCGCGACGTCTTTGCCCAGCGAGCCCATTTCGCGTGTCATTGCAATCAACGGCATGATTCCCTCCCGGTGGAAATTGGCTGTTGCTCACTTTCCGGCTGCTTCGGCCGCGACCCTAGGCGGGGATGTACTCCAGCCCTGTCGCCGCCAGACCGGCGAGCTGGATGTTGTCCGTGTTGAGCGCGTGGTCGGCCGCCATCATCGCAAGCGTGGTCTGCGTGAACTGATTCGAGGCGACCGTTCCTTCCCAGTAGGCGATATCCGCGGCACTTGGTGTCATTCCCACGAGGTTGTTGTACAGCAGCGTCACTTCGTCGCTGGTCTTGAATCCGCTGCCCAGCTTCACATCGAGCGCGAGCTTCATGAGGTCGGCGTAGCTGGTTCCCGAGTCGAGGTATTTCAAACCGATGCCCGCGTATTGCTTGTTGGCCACCTCGCTCTTACCGAACACCGCGCCCAGGATCTTGGCGGCGATGCCCGCGTTCGAGGTCGCGCCCACGTCGAGCGCAACGCTGAAGTCGGAAAACTTCAGACGCTCGATCTTCGCCAGCGCGTCGGTTCCGTCCCGTCCCGATGTCCCGTCCGCGATCGTCCACCCGGCGCCCTGCGGGCTGATCGTGTATGCACTCTTGGTTCCCTGGAAGACTGCCGAGTCGATGCCGTCGCCGCCGTCCAGCGTGTCGTTGCCGGCGCCGCCGGTGATCGAGTTGGCGCTGCTGTTGCCGGTAATCGTGTCGCCGAGCGCCGAGCCGATCGCGTTTTCGATGATGTCGCCGAACGCGATCGTCAGATTGTCTTGCGCGGCAGCCCCATCCGCGAGTGTGCCGATGGAACTCGAACCGCTGTCGCGCAGATCGATGGTCGCTGCGACCGTCGCGCTGGAAGCGTCGATCGTGTCGATGCCGCCGTCGTCGTTGATGATCTGCAGCAGGACGCCCGCGCTGTTGCCGAAGCTATAGATGTCGCCTCCGGTCTTGAAGCTGCGCGCGCCGTAGAGGTAGTCGAGCGCAAGGATGTCGTACTTGCCGAAGAAGTCGCGCTCGAGCTGCTGCGGCGTCTTCACGTACGACATGATGGTGTTGGCCTCGCTGTCCTCGTCCTTGGCGAGGAAATTGCCGGGCGCGGTCGAAGCGGCTTCGCCCGCGTTGTAGTTGCCTGGGTGCTTGAGGCCCAGCGTGTGGCCGATTTCGTGCACCAGCGTCGCATATGCGTTGGTGCCGGGGGTGATGCCTTCGAGATTGGCCGGGTCCTGGTTGTTGATGTAGAGGTCGCCCCCGGCGGGGTTCCCGCTCGGATCGGGATAGGATGCATAGCCGGCGCTGGTTTCGCCCTGGTCGTTGTTGCCGAAGCGGATCTGGCCGTAGCTGCCGGCGCTGTCGGCAACCTCCTTGAAAGTGACGTCGAACTGTGCCGAGATCTGGGCCAGTATGTCCTTGGTCGCCGTCTTCTGCGCGTCGTTGAACGGCGTGAACCCCTTCTTGTCCTCTGCTTCGGCGTAGGTCGGCGCCGCCGTCATGAAGCTGTAGGTCACCTCCACCGGTGTCTTGAGCGGCTGCGGGTAGTTCCAGCGGAAATCGGCGCTCTCCAGCAGCACGTCGATGCGGTCATTGCCGCTGATCGGGTTGGCGATGACCGTTGTCGCCTGGTTCGAAGTCACTGTATCGTTGGCCACGTCCTGGTACTCCTTATAAGTTATTGGCGTCGGCTCGGCGGTACATTGCCGCCGGCGAGTCTGTATCCGAATCCGGAAACGGCCTGCGCATTTTCGGCTGGGCCTCCGAACTCGGGCACTATAGATGAGTCCGGCCTAAACGGCCATAGTGCGCAGCGAGTGGTCGTCATGGCATTACGTCGGCGGGGGTTCTGTTAGTCTTTCCGGATCCGTCCGGGATGGAGGTGGCGCCGTGAACTCGGTTCGAAGCGTATTCCTGACACTCGCCCTGCTCGGAGGCGTGTTCGGTGGCGAGCTGGCCCGAGCACAAAGCCTGCGCGAAGCGCTTTTTCGGGCCATCAACGCGCGAAACGAGGCCGAGGTGACCCGCCTAGTGCGGGCCGGCGTTCATTACACGGCCAGAAACGCCAACGGCGAATCGCCGCTTTATGTCGCGGTCGAAAACGGGCAGATGGCCGTCGTCAAGGTGCTTCTGGACAACGGCGCGGACATCGAGGCGCGCACGCCGAACGGGGAGACGCCGCTGCACGCGGCCGCGCTCTACAACGATGCGGCTCTGGCGACGCTACTGCTCGCGCGCGGCGCCGAACCGGGATCAGCGAACAAGGACGGCGAGACGCCGCTGCATTGGGCGGCGATGACCGGCACCACCGCCGTCGCGAAGGTGCTGGTCGGGCACGGCGCATCGGTGCGCGCGAGCGACGCCGCGGGAAACACGCCGTTGCATGGGGCCGCGGCGAGCGGCAATGCCGATCTCGTCGCCTACTTGCTGGCGAGCAAAGCGAACAAGTCGGCGCGCAACAAGGCCGGGCGCGAGCCGATCGACCTGGCGCGGGCCCGCGGACACGGCCGAGTCATCCTGGTGCTGACGAAAAAATAGGGTCTCCCGCCCGGGGAATAGCAGGGGCACGCTGGATGTATACGCATTGCCTGCAAATCCGCGGGCACGCATGACAGCCCGTCAACGGACGGGGCGTCGAACTCACCGGGAGCGGAAAATGAATCGGATAGGATGCACGCTGATACTGGCGCTGGGAATGTCTGCGAGCGTGACGGCCGACGCGCAGAGCGTGCGGCTGCGCGGAATGATCACCGCCGTGCAGGCCGACATGTTGTCGGTGAAATCGCGCGCGGGCGAAGACCTTAGCCTGCATTTGCCTGACAAGGTGGCCGTTTCGGTCGCCAAGGCAATCAGGTTCGAAGACATCAAGCAGGGTGACTACATCGGTGCGACGACGCTGAAACAACCCGATGGTTCGATGATTGCGGTCGAAGTCCATTACCTCCCGAAGACTGCGCCGCAGGGGCAGCGACTCTGGGATCTGCAGCCGGGTTCGACGATGACCAATGCCATCGTTTCGGCGACAGTGACTTCCGCCGGCAATCGCGAACTCATGCTGCAGTTCAAGGGCGGCTCGCAGAAGATCATCGTCCCCGAATCCGCGGCGCTGGTGCGAGCCGTCCGCGGAACGCGCGCGGACCTGAAGCCGGGCGAATACGTGTTCGCGATCGTTCAGAAGCGCGCCGACGGCAAGCTGATCGCGCCCCGCATCCAGGTGAGCAAAGACGGCGTTCGCCCGCCGCAGTGAGCCGCGGAAGTCGAGCGCTGCGCGCGGGGAATTTGTCACGCGGTCCAATCGTCCGCGCGGGAATGCCGGCCGGCTCTCGGAAACAGCCTGGCCGCATGCAACGGCACCGATGCTTACGCGAGCTGTTCTGTAGAATCGCGGCATGGCCAAAGTCATTATCGAAGGGATTTCGCCGCTGCGCGGGCAGCTCGGGCAGGAACTCGCCGTTGGCGATTGGTTCGAAGTCACGCAGCGGCGGATCGATGAGTTCGCCGAGGCGACGGGCGATTTCCAGTGGATACACGTCGACGTGGAGCGCGCACGGAAGGAATCGGCCTATGGCACGACCGTTGCGCACGGGTTTCTGACGCTGTCGCTGCTGCCGCGGTTGCTGCTGGAGGCGATCGAAATGCGCGGCGTGCGCATGGGCGTCAACTACGGGCTCAACCGCGTGCGCTTTACCGGGCCGGTGCCCGCCGGCGCGCGAGTGCGCGCGCGCTTCGTGCTCGCGGCGCTGGAGGACATCAGTGGCGGCGTGCAGCTTACCTGGACTGTGTCCGTCGAACGCGAAGGCGAGCACAAGCCGGTGCTGGTCGCCGAATGGCTGACGCGGCGCTATTTTCAGGAGGCGTAGCGTCCCTCGACAAGCGCAGCGACCTCGGGCACCGGCAGGGACTCCGACGCGAAGGGCGCCCGCGAACCGCGGCCATGCGGTCCGTCGTCGGCCGATGCCGCCATGGAGGATACGCAGGTATGTGGGAAGGCGTCGCGCTTGCCGCCATCGCGGCGCTCGCCTGGTGGTGGCACGACTCGATGCGAGCGCGCGAACGCGCGCTCGCGGTCGCCGGCGCCGCCTGCCGGCGCGACCGGCTTCAGCTTCTCGACGAGACCGTGGAGTGCGTGAAGATCTGGCCGGCGCGCGGCGAAGGCGGTCACATGGCGCTGCGGCGCACCTACCGATTCGAATTCTCCGACACCGGCGACAACCGGCGCGCGGGCTCGGTCGTTATCCTGGGGACGACGGTAGAATCGCTATATCTGGAGCCCTTCCTGGTGCAGTGAGTCGTGGCGAAGTTCATCGAGGGCAAGGTCGTCGAGCAGCACCGCTGGAACGAACGGCTGCTGTCGCTCAGCGTCGAAGCGGATCCGATTGCGTTCGAAGCGGGGCAGTTCACGAAGCTTGCGCTTCCCGTCGAGGGCGAAATGCTCGCCCGCGCCTATTCGTTCGTGAATACGCCGCACGAGCGACCCTACGAGTTCTATTACAACATCGTGCCCGAGGGCGCGCTCACGCTGCGGCTCGCACGGCTGCAGCCGGGCGATGCGGTCTGGCTGGCTCCGGCCGCCGCGGGCTTCCTGGTGCTCTCGGAGGTTCCGGATGCGCGCAATCTCTGGATGCTCGCGACAGGGACGGGGATTGCGCCATTTCTTTCCATCCTGAAATCGGAAACCGCCTGGACGCGCTACTCGCGCATCGTCCTGGTCGAGGCCGTGCGCCAGGCGCAGGAACTCGCCTACCGTGACACCATCGAGCAGTTCAAGCGCGAGCGCGCGGGGCGTTTCACCTCGGTGCAGTTCGTCAGCCGCGAACAGGCTCCCGGCGCGCTCTGCGGACGCGTTCCGCAGGCGATACTCGACGGCAGGCTCGAGGCGGCCGCCGGCGTGGAATTGTCGGCCGCGAGTTCTCAGGTGCTGCTGTGCGGCAACCCGGGCATGGTGACTGATTCGGTGCACGCGCTGGCGCAGCGCGGGATGAAGAAGCACCGCCGCCGCAGCCCGGGGCATATCACGGTGGAAAACTACTGGTAGGCGACGCAGACGTGGATTGCGTTGCAGCCGCGAGTCGACACTGCGCGGGCAAAGAAAAGCCGCGCCCCCGCTACCACGGCACGGCTTTTCCCCTTCGACCCGCTGGCGCGAACCGGCGGGTACGCTGTATTACCTGAGGTGTTTGCTGACCAGTTTGGTCATTTCAAACATCGACACCTGCTTCTTGCCGCCGAACACTTCTTTCAGCTTGTCATCGGCGTTGATGTTGCGCTTGTTCTTGGTGTCCTGCAGCTTGTTGCGCTTGATGTAGGCCCAGATCTTCTTCGTAACCTCCGTCCGGGGCATCGCGTTTGACCCGATCACCGCACCGAGCGCTGCGCTCGGGGTCATCGGTTTCATGAACGCTGCGTTCGGCTTGCGCTTAGCAGCGGTTTTCTTCTTCGCAACCTTCTTCTTTGCAGCCTTCTTCTTTGTAGCCATCCCTATTACTCCCTTCTCGAGAATCGGATCTGTATGCTGACTTTCACGCGCGTCGTACCGCGCTTCTGCCATACAAATACAAGCGCGTGCGACGTGAGAATGCGTCACTTGGAGGTGCTTGTCAATCTCCCATAGAGGATTTTTTTGTTCGGGCCCGCGCGGGTCGATTCGAGCGCGCGGTCGGTCCGCCGCTTATGCGGCGCCCGCCGCGGGATTCGCGCGCGTCGCCGGCCGCGATTTCGGGAATTCCGCCCACCGACCGGGCCGCACGCGGTGTCGAGGTTCTATAATCGCGGCTCGCACATTCAGGCCATCAGGATTCCCGTGACCGCCGTCCCCACCATGAAGTCCGCGAAGAGGAATGTCGCCGTTCTCGCCACGGCGCAGGCCCTGCTGTTTACCAATAACGCCACCGCTATCGCGATCAACGGGCTGGCCGGTTACGCGCTCGCCGGCAACAAGTCGCTTGCGACGCTGCCGGTCACCTTCTGGGTGATCGGCGCGGCGATCGCGACGTTTCCCGCCTCGATGCTGATGAAGCACGTGGGCCGGCGCGGCGGCTTCATCATAGGAATACTCGTCGGAATGCTCGGCGCGATCATCTGTTCGGCCGCCGTGGCGACCGACCGCTTCTGGCTGCTCTGCCTGGGAACGCTGGTATTCGGCGCCTACAACGGTTTCGCCCAGTATTACCGTTTTGCGGCCGCCGATGCTTCGCCGCTGGACTTCAAGAGCAAGGCCATTTCGCTGGTGCTCGCAGGCGGGCTGGTCGGCGGAATCGTCGGACCCGAAGTCAGCAAGCTCACCGTGGACGCCATGGCGACGAAGTACCTGGGCGCGTACCTGTCGCTGATGGTGTTCCTGGTGATCGCATTCGCTGTCGTGCTGCTGCTGAAAATTCCGCCGCCGACGCAGGCCGAGCAGCGCGAGCCGGGAAGGCCGCTGGCCAGAATCGCCGCGCAGCCGGCTTTCATCGTCGCGGTCGTCAGCGCGGCCTTCGGCTACGGCATCATGAACCTGCTGATGACCGCGACGCCGCTGGCAATGGGCATCTTTGGCCATCCCTACGCGTCGGCGGCGTTCGTCATTCAGTGGCACATCATCGGCATGTTCGCGCCATCGTTCGTCACCGGTTCCCTGATCAAGCGCTTCGGCCTGCTGCAGACCATGCTGGCAGGTGCCGTGCTGCTGCTGGCCTGCGTCGGCATCGCGCTGGGCGGCGTCACGGTGGCGCATTTCTGGTTCGCGCTGGCGCTGCTGGGAATAGGTTGGAACTTCCTGTATATCGGCGGCACGACGCTGCTCACCGAAACCTACCGCCCGTCGGAAAAGGCCAAAGCCCAGGGCTTCAACGATACGGTGATATTCCTGGTCATGGCGAGTTCAGCGACGGCATCCGGAATGCTGCTCGATCGCAACGGCTGGGAGATGCTGAACTACCTGGCGATACCGTTCATCGCAGCGGTCGTGATGGGACTGGCGTGGCTGATGGTGCGCGGCAAGCGGCCGGCCGTGGCCTGAGCGCGCGCGATGCGCCCGGGAACCAGCGCCGACGCCGCGCAGATGGCTTACGAGGACATGGCAAGGAGGCTCGATCCACAGGCGCGCTTGCTGCTCGAGCGCGTTGCGCAATCGAAACTCCCGCCTTTGCATAGCGTCGCACCAGCGGAAGCGCGGCGCATGTTCAGCGACGCATGCAGTGCGCTGCAGCCACCGCCGCCGCAGGTGGCGGGGCTTTCAGAATTGTCGTTCGCCGGGCCGGGCGGTCCGGTCGCGCTGAGGCTGTATCGCGGGCGCGCGGCGCCCGATGCACCGGTGCCGGTCATCGTCTTCTTTCATGGCGGCGGATTCACCGTCGGGGATCTGGAAACGCACGACGTTCCGTGCCGCACGCTCGCCAATTTCGCGCGCTGCGCCGTGCTCTCCGTCGACTACCGGCTCGCTCCGGAGCACAAGTTCCCGGCGGCCCTCGACGATTGCGTGGCGGCGGTGCGCTGGACGGCCGCGAATGCCGAGCGGCTCGGCTTCGATCGTGAGCGCATCGTGGTCGCCGGCGACAGCGCCGGCGGCAATCTCGCCGCCGGCGCCGCGCTGGCTCTGCGACGGGAAGACTTTCGGATTTCGCGCCAGGTGCTGATCTATCCCGGCCTGGACTCGCGCAACCGGTCGCCGTCCCACATCGAATTCGCCAAGGGCTACCTGCTCGAGCGCGAGGACATTCTGTGGTTCATCGGCAACTACCTGCGGAGCGACGCAGACGCGCTGGACTGGCGGGCCTCGCCGATGCTCGCCCCGGACCACCGCGGGCTGCCGCCGGTGCAGATCATCACCGCCGGCTTCGATCCGCTGCGCGACGACGGATTGGCGTACGCGGAGAAGCTGACCGCGAGCGGCGTGGCGGTCACCTACGAGTGTTTCGAGGGCATGATCCACGGCTTCGTCACCATGGGCGCGGCGCTCGCCGCGGCCGACCACGCGCTCTATCGCGTCGCGCAGAGCATGCGCATGACGTTCGCCGAGGCGTCGAACTGACCGCTTTCCGCACGCGGGCGCGCGAGGCATAGAATGGCGTGCACACCAGGAAGCCTGAAGATGAACCACGAGAACAAGCCAGCGGCGCGCGGGTCGATCGCCAGGCGAGCGCTGACCGACGTGGCGCGCGCGAGAAGGTGGCTCGCCGGCAAGGGTGGCGAAATCGCCGTCAGCGAGAAGGGCGGCGTGCGCATGCTGCATATCGGCGGCGACGCGATCCAGAGCGCGATGCGCCTGTCGGCGCCCGATGCGCTCGAGCTCGAATACACGCGCGCGATGACGGCGTTCCTGCTTTTCTGCCCGGAGCCGAGGGACGTGCTGATGGTGGGCCTGGGGGCCGGTTCGATCCCGCGCTTCATACGCGCGACCATGCCCGGAGTCAGGGTCACCGTGGTGGAAATCAATCCCGGCGTGGTCGTGGCGGCCAGGCAGTACTTCGGCCTGCCGCCGCAGGACCGCCATCTGCGCGTCGTGGTGGCCGACGGCGCCGCGTACGTACCGCGCGTCCCCGCGAGCGCGGAGGTGCTGCTGATCGACGGATTCGAGGACGAGGCGCACGCGGCGGAACTCTGCACGCAGGATTTCTATGCCGCGGCGCATGCGGCGCTGCGCGAGGGCGGCGTGCTGTCGGCGAACTTCATGGCCGACGACCCCAAGCGCGACAAGTGGCGCCGACGCATCGAAAAGAGCTTCGGCGGCCGCGTGCTGGAGCTCGCCGCCGAGGACGACGTCAACAGGATCGTGCTCGCGCTGCGCGGCGGACCGGCGCGCATCGCGTGGGACGATCTGAAGGCGCGCTCGCGCGAGCTGAAGCGGCTCTACGAGCTGCCGTTCGATCATTTCGTTTCGTCGCTGAAGCGGCACAACGAGCACACGGCGCGTTATCTGCTCATCGGCGCGGAGTAGCCGCCCTGCCGGCAGAGCCGCAGTTACCACACCATGACCGCAGTCCGTCCCGACGCCTGCGCGTAATGCAGCCTGACCCGCAGCAAGTAGCTGCGCCCGGCTCGCAGGCGCGCCTTGATGCGCGCGTTGCGCTCGACGCCGGTATCGTCGTCTTCGGCGATGCGCCGTGTGCCCGCGGCGCGCATTTCGTCCAGCGCCATGACCGTATCGGAAGCGCCGAAGGTGCGGAATTCGTATTCGCGCGTCCGAGCCGGGTCGAAGCGAAAATCGGCCTGCTGTCCCGGCGCGAATGCGAGCGCCACCGATTGAAATGGTTCGAGCCGCCGCGTCGTCGCCTCGCCGATGGCCGGATAGAACGCGAGCGCCCAGGCGCGGTCGCGCGCTGACAGCCCGCCTGCGGGCGTCAGGCCGGCGCGGTATCGGGCGGGCTTTTCGATCAGGCCGGCCTCGAACGGATAGTGCATCACCGAATCAGGGTCCCACCGCGAGCCCTGCACGCTGTCGGGCGCGATTCTCTCGAGGATGTTGCGGTAGGTCGTCGCCCGGCTCCAGTGGTTCGGCCGCCCGCCTAGCGCGGCATAGACAGCGGACTCGTTCCAGACGATGCCCGCGAACGGGTTCTGGTGCTCGTGCGGAAATCCCAGCGTGTGGCCGATTTCGTGCATCGCGGTGTTCATGCCCTCGACGGGGTCGCCGGTCAGGCTCCAGCCGAAGTTCATCGTGCGCGGGTCCGCGCGCCGGGTGCGCACGTCGGTGCCGATGTACGACCACGAGCCGTCGCCCTGCTCGAACGCGATGCGGATGTCCGCTTCGGCGCGTTTGTCGACTTCGGTGAATTCGAGGCCGATGCCCAGCGCTTTCCACTTGCCGAAAGCCTCACGCACCACGTTCTTCTGCGCGTCCGCCGCGGTCCAGCGCTTCGGCTTGTCGAAGAACCAGTAGCGCAGCGTCGTGCCGTTCAGCCATTTGTTCGCGCTCTGGCGCAGCAGTCGTGCGCGCTCGGCGCTCACGCCGGCGGCGAAGCCGCGCCGCTTCGGGTAGCGCACCGCGCAGTAGCGGCGCGGCACCCTGTTATCGTCCGCCATGCCCGGCTCGCGTGCGTGAACCTAGCGGCGCAGTCCCGGAATGGGCTGTTTCAACCGCTCTTCGGGACACAGCAACTGCGGATACTGCGGGTCGGCCACGACCGCCCGGATGCGCGCTGCGGTCTGCTCGATGAGCCCCGAGAACGTGAGCGGCCGGCGCGTGCGGCGCCGCGCCGCCTCGCGCAGCACCGCGCACAGCGCGAACGTGAACGCACCGTGCGAGGTGACGCCGTGGCGGTATTCGTAGGCCGATTCGCCTTCGGCGCACGCTTCCAGCAGCACCGGCGTGTACGGACCCTTGTGACCGGTGGCCTTGAGCGCGCGCCGGTAGTCGCGGTCCGTGGGCAGCCACAGCGCGCTCGCGCGCCCGAGACGCCGCACCGCGCCGCTGCTGCCGGTCCACGCTTCGCGGTCCGCGCTGCGCTTCACCCGGTTCTGCGCGTCGGGCCTGGTCGCGAGCGCTTTGCGCGGCAGCCACATCTGCAAGTCGCGATCCCAGCGTATCGTCCGGTGACGGATATCGTCCGGCGGCGACAGCCCGCGCGCCCTGGCGCCTCCCGATCGCGCCATGCCGCCCGCGTGGCAGCAATCGAACATCGCGGTGAACTGCGCTTCATAGGGCAGTTGGCTGTACAGCGCGCAGAACTCATCGTCGGTGATCGCGCGGCCCCGGCTCCAGTCGAAGTCGTACGGCGCCAGGCACTCGTCGAGGCGGTCCACTTCGGCATCCCTGCCGTAACCCGGAATCTGCGCGCCGTGGCCGGCGTAGAAAAAGACCAGCGTGTCGCCGGGCCGGGCGTTTGCGAGCAGCCACTTCAGCCGCTCGCGGATCCCGGCGGCCGTGGCGCGATCGTTCAGCACCACGCGGATGCCGTCGGCCGGGAAGCCCAGGTCCTGTAGCGCGGCACTGACGCTGAACACGTCGTTGACCGGCCCTTCGAGGCGCGAAGCGGCGTCCGGGTAGTCGGCCACGCCGACCAGCAGCGCACGCAGTTGCGACGCGGCGCGCGCCTCGGCCCGCGCGGCGCGCCGGTGCGCGCTCGCGAGCGACACGGGCGCGGGTGCCATCGAGCGTCCGCGCGCAATCGTCGAAGCCAGATCCTGCCAGACCGTCTGCACCGCCTCGGCGTGGGCGAGGTATTGCGCACCGTCGTGATCGGCCCAGCCTTCGATGTCGAATAACGTGTCGACCTGGCGGAAACGCTCGGGATCGGGCAGATGCACGGGCCCGGTGAACGCGTCGTCTTCCTCGTTGTACAGGTGCCACCAGAAGCGTGCGCTGCGCACAGCGCCGATGCGCCCGCCGAAGATCGCGCGCACCGCGGCATTGCCGATCTGCGAACCGAACGTGAGCAGCGTGCGCCCATCGCACAGCGGCGCGGCGCGATGCGCGGTTTCGTCGCGCTTGAACAAGTCGTAAGCGATCAGCGACCCGAGGCTGTGCGCGGCGATGACATCGGGCTGGAAGCTGCGGATCTTCGCCGCCAGAAGCGAGCGCAGCTGCGCGCGCAGCTCCTCGATCGCGACCCACTGCGCGACCATGCCGGCGCTCCAGCGCACGCCCTCGAGCATGTCCGCGAATCCCCGCGGGCTGCGGAACAGGTCGGTGATGCCGTAGAATAGCCCGCTTGCCGCCAGCCGCACCAGCGCTTCGGTCACGGCCGGTGCGCCGAGCTCGTGCTGCTCGAAGAAATGATCGTAGCCGAGGAACTCGATCTGCGGCGCCGCGTTCCGGTTCCAGGCCTTCAGTCCGTCGCCGATGGCCGAGCGCCATCCGGGCTGCCAGTCGCTCCTGGCGTCGCCGTGGCCGACGCCGTGTATCGCCAGAATGCGCATCGATGCGTCCTCCCGCGCTTGCCAGGTTCGCCGCTCGCCGGCAGGCGGTCAATCGATCGTCAGAACAATCTTCCCGATATGCGTGCTCGACTCCATGAGCTCGTGCGCGCGGCGGGCTTCGGCGAGCGGGAATATTCTGTAGATGACCGGTTTGATCGCGCCGGACTCCAGATGCGGCCAGACCTTCTCGCGCAGGCTTCTGGCGATCGCGCCCTTGAAGCTCACCGGCCGCGGCCTCAGTGTCGAGCCGGTCAGCGACAGGCGCCGCGTCAGGATCTCGTTCAGGCTCAGCGTGCCCCGGGTTCCGCCCAGCAGCGCGATGATCACCAGCCGGCCGTCGTCGGCGAGGCATTTCAGTTCGCGCTCGACGTATTCGCCTGCGACCATGTCGATGATCACGTCCACGCCGCGGCCGCCGGTGGCTTCCTTGACGATGGTGACGAAGTCCTCGGTCTTGTAGTTGATGGCGCGATCGGCGCCCAACTCCTCGCAGGCCGAACATTTCTGCGGGCTGCCGGCGGTGGCGAGCACCTTGTGACCGAAAGCCTTGGCCATCTGGATCGCCGCGACGCCGATGCCCGAGGATCCGCCCTGAACCAGCAGGCTCTCACCGGGGGCGAGCCGCGCGCGGTCGAACACGTTGCTCCACACGGTGAAAAAAGTCTCCGGCAGCGACGCGGCCTCGACCGCCGAGAGCCCCTTCGGGATCGGCAGGCACTGCGGCGCCGGCACCGTGCAGTATTCGGCGTATCCACCTCCCTGCAGCAGCGCGCAAAGCTTCTGGCCTGCCGTCCACAGGCTCACGCCGCTGCCGACTGCGACCACCTCACCGGCGACTTCCAGTCCCGGAATGTCCGAGCCTCCGGGAGGCACCGGGTAGTGCCCGCGACGCTGCAGCACGTCCGGGCGGTTGATGCCGGCCGCGGACACCCGTACCAGTACCTCGCCCGCTTTGGGCTGCGGCACCGGTCGCTCGCAAAGCTTGAGCACCTCCGGCTTGCCGTACTCGGTGATTTCGACTGCACGCATCGTGGCGGGGAGCGTCATGGATGTCTCGCTTGAATCGCGGAGGTCGGCCCGCGTTGAATTCTACCGCGGCGCCGCGCGCGAAGCGCAGCGCAAAACCCTGTCGCCTGTGGGCATTTAGCGCTACTGGTATTCCGCTGAGATTAGGATAACAATCACTGCATTATCGTTCGATCATCGGGGGCTCGCATGGGTTGGCGTTTTCAGCTGCTGCTTGCAGCCGCGCTGGCCGGCATGCTCGGCGTCGCGAACACTGCATTGGCCCAGAAGGCCGACGAGCCGCGCGCCGGGGCCGGGAACGAGAACGCGATGTCGGACAAGGACGCCGAGAACGCGATCTCGGCCGTCGTGCGCGTGAAAGTGAAGGCGATCTCGGACGCGCGCACCAACGCGAACCTCGGCTCGGCGCGCGAGGGCAGCGGCGTCGTCATCGACGACAAGGGCCACATCGTGACCATCGGCTATATCGTCATCGAGGCCGATTCGATCGAGGTCACCACGCAGGAAGGACGCACGCTGCCGGCCGTCGTGGTCGGCTACGACCACGCCACGGGCTTCGGGCTGCTGCGCGCGACGGCGCCGCTCAAGGTCAAGCCGCTGGCGCTCGGCGAATCGGAAACGCTGCAGGTGAGCGATCCGGTGATGATCCTTAGCGCAGGCGGGCGCGAGACGGCGAGCATCGCCTATGTCGTCGCGCGGCGGCCGTTCGCCGGCAGCTGGGAATACCTGCTCGACAACGCCATTTTCACCTCGCCCCCGACGCTGCAGTGGGCCGGCGCGGCGCTCGTCAACCGCAGCGGCAAGCTGGTCGGCGTGGGCTCGCTGCTGGTGCGCGACGCGGCCGAGCGCGGATCGCCGCTGCCCGGGAACATGTTCGTGCCGGTGGACATACTCAAGCCGATACTTTCGGACCTGAAGCGAAACGGGCGGCGCGCGGGAACGCCGCGGCCGTGGATCGGCCTGGCGACCGAATCGGTGCAGGGGCGGCTGTTCGTCACGCGGGTTTCGGAGGACGGGCCGGCCGATCGCGCCGGCATACACGTGGGCGACATCCTGCTCGGCATCGGACCCGACGTCGTCAGGAGCCATGCGGACCTGTACAAGAAGATGTGGGCGATCGGGCCGGCCGGCGCCGAGGTGCCGCTGCGGGTGCTGCAGGACGTGAAAATCGTCAACCTGAAAGTGCGCTCGATCGACCGCGTCAAGTATTTCAAGCAGCGGCCGACCTATTGACGTGCGCGGCGCGAGGCGCGCGGCGCGAGGCCGGCACAAAGCGTGCTAGCATCGGCGCTCGCACCGATTCCCCACCGAATAATCGAAATGAGCGACGAGTTCGTCGGCACCATGCCGGTGCAGCAGCGGCATCGCTTCGATGTCGCCGCCCTCGAGGCCTATCTGCGCGGGCGCGTCGAAGGCTTCTCCGGTCCGCTCGCGGTCGAGCAGTTCAAGGGCGGCCAGTCCAATCCGACCTACCGGCTTGCGGCCGGCGGAAAATCCTACGTGATGCGCTCCAAGCCCGGACCGGTGGCGAAACTGCTGCCCTCGGCGCACGCGGTGGAGCGCGAGTTCCGCGTCATCACCGCGCTCGGCGGCGCGGGCATGCCGGTGCCGCGCACCTACTGCCTGTGCGAGGACGAGGGCGTCATCGGGCGCGCGTTCTTCGTCATGGAGTGCGTCGAGGGCCGCGTGTTCTGGGAACAGGGGCTCGCCGGCATGCAGCGCGCCGAGCGCGCAGCGATCTACGACGAGATGAACCGCGTCATCGCCGCTTTGCACCGGGTCGATTACAACGCGATCGGCCTTTCCGACTACGGCAGGCCGGGCAATTATTTCGCGCGCCAGATCGGCCGCTGGACCAAGCAGTACCAGGCCTCGGAGACCGAGAAGATCGAGGCGATGGACAACCTGATCGCGTGGCTGCCGGCGAACATCCCGGCTGGCGACGAAACGTCGATCGTGCACGGCGACTACCGGCTGGACAATCTGATATTTCATCCCACGCAGCCGCGTGTGCTCGCGATCCTCGACTGGGAACTCTCGACGCTGGGACACCCGCTGGCGGATTTCTCGTACCACTGCATGAGCTGGCACGTGCCGCCGGGGAAGTTCCGCGGCATCGCGGGACTGAACCTCGAGGAACTCGGCATACCGTCGGAACAGGAATACGTCGAGGCGTACTGCCGCCGCAGCGGGCGCGAGGGCATCGGCCACTGGAACTTCTATCTGGCCTACAGCATGTTCCGCATCGCCGCGATCCTGCAGGGCATCACCAAGCGCGCGCTCGACGGCATCGCCTCCAGTGCGCGGGCGCTGGAAGCCGGAAGCCGCACGCGGCCGCTCGCGGAGCTGGGATGGCAGTACGCGCAGAAGTCGATGCAGCGCGATTGAGCTGCCGCGCCGACAGGCGCTCCAGGACATCGGCAAAGTCGTAAAGGGAAGCGCATGGATTTCGAATACTCCGGCAAGGTCAGGGCGCTGCAGGCGAAGCTGCAGCGTTTCATGGACGAGCACGTCTACCCGAACGAGAAGCGCCACCGCGACGAGGTCGCGGCGAACCGCGCGCGCGGCAACGCGTGGGTGCCGCTGACACTCATCGAGGAACTCAAGACGAAGGCGCGCGCCGAAGGGCTGTGGAACCTGTTCTGGCCCAAAAGCCACGGCGGCGAACTGAGCAACTTCGAGTACGCGCCGCTGTGCGAAATCATGGGCCGCGTGTACTGGGCGCCGGAGGCGTTCAACTGCAACGCGCCGGACACCGGCAACATGGAGACGCTCGCGCGCTACGGCGACGACGCGCAGAAAAAGCAGTGGCTCGAGCCGATCGCCGAAGGCAGGATCCGCTCGTGCTTCGCGATGACCGAGCCGGAGGTCGCCTCCAGCGACGCGACCAACATCCAGGCCTCGATCCGGCGCGACGGCGACCACTATGTGCTGAACGGGCGCAAGTGGTGGAGTTCGGGCGCCCCCGATCCGCGCTGCAGGCTGCACATCTTCATGGGCAAGACCAACCCGCAGGCGGCGCGCCACCAGCAGCAGTCGATGATGCTGGTGCCGGCCGACGCGCCGGGGGTGACCATGCTGCGCGCGCTCAACGTGATGGGCTACGACGAGGCGCCGCACGGGCACGGCGAACTGAAGTTCGAGAACGTGCGCGTGCCCGCCTCGAACATCCTGCTCGGCGAGGGGCGCGGCTTCGAGATCGCGCAGGGGCGCCTGGGGCCCGGGCGCATCCACCACTGCATGCGCCTGGTGGGCGTCGCCGAGCGCGCGCTGGAGCTGATGTGCAGCCGCACGCTTTCTCGGGTCACGTTCGGGCGAGCGGTGTCCGAGCGCAGCGTGACCCGCGAGCGCATCGCCGAGGCGCGCATCATGATCGACACCGCGCGCCTCTTGACGCTGAAGGCCGCGCGCATGATGGACAGCGTCGGCAACAAGGGCGCGAAGGCCGAGATCGCGATGATCAAGGTGCTCGCGCCGAACGTCGCGCTCAAGGTGATCGACTGGGCGATGCAGGCCTACGGCGGCGCCGGCGTGTGCGACGACACGCCGCTTGCGCACATGTACGCGCACTCGCGCACGCTGCGCCTCGCCGACGGGCCGGACGAAGTGCACCGCAACGCCATCGCCAAGCTCGAACTGGCCAAGCACGCGGCGGCGAAATAGCGCCGCGACCTTTTCACACTCGAAGGACGGAACACCATGCTCAAGCTCTGCGGTTTCGCGGTATCGAACTACTACAACAAGGTCAAGGTCGCGCTGATCGAAAAAGGCGTGCCGTTCGAAGAGGAGCAGTTCATGCCCTCGCAGGACGCGGCGCTGCTCGCGCGCTCGCCGATGGGCAAGGTGCCGTTCCTCGACCTGGGCGGCGGGCAGATCCTCACCGAGTCGCAGGTCATCCTGGAGTACCTGGAGGAGAGCTACCCCGAGAAACCGCTGTACCCGCGCGATCCGGTCGCGCGGGCGCACCTGCGCGAGCTGATCACGCACATGGAACTGTACCTGGAGCTGGTTGCGCGCAGGCTGTACCGCGGCGCGTTCTTCGGCGGCAACCTGTCGGATGAGACCAAGCAGGTCACGAAGACCGACCTGGAGAAAGGCGTGCGCACGGTGATGAGGCTGGCGAAGTTCTCGCCGTGGGCGGCCGGCTCCGAATTCGGCGCCGCCGACTGCGCCGCGGCGCTGCACCTGCCGCTGGTGCAACTGGCCACCAAGACCGTCTACGGCGCCGACGCGTTCGGCGAGCACGCCGGCAAGGTCGAGGCGTACGTCAAGATGGCCTCCGAACGGCCGTCGGTGAAGAAGGTCAACGACGACCGCAAGGCCTTCATGGAGGCGAGGAAGAGGAAGTAGGACCCGCGCGTAGCCGGTATTCGGTCGTTTGCTGCTCCGCCCGGCGAACCTGCGCCAGCGCATCGAGCGGGCTCGCCACCCCGCGCCCGCCCTTGTTCAGCACGTGCGTGTAGACCATCGTCGTGGAGACGTCCGAGTGTCCGAGCAATTCCTGCACCGTGCGGATGTCGTAGCCGTTCTGCAGCAGATGGGTGGCGAACGAATGTCGAAGCACGTGCGCACTCACCGGTTTTGCGATTCCTGCATTGCGCGTGGCTTCCTTGATCCAGCGCGCGAGCCTTGAGTCATCCAGGTGGTGCCGCCGGATGACTCCGTCGTCCGGATCGACCGAGCGCTGGGTTGACGGAAAAATGTACTGCCATGCCCATTCCCATCCGGCGCGCGGGTATTTGCGCGCGAGCGCGTAGGGCAGATGCACCTCACCGTATCCCTCGCGCAGATCGATCGAATGCAGACGCCTCGCCTCGCCGAGCTGGACGTGCATCGCCTGCACCACGCTCTCCGGAAGCATCGTCACCCGGTCCTTCTCACCCTTGCCGTCGCGCACCAGGATCTGGCGATAGGCGAAGTCCACGTCCTTGACCCGCAGCCGCAAGCACTCGGTCAGGCGCAGACCGGAACCGTAAAGCAGACTCGCCATCAGCCATGGCGTGCCCTTCATCTGCGACAGCAACGACTGCGCCTCACCGGCCGAGAGAACCACCGGCAATCGTACCGGGCGCTTGGCACGAACCATGTCGTCCAGCCATGGCAAGTCTCGGCCGAGAACCTGTTTGTACAGAAACAGGAGTGCCGCGAGCGCCTGATTCTGCGTGGCTGCCGCGACGTTGCGCTCGGTCGCAAGGTGGCTCAGAAAGCCGGCGACTTCGGCTTCGCCGAGGGTTATCGGGTGGCGCTTCCCGTTCCAGTGGATGAAACGCTTGATCCAGTGCACGTAAGCCTCTTCCGTGCGACGGCTGTAATGCAAGCGGCGAATCGTCTCGTGCACCTGGTCCAGCAGCCGCACGCGCGGCCTCCTATCAGAACCCTCAATTCCTTTCCAATCAGCACGTTGATGCATCGGAAACCACCTATCGTCGACTGTATTTTTATACAGTAGTTCCAATATCGTGATTTTGCAAGCGTTTTTGAATCAGCGTAAGCTGGTTCGCCGTGATAGAACTTTTTTCGGCCAATCATTGAACGTTGGGGGTATCAATGAATATTGACGAGCAAGTCCAATTCGCCGAAGAAGACATTGCACATCTCAAAGGCCGCATAGAAGCTCTAAGCAGCCTTTGCGCACTGCTCATCGCAACGCATCCGCGAGGGGGGAAGATCGTTGAAGTATTCAAAGCCCGAGCCTCAGAAGTAGAGCGTCTAGAGCATCCCACAGCTTCGTTGAGAGCCTACGCCGACGGATTTGTTCGGCTTGCCTATGAATTTGAGATAGACGAAATTCTTCGTACTTTTCAAGAGGACGAATTAAAACTCTTCCCAATTCCTCAATCTCGCGGTCACTGATATGGCAACGTTTGCAATCGTTCTCACTCATTGCAACAACCCCCAACAAGGCGGTCGAGAGGGACGCTCCGCCGGCAAGCCGGCTCCGCGCCCCTCACCTCTACGTTAAACGGCAGAACAGTCCCGCATGGGCATCAAGGCGCGCGTTGAGGACGCTGAGGCATTGTGGCGGCAGGGTCGCAAGGAAGGGGCTTGGGCAATGGCGCTTATTGCCGCAGCTGCAACGTCACGGAAGCGATATCCGAGGCCAACTGCGGACAATCAGGCGTTCAAGTCCTTCATTCGTGATGTACTGCCTACGCTGATGTATGGCAAGCCTCTGCAAGGCACCCCGAATCCGCGCATCATTTTTGGTCAGATACCCATTGAGGACATCATCTACGAGCATCTACGCTGCAATCTCGTTCATGAAGGCGAGCCATCCCCTGAGGTAGCGTTCTCGGAATCCAAAGTCGTCGATGGGAAACTCCAGGCAACGCTCGTCGTGGGTTCCCCGAACGTGATACCGGATTTCTGGGTAATCCATTTGCTAAAGGCGGTACGTGAAGCGCCAGAGAATGCTGCCGAATTTCGAACTGCCGCTTAACCCTCTGTTGCTGCGGACGGTCCGCCAGCGCTCTGCCAGTGCGACCATCGTCATGGCCCGCCGCAGAACAGCACGTTATGCCGCAGGACAGCCCGGCCTTGACATGTCTTATATGGTATAGGCACAATGTGGCATGTGGCGCATCGAAGAGCACCGCCGCGTCGATAAGCAGCTCTCGGCGGCGCCCCGGGAGATCTTGAAGCGGTACGAGAAGTGGAAGGACATCGCCATGCTTTCCGGGCCGCCGGGCCTTCGTCTAATCGGTGGGTTTAACGACGAGGCCTTGTCCGGGAAGTGGAATGGCTATCGGTCTTCACGACTCGGGTTGCAGTACCGAGTTTTTTACTGCACGGTGCCTGGCGAGCAGCTTTTCCAGGTGGTCTCGATCACTGCTCACGACTATCGGAGGCCGTAAATGAAACAGTTTCGTTCCGCGAAGAAACGCATCACTGTCTCGGCCGGCGAATCGGTGCGCATCATTCGCGAGTTGCAGGGCCTTAGCCAGAATCAACTCGCGCAGCGCACGGGCATTCCTCAAGCCACTCTTTCGGCGATCGAGAATGACCGCGTCCGCCTGGGCGTGGAGCGCGCAAAGGTGCTCGCGCGAGCCCTCAAGTGCCATCCCGCCGTGCTGGTCTTCCC
>MEQX01000075.1:5847-6535 GCA_001770415.1 Betaproteobacteria bacterium RIFCSPLOWO2_02_FULL_63_19 | reverse complement strand
GCGTATAATATGCGCGGCGCATGCCGGGTTAGCTCAGTTGGTAGAGCAGCGCATTTGTAATGCGACGGTCGAGGGTTCGAATCCTTTACCCGGCACCAGTAACAAATCTAAAGAAATCCGATAGAGGCCGTAATTCCAAGTAAAAACAAGGAGTACGGCTTCTTTTTTGTCCGTGACAGTCCTTGGTCGTTCGTTGCAATCTGGTGGTATTTGGTGGTAGATTTGGTGGTATCCGCCATGCTTTTGGTGGTATTTTAGAGCTCTCAAGGATCCTTAAGATGCCGCTTACCGATGCCGCTATTCGTCGCGCCAAACCCTCAGCAAAACCATTCCGAATAGCTGACTCTGCCGGGCTGTATCTTGAGGTGTCTCCCTCCGGCGGGAAGTTGTGGCGCTTCAAGTACCGATTCGACAGGAAACAAAGAATGCTCGCCTTGGGCATCTACCCAGAAATATCCCTCGCAGGTGCCCGGCATAAGCGCGACGAAGCGCGGAAGCTGCTCGCCAGTGACACCGATCCCAGCGAACACCGGAGGGCCGCCAAGGCCGCGCGGGATAGCCTAGCTCTGCCCATAGCCCTTAAATAGTGCCGGACATTTCCTTGCGTCTCGTTTATCGTGGCGCGGTGGAAATTCAGAACCAGATCAAACGCGCCCTGTCCGAGCAGGGCTCGATTGAGATTATCCGC
>MEQX01000075.1:4194-5837 GCA_001770415.1 Betaproteobacteria bacterium RIFCSPLOWO2_02_FULL_63_19 | reverse complement strand
TCCGAGCAGGGCTCGATTGAGATTATCCGCCGACTTCTGAGTCACGACGAGCACAAATATCGCTCGACGTTTGCCGACGCGGTCTGTGAGCATTTTGGTTTTCACGATGCGCGGGGTCGAGTACAACGAAGCGGATGCATCAAGGCGTTGCGCGAGTTGGAGCGTTTGGGCCACTTCGCTTTGCCGGCGCCGAGCGCAATGGGCGCCAAAGGAGCAAAGAGTCCTCGCCGTCTTGACAAGCCCGTTGAAGATCCGCACGAGGTTCCGGAACAAGCAGGTGAGGTACGTGGGCTGCGCTTGATCAAGGTGGACACGGTCGATCTGATGCGGATCTGGAACGAAATGATGCTGTGCGAGCACCCGCAGGGTGCGGGGCCGCTGGTGGGGGCGCAGATGCGCTATTTGATTGGCTCGGAGCATGGCTGGCTGGGCGGGCTGGGATTCGGCGCTGGGGCGATACAACTTGCGGATCGGGATCGATGGATCGGCTGGAATGCGGCCAAGCGCCGCGAGCACTTGCACCGCGTCGTGGGGATGAGTCGCTTTCTGATCCGTGCTTCGGTACGCTGTCACAATCTGGCCTCATGCGTGCTGGGGATGGTGCTGCGTCGAATCGATCTGGATTTCCAAGCGCAGTACGGGTACTGTCCGTGGCTCATCGAGAGCTTTGTTGAGACCGAGCGCTTTGCGGGCACCTGCTATCAAGCGGCGAACTGGATTGAGATCGGCAAGACCAAGGGACGAGGTCGTCAGGATCACAAGCACACCAATGCCAAGAGCGTCAAAGCCATCTATGTGTATCCGCTGGAGGCGGATTTCCGAGCGCGCCTGGGCGGTGTCGAACCGGTGGTTGCCGGGGCTCTCGATCTGGTCCAAGGCCTGGAGGGTGATGGGTGGGCAGAGCAAGAGTTTGGCGGTGCCCCCCTTGGAGATCGGCGCTTGAGCGAGCGACTGGTCCAGAGTGTGCGTACGCTGGCCACGATGCCCGGACAAGCGTTCTCCGGTGTAGCGCGCGGGGACTGGGCGGCCGTCAAGGGCTACTACCGACTGATCGACCAGCCCGATGATTCGCAGGTGACCGCCCAGGCGATCCTGGCCCCGCATCGGGCTCGTACGGTACAACGGATGAAGGCACACCAGACGGTGCTGTGCATTCAAGACGGAACGGATTTGAACTATTCCGGACTGGAGCAGTGCGAAGGCTTGGGCGTGATGGGCGCCAACCAGACCGGCGCCAGGGGTTCGGGGCTGCACCTGCATTCGACGCTGGTGGTGAGCACCGAGGGATTGCCTATCGGTGTTTTGAGCGCACAATTCACCGCGCCGGTTGTCAAGTCAGCCCAGGAGGCTCGGATTGCGCGCGAGCTTCCGATCGAACAAAAAAAGACCTTCGCATGGATTGCCGGATTGCGCGATTGCGTCACGCTGCACAAGGAGCTTCCCCAGACGCAGCAGGTGTGCGTGATGGATCGCGAGGCGGATTTCTTCGAGTTGTTTGACGAGCAGCGCAAGACCGGCAAGGTTGAGCTGTTGGTGCGCGCCAAACACGACCGCACCATGCTTGATGATACCCACCTGTTCGATGCGCTGCGACAAAGCCCGATGCAAGCTCAACTTCAGATCGTGGTACCGCGACAAAGTGC
>MEQX01000075.1:0-4185 GCA_001770415.1 Betaproteobacteria bacterium RIFCSPLOWO2_02_FULL_63_19 | reverse complement strand
GGTACCGCGACAAAGTGCAAGACCGAAAAAGAGCAAGCAAAAAGCGCGCACTGCCAGGGAGCAGCGTACCGCTGATGTGCAGTTGCGCTTTGTGCCAATCGTGTTGCCTCCCCCCTCGGATCAGAAGCAAAAGGACCCGATCACACTGACGGTGGTGCATGTGCTCGAACCCTCACCACCGCCTGATACCAAAGCCCTTGAGTGGTTCTTGCTGACCACCTGTAGCGTCAACTCGGTCGAGGATGCACAGGCCTGTTTGAGCTGGTATTGCCTGCGCTGGCGCATCGAAGACTGGCATCGGGTCCTCAAAAGCGGCTGCCGGATAGAGGATCTGGCCCACCACAGCGCCGATCGACTCGAACGCGCCATCAGCATCAACCTGGTCATCGCCTGGCGCATCATGCTCATGACCCTGTTGGGCAGGGCATGCCCGGAGCTTCCGGCCGAGGTCCTGCTATCTGACATTGAGATCAGGGTGCTGCAGGCCTATGCTCGAAAGAAAAACATCAAGCAACCCACCCTCCTTGGCGATGCGGTCCGTCTGGTAGCCCGACTGGGTGGTTATCTTGGCCGCAACAATGATCCGCCACCAGGGCACCAACTCATGTGGCAGGGCTATACGGTCCTGCAAACGCTGTGCGAGGGATTCTCACTTACCGCTCCAGATACAAGTTAGCAACATTTGTGGGTAAAGGGCAGCGCTAGCCGGCCGGGTGGAGTTCGCACGCGGCGAACCGCGACGGACAGGGTCCATAGGTTTCGTGCCAGGGACCGAAGACCTGCAACGAACCAAATCCTTCCTCAACTTGGTGCGTTACCGCGAGGACATCGTGCACTGGTGTGTCGAGGACTATCGGGCAAGCCTGCACGATGGCGGCTGCCTCGATGTGGTACGCGCGCTGGTCGGCGAACGGATACTACGCCTGGCATCACGCCGGAGAAATTTGCCACGCGCAACCGGCAGAAGTACTAGCGGGTGTGCCGGATCATAAGGGCGGCAGGGATCATGCCCGAGTAGCCGAAAGAAACGCTTGAAGCCGCATGCTAAAAGGAAAGGCCGGCTATCTGGCCCCGAAGATGCTGATATCGGCGGTTTTGAAGTCGGTTCCATACACGTATTCGCCGCGCTCGCCAACACAGATCCGCTGGCCTTTTAGGTATCCGCCACCACTCGCGGTTACCATTGCGCACGAGCTTTTGCCGTCCCAGATCCACGGATTTGTGTGTCTCATGCCTTGTGCGTGCGCAATTTCGTGCTTCCGGACGTAAGGCCAAGACAACCTGCTATACCAGACATGGTGCTTGCCATCCCTCATCTGGTAGCAACCGCCTGTCGGAAATGCCTGCTCGCATCCGCGCGGCATCCGGTCGTCCAAGTGCTCGGTGATCTCCATTCCGTCGATGAGGGACGTTAAGGTTGTCGGCGTCGCGCACCCTATCAAAGACAGCAAGACGATCCACGGAAGGATCGCTCCTACGATCCAGCGACTGACATTTTGAATCCGAAAGGGTCTTGCTTGCCCGCTCCTCCAGCTGCTGTTCATCGTTTTCCCCTTCCCCCGGAATTGAGGGATAGGGCATCCTACAAATATACTTGTTACCACTCAACAACAAAATTGTTGAAATAGGTCAAAGTACCGTTTTATAACAAGATAGCTTGTACAATATTTGTAATAGATAATTTATATGTAAAAACAATATGTTGTGATTAGAAATCATCCTGCAACTGCCCTTGTTTTCTTGTTGACCGTGTACAAAATACCTTTTAAGCTAGGTTTTATGGACACGAATGAAGTTGTGGCGCTTAACCGCGCCATCGAGCAGGTAGGGGGGCAATCGGCGTTGGCCCGAGCTTGCGGGGTAAAGCAGGGACATGTATGGCATTGGCTCAACAAATCTCGCCGCGTGCCTGCGGATCATGTGCTTGCTATAGAGGCAGCAACCGGCAGTGCCATAACGCGTTATGAGTTGCGCCCTGACATATTCGGAAATCCTCCGGACGCCCAGAAGGATGAACAGGCCATAAAAAAGGAGGCGCCGGGCGTAGAGACCGCTACACCCAAGGACCTAACGAACGCCCACATCCTCGCGCAGGTCGTCGCGCTGGAGGCGCAACAACACCGCGCGGTGCGCGAGGCGATACTGAATCAGAAGGGCGCGGCTGATCGTCTTGCCTATCTTGACGCAAAAATCGCGGCGCTTCGAGGCAAGCTATTAATGTAAAGGCCCGAGCGATTTACTGAGCGCAGGAGCGAACTGCCCTCCAATAGATCGCCCATACTCATCGGCGGTGACTCGGTGAGGCTCGCGCTCGAACAAGCCTGAATATTTCATGAAGCGACACCCGTTTGCCAGATGGCAGAGCGCTGGAATATCAGGAACGGAAAGCGGACGATGAGTCCTCGGTAACCATCCAGAATCCCAGGCACTCCGGGGTGCATTGCACGGCTGGGGCAAGAAGGAGTACTTTTCATTTTTTACTGTAGTGTCTGAGAAATTGAGGAAATCTTGGCCATGAATGGCGTCATCCGGCGCAATCATTACGACGTCACAGACCGCGTGTTCGTGGCTGACCCGCGGGTAGTGTGTACCGAGGTCTGCGCGCTCTTGCGCAGTCTGGAACCGAACACCGACCCGCGACCGGTGGAACAGGCTTTCGATGTGTTTAGTCGCCTCTACGCTGGAACGCTGCCCGGCTATCTGGGCTGCGAGACCTGGTATCACGATGCGCAGCACAGTCTCGACTGCGCGCTGGTCATGGCGCGGCTGCTGGACGGGCACGAGCGCGGGGTCCCGGCTGCAGAACGTTTAGGCGAACGCCGCGCACGACTGGGAGTAATCGCGGCACTGTTCCACGACGCTGGCTACATCCGCAAGAGCACGGACGCGGAGCAGCACGGCGCCCAGTTCACCTTGTTCCATGTGCGTCGCAGCGGCGACTTCCTGGCTGAGTTCTTGCCGTCAGTGGGCTTCGTCCAGGAAGGCCCGTTGACAGAACAGCTCGTGCACTTCACCGGCTATGAAATGGCACTGGACGATATTCAAGTGCGTCATCCGCTAGACCGGCGCCTAGGCTTCATGCTCGGCACTGCCGATGTGCTCGCGCAGATTTCCGACCGTTGCTACCTAGAGAAATGCCGCGACTTTCTGTATCCCGAATTCGAGATTTGCGGCCTGGCGGGCACTCCCCGCCCTGACGGCACGAAACCCCTCTACGCCTCGCGCGAGGAGCTCCTGCGCAGGACTCCCGAGTTCCACGACAAAATCTGGAAGGACCGGATGGACAGTTATTTTGAATGCGCCTACCGCTACGCCGCAACCCACTTCGGCGGCCGAAACCTCTATTTGGAGGTGATCGAAGGCCATCTGCGACGGCTGCGTGAAGTGCTGCAGGCCAATCAGATTCAGGAAGGTCTTCGGCGGCGGGCCGAATGCATTAACGCCGGCCCACTCTGCGTCATCCTCGGCCTGCAACCAGCGGGTGACCCCGGCGTCCGCGCGGCGTCGCAGCCGCCCAGCTACAAACGGCGGGTGCACGTGGGCGCCGTGGATCCGCGCAATTACGTACCGACCTGAGATGCGAGGTTCTAGCCTGGATTTCCACGGACGGTAATTCCCCTAAGAATTTCCTGCATCGAGCGGCAAATCGGCGTGGCACGTCAGGCGAGCATTCGAAGGGTTGAGCCGTTCCACCATGGCACCTTCACCGGGGAGTCGAGCATACCTGAGTCGATGATAATGGGCAGGTGGGCGCGACGATGGAAGCGCACCGTCACCTCGGAGGCCTCCACGGTGACGGTTGCGGGCATGTTGATTAAGTCGCGGAAGATGTGACCCGCCTGGGCGTCAGCGTAGCCGCGCATTTTCTTGGCCAATTGCCGGTACAGCCCGCTGGCGATGACCAGCAGCGCCATGTCGAAGTCCACTTTGATGCCCACAGATGAGGAGAGCGCGTTCATGTGGAAGAATCGGACCGCGTCGGACAGAGCGTTCTCGATGAGCATCCGCTGGGCGTAGCGGGTGATGACGTTCTTGGCGCTCTTGGTGTCGTTGGTGAGTAAGATGGTTGATTCCTCGTGTCCGAGATCGGTGATGAACATCTGACGAAAGTTGCGCTCGGCGATCCGCACCGACTGCTCATAAACCTTGGGGAAGCGGTACTTGCGAGTGGGCACATCGAGTTCG
>MEQX01000074.1:2545-33119 GCA_001770415.1 Betaproteobacteria bacterium RIFCSPLOWO2_02_FULL_63_19 | reverse complement strand
AAGACTTCCTGGATGAGAAGGTGCTCCTGCATCAGAATTTCGGTGGCTTTCAAAGTCAAGGTCCTTCAGTCAAGTGAATTCGCCGGCAGCGCGCGAACGCAAGCGATGGGTGGCCTATTCGCGCGCAGCGCTCGGTCGGCGGCCGAAACAGCCACCGACACTGCTCATTTCAAGTTTACCAGTCGCGCGATTGCTTCAGAGCGGATCGAACCGCCGGCGCGGACCCCGGAGCCATCGGGATTGCCGCCGTTTGTTGAGCTTCATGGGGCGGAATTTGCAGACGGTGCAGTTCGGCCATCGGCGGACGCGAGGGTTGACTGATGCCTGTGTGAGTTCATCGGCCGAAGCGGCCGTTGGCGCGAGGCAATCCATCGTAGTCACAGGAGTGGTTCGAGCCCTGGCCGGCTCCCCGGGCAGGGTAGATCTGGGCGCCAATGGCTGATTGACGGGCCGCTCAACGTCCGCGTTCAGCGGCGCGCGGCTTCATGCGCGTCCGCTGCGACGCATAGTTGGGCCAGATGACGGCAACACGGCTCATGGATTGAGCCTCTTCCGTTCCGCTTCAAGTCGCGCACCCGCTCGGATGCATAGATCGTCTAGAACGCCCTTTAGTCCTGACGAAAATGGATTCTGTACTTTCTGAGGCTGGTTTGGCGGTTCCAAGGGACTTGGAGTATCTGCCAGCTTCAGAGGAACAGGATACTTGCTTCGCCAGATGATGCATTGAGTGAGGAAGCCGAGAAGCTGGTTCTCTTCATCCGAAACGGTCATATTTGCATCTCGACATAACTCAACCAAATCGTGTGTAACGATCAGTCTGTCGATACGAATCCCGTTCTGCACCAGCTCAGGAAGGATTGCCAGCAGATAACCCTTGAGCAGACATTCAAGGGTGTACCCGATCAATAGGTAGTATTCCGCGATCAGGTCTTGGTCGAGCATGTCCTCTCGTTCCTGACCCACTACCGTACGAGAGCCTGCCGTCATGCCCGACCGGATCTCCTCGGTGAGCCGGGACATCTGCCGTTCGTTTGCTGCCTTTGCCGCCTCGTAGATAAGATCGGCCGAGCGCCCATGCTGACGTGCCTTGACTTGCCATGTTAACGGCCAGCGAGCCCCAGCCAAGAATTGGAACTGGCGCCGATCTTCGACATGTTTGGCCCACTGTTCGTCAGTTACATTCGGGAATGGCGATTTCATGGTGTGTCGATGTGCTGACTCAGGCCCAACTTGAATTGGTTGCCAAAGTGTCAACTATCTCGGATCTCGTGACATTGTTTCAACGGCCACCTTCCTGGTAACACAGGGGCCTACGGAGGCAAAGCTACTCTCTGACGCAATTGGGGGCAACCAAGGTGACGCCATTACGCCGGACGCCACTACTTGAATGCTTGCCCGTATCGGCGTCCGGACGGTCCCGACCCGGGCTCGAACCTTGTCGAAATCTTTCACCGGCTGGGAGGCCCGCTTCGACCGATTGCCAGCTCCGTGCTGGACTGCGCGATCTCCCGGTCTTGGCCGGAAGCGACATCGAATCCAGCTTCAAGCCTGTCGGGCGCGTCGGACCCGCCAAATAGTGCGCGAGTTCTAGCAGCGTGTCTGTAGGGAGATCCCTACAGAGTCGTAATAGGAGCGAGAACCGGCGGGGTAGCTTTGGTGAAGCTCAACCTCTCCTTCGGCCGACGAGCGGACGCTCACGAAGCTCCCTGCTTGCGTATCTCCAGGACCGGGTGCCGCCGGTCAGCGCGTCCGGATCGCGGAGCCTCCGGCCATTTCACCGGACCTGGAACGCCGGAGCCTCCGGCTGGCCACACCCGCCCGCTCCATCGCTGAGGCCGGCCCCGGACGCAATGGACCGTCGATTTCCGTTAGGCGCGCAGCAACACCGGATGCATAATCCCGCATCCGCCGAGGCCGGGGACTATCGGTGTCTTGCGCGCCTCGCGGAGGATTCAAGCAGGGCAGGGCGGGGTGTGGGCAAGCCCCTCGGGCTATGCGGCCGGATCGAATTGCTTATGCTTGCAAAATCGTGGAAGTTCCAGACCGTTGAGGGCAGATCCTCACCATGAACCCAGACAAGAAAATCATCAAGGCACCGTCCTGGTTCGTGCGCGTGATGACGCCGATGCTCGCACGCCTCGTCGCGCGCGAGATGGTCAAGAAATATCCCGGTCTCGGCGCCGACGAGATCATTGCGAGGATGCGCGCCGAATCGAATCCGACCGACGAAGCGGGACGGCGCATGCTCGATGCGGTGGCCCTGCGGCTGCCTGCCCGTCCCGCGCCCGAGGCGAAGCCGGACGCCGCAATAAGCTGGCGCTCGCCTTCGTCGCTGGCGCTGATCGCCGCCAACCTGCTGCCGCTCTATGGCGTACTGGTTTTCGGTTGGCCGGTATTCCCTTTGCTGCTGCTGTTCTGGCTGGAGAATGTGGTGGTTGGAACGTTCAATGCGCTGCGCATGCTGCTCGCGGATCCGGCCGACTTGGCGCTGTGGGCTTCGAAGCTGTTCATGGTGCCGTTTTTCTGTTTTCACTACGGAATGTTCACGGCGATTCACGGCAGCTTCGTCGTCAGTCTGTTCGGCGGGAAGGCGTACGGCCGCCTGGACAGAGGTTTCGTGCCTGTCGAGGGAGCGATGCGCGCCATCGCCGACTTCGATCTGGGGCCGGCGCTCGCCGTGCTGGCGGGCAGTCACGCGTTTTCGTTTCTGTGGAACTACCTCATTCGCGGCGAGTTTCGCCGCGCGTCGCCAATCGAACTGATGGGACAACCCTATAAGCGCGTTGTCGTGCTGCACGTCGCCATCATTCTTGGCGGCGCCATCACGATGGCGCTGGATTCGCCGGTGTGGGCGCTGGTGTTTCTGATCGCGCTGAAGATCGGCTTCGATCTCTGGGCCCACCTGAAGGAGCACGCCCGGCCGGTATCTTGAGCGTTCGGTACACGACCGGCCAGGACGCGCGATCTGCGCTGCGGCGACTAATCCAGCGCGGCTTCGGTCAGGTACTCGGGGACGCTGCATTGCCACCCCAGTTCATCGCGCAGCCGCAGCCGCATCGCATCGGCCGCTGCCGGCTCGCCATGCGTGATGAATGTATGGCGCGGCGGCAGATTCATCTTGCCCAGCCAGGCCATGATCTCGTCGCCGTCGGCATGCGCCGACAGCGCATCCAGGTGGTGAATCTCGGCGCGCACGGTATGGTATTCGCCATGAATCTTCACTTTGTCCGCTCCGCCGACCAGCGCGGCGCCACGGGTACCGGGTGCCTGAAAGCCGACGAAAACGATGCTGTTGCGCCGATCGCCGATCAACCCCTTCATGTGATGCAAGACCCGGCCGCCGCTGGCCATGCCACTGGCCGAAATGATGATCGATGGACCCTTGCGTTTGGTGAGTTCGATGGACTCCTCCGCGGTGCGCACGTAGGTGGTCATCTCATCGATCAGCTCGCATTCGCCGGCCGCCAGCCGGTGCTCTTTGTGAAAGCGAGAGAAGATTTCCGTCGCCTTGATCGCCATAGGACTGTTCAGGTAAACGGGAACATTGCCGATGGCACCTCGAGTCCGCAGCCGTTGAAGCATCAAAAGGACCAGTTGCGCGCGTCCGACGGCAAACGACGGAACCAGCACCACGCCGCCGCGCCTTGAAGTTTCGTCGATGATGTCGCGCAGTTCGGCTTCGGCATCCACGTGGGCGTGGCGCCGGTCGCCATAGGTGGATTCCACCACCAAATAGTCGGCCCGCGTCAGCGGTTCGGGCGGAAACATGATCGGATCATCCGGGCGTCCCAGATCCCCGCTGAAGGCAAGGGACCGCAAGCCGTCGTTCAGCGTCACCGAGCATGCGCCGAGAATATGGCCCGCCGGCCGCAAGGTGGCGTCAAGCCCCTTGGCCACCGGGTGCGGCTCGTTGTAGTCCACAGGGCGGAACTGTGTCAGTACGTCAAGCGCATCCTGTTCGGAGAACAAAGGCTCCGGTTTGGCGTGCCGCGAAAAGCGCTTCTTGCCGGCGTACCGCGCATCTTCCTCCTGCAGATGACCGGCATCGGGCAACAGCACTTTGCACAGTTCGAACGTTGCGCGGCTGCAATAGATCGTCCCGCGATACCCCTGCCGATACAAGGCCGGCAGATAGCCGCTGTGATCGATATGCGCGTGCGTCAGCACTACTGTGTCGAGGCCGTGCAAGCCGATCGGCAATGGCCGCCAGTTGCGCTCACGCAGGTTCTTGATGCCCTGATACAGGCCGCAATCGACGAGGATGCGCGATCCGTTGGTGCTGACGAGGTACTTTGAGCCGGTCACGGTTTGTGCCGCGCCGAGAAACTGGACTTTCAGGATGCATCCCCCGGTCGAAGCAGTCAGTCTAAGGCGATCCGCACTAAACTGCATACCGACAATAAAGGAAACTTGATGAGCAACAATTTTCTCTATCTTCGGCGCCTCGGGATCGACACCTACCAGGAGCCGGTGGTGTACATGCGCGAAGACTGCGATATCTGCCGCGCCGAAGGCTTCAGCAGCCAGAACCGGGTGTGCGTCACGGTCGGCGAGCGCCATATCCTGGCAACGGTAAATATCGTGAAGTCCGATCTGCTGCATCACGATGAGGCCGGTCTTTCCGAGGCGGCCTGGATGCTGATCGGCGCTCGCGACGGCGACCAGGCGAGATTCGGCCATCCCGCGCCCGTCGACTCGATGAGCTTTGTGCGCGGCAAGCTCTACGGCACCCGCTACACCGACGAATCCGCCTCCGCCATCATTCGCGATATACGCGATGGCCGCTACTCCGACATCCAGCTTGCCGCGTACGTGGCCTCCGGGGCAGGCCGGCTGCTCGACGTCGACGAAACAATAGCCATCACCCGCGCGATGGTCGCTTCAGGACGGCGTTTTGATTGGGGCACGACTCCGGTCATGGACAAGCACTGCGTCGGCGGACTGCCCGGCAACCGCACGACTCCGATCGTGGTGTCGATCGCGGCCGCTTGCGGGCTCCTGATCCCGAAGACCTCTTCTCGTGCCATAACATCGCCCGCGGGCACTGCCGATACCATGGACGTATTGACCAACGTGAATCTCAGTTTCGAGCAGATGCGCGCCGTCGTCGAAAAAGAGGGAGCCTGTCTGGCCTGGGGCGGTTCGGCCAGTCTGAGCCCGACCGACGATATCGTGATCCGCGTTGAGCGGGCACTGGATCTCGACTGCGAAGGGCAGTTGATCGCTTCGGTGATTTCCAAGAAGGTCGCTGCCGGCGCCACTCACGTGCTGATCGACATCCCGGTCGGCCCTACCGCCAAGGTCCGCCAGGAAGACATGGCACAGCGGCTGGCGCAGCAGCTGCGAACGACCGGTAAGGCGTTGGGGTTGGAAGTTGGCGTGCTGTTCACCGATGGTACGCAGCCCGTTGGTACCGGGATCGGCCCTGCGCTCGAGGCGCGCGACGTCCTTAGAGTGCTGCGCAACGAAGAGGATGCGCCGGCTGACCTGCGCGAAAGAGCGCTGACGCTGTCCGGAGCGCTGCTCGAACTGGGTTCGGTCGCCGCACCCGGCGCAGGACGGCTACGCGCAGCGGAGACACTCAAGAGCGGCAGCGCATGGAACAAGTTCAAAGCCATTTGCGAGGCGCAGGGACGCCGCAGCGACCCCCCCGTTGCGCCGTTCCGCCATACCGTGAGCGCACCGCGCTCCGGGCTGGTCGCACACGTCAATCTTCGAAGTCTGGCAAAAGCCGCGAAACTCGCCGGTGCGCCGGCCGACAAAGCAGCCGGCATCGAGATGCATGTGCGCCTGGGTGACCGGGTGTCGCGCGACCAGCCGCTGCTGACGATGCATGCCGAATCGAGCGGCGAACTGCGTTACGCGCTGGATTTCCTCGAGTCTCACCCGGAAACGGTCAGCGTTGAGGAACACGTGTTGTAACGACGCAGTTCGATCTTCTCGACGATGCGGCTTTCTAGCCCCAAACCTCGCGCGCGACCTCGACCAGGCGCGCGAGCTTGGCCTCCTGATCGTCCTGGCCGAGCGGATTGCCGACGATCGAACTCGCGAACCCGCATTGCGGACTGATCGCCAGTTGATCGAGCGAGACCACCCGTGCGGCCTCGTCGATGCGACGCTTGAGGAAATCCGCCGACTCCAGTGACGGGCTCTTGCTGGACATGACGCCGAGCGCAACGGTCTTGTTCTTGGGCAGGAAACGCAACGGAGCGAAGGATCCGGCGCGCTCGGTATCGTATTCCAGGAAGTATCCGTGGACGTTGATTCGATTGAACAGCACATCGGCCACCGGATCGTAACCGCCTTCGGCCGCCCAATGGCCCTCGCGGTTGCCGCGGCACTGGTGCATCGTGAGGCTGACATTGGACGGAACAACGGCGATCACCTCGTTCATTCGGTCGGCATAGTCGAGCAGGAGCTTGTCGGGATCGTTGCCCCATTTCTGCACCGTTGCACGGTGCCGCGGATCGCAGAGGAACGCGATGGATGTGTCGTCAAACTGGATGTATGTCGCACCGGCATTCACCAGCGCGTCGAGTTCGGTTCGATAGGCCGCAACGACGTCGGCCCAGAAGTCCTCAGGGGTCTTGTAATACCCCTCGCAGACCCCCTTGTCCCCGCCGCCGTACATGTGGAACACGATAGGCGCCGGAATCGTGACCTTCGGCGTCAGCCGCGTGTTGGCCTTCAGGAATTCGAACGCGCGCACCACGGCGCTCGGCTGCCATTCGATCCGACCGGTCATCCAAAGACGCGAAAACGGTTTTTCCGTGCCGTCTTTTCCGCGCCATGTGAGCTCGGTCGTGCCGGTGCGATCGGCGGATACGCCCTTCCAGGTCATGACCAGTTCGAGCCACCAGCTGCGGCGGCGGAATTCGCCGTCCGTCGCCAGGCTGAGGCCGACCCGTTCCTGCATTGCGATGGCCTCTCGGATGCACCGGTCTTCAACGGCGCGCAATTGCGCATTGTCGTGCGGACCCAGGTGCTGGTCCGACGTCTGGGCACCCAGAAAAGTCTCGCGTGCGTGTTTGAGCGCCTCGGGCCGCAACAGGCTGCCGACGTGATCGGCTCGAAACGGCGGACGGGGCGCGGACTGCTGCTCTGCCGTGGGCATGGGGAACCTCACAAGTCGTGATCGATCGAATGTACCGCCTTAGCGACGAACCCGGGGCGGCCAGCCTGTCGGACTGTATATCGACGATCCACCGGCCCGCAAGGGTCAGTTGTTCGTGCTCCTCTCGGAGTGCAATCGAGATTTTGGTGTGTCTCGCGTCACATGTGCCGGGCGAATCGCATGGAACAATGACCACCTGGATTCATTGGAATCGATGGTTCCTGAGCGGATATGAATGCGGCACACAGGCTCCTGATCACTGGCGCGATTGCCGGGTTCGCGTGGGCCTCGACCGTTGGCGGCGCCTGGGCGTTCGGCGGCGTCAATCCGATCTCCCCCGGCGCGTATCCCGTCGGGTGCTCCGACGTCTCGCAGAATTTCGCGCTGGCGCCAAGTGACGAGGAGCGGGCCGCCTATTGGGAGGGAACCAGCGCAAGCGGCCAGGGACGCTACGTCACCCAGTTGTTCACGCAGGCCCAGAGTGCATTCATCTTTGACGTGGCGGTTCCCGATGCGCCCGAGCTGTTCACGACATTCGCCGGCCAGGTGGTGCCGTACGCCGCGATCGTTTGTTATCCGACGTCCGACTCGAACATGCGACCCGACTACTACTACGACGCGGCGCTGACCAAGTTCGTACCGAGGATGCAGCGCGCCGCGGAGACGCCGTTGTGGGCTGACGCCGATGCCCGGTATCCCGTCGTGCTCTATTCGCACGGGCTGGACGGGAGCCCGCTGTCCAGAGAATACCTGCAGACGATTGCATTGCTTGCCAGCTACGGCTATGTGGTTGTCGCGCCGTTTCACGGTGACGGGCGTTTTGCCGATGTGAGCATCGACGATGTGTCCGATCTCGCGCGTTTCCTGCTCGACGGCGGATTCCGCGAGGTCGTCGAGCTGCAGGCCATGCGTCCGCTATCTCTCAAAGCCGCTTTGGACACGCTGCTCGCCGATACGAATTATCGCGATCACGTCGACGCCGAGCGGGTGGCGGGGTTTGGTACCAGTCTCGGCGCCGAGTCGCTGCTGCTTTATTCCGGCGCCCGGTTGACGACGGATTTCTTCCCGCGACTGAAGTCCGCCCAGGTCATGAGCGATGCGCGGCTCAAGGCGATTGCCGGGTATGTGCCGTATTTCGGACAGGTGTTGCTGCCGGCATTCGCCGACGATCAGAACGGGCTGGACGGCATGAAGGTTCCGTTTCTGGGCATTGCCGGCACCGCTGATGATGTCGCGCCGATCTCGCTCATCGAGCAGGGCGTGAACAGGATGACAGGCGCGCGTTACGTGATCGCGTTTGACGGCCTGACGCATACGTTGCATCAGGGCGATTTGCCGGATATCTATACCTGGACGCTTGGCTTTTTCGACGCCTATCTGAATGGCAGCGAAGCCGCTCGCGGGCAGATCGCGCGCACGAGCCAGGTCACCGGCGGCGCGGCCGATTCGGTGCGCATTGCCTATACGCCGCTGCCGGCGCCGTCCACGACCCAGACGGTGTTCACTTTCCCGGATGGCCGGTTGTCGGCCGATTCGGTGCAGGTGAGCGTCGATGGGTCACTGTCGAGCGCGGAACTGAAGGCGACCCTGGATGCGGGCAGGTTGCACCAGCAGCTTGCCGAGACCGATCTCTCCGGTGCCGCCGGCAATGTGTACGTGTTGGCGCTGGTGCGCGGGGAAGCACTCGGCTCGGCCGATTCCGCATGGTACGTCAAACTTGCGCCGCCGCAGGGCTGGGCTCCGCTACAGGGGCCCATCGCCGCGTGCCTTGAAAACATGGCCGGAACCACCGTTGAAGCCCCTGCGGTCGTCGATGTGCTGGCAGGCATGGATATCCGATCGCTGGCGGGTACCGAGATCTACATCGGGTACGGTGTCAGCGACGTGGAAGCCCTCAGCGCCAATCGATACCGCGGCATCTACAGGGTGCCATGACGGCATACGGGCGCTGAGCGCGCCTGCTGTCGCGCCATCGGCGCCGCCCGCGGCCTGCATTCAGCGCACCCGGCGTTCAGGCGCTAGACTGGCGCGCTTTCGCTTCGCATCTTTCAATGGCACGACTTCCACCGGTCCGTTACTCGATCGCGCCGCTCTCGGCGCATGGGCATCTGTACGAGGTTCACTGCACTGTGGCCGATCCCGATCCCGGCGGGCAGCGGTTCGCGCTCCCCGCGTGGATCCCGGGCAGTTACCTGGTGCGCGATTTCGCGCGCCACGTGGTCGCGATCGACGCGGCCAGCGGCGGCCGGCCGGTGGCGCTCGAGAAACGCGACAAGCACACATGGCGCGCCGACCCGGTGCGGGGCCCACTCACGGTTCGAGTCGAGGTCTATGCGTTCGACCTGTCGGTACGCGGCGCGCACTTGGACACCTCCCACGGATTCTTCAACGGGGCCTGCGTGTTCCTGCGAGTCCTCGGCCGCGAAGATCGGCGCTGCGAGATCCGGATTCTGGCGCCAAAGGGTGCAGCGGCGAAGCGCGGGCGCTACCGCAACTGGCGCGTGGCGACTTCGATGCGCAGCAATGGCGCGGCGCGTTCGGAATTCGGCGCTTACGATGCGGCCGACTACGACGAACTGATCGATCATCCGGTCGAGATGGGCGAATTCGCGCTGCTGCGTTTCCGCGCTCGCGGCGTTCCGCACGAGGTCGCCCTCTCGGGCGCGCACCGCGTCGATGCGGCGCGCCTGGCGCGGGATATGAAGCGGGTTTGCGAACAGCACATCGACTTCTGGCGCGGCAATGTTTCGCGGTCTGCGGCAGGCGGCCGGGCGGCGCCGTTCGGGCGTTATCTCTTCCTGGTGACCGCCGTCGGCAAGGGCTACGGCGGGCTCGAGCACCGCGCTTCGACCGCGTTGCTGTGCGCGCGCGACGATCTGCCGCAGCCAGGCATGAAAACGCCCACGGAAGGCTACCGGGGATTCCTCGGCCTTTGCAGCCACGAATATTTCCACGCCTGGAACATCAAGCGGATCAAGCCGTCGGCATTCGTGCCTTACGACCTCGAGCGTGAGAACTACACGCGGCTGCTGTGGCTGTTCGAGGGATTCACCTCCTACTACGACGATCTGGCGCTGGTGCGCTGCGGCGTCATTACGCCAAAGGCATACCTGGAGCTGCTTGGCCGCACGATCACGGCGCACCTGCGCACGCCCGGCCGGGCGCGACAGACGCTGGCCGATTCCTCGTTCGACGCCTGGACGAAATACTATCGTCCGGACGAGAACACGCCCAACGCGGTCGTCAGCTACTACCTGAAAGGCAGCCTTGTCGCGCTTTGCCTGGATCTGCTGATCCGCGAACGCACGAGGGGACGACGATCGCTCGACGATGTCATGCGCGCGCTGTGGCGCCGCTACGGAATGCGTGGAAGGGGCGTGGGTGAGGGCGACTTCGAGCGGCTTGCCGACGAAGTGACGGGGTTGAGACTGGCGTCCTTCTTCAATTCGGCGCTGCGCTCGACGCGGGAACTGCCGCTCGAGCCGCGCCTTCGCGCGCATGGCGTTCAAATGGACATGCGCGCCGCCGAATCGTCGGCCGACAGGGGAGGCGGGCCGCCGGGCAGAGGCTCTCGTTCGGCCGCAGCCCGCGCCTCACTTGGCGTACAAGCGCGAAGCGAGGGCAGCGAGATCGTCATTACCCACGTGCTGGATGATGGTGCCGCAATGAAAGCGGGTCTCGCCGCAGGTGATGCAATCGTGGCCGTGGATGGCGTGCGGCCCGGAGCGGGCGGCCTCGATGGACTGCTCGAACGGCGCAAGCCCGGCGAGGACGTGCTGGTGCATCTGTTTCGCCGCGACGAGCTGCTCGCCTTGCGCGTGCAAATGGGTAGAAGCCCGCGTGACACCTGCAGACTGTCGTTCCAGGGGCGGCGTGGAAAGGCTCTTCGTCAGCGCTGGCTGTATCGCAGCGTGGCGGCATGAGTGAAATCCTGTTCCGTCCCGCTCGTACCCGGAGGAAGTTCGACGTTCGACGGTTGCGGCCAGCGATGAAGGTCGGCGCAGCGTACCGGCGTCGCAGGAACGGGTCGATCGATTGACATGGCTCGCGCTTCGTTCCGAGCAGCGTTTGCCGGACTGCCCCGCGCGACGCGCGGGATATTGTGGATGGTGATGGCGGCGTTCTTCTACGCGGGCGCGTATGTGGCAGCCAGGCAGAGCGTCAAGAACCTTTCCGTGCCGGAAGTCGCCTTCTTGCGATCGCTGCTGATCGCGGCCGTAATGCTGGCCTGGATCTCGCGCTCGGGATTCGCGAGCCTTCGCACCCGGCGCATTGGCCTGCACACCCTGCGTGCCGCGTTCACCTACGCCGCAATGCTGGCCTGGGTCTATGCCGTCGGCCATATGCGCATTTCCGATGTCACGGCGATCAATTTTTCGTCGCCGCTGTTTACGGTGCTGTTCACGTTCCTGTTCCTGGGCGAAGCGGTTGGACCGCATCGATTGGCGGCTCTGGTGTTCGGATTCCTCGGTGTGCTGCTCATCCTTCGCCCGGTCGGCGTCGAGTTCGCTTTGCCGGCGCTGTCTGCGCTGGCCTCCGCTGCGCTGTTCGCCGCGAGCCACGGCTCCGCGCGCGCGCTGGGAAGCTCCGAAAACGCCAACGCGATGGTGTTCTATCTTTTCGGGCTCGCCGCTTTGATGGGACTCGGACCTGCCCTGCTGGCCTGGAAGACGCCCGGCTGGGCCGACATGGCCTGGCTGGGCATGCTCGCGGCAACGACGCTGTTCGCGCAACAGGGACTGACCCGCGCGCTGATCGCCGCGCCCGCGAGTCTGGTGATGCCGTTCAACTTCCTGCAACTGCCCATCGTCGCCGTTTTCGGCCTGGTCCTGTTCGGCGAGGTCTCGGACATCTGGACCTGGGGCGGGGCGGTGGTCATATTCGGCAGCAGTTATTACATCGCGCGACGCGAAAGCAGGAGTGCGCGCTCGGCGGATGCGGCGATGCGCGAGTCGACGCTGTGAGCGCGAAGGGCGACGCGCCGGCGCTGCCGCGGGCGGGCCGGTATTAGATCGAGGCGCGCGCCTGCGGAGGATGCAGTTCCGAGGCTCTGCGTATGTTTTGCTCGTCGGGCAGTTTCCAAGTGACGAGCAGCGAGCAAAGCGCCACTGCGCCGAGCACGAGCAAGGAAAATCCGAATCCGGCTGCCTTGACCGCCGGCCCGAGTGCCCAGACGACCATCGAACTCATCCCGAAGGAGACTGCCAGTCGCATGCCGCTGACTCTCGAACGTATGCTGTCGTCGACGAAGCGGGCGACGATCGCATCGGTGAACGGGATCGCGCCGAACACCAGCATCATGAAGAAAACCATGGCTGCGTAAAGTGTCCAGCCTTGGCTGTAAGCCGCGAGCAGAAACACCGGACCCTGGAAGGCATAGATGCCCAGCATCACGTTGCGTATCGGAAACCGATCGATCAGGCGGCCGACCGCCAATTGTGATACCGAGGACAGCGCATAGACCACCGCGAGCAGCGTCCCGAGCAAGGCCGGCTGCTGCACCAGTATCGGCAGCCTCGCTTTGAGCAGTTCGCCGTTGCCGTTGGTGGTGAAATTGAACACGATGCTGGAGGTGATCGCGAGCGTCGTCATCACCAGGAATACGCGGTTTCGGGTCGCCGTCGGCAGTTCGATTTGCCTGACCGCTTGTTTTCCGGGCGCCCCATGCTCCGGCGGCGCGACTTTCATGAACAGCAGGCCGCAGGCGATCGACACCAGGCCCGGGACGACAAAGGCGGCCCTCCAGTCAGCGTACTGAATCAGAAATCCGGTCAATATGGCCGCTGCGGCGATGCCCAGATTGCCGGCCATACCGTTGATCCCGATAGTGATGCCCGGTGTTCTGGCATGCCGCAGCAGCATCGGAATGCCCACCGGGTGGTATATCGACGAGAACGCGCCCATCAAGCCGAGCGCAAACGCCAGCTGCCAGGCGTTTTGCGTGAGCGCGATCAGCATGGTCGATGCGCCCATGCCGAAGAAAAACACCAGCATCATCGCGCGCCGGCCCCAGAGATCGCCCAGCCGCCCCGCCGGAAGGGATCCAATGCCGAACAGCAGGAAGGCCACCGTGGTGTACGGCATCAGATCTTCCCACCGGCCGATGCCGAAGTCCGTCGCGATGGCCGACACCGCTGTCGCGAACACCAACAGCATCAGGTGATCGATGGCGTGGGCGACGTTCAGCAGCAGGGAGGTGATGCGCCAGCGCATGGAATGCTTCCGCGATTGAGTCGCGCAACTTTAACCCGGAACGGGGATTGCTTCCGACATTCCGGGGGCAGAGCTTCGCCGAATCGATCGTAAGCACTCAGGCCGCCTTGCGTCCGAAAATGCCGAACAAGGCCGAGACCGGGCCTGATTTAGGGCGCTTGGCCGCCGGCTGTTCGTCGCGCGCGACCTTCCTGTGGTGCTGGGCTTGTGCAATGCGCTCGACCTCGTCGGGGCGCCTGGGCGCTCCGCGCGGGTCCCCGCGACGATCGACGCGGGTGTCCGAACGGCGCTTCGCGCCGGCACCGGCCGGTCTTGCGCCTTTGCCCTCGACCGGTTTGCCCCAGCGTGCTTCGGCGCCGGATTTGCCTGACCCCCGACCGGACGGTCCCTTGGTGGAGGGCCTGCGCGCCTGGCTGCGCTGCCCCCCGCGCTGATCGGGTAGATGCCGCGCCGTTTGATAGGCCCTGCTGGGTTCGAAGCCGACGACGACGCGCTGCTCGATCTTCTTGCTGATCAGCCGCTCGATCGCGGCCAGAAGAGGTCTGTCCTCGCCCGATACCAGCGCCACCGCCTCGCCGCTCGCCCCCGCGCGCCCGGTGCGGCCGATGCGGTGCACGTAATCTTCCGAGACGTGCGGGAGGTCGAAATTGACCACGTGCGGCAGCATGTCGATGTCGATACCACGCGCGGCGATGTCGGTGGCCACCAGCACCTGCAGCTCGCCGTCCTTGAAGCGCTTGAGCGCGCGCGTGCGCTGAGGCTGGCTCTTGTTGCCGTGGAAGGCGTCGGCGTCGATGCCGTCCTCACTGAGCTGTTCGGCAAGGCGGTTGGCGCCGTGCTTGGTCTTCGTGAAAACCAGCACCTGCTGCCAGCCATGGCTTTTCACCAGGTGTGAGAGCAGTTCGCGCTTGCGCTCCTTGTCGACCGGGTGTGCCACTTGCGCGATGAGCTCGATCGGCGCGTTGCGCCGCGCGACCTCGACCGTTGCCGGTGCGTTGAGAAACTGGTCGGAGAGTTTGCGGATCTCGTCCGGGAACGTGGCCGAGAACAGCAGGTTCTGGCGCTTCGTCGGCAGCAGTGCGAATACGCGGCGGATGTCATGGATGAAGCCCATGTCGAGCATGCGGTCGGCCTCGTCGAGCACCAGGATTTCGACCGAGCGCAGGTCGATGGTGCGCTGCTGGACGTGGTCGAGCAGGCGACCCGGCGTGGCGACGACGATGTCGACGCCGCGGCGCAGGTCGTTGATCTGCGGGCCGATGCCCACGCCGCCGAAGATGACCGCGGAGCGGATCCGCAGGTGCCTGCCGTAGACGCGCACACTGTCCTGCACCTGCGCCGCGAGTTCGCGCGTGGGTACCAGGATCAATGCCCGCACCGGGTGTCGGGCCGGCGAGGTGCTTGCCGAATTTCTGTAATTGGCGTGGCCGGCGAGCAGCTGCAGCAACGGCAGCGTGAAGCTCGCGGTCTTGCCGGTGCCCGTCTGGGCGGCTCCGATCAGGTCGCGACCCGCGAGTACCAGCGGAATCGCCTGCGCCTGGATGGGAGTGGGTTGGGTATAGCCCTGCTCGGCAACAGCGCGGAGCAGCTCGGCCGACAGGCCGAGATTCGGAAACGACGTACTGATAAATTTCTCCTGAAATCGGCCTGCGAAGGACGAGCCTTCCAAACCGGTTCAGGCAGATGGTCTACATTGGAAAATTCGGGGAGCTTGGGAAGAACCGCGAAAAGGCTGAAACGCTAACCGGATGACGCGAGACAGGAACCTCGGGGCGCATCATACACGCATCCTGCGTATGCGCGGGAAAAATCAGCCTCCGATGCTTCCGAGGTCGAGCTTCGTGACGTCGTAACCCACGTTTTTCGGTCCCGACTCGGCCTTGTGTTCCTTGTCGGCCTTCTCGAATTCCATGGCCAGTTGAATGCTCAACCTCGCCAGTTGAGCCGGCGTGGGCTTGAATACGGCGTTGTTCTCGACGCGCAGGAACGAGCGGCCGAGCAGTTCGACGTAAATCAGTTCGGCCAGACTGGTGCCGGCAGCAGCGGCAGCAGGTTTGGCGGCGGCAGGAGCGTTCATGGGCGTGGCTTTCGATTGTATCGCGACCTGTATACTCTACACCATGCCGATTTGGCTGCGGCAGCGTAACAGCAAGCCGCGAACAAACTCGGCAGTACCTGCGCGCTGGATGCGATTACGATTGCATCCGGCATCTCGAAGAGCTGTTACCACAAATTTCGTAGGGTTTTTCTTCGAATTTTCGCGCCGCCGCGGCTGACGGCTTGGCGGCAATCGACCTATACTTCGCACGTTGGCTGTCCTTCCGGTGGCGGCCGTCAGGTGGAGACCGCGCATGGCGCGTATGGTCAATTGCATCAAGCTCGGTCGTGAGGCCGAGGCGCTCGATGTTCAACCTTATCCCGGCGAGATCGGCAAGCGCATATTCGAGAGCGTGTCGAGGCTGGCATGGCAGCAGTGGCTCGAACACCAGAAGATGCTGGTGAACGAGAACCGTCTCAGCCTCGCCGACAGGAATGCGCGCGACTATCTCGCGCAGCAGATGGAAAACTATTTTTTCGGCGACGGTGCCGACGTCGCCGCCGGGTATACCCCGCCGCGAAAGAAGTAGCTTTTCGCGGCGCGCCCGCAGAAGCAACGATTCATCAGCATGAACGCCAACACGCCACACCCGACCGAAATCAAACTGCACCAGAAGTCGCGTCTGCTGGAAATCTCATTCAGCGACGGCAAAACATTCCAGCTCAGCTGCGAGTTTCTGCGGGTCCATTCGCCGTCGGCCGAAGTGCGCGGCCATGGACCGGGACAGGAAACGCTGCAGACCGGAAAGAAGAGCGTGGATATCACAAACATCGAGCCGGTGGGCAACTATGCCATTCAGCTTGCGTTTTCCGACGGTCACGATACCGGACTGTACTCCTGGGACATGCTGTATGAATTCGGCGTGCGCCAGGATCACATGTGGCAGGAGTATCTCATGCGCCTTGAAGCGGCCGGGGGAAGCCGGGAGCCGGAGCCGGAGAACTCGCCCGCGGCAGGACCTGCGCCCTACGGGGCGCGGCCGAAATCAAAATAGTGTGAGCCGTCACCGGCAGGCTCCGGCGATGCGCTGCATTCGGAGCACCTCCGGCTGTTCGGTTCCGTGCCTACGATCATGATGCCCTCGCAAGTTTCCCTTCCTCGCGCGCCGGACGTGGTTCAACGACTTAATGTCGTTCTTATCAACCCCTATGAACTGGGGCGGCAGCCGTTCGCCCTCGCCGAGGCCGCCGCATGGCTCAAGCGCGAGGGCTTTGCGGTGAACTGCCTCGATTTATCGCTGCAGAAACTCGATGCGGATCTCCTCGAACATGCCGATCTGGTTGCCATCTATGTGGGAATGCACACGGCGACCCGCATTGCGGTTCAGGCGCTGCCTCGCATCAGGCGTCTGGCGCCGAATGCGCACCTCTGCGTTTACGGGCTTTACGCGCCGATGAACGAGGCGCTGCTGCGCAAACTGGGCGTGGAGACGGTGCTGGGCGGAGAGGTGGAACCCGCTTTGCTCGCGCTTTGCCACCGTCTCCGGATCCGCGCGATGACGCACGCCGATAGCGGGCCGATCCCTCAGAGCGAGCTGGTGGTCAGTCTGGGAAAGATTCGATTCGAGGTGCCGGACCGCAGCGTGCTGCCCAAGCTGTCGCGCTATGCCCACCTCGTGATGCCGGATGGATCGACCCGCGTCGCCGGGTTTGCCGAAGGCAGCCGCGGTTGCAAGCACATGTGCCGGCATTGCCCGGTGGTGCCGGTGTACCAGGGAGCATTTCGCGTCGTTCCCGCAGCGGTGGTGATGGACGATATCCGCCAGCAGGTACAGGAGGGCGCCGGCCACATCTCCTTTGGTGACCCGGATTTTTTCAATGGACCGACTCATGGCATCGGGTTGGCGCGCGCCCTGCACGCGGCATTCCCGCACGTCAGCTTCGACGCGACGATCAAGGTTCAGCACATCATCAACCACGCCGAATTGCTGCCGGAGATGCGCCGCTGCGGGTGTCTGTTCATCACCTCCGCGGTGGAAGCCGTGGACGAGGAAGTCCTGCGCATGCTCGACAAGCATCATGGCAGCCTGGATTTCGATCGCGCGGTTGAACTCACCCGGGCGTCTGGAATCGCGCTTGCACCGACCTTCGTTGCATTCACGCCTTGGACGACGCTGCAGGGCTATATCGCACTGCTCGAGCGCCTGATCGAATTGCAGCTGATCGAAAGCGTGCCACCGGTCCAGCTCGCCATCCGGTTGCTGGTTCCGGAGGGCTCCCATCTGCTCGGACTCCCCGGTTTCCGGGACAAGCTCAGCGCCTTCGATCCGGCGCTGCTCGGCTATCCATGGAAACACGCGGATCCCAGGGTCGACCGTCTACAGCGCGATGTCCAGACCGGTGTGGCCCGTTGGGAACAAGAGGGTTTGACTCGCCGCGAAGCGTTTGGCGCGATCTGGCGGATGGCTCACGAAGCCGCCGGACGCAGCGCACCGGACATTAAGGCGGAGCCGGGGCCTGCAATCCCGCGGCTGTCCGAAGCGTGGTACTGCTGCGCCGAGCCCACCGAGCAGCAACTGCAGTCGTTCTGACCGTGAAACGCATCCTGCTGCTGCTGCCCACGTGCAGTTACCGCAACGACGATTTTCTCGCTGCCGCGAAAAAACTCGATGTGGAGGTCGTCGCGGCGGCCGATTATTGCCATCAGCTTGCGCCGTCGTGGGGCATGCCGCCGATCATGGCGCTGCAATTCGACAGGCCGGCCGAGGCGGCCGAAACGGTGCTGCGCGAGCTCAAGGGCAAGCTGGATGGCGTGCTTTCGGTCGACGATTCGGGTGTCGAGCTCGCGGCGCTGCTTGCGACGCGGCTCGGACTCGTGGGCAACAGCGACCGGGCCGTGCGCACGCTGCGCGACAAGCTGGCCTTTCGTCGACTGCTTCGCGAAGGCGATTTTCCGTGTCCTGAATTCCATCACCTTAGAACCGGGGCCGATCCCCGTGAACTGGTATCGGCGCTGAAGTACCCGGTGGTGGTGAAAGCGCGACGCCTGTCAGCGAGCCGCGGCGTGATCCGAGCCGACGATACCGAAGAACTGGTGCGGGCCGTGAACCAGGTGAGGACCATTCAGTCGCGTGCGGACCGCGATGCCGGGGATCTCGGTCTGGTCATCGAATCGTTCATACCGGGACTCGAGTACGCGCTGGAAGGGACGCTCGCGCGGGGGGACCTCACCACGCTGGCTCTGTTCGACAAGCCCGATCCCCTGGACGGTCCTTACTTCGAGGAAACGCTCTACGTCACGCCCTCGCGGCTGCCCGGGCGCGTTCAGAGCCGCATCCATCACGAGGTTGCGCGCGCGTGCCGGGCCGTGGGAGTCGAAACCGGACCGGTACACGCAGAAATGCGGATCAATGCGCAGGGAATCTGGCTGCTGGAGATCGCAGCCCGTTCCATCGGCGGCTTGTGCGCACGGGTGCTCACGCATTCGCTGGGCATGAGTCTGGAAGAACTGATTCTGCGTTCGATGGTCGGCTCAACGGATGAAGGCGCAGTGCCGGCGGAGGTCACCACCGCCGGCGACAGCACGGCCGCCGGCGTGATGATGATCCCGATCCCGCGGCGTGGCATTTACCATGCCATTTTTGGTCTCGCCGACGCGCGATCGGTCCCCGGCATCACCGGCGTGACGATTACGGCGCAGCCCGGCCAGATCGTCGCGCCGCCGCCCGAGGGAGACAGCTACCTGGGTTTCATGTTCGCGCGCGCGGCGAATCCGGCCGCTGCCGAAAATGCACTGCGCACCGCCCATCGCCGGCTGCATTTTGTAATTCGTCCGGAGCATCCGGTCGCGGAGCAGAGCTGACGCGCTATCCCGGCTGTTCGCCGCGTATGAGTCTGGAGAATGCGGGGTCGGTGTCCGCTGCGCGCGCAAGCGTGCCGATATCGGCCGCGGGATCGACCTGTGCAAATGGCCTGTCAGTCGCGATCATGTGATGCCGATACAGATATTGCGGGACAAAACCCGACACCAGCAGGCGCCAGTCGAGAGGAACGGAGACCCCCGTCTCGCGAACCAGACGCACGATTTCGGTGGTGCAGTTGCGATAGAGCGTGTTGTAGAAGCGCGGGTGCGCTGCAATTTCGTTCAGTTCGTCGACGAAACGTGTAAGCATTCGTCGGCGAATCTCCGGCGACGCGATGGCTCGGTAACGCCTCACGCGTTCATGGCGAATATTGGTTCGCACGCGAATCACGTCGCGCTCGTCGGCCGCGATCATGACCAGTTCATAGGCCTTCATTAAGCCCGCGAACATGGTCCACTTCTCGCTGGTCTCGCGACGCGTTTCGAACGAGAATGCAAGCGGCAGCGCGTCGCTGAATACGAAGCTGACAATGAGATGAGCGATCCGCGGGTCGCCCCAGGTGCAGACGAACAGATCGACCGCGACGAGATTCGCCAGGTCGTAGCTGCGCTGCTCCCAGCATGGCACGAAATCGCGCTTCGAACGCCATCTGAAATTGCGCAGATTGTCGATGACCAGCTGTGTACCGGCGAGCGTGGCGGTGGCCTGGCGCTCGTCCTCCGGTACCCAGCTGCGCGCCGCCAGGGCCGGTATCGATCCCCACCACCAGGTCCAGGCTGCGACGAGCGCAGCGAAGCTCAGCGCGGAGGCGAACGGGTGCGCCGGCAGCTGCCAAAGCGCCAGCGCCGTGACCCCGACCCACGCCGTCGACCAGCGTGCAGCGTGATGTTCCTTGCTGAAATAGAAATACGCCGCGATCGCGTGCAGCATACCGACGACGCCCACCAGTGTTTGGCCGAGGCTCACAATCTGTCTCGCTGGGTCGGATTGTCCCTGCAATTGAGATTTGCGAATTATGTGCCTGAAACCCGCGATCGCCTGAGCAGCGGCGTTCCGGAGCGCGCTGACGCACTCTCCCGATCGGATCGGGTGGGTAGCGTGCGCCATGCGCACGTCGGGTGGTGCGTCGTGCGCACGCCAGGGTCGTGCGCGAAGCGCACGCTACCGCTGCCAAACGCGCGGCCGGCTTTGCGGCGGCGTCAACGCACCACGAGTACCGGTGTCGATGTTTTTGCCAGCACCTTCTGCGTCTGGCTTTGGACCAGAAACCCGGGAATGGCGCGGTGAATTCGCGTCGCCATCACGATCAGGTCGCATTGCTGCTCCTGGCACACGCGGACGATGGCCTCGTGCGCCGCCAAATCGGCGATGAACGCGGTTTCCGCCTCGACGCCGAAAGACGCGGCGATTCCAACGGCCCCTTCGAGAAGCTTGCGTTCCTGGTCGTAGATTTCATCCATGATCCGCTCTTCGCCGAGACGCGACAGCGCGCCGCCATCGGCATGGTCCGGAACGTCCAGCGGCGAGCGGACATGGAGAATCAGCAGTTTCGCGCCCACGGAATGCGCCAGCCGCGCGGCTTCCTTCACCGCCTTGTTCGACAGTTCGGTTCCGAACGTCACCACCATGATTTTCCGGTACATGTAAGTATTTTCGATAGATTGGTGAATTCCTGCTACCAGCGGCCCGAAATAAACTCGGAATCTCTCAGGTAGTGCACCTGATCGCCGGCCAGCACCGAGCGATCGTTCGCGATGTCCGGCCCGAAGGCGGGCGAGCCCGTCACGACAGCAGCAACGACGGGTGGCATTGCGGCAAGGGTGTTCGCCGCGGTGTCGATCTCGAATCGATACAGCCCGGTATGTGTGTATCCAAAGTAGTCGTTCGGGGCGCCGGTGGGGCGTTCGGGCGCGGTGTCGTGAAGGTTCACCGGCAGCGCCACGCGCGTGGTATCGCCGACTTTCTGAATTGCGATGCCGTGGTGGTCGTGCAGCACGGTGCTGTGAGTGCCGCGCCTGCCGATGATCTGCCTGGCGGCCTCGCGCGGCGCGGAAGCGTCGCTGACGTCGATCAGCGAGAGCTTGACGCCCTGGTACCACGCGAAGCGGCCGTCACCGGAGGTCCCGTCGGAGACGGCGTCCTTGCCGACGCCGAGCAGCAGGGTTTCGGTCAGCGGAAACAGATAGTCCGAATAGCCCGAAACCTGCAGTTCGCCGCCGATCTTCGGGTCCAGCGGATCGGACAGGTCGAGCACGTAGAGCGGATCGGTGAGCCGATAGGTGACGAGGTAGCCGCGGTTGCCGAGAAAGCGCGTCGCGTAGATCTGCTCGCCGGGTTTGCCGAGCGGCGCCGGGCGGCGCTCATTGGGCAGCGTCGCGACCAGTTTCAGCGCGGCCTGGACTTCCTCGAGGATGCTGAGCGTTGCGGGGGAGGCGGGAGTCGATGCCGAGGCGCCCGCGAGCGGCAGCATCTGCGTTTCGCCGGTGAAGGTGATCACGCGCAGATAACCGTTCTGTTCGCCGAAACGGAAGGACTTGCGGTTCTGGTCCCAGCCCAGATGCCCGTCGACCTGGCCCGACCCTCGATAATCGATGCCCAGGCCGCTCAACGCGAACTTGTGTATGTCCGTGGTCATCGTTGCCGGATACGAAGCGACCAGGCTGGTGCGGGCGTACCCGGTGCGCGTGGTTGCCAGATACAGGCTGCGTTCGGAAACGTAGATCGCCTCGGTGCTGCCGACGAAGCAGCGCGACGCGGTCCGCGGTGCGACGCTCGCGAGATCGATGGCGACCACCGTGACGATGTCGGAGGTCGTATAGGCGTTCTCCTGCTGCACCAGGCAATTCTCGGCAGCCACCAGCGGGGCGGCCGGCTGGGCGTCGACGCGCACGCTCGGCAGCAGGTCCTGCGCTTTCAGCGTGGAGAGAATCTTCTCGTTCGCGTCGGCATTGGCTGGAGTCCACGCGTAGTCGAAGCCGCTGATGCGCGGGTAGCTGCGCAGCACCAGGTACAGCGTCGAACCGATGCGCCGCGAACCGACCAGTTGCCCGTCGAACCTCAGTTTGTAACGCTCGCGGGTCGCGGCCGGGTCGGACACGTCCAGCAGCATCACCTCGGTGGCGCGTTCGCGCCAGTACTGCGGGCTGAACCACAGCGCGTCGTATCCGGGGAACGACGATTCGGCCAGCGCGGCGAGCTGTCCGCGCTCGGTGTCCAGATACAGGTTGTCGAGGACCACGTCGGAACCGAATTGCGGCGCGTAGTCCTCGACCAGCGTGAGTTCGGTACCGGTCGCCGGAATCCGATGGCGTCGAAGGGTGCGTGCGGGACCGGAAGCCGAGACGCTGTAGATCACGCTGCCGTCAGTCTTCACCAGGTCGGCCTCGTCGACGCCCGATTCCTGCAGCGTCGTGGTCGAGAAGTTCGGCGCCATGCTCGCCGCGCCGGCCGCTTCGGCAACTGCTACCGTGACGCGATCGTACGCAAGCGTGTCGCCGGCGTAGCCGGCATCTCGCTGCAGCGCGGCGCGGAAATAGCTGGTCAGCGAGGCCTCGCTGGCGGGCTGCAACGCCGAGGGCGCCGCGGGCGGCGGTTCTACCGGCGGACCGCCACCCGCGTCGGGCGGCATGCCGCCATTTCCGTCACTTGAACCCCCTCCACTGCACGCGGTCAGCCACAGCAGGCACAGGCCGATCAGCCGGGAACGATGGACGCTAAGCATAAATTCGACCTACGGCGCTTCGGGTTAACGGGTTTTCACTTTAGGCGCGGCACGGTCCGTTCGTCAGTGACGCAGCGCACATCCTGCCCGAAAGTCCCAGACCGTGGCGCGCGCCGCTACCCGGCTCGGAATCGGTCTACTCGGCTTCGGGCGGGCCGAGCTTTGCGGCCCCGGCGGGAATGCGTTCCGGGTCCCGATCCCGAGGCGATGCCGAAAACACCGGCGAATAATGCGCTATGCCATAGATCAGGTTGTCGCGAATCTCGAACAGCGGGAACCCCGCGTAACCGTCCGGATGGGTCCGGGTCGTGTACATCCTGTTGCCGTGGATCTCATACCACGGAAGCGCTACACGCCCTTGCGGGTGGTGCCGCGTGGTAAACACGTGGCCGTCGCGGATATCGAACCATGGCCAGTCGCCTCGTCCGCTGGGGTGGTGCGCGGTCGTGTAGATTGCGTCGCCCCTGATTTCGAACCAGGGTTCATGGTCCGCGGAATCGCCCGTGGATAAACTGGTGCCGACCATTTAGCTGAGCGGCAGCATCACATGTTTCCTGTAGGCGGGCCGTTCGCACAGGCGCCGGTACCAGGCATCGAGATTGATCCAGGCGGGCCGCTCGATCGGCATCTCATACCACGCGTAGGCGAAGCAGCCGAGCGGAATGTCGCCGATGCTCAGTCGGTCGCCGCCCAGGAATTGTTTTGCGTCGAGCGCGGCATCGGCGATGGCGAGAAGTTCGTTGCCCTTCCTGCACGCGGCCTCGATCCGGACCGCATCGCGTTTCTCGGGTGTCGTGCGCACCAGCCCCCAGAACACGTCCCGGTAGGGCCCGGCCAGCGTCGAGGTGGTCCAGTCCATCCATTTGTCACAAGCGGCGCGCACGCCCGGGTCCGCGGGAGAGAGGGTGCCGCTGCCGTATCTTGCGGCGAGATAGCGGACGATGGCATTGGACTCCCACAGAATGACCCCGTCGTCCTCGATCGTTGGCACCAGGCCGTTGGGATTCATCTTGCGGTACCAGGGTTCGTTGACGACGCCGAACTGCATGCCGGCATCGTGGCGCTCGTACGCGATTTCCAGTTCTTCGGCGCACCAGAGCACCTTCTTCACGTTCACCGAGTTGGTTCTGCCCCAGATTTTCAGCATGTAGATCTTCCCCTGTACGCCCCGCCCGCGCATGCGCCGGTAGCGGATAGCCACTGGTGCCCGCTGCGTCGATATTGCCTGGCCCTAGAACCCCACGGCCAAGCTGTCACGCCGCGCATCCGATGCCGCTGCGTATCCTTCCTCCAGCCTGTGGATGAGTTGGCCGCAGCCGAAGTCCATGTAGCCTTCGGGCAGTTGCGTGATCTGGTGGCCGCGGCGCGCGAGTTCGTCGAGCGTCGCCTTCGGGTATTCGGGCTCGACATTGATTTCCGTTCGCTGCACGAAGCGGAAGCGGGGACCGTCGAGCGCTGTCTGCACGTTCTGGCCGTAGTCGGCAATGCGCACCATCACCTGTGTATGGCCCTGCGGCTGCATGTTGCCGCCCATGACGCCCAGTGTCGTCACCGGCGCGCCCTCCCGGGTCACGAAACCCGGAATGATGGTGTGGAACGGCCGCTTGCCCGGCGCGACGCAGTTTGCGTGGCCCGCCTCGAGGCTGAAGCCTGACCCGCGGTTCTGCAGGCTGATGCCGGTGCCCGGCACCACCACGCCGGAGCCGAAACCCATGAAGTTCGACTGGATCATCGACACCATCATGCCGCCCGCGTCGGCCGCGGCCAGATAGACCGTGCCGCCACGCGGCGGCGCGCCGCGGCTGAACAACTGCGCGCGCTTCATGTCGATAAGCATTGCGCGCGACTTGAGGTACGCTGGATCGAGCAGTTCCGCGGTCCTCACCTGCATCGCGCGCGGGTCGCCGACGAAGTGCCAGGCGTCGGCGAACGCGAGTTTCACCGCTTCGATCTGCAGGTGAACGCTGTCGGCGCCGTCCACCGGGTGGGCGGCCATGTCGAAATGCGCGAGCATGCCCAATGCCATCAGTGCGACGATACCCTGCCCGTTGGGCGGAATTTCGTGCACGGTGTAGCCGCGGTAGTCCTGCGTGATCGTGCCGGGCCAGTCGTTGACATGCGCGTCGAGGTCGGCGCGCGTCATCGCGCCGCCATTGGCCTTTGCATGCGCTTGCAGCCTGTCGGCCAGTTCGCCGCGATAGAACGTGTCGCCTCCGGACGCGGCGATTTTCTCCAGCGATGCGGCCTGGTCGGGGAAGCGGAAGATCTCTCCGGCGCTTGGCGCGCGGCCGCCGGGCATGAACGCTTCGGCAAAGCCCGGCTGCGTCTTCAGTTCCTGTGCTCCCTGCGCCCAGCGCAGCGCGATGAACGGCGACACCGGGAAACCGTCGCGCGCGTAACTGATCGCAGGGGCGAACAGCGATTCGAACGGCAGCTTGCCGAAACGCTTCGACAATTCCACCCACGCCGAGACGGCGCCGGGCACGGTGACGCTGTTCCACCCGCGCGCAGGGACTGCTTGATGCCCGGCGAAATACTCGCGCGTCCACGCCGCGGGCGCCCGTCCCGAGGCGTTCAGACCGTGCAGTTGCTTTCCGTCCCAGATAATCGCGAACGCATCGCTTCCGAGGCCGTTGGAAATCGGCTCGACGACGGCGAGCGTGATCGCGGTCGCGAGCGCCGCATCCATGGCATTGCCGCCCGCGAGCAGCATGCGCAGGCCGGCCTGCGCTGCCAGCGGTTGAGATGTCGAAACCGCGTTGCGAGCCAGGGTCGGCCGGCGCAGCGTCGGGTATGCAGTGGTCCAGGGTTGCACGTGAAGCTCCGGATGGGGCGGTGACAATTGATTACAGTTGATTACAGATTTGCGGCATCAAGGGTATTAGACTTGCCTCGCAACGTCCAGTTTGATGACAGTGCGCGCCCGCGCGGGCGGCGGCTCGGTCATCAACCGGTACGGTCAGGGTTTAACGCATAACAGCATCGATTGGAGGTACCACCATGGGCAACGTACGGAACATCGCACGCATTCTCACATTGGTTGCGGCCGGCAGCACTGCGGGTGTCGCGCTCGCACAGGGGCCGGGGTACTCGCAGGGGCAGGGCGGGCCGGGAGATGGACCGGGACCGGGGATGATGGGAGCCTATGGCGGTCCGGGCTTTGGACGCCACCACGACATGGGACCGCGAATGCGGGGCGGCCATGGTCCAGGCCCGGGGTACGGTGCGCAACGATTCGGACCGGGAGAAAGGATGGGTGGCGGCCGCGGTGCGGGCAGAATGCTCGGCCGCATGGCGCGTGCACTGGGCCTGTCCGAAGACCAGCGGGCGAAGGTCCGCCGCATCATGGAAGACACGAGGCGCAAGAATTGGGACGTGATCGGGCAAATACGGTCCGAGCGTTTCAACCTGCGCGAAATGATGCGCGCCGACAAGGTCGATCCGGATGCGGCGGTCGAGCAGAAGCGCAAGATCGACGATCTCAGGCGCCAGATCATGCGTGCGCGGCTGGATGCGCGAAACCAGGTTCTGGCGTTGCTCACGCCCGAGCAGCGGGAGAAGGCGCGTGCGTTTCGGCAACTGCGCCGGGAACGCCGCGGAAACGGCTAGACGCAACAGGTTGTAAGCGCTTTCGCTGCCGCCGGGACGCGTGTAGCGAGCCGGCCGCGGCTCTGCTGCGGCTTGTTTCCTCGCCGCGAAATCGCGGCATGGCGCGCCGCGCCATGGGTTATATTGGCCGCAATTTTTGCAACGGAGGCCATATGATCGTCGAGGAACGCATTTACAGGATGAAACCGGGCAAGGCGCCGGAGTACATCAAGGGCTACGCGCAGGAGGGACTCGCGATCCAGCGGCCGATCCTGGGCAATCTGGTCGGCTATTACGCGACCGAGATCGGGGAACTCAACCTGGTCGTGCACATGTGGGCCTACGAGGACATGGCCGACCGCGCCGCGCGGCGCGCCCGGCTCTCGGCCGATCCGCGCTGGCAGGCCTACCTGCCGAAGGTTTCCTCCTTCGTCGAGCACCAGCAAAACCGCATACTCAATCCGGCCCCGTTCTTCGAGCCGATGCTGCGCGCGATGCTCGCCGCGAATCCGGCATAGGGATCGGGATTGGAATCCGGGGTCACAACGCGCACCGGCGCGCAGCTGCTCGTCGATGCGCTCGAGCTGCACGGCGTCGAGACCGCGTTCTGCGTGCCGGGCGAAAGCTATCTGGCACTGATCGACGCGCTTTACGACGCGCGTGATTCGATCCGGCTGATCGTCGCGCGCCAGGACGGCGGCGCCTCCTACATGGCCGAGGCCTACGCAAAGGCGACCGGGCGGCCCGGCATCTGCATGGTCACGCGCGGGCCGGGCGCGACCAATGCCGCCATCGGCGTGCATACGGCGTTCCAGGACTCGACGCCGATTATCCTGTTCATCGGGCAGGTAGGCGGCGATTTTCTCGATCGCGAGGCGTTTCAGGAGATCGATTACCGGCGCATGTACGCGCCCATCGCCAAGTGGGCTGCGCAGATCGACCGCGCCGAACGCGTACCCGAGTATCTGAGCCACGCATTTCATCTGGCCATGTCGGGACGGCCCGGCCCGGTGGTGCTCGCGCTGCCCGAGGACATGCTGGTGCAGAAGGTGCCGGCGGACCGTTCGTCCGCGCTGCAGCGCTACCAGGTCGTTCAAGCCAGTCCTTGCGCTGCCGACATGGAAAGGCTGCGTTCGCTGCTGCAGGCGGCGCAGCGCCCGATTGCCATCCTGGGCGGCACGGTGTGGAGCCGCGAGGCCTGCGCCGACGTACGTCAGTTCGCAGAGCGCGCGGGGCTGCCGGTCGGCTGCGCGTTCCGATTCCAGGACCTGTTCGACAACCGCAGCGCCTGCTATGCGGGCGACGTCGGTATCGGTATCAATCCCAAGCTCGCGCAGCGCATCAAGGATGCGGACCTGGTGCTCGCCATCGGCGCGCGGCTGGGCGAAATGACCACCGGCGGCTACACGCTGCTCGCAGCGCCGCGGTCCACGCAGGCACTGGTCCACGTGCACGCCGGCGCGGAGGAACTCGGGCGCGTTTTCCAGGGCGACCTGCTGATCAACGCCGGCGTGGCACAGTTCGCGGCGGCGGCCAAGGCCATTGCCATCGACGGATCCGCCTGGAGCAGTTGGCGGGAATCGGCGCGCGCCGATTATCTCGAATGGCAGCAGCCGCAGCCGATTCCGGGCCCGGTCCAGCTTGCCGACATCGTCACGTGGATGCGCGATCGCCTGCCGGAGGATGCGATCATCTGCACCGGCGCGGGGAATTTCTCCGGCTGGTGGCAGCGCTACTGGCGTTTCACCGGCATTCGCACGCAGGTCGCGCCGACCAATGGCTCCATGGGCTACGGCGTGCCCGCGGGTGTCGCGGCAAAGCTCGCGTACCCGGCGCGCATCGTGGTGTCGGTCAGCGGCGACGGTGATTTCCTGATGAACGGACAGGAACTCGCCACGGCCATGCAATACCGGGCGAACGTCGTGTTCCTGGTCGTCAACAACGGCCTCTACGGCACCATCCGCATGCACCAGGAGCGCGCGTATCCGGAGCGCGTCTACGGCACCGCGCTTTCCAATCCGGATTTCGCGGCGCTCGCCCGCGCCTACGATGCGCACGGGGAAACGGTCGAGCAGACGGCGCAGTTCGCTCCGGCCTTCGAACGCGCGCTCGCCGCAGGCAAGCCCGCGCTGATCGAACTGCGCATCGATTCGCAGGCGATAACGACGGCTACGACGCTGGATGCGATCAGACGGCGTTCGCTGAACAGCGTCTGAATTGGCGCGGGTCTTCCCGCCGGCGCGACGCTCGGAAACCGGATTGAATAGCCCGAGAATCGAGATTAGACTGCTTCGAGTCGCGTGCAAGAGGTAGACATGTCGAAACGAAGGGCGCTCCCGGCGTCGGCACCGAATTCGGCGCAGTTGGAACCGGAATCGCCGGAGCGGGAGGATCGTCGTCGGTTCGTGATCCGGCTCGCCTCGCTGTTCTACTGGGAGAGTGACCAGGAACACCGCATTACCCGGGCCGTCAGCGGACCGGCACCGCGCGCGGGGCAAGAGCCTCAGGCCTATATCGGCCATGCCCCCTGGGATTTGCCATCGACCCGGCCGGATGCGGCCGGGTGGGCCGTGCAGCGCGCCGTCCAGGACGCGCACCAGCCCTTTCGCGATTTCGAGTTCTCCCGGCTCGGGGCGGATGGTGCCGAACGCCATTACCGAATCAGCGGCGAGCCCCGATTCGGTGCCGACGGGGCGTTTCTCGGCTACCGCGGCATCCGCCAGAACATCACGGGGCTGAAGCGGACCGAAGCGACGCTGCGCGAGTCCGAGGCGCGGTTCCGCAGTCTGCTCGAACTCTCCTCCGACTGGTACTGGGAGCAGGATGCCGAGCTGCGCTTCACCCGTTTCGAGGGTGTGCATGTCTCCTCGGCGGAACTTCCCGGCGGCGAAAACCTGATCGGCAAGCGGCGCTGGGAATCCAAACACAAACTTGACATGGAAGGCGGCTGGGACGCGCACCGGGCGCTGCTGGCGGCGCGCAAGCCGTTCCGCGACGCGGTCATGCGCCGAACGCTGCCGGACGGCAGTTTCCGTTACGTGAGTTCCAGCGGCGAGCCGATGTTCGACGAAGCCGGCGGCTTTCGGGGTTACCGCGGCGTCGGGCGTGACGTTACCGAACAGAAGCGCGGCGAGGAACTGATCAGGTTGGAGCACGCCGTGGCGCGTTGCCTGGCCGACGCCGGTGACGCCCCGGTCGCGCTGCGCGACGTGATGCGCAAGATTTGCGAAACCCAGGACTGGCAGTCCGGCCGCTACCTCATCGTGGATGACGCAGCCGGCCTGCTGCGCTTTGGTGAGTTCTGGTGCGTGCCGGGTGATGAGAGCGAGGCGCTGTTGCCGGAATTGCGGCGTCTCACCTACGCTCCGGGGCAGGGACTCGTGGGATCCGCATGGCAGTCCGGCCAGCCGCTGTGGGTTCCGGACATACACCGCGACCCCCGAACCAGCCATGCGGTGTTTTCCATGGCATCCGAGACCAAGGGCCTGTTCGTGTTTCCGGTGCTGTCCGAAGCAAAGACGATCGGCGTCTTCGCCTTTAACAGCCCCAGCGTGCGCGAGCCCGACGCGCGCCTGCTCGCAACAGCGCGCGTGATCGGCAGCCAGGTCGGCCAGTTCCTGCGGCGCAAACATGCCGAAGACGTGCTGCGCGAGAGCGAGGAGCGGTTCCGCGGCCTGACCAAGATGTCATCGGATTTCTACTGGGAGACCGATGCCGAGCACCGATTCACGACTCTGGTGTACGGACACGAGTACACCTCGACCCAGCCGCGCAACTCGCAGCTGGGAAAGACTCGCTGGGAAATTCCGTCCACCCACCCCGACGCCGCAGGCTGGGCCGCGCACAAGGCCCAACTGGACGCCCATCTGCCGTACCGCGACTTCGAGTTCAGCCGCGCGCGACCGGACGGAAGCGAGGGGCATTTCATGACCAGCGGCGAGCCGCGTTTCGCTGCGGACGGCACGTTCCTCGGCTATCGCGGTGTCGGGCGCAACGTGACCGAACTGGTGAATGCGAGGCAGCGCATCGCGCAGCTGG
>MEQX01000074.1:0-2505 GCA_001770415.1 Betaproteobacteria bacterium RIFCSPLOWO2_02_FULL_63_19 | reverse complement strand
TTTCGCTCCGGCGCTGGAGCGCGCGGTGAGCCGAGCAGTGCGCCAGGGTACAAAACTTGCCGTGATATTTGTCGATCTTGACGGCTTCAAGCCGATCAACGACAGCTATGGACACGAAGCCGGCGACCGGCTGCTGATCGAGACGGCCGGGAGGCTGCGCGCCGGCGTGCGTGCCAGCGACCTGGTGGCCCGGCTCGGCGGCGATGAATTCGTCCTGCTGCTCGAAGACGTTCAGAACCCGGAACATGTGGAGATCGTCTCGCGCAAACTCCTGGCCGACATTGCGCTTCCCTACACACTGGCCGCGGACGTGCAAGCGCGCGTGTCGGCGAGTCTGGGTATCAGCATATTTCCCGACGACGCAGGCAACCCGCAGACATTGCTCAAGCACGCCGATGCGGCGATGTACCGCGCCAAGGAATCGGGCAAGAACCGCTACTGCTTCTATTCCCTGGAGGTCGCGCCGGCTGCGAGCGATCCGGCGGCCCGCAGGCGAGTGCGGCGGCCCACCGCGGAATGATCGGACGTCTGGTTGTCGCACCGGGGAGACCGCTGCCTCGGTCAGGCGCCTCTGGTCTCCCGATTCCGGACCGTTGCATACGGCGCAACGGTCCGGAATCGGGAGATGTATCAAAACCGAATTCAATCTCCCAGCGCCACGCCTTCGCGCCGCGGATCCGCGCCGCCGATGAGCCCGTTACCGGTGACCTGAATTCCGTGCAGGCCGCTGGGCATGTCGATGATGCGTACGTCGTGGCCGCGCGAGCGCAGCGCCGGCGCGAGCGTTTCGAGTTCGGTGCCGCGTTCGATCTCGGTGCCCCGATTGCGGCTGCCGAACGACGGCAGCGATATGGCCTGCTGCACGTCGAGCTTCCAGTCAATGACACCGACCAGCGTCTTGGCGACGAAGTTGATGATCTGGTGGCCGCCGGGGGAGCCGATGACAAGGCGCAGCCGGTCCTGCGCGTCGAACACGATGGTCGGCGACATTGAACTGCGCGGGCGTTTGCCGCCCTCGACGCGGTTGGCGGCGTCGCCCTGCGAATTACCGGGAATCCACGCGAAGTCGGTGAGCTGATTGTTCAGCAGGAAGCCGCGCACCATGATCCGGCTGCCGAAGGCCGATTCGACCGACGAGGTGAGCGCTACCGCATTGCCTTCGGCATCCACGATCGAAAGATGGGTTGTGGAGGGAACTTCGCGCGTGGTGTCCGCCCCGTGTGCCGCCGCTGCGGGTAGCACCCCCGGGCGTGCGGTGCCGAGGCTGCGGGTGCGTGAAATCAGCAGGCTGCGGCTGCGCACGTAGTCGCGCTCGAGCAATTGCGCGAGCGGCTGTGCGACAAAATCCGGATCGGCGATGTAGTGATCCCGGTCGGCATAGGCGAGCCGACCGGCTTCCGCGAACAGGTGCACGGCATCCAGCGACGCCGGTCGCATGGTGTCCATCGCGAAGCGCTCGAGCAGTCCGAGAATCAACGCCACCGTGATTCCGCCCGAACTGGGGGGCGATACGCCGCAGACGCGCTGCGCCCGGTAGTCCGTGCAAAGCGGGAAGCGCTCGACCGCGCGGTATGCCGCGATGTCCTCGACGCTCATGTCCCCGGGGCTCGGATGCGCATGGACCGCCGCGACGATCGCGCGGGCGATATCGCCATCGTAGAACGCGTCCGCCCCCTGTGCCGCAATGAGGCGCAACACGTGCGCGAGTTCCGGGTTGCGCAGCCGCTCGCCGGCGCGCTTCGGAGTGCCGTCGCCGTGAAAGAAATAAAGCCGTGCCGACGCGCTTCGCGGCAGCAGGGGGTCGCGCGCGATCAGCTTCGCCAGTCGCGGCGAGATCTCGAATCCATCCTCGGCGGCGCGGATCGCCGGTTCGAAAAGCTTTCGCCAAGGCGCGCGGCCGTAGCGCCTGTGCAGCGCTTCGAGCAGGCGCACCAGGCCGGGCACGCCGACGGACTTTCCCGAGCCCACCGCCGCGCGGTAGCCGAGCGGGCGGCCGTCTTTCCCCAGGAACCGCTCGGGGGTGGCTGCGGCGGGTGCCGTTTCGCGGCCGTCCCACGCGAACAGCCTTTTCTCATCGGCGGCGTAGACCAGCGCGAATGCGCCGCCGCCCAGCCCCGAGGACTGCGGCTCGACCAGTGCGAGCATGAGCTGGCTTGCGATCGCCGCATCGACCGCGTTAGCGCCCGATCTGAGAACGTCATATCCGACGCGCGCCGCGAGTGGATGGGCCGCGACGATCATGAATCGTTTCGCATGGACGGCGTGTTTCGTCGTCGATCCGGTTGCGGTCTCCGGTTGGACGTCCGGCGGCTGGGCGAACGACGGCGCCGCCGCGACGGCGAGCAGACAGGCGAGGGTGGCGTTCGGGCCGCGTGGTAGCGTGAAAGCACCGGCGAGCGCGCCGCACAGCCCACGGGATCGGCGAAGGATCGCCGGGCCGCTGCGGCCGCCGAGCATGAGGAGCGATGCCCAGGCGTCGTTCAATGGTGCAGAATTTTCGACAGG
>MEQX01000073.1:25962-37411 GCA_001770415.1 Betaproteobacteria bacterium RIFCSPLOWO2_02_FULL_63_19 | reverse complement strand
GTCGCCGAGCTGGGCGGACGCGTTCGCACCCCATGCCCAGACGCTGCCGTTCTGCAGCGCCATGGTGAAAAATCCGCCTGCCGCGACAGCGGATGCTTCGTTCAAGGTCTGGGTCTGCACGGGCGACGTGCGATCAACCTGGCTGCCCTCACCCAACTGGCCACCGAGGTTGCTGCCCCAGGCCCAGACCGTTCCGTCCTGCTTCAGCGCAACCGTGTGCATCGGGCCCGCCGAAATATCGGTCACGCCGGTCATGCCGGGCACCACGACCGGTACGCTGTGATCGATGATTTCCGCGCTCCCGATTCCCAGCTGCCCGTATTCGTTGAGACCCCATGCCCATACGGTGCCGTCGTTTTTCAATGCGAGGCTGTGGCCCAGCGACGCGGCGACATCGGCCATCCCGACCATGCCCGGCACCTGCACCGGCGCCTTTTGCGCAGCGTTCGTTCCGTCGGCGAGTTTCCCGTAGTTTCCGTCGCCGAGTTCGCCGTAGAAATTCGTTCCCCAGGCCCACAAGGTCCTGTCCTGCTTGACGATGAGATTGTGATAGCTCCCTGCCGCAAAGGCCCGGATGTCGCTGAATCCGGGCACCTGTACCGGTGTGGTGTGGTCGGTGGTCGTTCCGACGCCGAGTTGGCCGGTCCCGTTCGCACCCCATGTCCAGATGGCACCGTCATAGGTCACCATCATGCTGTGTTCGGCGCCGGCCGCGACCGCGTAAGGGATCACGCCATTCGGGACCTGCACCTGGACCGGCGAGCCGCGATCGGTGGTGGTGCCATCGCCGAGCTGCCCGTACTGGTTCGATCCCCACGCCCATAGCTCGATTTTGCTGCCGTCATAGGTCACCGCCAGACTGTGCTGATATCCGGCGGCGATCGCAACCACATTGGTTAATCCGTGCACCTGCACCGGCGTGTTTCGATCCACAGTCGTGCCGTCGCCGAGTTGGCCCTTGGCGTTCGCACCCCACGCCCAAACCGTGTAATCGGAGCCGATCGCGAGGTTGTGGTCGCCGTCGCTGTTGGTAGCAATCCACCGTATGCCGGACAGCCCGGCGACCTGTGTCGGTGTGGTCCGCAACGGAAATATGCCGCTGACCTGCCCGTTCAGGTTGCTGCCCCATGCCCATGCAGTGCCGTCCCACTTCAGCGCCACCGTGTGCGCGAAGCCTGCCGCGACGAGACCGACGCCACTCAGATTCGGCACCTGCGAAGGCTTGGTGGAACTTACGTCCGTGCCGTCGCCAAGCTGGCCGAACTTGTTGAAACCCCACGTCCACACCTTCCCGTCGTTGTCCAGCGCGACCGAATGATTGCTGCCTGCCGCGATGGCGTAGATCTGGCTCAGCCCCACCGTCTGCAATGGGGAGGGATAGACTTTCGAGCGCCCCAGGCCCAGTTGTCCCTGCGCATCGTTGCCCGCGGCGACCAGCGTGCCGTCGTTCTTGAGCGCGAAGGTGTTCCATCCCGCCGCGACCTTTGGCGTCGCCGCAAGGTTTCCCCCGGAACAAAAGACAAGCAACACTGCAATCAGTGCGACTGGATTCGTGTGCATGGCATGCTTCCAGAAGAGGTCTTACTGTCTATTATAGAAAATGACCGTCCGCGGACTGAACGATCCTCGACTATGAGCCGAGGGTCGTTCAGAATGCCGGTCGAGCGCTCCGGCCCGGCGGTGATGGGAACGCGGCCGCCAATGTCACAGTGAGCAAGGGGTGTTCGCCTTAAAAAGAAAAATCGTTGCCTCATGGACTCGACTGCCGCCCAATCTGCGCGGCATCCTGTGGATCACCATGGGAACCGTCGCGTTTGCCTTCAACGATGTGGTGATCAAGACGCTCGGCAGAAAACTCGATCCGCTCGAACTGGCATTCTTCCGTTACGCCACAGGCATGATCGTCTTGGCGCCGATTTTCATTAGGCAGGGGGTTTCGGGGCTGCGTACCCGACGAATCGGCCTCCACGGGATGCGCCTCGCGCTGGCAGCGGTGGCGCAACTTGGCGTGCTGATTTCAGTCATCGGCGCACATTCCCGTCCTGGACCGGTAGTCCGGATGCACGTGATGAATGCGCCGGGTCCTTGGATCTTCTCGATCGGAACGACGCCAGCCGTTTCGGCCCTCTCGGCGACGGGCGTGCACCACGGCCACGGCGCCAAGGCCGAGCCATCGCGCAGGGGTGAAAAAGAATCGTAACGGCTTAGGCGTCGACGTCTTCGAGATCCTTGTCCGCACCCGGCGGAAGCTTCGCAATCGCCTCCTTGACCATGCGGACATGCTCGGTCTCTTCATCGCGTAGCTCTGCGAACAACGCGCGCACTTTGGCGTCCTTCACGTGTTTCATGGCCTCATCGTAGAACCAGTAGGCCTTTTCCTCCGACGCCAATGCCAGTTGAAAAGCCTTCAGCGGCGACATGTTCCAGCGCGGCGCGCCGAACTCCGGTGCCTCGACGTCGAAAAGGGCGTTGCGGCTGACGCGCACCGGCTTGTCACCGAACAGTTCCCGCCTGCGATGGGCCAGCTGACGCCCGTGTTTTTCTTCGTTCCCCGCCATCAGTTCGAAGATCGACGCCGCATCCACCGCGTAGCGGCGGCCGATCTGCTCGTTGAAATAGTTGTAGCGCTCCTGGGCTTCTTGCTCGACCAAAACGGCCAGATCGAGAGCATCCATGAGGTCGAGGGTGGAGAAATCTATACGGGTGGACATTGGGTCTCCTAAGTCATAGCGGGTTTCTGCGTCGAACCTACTGGCGTGACGGGAAGCGATATTTTATTGATGGGTCAGGCGAATCCGATTAATCTGGATCAATGTCCGACTGTTGACATTTGGTTCCAAACGGGTTCAACGAAACCTGACCAGGAAACGATTGGATACCGCACAGCCGGCTATCTCCCGCGTATCACCAGCTCCGTTTGCGCGATATCACTTTACCTTACCACTAACCAGTTCGGCTGGCCCGGACTGGGTGCCCAGGAAAGCGAAACCGAGAATGCGCGCCAGCCGATTCAATGAAACGCGCCAGCGCGGGAGCAACGCACGGGGGTTGAAGCGCCGTCGGGCGAGCGTACGACGGGAAACGCGCCGTGGTCGCGACCGCTTTTGCGCCGATGGATCCTGCCGCGCAGCGCTCCGGGCATAGCCCGCCGCGGCGACCGGCCCGTGCATTTTCGTTGACAGTGCTAAGCTTCGGCTCCGCTGGCTGGTACCGGCCCGATTGCCGCGCGCCGGCTTGTGGCTGACGACCCCGCGGCGACCGGAGATCTGAAAGGAGAACGAATTTCAATGCAGCTCGGTGCATTAAGGCTCAACGCGCCGCGGCAAGAAACCAAGGTGATCGGGCTCATCTGTACCGGGCATTTCTTCAGCCATTTCTACCTTCTGGTCTTGCCGCCGCTGTTCCCGTTGTTGCGCGACATCTACGGCGTTGGGTTTACGGAGCTGGGCTTTGCGATCGCCGCCTTCAGCGTCGCCAGCGGGTTCACGCAGATTCCGGTCGGTTTTCTGGTCGACCGCTACGGGGCGCGACAGATACTCATCTGGGGAATGCTCAGCGAGTCGATCGCGATATCGCTCATCGGCGTATTCCCAACCTATGGCGCGCTGGTCGCACTGATGATCGCGGCGGGCTTGGCCAATTCCGTGTTCCATCCGGCCGACTACGCCATTCTCAATGCCGCAGTGGACAACACTCGCATCGGACGCGTGTTCTCCTTTCATACTTTCACCGGTTACCTCGGCGACGCAGTCGCACCGGCGACGGTGCTGTTCCTCGCCAGTCTGCTGGGCTGGCGCGCTGCACTGTTTGTCAGCGGTATCTTAGGGATGATCATAGCGGGCCTGATGTGGATGAATTCGGAAATCTTGGTCGATGCTACGCGCGCGCCAAGCGCTGCGCAGGCGAGCGGCGGAAAGCCGCGGCGCACGGGTCTGGCACTCATTCTCAGCGTGCCGGTATTGATGGGGATGCTGTTCTTTGCCAGCATGGCGACTTCCGCGGGCGGTATCCGGACTTTCGGCATTTCCGCGCTGCACGAGCTGTACGGGGCCTCACTCGGAGCGGCGGGTCTGGTCGTCTCGATATATCTGTTTGTCTCGCCGATCGGTGTCCTGGCCGGCGGATATGTGGCCGACAGGATCACTCGGCACGACATTGTGGCCGCCGGATGCATTCTCGTTATGGCCGGGTGCATATTCCCGATCGCGGTTTTCGATCCCCCCATGTTCGTTATCGGAGTGCTGCTCGGGGTCGCCGGATTCTTCAACGGATTCCTCGCCCCGCCGCGCGACATGATTGTGCGTTCGCTGGCGCCGCCCGGCGAAATGGGCAAAGTGTTCGGATTCGTTTCCAGCGGCTTTGCGGTCGCTGGAATCATCGCGCCGATCCTATATGGCTGGCTGCTCGACCACTCCGATCCGAGGAACGTCTTCTGGGTGAGCGGCGTGGTGGCGCTGCTGACCATAATGACCGTCCTTGCGACCGGCCGCACGGGAAGGCGCGTCTGAACACCCGCAGGGGACTGATTGAACGTTGGTCCAACGTGCAAAGGCGCGGTGCAACATCCAAGCGGGAAACGACAAGCGGCCCCGAAGGGCCGCCTCAATTCCGCGCGATGCGTCTTAGCGACGAGCGGCTTTCACGCCGAGGTACGCAAGCGCCGCCAATCCAACGAACGGGAAGGCAAGCAGGTATGCCAGACCGATGAATGGCGCGGCGAAAAAGAGCGCGACATTCTTGATGTGCCGAGCGATCGCGTTCCGGCGGGCAACCACGAGCTTGAATCCGTAGAAGGCGGTCAGCGCAGCGCAGAACCCTGGCAATGCGATCACGAACGCGAGCCCGATCAGCGGCGCGCCAGCGAGCATCAGAACAGTCTTCGTTGCTCGCGCCATGTTCTCAGTCGCGGCGTTAAATCTCTCGATTGCCGCTTCGAAGGCTTCGAGAGCCCGTTCCGGGGCGTTTAGGTTCAGGGCGGTGGTGGTCATGATCGTCTCCTGTTGAATTCGGTGTTCCCTGCCCTTTGCCACGCATGCACCGTGCCAGCTTTAGCAGCGAAGGCTCAAGCTTACGATTACCTATTGAAATCCATATGGTTTCGCTTGGTGCTGCTGGCCGACCTCGCGTAACAAATTCTGGCGGCGCCGCCGCCGAAGTACACCACTCACATGCAGGAAACCGAACCAGCGCCAGATTTATTCAAAAAATCAGATGCATGAAAGATCGCGTGGTGCATGTTTTTTATATTCAATCAAACGTCCAAATGCGCTGATCCACGGCTGATCAAGACCCAACTCCACAAACGCACCCACCGCTGCACACGCGATGAACCCGCACCCATACGACTGGCGCAACGGGCACACGCCACGGAACCAAATACCCCTGCTCGATCGCACAGGTGCGTCCCCGCGCCTTCTTCGGTCCTTTGACAAAGATCCAATGCGATGTCACATTGCGCACGCCCCGCAAAGCGATCCTTCGCAGCTTGCAAGCCCCAGGAGACGATCGATGCGAACGACTGAAGTACGCATGCAACTCATCCACCCAAATATCACCCGAACCTGCAAGGAGGCGGAAATCTACGAGTCGCAGCTCACGCTCGACGACATGACGATTCTGGAACTCGGCTGCGGCAAGGCTGACCACACCCGAAACATCGCCCACGCGCATCCTAGCGCACAGATCATCGCGTCAGAAGTGGACGCGATCCAGCATGCGAAGAATCTCGCATCCGAGCGGCCATCGAACATCCGTTTCTCGGATTTCGGTGCGGAGTCGATTCCGCTCGCCGATAGAAGCATTGACGTCGTGATGATGTTCCGGTCCCTGCACCACGTGCCGATTGACCTCATGGACAAGGCTTTCGGCGAAATCCATCGGGTTCTGAAACCCGGCGGCCTCGCCTACATTTCCGAGCCCGTGTTTGCCGGCCCGTACAATGAAATGTCCAGAATCTACAACGACGAAGAACGGGTCAGATGTGCGGCGTTCGGCGCCGTTTGCCGAGCAGTGGAAAACGGACTGCTGGAACTGGTCAGCGAGACTTTCTTCCAGTCACCGGTTCAGTACCGCGATTTTGCGGAGTTCTCCAAGAAGCATTTCAAGGCGACGCACGAGGTGCGCAACGTGACCGACGCCCAAAAAGCCGAGGTCGAGCGGCTCTTCAATACTCACCTCGGACCGGAAGGTGTCAAGCTTGCACAGCAGGTCCGCGTCGACCTTCTTCGCAAGCGCGGTTGAACGGACCTGACGCCGGAGACCTTACCCTGGCGACGAGCTCGGGGCCAGTTGTGCCTGAGGCTTGGCCGAATACCACCACACAACGAGCGCGGCCAGCAGCAGCAGCGGCACCGCGCCGATATTGACCCACCTCCAGCCGAAATAGTGGACCAGCGCGCCTGACAGCAGTGAGATCAGAGCAACGAATGCGAAAATGATGAAGTTGGTCGCCCCTTGCGTCTTATCGCGCTCGGCGTGGGTATAGGCGAAAGTCGTGAGCGAGGTGGCAGCCGTGAAGCTCAGACACCACCCAAATCCGAGCAGCAGGTTCGCAAGCCAGAATTGCGCAACGCTGTAACCTGAAAGCGCGACGCCAACGCACGCCAGTTGCAGGATGATTCCAGCGTAAATCATGCGCAGTTCGCCGAAGCGTCCGACCATCCAGCCGGTGATAAACCCTGGAGCGAACATCGCGAAAACGTGCCATTCGATCACCAGTGCCGTTGCGTCGAAGTCATGATGCGCGTGCTGCATCGCGATCGGTGTCGCCGTCATGAGTAGGCTCATGACACCCTGGGAAATCGCGCCCGAAACGGTAGCGGCAATGAATACAGGCTGAACCACGATCTTGCTCAACGGCCGCCTCGGACCGTCGCGGTCGGCTCGCGTCTGACGTGGGATGTGCAGCGTCAGAAGAATCAGTGCGCTCAGGAACGAAATAGCCGTCAAAAAGAGATAGCCGCCGGCAAACGGTGCCGAACCGATCAGGTCCTTGCCCAGCTTGGCCAGTTCCGGCCCCAAAAAAGCCGCTACCACGCCGCCCGCGAGCACCAATGAGATCGCCTTGCTTCTGAATCTCGGTTCCGCTGCGTCGGTGGCGGCGAAGCGGTAGAGTTGAGAGAACCCCGTGAATATGCCAAACAAAAAGGCGCCGACAGCAAGCAGCCACATCTCGCCCCGTATCACGGCATGAGCGCAGACCGCGCCGCCCGCGGCACCGATCAACGCGCCGAGAACAAAACCTATGCGCCTTCCAAAACGCCGCATGATCATCGCTGCTGGAATGGTTGCAAGTGCGGTTCCAACGATGACGAGCGACGTGGGCAAAGTAGCAAGTCCTTTTTCTTCGGCCAACGCGTAGGCAACCACAGGCGCAGTCGCCATGAGAAGCGAACGACCTGAACCGAACAACATCTGGCAGGTGGCCAGGATCAGGACGTTCTTGCGATCGGATCTCATGTTAGAACCATAGTAATCTAGCAGCGGCGATGGGAATCATATAGATAATTCTGAATGGCTTCTCGGGCCGTTTTCGCAATAATGTCTCGTTCCCCGCGGAGTTTGGGATTGAACGGCCAGAGGCTTAATGAAACCACTCCATCTTTACGTCACGCTCGCCGCATCCAACCACATCGCGACGAACGGTTCGCGCATGACGATCATGTTGTTCGCGGCCTCGCTCGGTGTTTCGCCGGCGCTGATCGGGCTGCTAGCGGCGCTGTATGGGGTCGTGAGCGCTTTCATCGCGGTACGCGTCGGCCGCTGGATAGACCGTGTGGGTCCACGCAAACCCGTTATGTTCGCCTCCTGCATGGTAACCCTTGCCGGAATCATAGCCGGCGTCTGGCATACGGTCCCGGCGCTGTTCATCGTTACGCCACTGATGGGTACTTTCAATTCAATGTACCAGATGACGACACATCAGACTGTCGGCCGATACGGGGAGCCAGGTGACCGCGCAGCGAATTTCACCACGCATGCGCTGGCTATTTCCGCTGCAACCTTCCTGGGGCCACTGCTGGCGGGACTCGCAATAGACCATCTGGGGTATGCGAATGCGTTCCTTGCGATGGCGGTATTCAGTGGCGCCCCTGTGGCCGTAGTGTGGCTCGGGCTGCTGAAGTTTCCGCCCGCGGGCCCGCGAAAGATCGAGCAGGCCACGCCAGTTTCCGGGTGGGCATTGTTGAAAGACAAGGACCTTCGCCGCGCCTACACCGCTGCGGCGACCAACAACGCGATCTGGAGCATATGGGGATTCATGCTGCCCCTATATGGCCATTCGATAGCGTTGTCGGCGACGGCGATAGGGACGCTTTCCGCGAGCCTGTCCGGCGGTACCGTGCTTGTCCGGATCTTCGCGATCACGCTTGTGCGACGCTTCAAACCCTGGCCGCTGATCGTCGTCTCGCACATAATGATCGGTCTCGGATTTTTCGCGATGCCGCTTACGCAAATCTTCACCATGCTTGCTGCGCTCGCTTTCGTTATGGGAATCGGGCTCGGTCTAACCGGGCCTTTGTCCACCACGGTCATGTACGATGCCTCGCCGCCGGACAAGGTCGGAGAGGTGATCGGCCTGCGCATGACAGTGGCGAATCTGGCTCAGACGCTGGTGCCTCTGCTCAGCGGAGCCGTAGGAGCGACGCTGGGCGTAGCGCCGGTGTTCTGGGCGGTCGCAGCGTGTTTGTCGGGAGAAGTGTGGGCGAACCGCAGAGAGTTAAAGGTACGACGATGAAAACGGTCGCCCAGATGCTCCAGGGCAAGCCTTCCGGTGTCGTGTCGATAAGTCCCTACGCGAAGGTCATCGACGCACTAAGACTGCTCGCGGAAAAGAGGATTGGATCGCTTCTCGTCATGGAAGGAACCCATCTGCTTGGGATACTTTCGGAACGGGACTATGCCCGAAAACTCATTCTGATGGGACGTTCCTCCGCAACCACGCTAGTCAGCGAAGTGATGACGAAGGAAGTATTCTTCGTCACGCCGGCTCATACCGATGTCGAGTGCATGGTAATCATGAACAAGAAAGGAATCCGGCATCTGCCGGTAATAGACAACGATCAGGTGGTTGGCATTCTTTCGATCCGTGACCTGCTGAATGAATTGATCTCCGAGCAACAAAACGTCATCGATCGGCTGACGAATTACACCGACCCAAAGGAATAACAGGCACGAGGCACCTTGCCGCGTGCCCGGTGCGTTGCCCGCCGGCACCGACTCGTCCCAACTATTTTCCCTTGGGCACCACGGGCAGGACAAGACGCGAAGGACAGTTCTTGCTGTGATGGAAGGTGTCCTTGCCAACCTTGTAGTACATATATTGGTGGGTGAAGATTGCGTCGGTTACGGGTGAATCGCCATTGACAATTTCCAGGCGTATGCAGTGGCCCTTCTGGAACAGGTAGGACGCCGGATTCACCTCGATGTCGTAGCGATAGACGCGCCCCGGCCGGATCGGCTGAGGATTGCTGTGCGTGTAGTATGGACGCCACTCGCTCGATCGCGCTTCGTCCTTTTCGCGGTGTGACGCGCGCAGCCAGCCTTTGCTGACATTGACGGCCGTCGGCGGACGGACGGCGCCGCGTTCCTCGCGCGGCTGCGGAAATTGATCGGCAAGCTTGACGAAGAAATCGGTATCCGTCGCAGTCGACTCGGCGTAGAGCTCCAGCACGATCGGCCCGCCTATCTCCACTTCTTCTTCGAGCGGTGCGGAAGTAAACGTGAGAACTCGAGCCACCGGGTCGGGGCCGAACGGCCCGACACCCACCACGCCCAGCTTCCATTTCGGGTCCGGATAGGCGTAGCACGTCGTTGCCGCCTCGCCCGCAACATCCTTCGGTACCGCGGTGGACAATGCGCCATCGTTCAAAGATGTCACGCTACCGCTCGGGCCCTTGTGCAGGTACCACGACACGCTCCGCGCGTCCTTGAGCGGCCAGTCCCGCGACTCGCGCACCCGGTTAGCCTGGCGCACCTGCAGTCGCACGTTCGGCCGCTTTTCCCAGCCGGTATCGATCCCCTTGAGGTAGTGATCGTAGAAGGGTTTGAGTTCGTCTTCATGAAAAGCAACCGTGTCGAACAGCTCATGCGCCTCGAACACGTCTCTTGCCCCGGTGACGTACAGCTTCTTCGGCGTACTCACCTCTTCGTAGCCGACTATGTTGCCCGACAGGTGCAGTCCGACCTTGCCCCAGTGGCCTATCGAGTACACGGGAACCCGGATCTCTCCAAGGCGCTCGAACGGCGAGCGCTCGCGCCACCAGTTGTCGTAGGTCTGGTGGCGGATGAATTCCCATGCGTGATCGGGCAATATTTCCCTCCCCGCCGGGAAATTGGCGGCGCGATGCAGATTGTTGGCCCGCACCATGTTGTACCACCACGTCAGGAACTCGCAGTAGATGCCACCGTGATAAGTCACCCCACGATACGGATCCACGGCTCCGTCATAAGGCGCGATACAAGCCAAGTGCGGCGGGTTGACAATGCCCATGAACCACTGAGACCAGGCGTAGTAGGACTGTCCGATTCCGCCGACCTTGCCGCTGCACCACGGCTGGCGCGCGATCCATTCGACCAATTCGTAGTAATCCTGCTGTTCGGCGCGGTCAAGAAAACCGTAGCTGCCCTCGGAATTCCCGGTACCTCTAACATCGGCATGGACGTAGCAGTAGCCGTGCCCGACATACCATTGAACCGGACCCACCTCGCGCCACAGGAACAACGAGCTGTGCGGCAGATCGTCGGTTTCGTACTGGTACGGCGAGGCGGCGAATAAGGCCGGATATTCGCCCTCCGCGTCTGGGCGGTAGATCCGCAGCGCGATACGCACCCCGTCGCGCATGGTGGCGTAAACACCAGTTTCCACCTTCATTGGCAGCGCGCCCGCGCGCGCCTCCGAGTTGCTGCTTGCCATGATTGACTCCTGCGAGAAGAATGGTCGGCCGATATCCCATGCAATTTACGCTGAAGCCTTTGTTTGCTCAACCGGTGCAAACCGGACCGAGAGCGCCAAATCGCCAATCGGGGCTGCGCATCGACTCGCCGCACGTTTGCGAAATTTTGGAATGCCCGATTCCAAACGTATATTTGGGCACCTGTGTTTCTGGTATCAATGCGATCTTCCATTATGCTGCACTCCTCGGGAAACGATATCGCTGTAAACTGCCTCCGTCCAACGCTACTGCGGAGCAAGCATGAAACACAGCACCAGTCGCATCCTCACCACCCATGTTGGGAGCCTCGTACGCCCGCGTGAAGTCCTCGACATCTTGTCGCGAAAAAAGGACGGCGTTCCGTTAGACGCCGACCAGAACGCGGTGATCGGGCGGCATGTGGCGCAGGCAGTCCAGATGCAAATGGACTGCGGCATCGACATACCCAACGACGGGGAATATTCGAAGTCCGGCTTCGCGCAATACATCACCGACCGGCTTACGGGTTTCGAAGTGCG
>MEQX01000073.1:0-25950 GCA_001770415.1 Betaproteobacteria bacterium RIFCSPLOWO2_02_FULL_63_19 | reverse complement strand
CCGCTTCGCCGACGCATACAGCGAAATAGAAGCACGCCCTCAGGATGCCGCGCCCGCTCCAGGTCGCCCGCAGTCGCAGATGGCGGCCTCGGTTTGCACAGGCGCGATCACGTATCGCGGAGAGCACGCCGTGCAGTGCGACATCGCCAATCTGCGCGCGGCCGTCGCAGGCAAGAACTTCGCCGAAGCTTTCATCCCCGCAGCCGCGCCGGGAACCATCGAACTTCAGCGTGCAAACCAGTTCTACAAGACCGAAGAGGAATACCTGTACGCGATCGCAGACGCGATGAAGACCGAGTACAAGATGATTGTCGATGCCGGTTTTGTGCTGCAAATCGACGACCCGCGCATGGTCACCGAGTACGATTCGATGGACCCGCCGCCGACGCCCGAGGAGTACCGGCGGTTCGCGACCGTGCGGGTTGAAGCGCTGAACCATGCGCTCGCCGGCCTGCCCGAGGACCGGATCCGCTACCACGTATGCTGGGGCAGCTGGCACGGCCCGCACACGACGGACGCGCCGCTGCGTGAAATCGCTCCGGTCATCCTCGGCATACGCGCTGGCGCGTATTCAATCGAGGCGGCGAATCCGCGCCACGAGCACGAGTATCACGTCTGGGAAGATATCAAGTTCCCGGACGGCAAAATCATCATCCCGGGGGTCATTGCGCACACGACGAACTGCGTCGAGCACCCGGAGCTGGTCGCCGAACGTCTGCTGCGCTACGCGAAGATCGTAGGGCGGGAAAGCGTGATTGCGGGCGTCGACTGCGGTTTCGCCCAGGGGATGGGAACGTCACGCGTTCACCCGGACATCATGTGGGAGAAGTTCCGCATGCTCTCGCAAGGTGCGAAACTGGCCAGCCAGAGGCTGTGGGCGTAGTTCCCCCCGGTGCGATGCGCCGGCTCCGCGGCTGGATGTTCCTAGCACGCGTTATTCGGCCAGGGCCAACCATCGACTGACCACTTCGCGACATTGGAGAAACGATATGGGTACAGCAGCAAATCCCGGTGCTCAGCAGCGCGCCCATGTCGGCGTCATAGTGCCGGCGGTAAACCGCACCTGTGAAGAACAATTCCATCGCCACGCGCCATCGGCCCTTGGCATACATATGATGCGCGCGCGCATTGCCGGCAAATGGGCAAAGCCTATCGCGCAACTTGAGGGAGAGATCACGCATGCCACGCAAGTGTTGGCGGAATGTTCGCCCGATCTGCTGGTCTATAACTGCACCGCGTCGTCGATGAAGGAGGGGCCAGAGGGCGAAAAACACATCCTCGATATCATGCAGAAAGCAGCGGGAATTCCCTCCATTTCAACGAGCGCCGCGGTCGGTGACGCCTTTAATGCGCTTGGCATCACTTCTGTCGTCGTGATCACGCCCTATTCGAACAATGACGATATCGTCTTCTATCTCGACAAAATCGGCATCAAGACCGTAGGCAATGTCGCGCTCAACCTTCCTGCATCGCAATTTGTCTCAGTGACGCCGCAGGAATGGCACGACCTTGCCGTGGCAAATGACAGGCCCGATGCGGACGCGGTTTTCTTCAGTTGCGCCGCTACTACGCAAATCGACGCGGTTGCGCCGACTGAAAAGACCCTCGGCAAATCTGTCGTCAACAGCAACCAGGCGGTGTTGTGGTCGGTGCTGAAGCATCTGCGCGACAAGCTGGGAAAGACAGATCTCCCGGCGATAGGTAGTCTGATGCAAACGCTGGCCTGAATGCTCGCCCGATGGGCCAAAGCGCCGCAATAGAGGAATTCGGCGCGGCAGTAGAAGGCGCACTGGGATCGGCGGTATTTTGACGCCGGACTTCGCTCTCGCGCTGATCTCGAAATTTCAGGAAAACCCACAACCCTCGGGTGTCATCCTGACGCGATGCCACCCGAGGGCCCCGATTCATCGATTTGATCGGAAACTACTTGATCACGTGCGCGTAGACGTCGTTGCGAAGCATCTCAATGAGTTTGGCGCGATCGGAACCGATCGTCGCGAGCTTGGCCTTCCATGTTTCGAGATTCTTGAGGTGGATTTGAATAAGCTTCTTCGGGTCCTTCACTCCACGTTTGGTCATGTCCGCTACCAGATTGTCGATTTCGGAGTTCCTGAAATCGGCGACTGTTTTCCTGAAGGCCGCGTCGGGTGTCCAGAACGTGACGCCCTTGGCTTTGGCATCCGCCGACGCATCGTCTGCCACTTTCTGATAGTCCGCAGTACCGCGCACAAGAAATTCCGGGATGAGCTTCAGCAGCGCTTTCTTTTCCGCCGCGGAAAAGCGCTCATAGACGCGCTTGTTGAAGACCCAACCGCCCAAGCCGCCATAGACGCCAAATGGCTCGGCAACCACCGTCTTCACCATTTCGGCCAGCGAAAAGTCGTGCAACCACGCCTTCGGCCCGCAGGTGCAATCGATCTGGCCGCCCTGCATCGCCGTGGGAATCTCATTCGGCGCGAGCTGCACCGGCACGGCTCCAAGCGCTCTGATCAGGCGCGTCGGCGAAGCGCCGGTCACGCGCACCTTGCGGCCTTTCAGATCTGACGCCTTCGTGACGGGCTCCCGGCACATGAGGTGCCAGGGGTCAGGCCCTATGCCGCCGAGCCAGACAACACCCGCCGCGGCCGCATCGGCACGGCATTCCTTGCAGTTGAGAACCGCCGTAGTTGCGCCTGCCATCGCGGCAACCCAGGGATCTTCGACGAAAGGAAGCAGATCGGGAATAACGTTAAGGTGCTTGAGCTCGCCCTGATTGAGGCTCGGAACGACCCAGCCGCCGCCGACGACACCGTCGCTGATCCCCTTGAGCGTGGCGCGGGCGTTGAGCAATTGCCCGCCGATAAACATCTTCGCCGTGATGCTGCCGCCGGTTTCCTTCTTCAACGCTTCGAAAAACTGTTGCAAGTTAGTTACCGGCGCACTCCCGGGACGATCGAATATGTTATAGCGGAGTTCGGCAGCGTCCGCGGACGCAACTATTGATACAATCATCGCGGCGGCGGCGATGTATGCCCTCATGGTCTTGTCAATACTCAGCATGCTGTTTCCTCCCATCTCAAAATAGATCTCCCTTCCTCAGCATCTCGAAACTGTTTCAGAACAATTTCGGAATCGACAACGGCCGAAACGAAAGAAACAGCTCAAAAAATGCTATCAGCAACGCTATCACAGGGCAAACGAATGCTCGAAGACCAGTCCAACACTTTCGGCTCCCTGTTCTAGCCCTTTGCGTCACACCAAACAGCGCAACTCGCAGTTTGCGGTGCCACATACGACAAATTCAGCAATACGCCTTCACATCGCATCCTTTTCGTCCTTGGATGCTTGCATTCCAGATACGACCGCATAGAACCCGGTTGTTCAAGATCGGCAGCGCGCCTTGCGCCTGTTTCAGAACAGTTTCGCGTTCCATGACAGTCCCGGGACGACCAAGACGATACTGGGGAACGCTATCAGCAGCACGATCACAATCAATTCGCAAAGCAAGAACCAAGCGACGCCACGGAATATTGTCTCGAGCGATATCAGATCACCGGCAATGACCTTGACCGCATAGACATTCATGCCCACCGGCGGGGTCATCAGTCCCATTTCGATATATTTAATGATCATGACGCCAAACCAGATCAGATTGACATCGAACGGCTTCAGCGCCGGCAGCACGACTGGAAGCGTTATCAGCATCAGCCCGATCGGCTCCAAAAAACAGCCGAGCAGGAGGTAGATAATCGTGATGATCACGAGCAGGCTGAGCAGATTCGGAGACCATGCCTTTACCAGATCCGACAGCAGCTCCGGAACCCCACTGAACAGCAGGAAGCGCGTCAGCATCACTGCGCTGACAGCCACGAAGAATATGCTGGCCGTGGCCTCCATGGATTCCAAAAAGCTCGATTTCAATACGCGCATGGTGAGTTGTCCGCGCCACCATGCGGCAAACGTCGCCACGACGACGCCCAATGCCGCTGCTTCTGTCGGCGTCGCCACGCCGCCATAAATGCTGCCGATAACGCCGAGGATCAGCACGGGCAATGGCCAGATACGCAGGAAGATTAGAAACTTCTCCCTCGACGTGGTGCTCTCCTGAACCATCGGCGCGAGCGAGGGATCGAGTCTGCAGCGAATGATAATCATGCCGCCATAAACGACAGCGGTGAGAATACCGGGCAGGAATCCCGCGAGGAACAAGTTTCCAATCGATTGCGCGGTGAAGATCGCGTACACGATCATCAGCACGCTGGGCGGTATGAGCGAACCGAGAGTGCCGGAGCATGCTACCGTCCCGGATGCGAGGCTCTTGTCGTAACCCGCGCGCAGCATTTCCGGGATGGCAATGCGGCCCATCGCGACTGTCGTCGCGACGCTTGACCCGGATGCTGCAGCGAAACCGGCGCACGCGAAATTCGTCGCCACGGCGAGGCCCCCCGGAAGACCGCGCAGCGACACGCGCGCAGCCGCGTATAGATCTGCTGTCATGCCGGAATGAAATGCAATCGCCCCCATCAGCAAAAACATGGGTATCGCCGACAGTTCCCAGTTAGCAGCGAACTCGTACGGCATCGCTGTCAGCAAACCGAAGGTCGAATCAAAGCCGAGAAGAACGACGAGCCCGATGATCGACACGCTTGCCAACGCAAGTCCGATTGGAAAACGCAGCAGAATAAGGACGAACAGGCTGCACATACCGATGATGCCGATCGTGCTTGGGGACAACATGCTCATCGGACGGAGCCGATTTGTGGCGGCAACTCTCGACCAAGCGCGGGAACGAGCCTCCGCAACCCGTTCGTTAACGCGTAAAGGCACATTGCACCGATTCCGAGTGGAACCAGCCAGCGGCCAGGCCAGACGGGCAACAGGAATTCAGCCATTTGCACATGCTCGCCGGAACGCGTTGCATGAATTGCAGCGCTGACAGCGGCCCATGTCAGCAGGGCTGTGACTGCCGCCATAGCCAGATCGGTGACGCCCGTGACGCGGCGAAGCATTCGTAGCGGCAGGTGATCGGTGAAAATACCGGCGACGAAATGCTTATCTCGCTTTTGCACATAGGCAAGCGGCAAGAAAACCAACGTGACCATGTAATAGTCAGCGACGATTTCAACGGTGCCTGGCAAGGGCGTCTTGAACAGATATCTGCCGCAGACGTCCGCAACGATATGAATCGCCATGATAGCGAACGCGATGCCGCTCACAACCAGCATCGTCGAATTTAGGCAATCGAGCGCCTTGAGAACGTGTTTCATGCCGACCTTGTTCTTCAGATGCAACGCGAACCGTGTTTGCGACAACTGCGTTGCCTGTCCTGCCACCGCAGAACCAGCGTGTTCTCATTCACGCCATCGAGGCTCGCGACCTCCCTGCCGTTGCGCCGTCTAAACAAGACTCTACGACAGCCCCATGCTTGGATTCCGGTTCGCATTGCCGGCTTTCCGCCTCATTCCCGTGCTGCACGTGGAAGAGCGCCCAATCACGATACGGTGACACCCGCCGGCGCCTTCCGAGGCCTTGATTTCACGAGCACGAGGAATTCATCATTTCGCCGCGAAATCCCCGGCGTTTTCGGTTACGGAAACTTCACGATTTCGACCCAGTTCGGATTCTTTCCGACGGGATAATCATCGAGCTTTGTCAGTTGTCCCGTCTCCGCGTCGATCGCATAGCTCGACATGCGCGTCGAAAGTTGCCCGGTGCAATATAGGAAGCGTCCGCTCGGGTCGATGGCGAAACCGCGTGGCTGCTTCTCGGTGACTATGTGTCCAGTGAGCGAGACAGTCCCGTCCTTGGGATCGACCTTTAACATCGCCAGCGTGCTCGATCCGCGTTCCGCGGCGTAGAGGAATTTGGCGTCGGGAGTAAGGTGAATGTCGGTCGCCCATATCTTCTCCCCTGGAGTCGGCGTCAGCGCATCGACCACCTGTTTCTCGGTAAGCGTGCCCTTGTCGACATCGTAATCGTAGACACAGATTGTGACCGCATGCTCGGTGAGCAGGTACACCATCCTGCCGTTCGGATGGAATACAAAGTGGCGCGGCCCGGAATGCTTTTTCACCGACACGAACGGCGGGTCGTTCGGCGTCAGCCTGCCGGTCTGCTGATCGAACCTCCACTGGTAGAAAATGTCCCCGCCCAGGCTGGCAGACAGCGCGTAGCGGTTCGCGGCATCCACAAGAATCGAATGTGATTTCGGCTCGGTATCGATGATCTGCTGGGGCGCCTGGACAATGCCGTCAGGCCCGATCGGGTTCACCGCAAGCTTGTTGCCCTGGTAGGAAGCACTGAGCAGAAAGCGGCCGGTCTTGTCGGTAGATATGTAGCAAGTGTTGTCGGCGAGCGGGCCATGACCCAGATATGTGAGGCCGCCGCTTGCCGGATCGATTGCGAAGCTGCGCACCGACCAGGGCTCATTGCGCAGGACAACGAACAGAATGCGCTTGTCCGGGCTTACCGCGAGCGGAAACGAAAAGCAGGGCTTGGTCGGACCCGGCACTTCAATCGTGCCGATCGGCGTTAGGTTGCCGTTTCCCTCATCGAGCCTGAAAGCGCTGACGTCGCGCGTCTCGCCATTGCCGACATAGAGAAATGTTGACGGTGCTGACATGGACTAATACCTCCTCTTGACAAGGATTCCGGTCACTACGAAACGGATCGACTTTCCTAGAAGCGCCAGGCGCCGGGATGACGTGCAGTGACCGTTGCCGCCTCGGCCACCGAGCGCGCGCCCACGTGTTGAAACTCGGTGCGCAGTTCATCGAAGTAGATGTCTACGACGTGGCGTGCGCCTTCTTCTCCAAGCGCGCCCACCCCATAGAGAAACGGCCGGCCTGCAAAGGTCGCTTTTGCGCCGAGTGCCAGCGCCCGCACGATGTCCAGGCCACCACGAATGCCGCTGTCGACCATCACCGTGGCCCGCGATCCGACCGCCGCAACGATCGCAGGGAGAATATCGATGGCCGCCGGCGCACCGTCGAAATGGCGGCCACCATGATTGGAAACAATGAGGCCGTCGGCTCCGAGCGATACCAGCCGTTCGGCGTCCTCCGGATGCAGCACACCCTTCACGACGAACGCGCGCTTCCAGCGATCGCGCAGCCGTGCCAGTTCATCCCAGGTATGACTGCCGCTAGAGCGCACCTGCATGATCACCTTCGCCGTCGAGTCCCGCGTCGCCGGCCCGCTGGTATAGGGCACGACGTTCTCCGAGCGGAGCATCCCGTTCCTGTAGAGCGCCCAGGCCCACGCCGGCGAGGTGGCCACCTGGTAGACGATGCTCGGGCTGAGAACGAACGGAACCGTCACACCGCTGCGAATGTCGCGCGGCCGCTTCGACTTGCCGGCACTGTCAATCGTCGGAACCAGGACCTGTGCTCCCGCGGCGTCGGCGCGCCTCAACAGATCAAAGGTAACTGCGTGATCGTTCGCAGCGAAGCGGTAGAGCTGAAACCAGAACACGTCAGGTGCGATCTGCGCGACGCGCTCGATCGACACATTCGCGGGTGTCGCGAGAATGAAGGGAATGTTGCGCCGCTGCGCCTCGCGGGCGAGATATTCTTCCCCTCCGGGCCACATCAGTCCGCCCGATCCCATCGGGGCCACACCGAACGGCGCGGCATAGCGGCGACCGAACAGCTCCACTTCGGTCGACAATCCCTTGATATCCAGGCAATAGCGCGGAAGCAACTCCACCGCCGACAGCGCCGTAGTATTGCGACGCGCGCATTCTTCGTCGTTGGCGCTGCCATCGATAAAATCGAATGCAAATCGCGGCACTCGCCGGCGTGCACGACGGCGCAGATCTTCGATGGTCGGAAATCGACGCCGCAAGACCTCCGCCCGTGCGGCTTCTGCGGCCCCCCCCTGCCCTGCATCGACTTTGGTAAGGATCTTTTCGGTCACGTTTCAGTCCCCCCTCGAACTGAGAAAGATCGCGCCCGTTCTCCTGTCACTCACCTGTCTCGCGCAAGGACTGCGACTCTCCTTCCCGCCTCGCGTGCAGAGTGCTTTTTGTTGTATTGAGCCGAGCGATGATCGGCTCGGTTCAGCCATTATGTCATATACGCCGGGAACCCTGCATCAATTGCTGCGCACGGTCTTGACACTGACCAAGTCAGGCTTGTGGGAGGCGCAGACTCTTTCGAGCGTAGTGCTTGATTGGGCAAGGCTCTGCGACATGCTCACGGCGGCCACCGAACGTCCAGGCCATCTCTCGTGGCGGGAGCAGCCGAGACTGTGACCTGATTCGGCAGCAGTAGACTGTTGGATGGATGGCGTTGCGCAACCAACCTAGAGACGTATGTGCTCCGTGCGAGACTGACCATAGACCGGCAACCGTACCTGATGCTAGACTCGATACGCGTCAAACATGTGCTCCGCGAGCACGTGTGCCAGATGAAACGACAATAGGCACGCGGCGGGGAAAATTCTAGAGGAGATCTCTTTCATGCAGACACCGAACGCAGTAAGGCGGCTCACCGTTTCCGCCGCCGTCGTTGCAGCCGCAGCTCTTCTCCAGCCGGTCGCGCCGGCGTCCGCGCAACAGGTGCTGCGGTTTCACACCTTCGTGCCACCGGTATCGGCTTCGTTCAAGAACGTGTCGGCCTGGGCCAAAATGGTCGAAAAGGAGTCGGGGGGTGCGGTGAAGTTCCAGATGTATCCCTCGATGCAGCTCGGTGGCAAACCGCCGGACCTCTACACTCAGACCAAGGACGGCGTGGTCGATATCACCTACACCATTCCAGGCTATTCGCCGGGCGTGTTCCCGCGCTCCGAGGTGATCGAGCTGCCGTTCATATGTTCGACGACCTACGTCTGCTCGCTTGCCTTCACCGAGCTCTATTTCAAGTATTTCGTCGAGGAATACAAGGACGTGCACCCCATCGTCTTCTGGACGCCGGGCGAACAGGTGCTGCATGTCAAGGGCAAGCCGATCCGCACGCTCGAGGATTTGCATAACCGCAAGGTGCGCATTCCCTCCCGTCTTGTGGGTGAAATGCTGAAGGAACTCGGCGCGGTCCCGGTCGGAATAACCGGAGCCAACATCACCGAGGCAATGCTGCGCGGCGTGGTCGAAGTGATGACCTTCCCGTGGTCGATCGCGCGCGCGAACAAGGTTATCGACGCCGCCGAAAGTCACACGGTCGCGTTGTCGCACGAGGTCATCCTCATTATGGCGATGAACAAGAAGTCCTATGAGCGCCTGCCGCCGGCAGCACGCAAGGCGGTGGACAATAACTCGCATTACCCGACCGCGCGCTGGTTCGCTACCCAGTGGGTCAAGGACGATCAGCCTGGAGTACAGCGCGCCAAGAAGCTCGGCCACGAGATCATCCGCCTTTCCGATGCCGAGCGCGCGCGCTGGCGTGAGAAGTCGGAACCCGTCGTGCGACAGTGGATCGCCCAGATGACGAAGGCTGGCCATCCCGCAAAAGAGATGGTGGCTGAAACGCGCCGCCTCGTCGCCAAGTACGAGAAGGAAGAGATGGAGATGAAGAAAAAATGAAAGGCAAGGCTCAACACTGGACGCCTTGAGCGCGAGACATGTGCGGTAACTGATGAGCGAAAGGGCCGGCTCGCCCGGCGAAACAGGCGCGTCGGCGTCCGCTTGGCCGGGCGCCGATGAGGGTTTCGGGCGCCATCTTGGCCGTATTACGGAATGGCTGGGAATCTTCGGTGGCGCACTGATGCTGCTCGTGATGCTGATGACCACGATCAGCGTTGCCGGGCGCGCTTTGTTCGGCCGGCCGATCGTCGGCGACTATGAAATCACCGAACTCGCCTGCGGCATCGCCATATTCCTGTTTCTTCCCTATACGCAGTTTACCGGTGGCAACATCGTCGCCGAATTTTTCACCGCCCGCATGTCACGGCGCAATCAACTTCGTTTGGACCTGATACATAACGTGGTCTTCGCGGGTTTTGCGGCTTTTCTGGGCTGGCGCATTGTGGTCGGCGGTATCGAGAAGTACGAATCCCTGGCCACCAGCATGATGCTTCGTCTGCCGATCTGGATCGCCTATCTGGCAGGGCTTGCGGGGCTTGCCGGGCTCTTGGTCGTCTGCGTCTGGATCGTTGCCCGGTTGCTCGCCGAAAAGGGTACTTGATGCATCTGGAGCTGGGCCTCGGACTGTTCGCGGCGATGATGGTTCTGGTCGCGCTGAGGATGCCCGTAGCCCTTGCGATGTTCGCGACCGGTGCGATCGGTTTTGCCCAACTCACCAGTTGGAACGCACTATTGAACCATATGAACGATGCCGCGGTCAGCCGCGTTTCCTCGTATGACCTTTCAGTGGTGCCGCTATTCATTCTGATGGGCCAGTTCGCCACCCATGGCGGACTGGGTCGCTCGGTCTTCCATGCGGCGCGCGCGTGGTTTGGACATTACCGCGGCGGCCTCGCCATCGCCACGATCGGCGGCTGTGCAGGTTTCGGCGCGATTTGCGGCTCTTCGATCGCTACGGGTGCGACCATGACGGCAGTCGCGCTGCCCGAAATGCGTCGCTACGGCTATTCGGGCGCCTTATCTACCGGCTCGCTCGCTGCAGGCGGCACCCTCGGTATCCTGATTCCACCCTCGGTGATTCTGGTCATATACGCGTTGATCACGGAGCAATCAATCGGCGACCTCTTCCTCGCCGCGATCATACCGGGCGTCATTGCTACCGTCGGCTACATCATCGCAGTCATGGCCTATGTCCGTCTCGTACCCGGAGCGGCTCCAGCGGCCGACCGGTTGCCGATGGCCGAACGGTTGAAGAGTCTGAATACTGTCTGGCCCGTCGTGGTTATCTTCCTCACGGTAATCGGCGGCATCTACACCGGAGTCTTCACGCCGACCGAAGCAGCCGGCATCGGCGCAGCGGCGACCGGGCTGTTCGCTCTTGTCTCGGGGAACCTCGGCAAATCCGCTCTCAAGAGCTCACTGCTCGATATGGCGCGCACAACCGGCATGATCTTCGTGATCCTGATCGGCGCCGAACTCTACAGCGCGTTCCTTGCTCTGTCGCAAATTCCGCAAAGTGTCGCGGCGGCGATAGTCGACTCCGGTCTCGCACCAATGGCGGTCTTGCTGGTGATCGTGGCAATCTATATCGTTCTGGGCTGCGTCATGGACGGTATCGGCATGATCATGCTGACGATCCCAGTGTTCCAGCCCATCATCGCCGGCCTCGACTTCGGCATGACGCCTGAAGCGACCGGAATCTGGTTCGGTATCCTTGTGCTCGTGGTCGTCGAAGTCGGCCTGATAACGCCGCCGATCGGACTCAACGTCTATGTCATCAACGGCATGGCACGCGACGTGCGTTTGAGCGAATCGTTCAGGGGGATTGTTCCGTTTTTCATCAGCGACCTGTGCCGGATTGCCATCATCATTCTGATCCCCGCAACGTGCACGCTGCTCCCAAGACTGGAATAACCCGCCGATCGGCAGGATTCGCGTGACCTTCCCTCCGGCCTGCCATTCGCCGGAACCGACGCAGGAGCCCCAAATCCCTCACTGTACGGTTATGCCGGACCTCTTGACCACGGCAGACCACTTCTTGACCTCGCTTTCCAGAAATCTCTCCGTATCGGCAGAAGTCAAGAAGTCAATCTTGAACCGCATCTTCCCGAGCCGGCTGACGAGTTCCGGCTCCTTCAGCGCCTCGCTCAGCGCGTCTTCGAGCCGTTTGACGACGGGTGCCGGCGTCTTCGCCGGAACGAACAGCACGTTGTAGATCGAGGCAATCAGGTCCGGAAACCCCTGCTCCGTCGAGGTGCTCACCTGCGACAGCAAAGGATCGCGCGACGTACCAAGCACGGCCAGCGCCTTCACCTGGTTAGCCTGGATATACTTCAGGCTGAAAGGGACGGTCACCGCCCCAGCCTGGATATGGCCACCCATGATTGCATTGACAACTTGGAGCTCGGACGTATAGGGAATGTGTTGCATATCGAGCTTGTGCTGGGCGTTTAGCTGCTCCATTGCAAGATGGTTCACCGTCCCAACGCCGGGAGACCCGAACGCGACTTTGCCCGCGTTGCGCTTTACGTACACAACCAATTCCGGAAGCGAATTCACCGGAACATCCCGACCGGCCAGTACCAGGTAGACCGCGCTCATCATCTTGCCGATCGGTTTCAGATCGGTCATCTTGTAGGATATTTTGGGCATGATCATCGGAGTGACGACAGCGCCTCCGGTCATGTTGATCAGCATGGTATGTCCATCCGGCGCTGACGCCGCGACGTAGCCCGATGCGATCGAGGTCCCGGCACCGGGTTTGTTGACCACCAGTATCTTGTTCTGCAGGATCTTGCCCATGCGTTCGGCGACCAGGCGGGCTGCGATGTCCGTCAGGCCCCCGGCACCGTACGGAACAATGAGCTGCATCGGCTTGCCCGTATCGTTATCCGCGGCCAAGCTTGCAAACGCCGTGGAGCAAAGAACCGCCAACGCAAAGACGACGGCCACGAACTTCTTCATATGTCTTCTCCCCCTCGTTTTTCGACGCAATCGCCCGCCACAACGGGCGTCCCTGCGACAGCGCCATGCGGATCGTACTACCGGCGTGGAACGCAAACAAGCAATCCTCGGGTGCCGCCGTCCGCGGCTAGCCAATTCCGTCCGACTATTCTGTAAAATCTGCGGCGGCTTGCAGGCTTGTCGGGGACACCGCGCGCGTCAAGCGCGGAATCCGCACGGCCGACGTTACTTGCCGCTGCCGCCGTCAATCGGGAGCAAATCGATTGCGGTTCGGTTGAGCACCGAACTTCGCTTCTGGCGTTTGTCACCGTGCCGTTGCAGCTCGACCGCAGCACGGTAACATACTCATTAATAGCGGCAAAGTGCGGTACGCGGTTCCAGGAGGAATAATGGTCAGAGGCGAACAGTTCGAATATGCAGTGCCTGAAGAGTTGAACCTCGGATCATACTTTCTGGATATCAATCTGGAGATGGGCCGCGCGGACAAAGCCGCGATCTATTTCAAGGACGGCGTCACCAGTTTCCGCGAGCTTTGGCTGATGACCAACCGGATCGGAAACGTCCTCAAGGAACTCGGCGTTGAGCCGGAGCACCGGGTATTGCTGATACTCGAGGATTCTCCCGAATGGGTCGCGACGTGGCTGGCAGTCTTGAAGGTGGGCGCAGTCGGAACGCACGCGTACACCTATCTCACCCCGAACGACTACGCCTACCTGCTTGACCTGGTGAGGCCCAAGCTTGTCGTTGCCGATCGCGCGACGCTCGGTAGGGTGAGGGAAGCAGCACAAGGGCGAAACCGTCCCCAGTCCCTGCTGGTTGCCGGCGAGGCCATTCCGCGACTGCGCAATGGAGAATACGGCCTTCGCCGGCTGATGGAAAAAGCGGATGACCGTCTCGAAGCCGAGCCAACGCATCGGGACGATATCGCATTCTGGAACTTCTCCGGAGGAACCACAGGAAAGCCCAAGGGCGTCCCCCACGTGCATGGCGATTCGGTTGTATCGTTCGAATCCTTCAATCATTTCATCGCCTACGCCCCCGACGACATCGTGCTCCGGGTGCCGAAGCTCTTTTTTCATTACGCGCGCGACAACGGGATGCTGTTTGCATTGCGCAGCGGCGCCGCGGTGGTTCTGTTCGAGGAAAGAACGACGCCGGAACTTGTATTCGGCCTGATCGGCAAGCACCGGGTGACGGTGGTGCTCAATGTGCCGACGATGATGAGAGCGATGCTCCAATCGCCGGAACGAAAACGCGCCGACCTGACTTGTGTACGTCGCAACTTCTCTTCTGGTGAAGTGCTGTCGCGCCAGCTGTACGAGGAATGGGTGCACGCCTTCGGAACCGAAGTGATAGATCGCCTGGGCTCCGCGGAATCCGGCATGGGTTACCTGTGCAATCGTCCGGGCGCCGTCGTCCCCGGAAGCTCAGGGAAAGTCACACCGCTGGCAGAAATCAAGCTTGTGGACGAAAACGGCGAGGAGGTCCCCCGGGGACAACCGGGCGTGCTGCTCACCAGGAGCGAAGCGTCCGGCACGCATTACGTTCGGGACCACGAAAAATCCAAGGCGACGTTTCTTGGCGGCGGGTGGGTCAATACCGGCGATCTTTACCTTCAGGACGAGCAGGATATCTTCTGGCAGGTCGGTCGCACGAACGACATGATCAAAGTGAGCGGAGTCTGGGTATCACCACTGGAAATCGAACACTGTCTCGACGAATCCCCCGCCGTCAGGGAATGTGCTGTGCTGGCGATAAAGAACACCGACGAATTGATGACGATCAGGGCGTTCGTTGTCCTTAACGATGGTTCCGGGGATTCGTCGGAAGCACTGGAGGGTCTCAAGCAGTACTGCAAGCAACGACTGGGGCCCAGGAAATTCCCTAGTACCATACAGGTGATGGACGCTCTGCCCAAGACGGGACAAGGCAAGATAGATCGTGGCCTATTGAGGCAACGGGCCCCTTAACGCGACAGCCGTTTAACGCCAAAGGCGCATCGCCTCGCGCGGGCTGCTTGGGAAATTTGAATTAAGCTGGGAACATGATGCACTATCGGGCAAGCCGGACGGTTCGACCGGGGCTCGTCCGGCTCAGGAGGAACTGAAACGTGCAGCTGGTATTACCGGATTTCGATGTGCTTGCCGCGGACAGTGTCGAGACGGCATGTTCAATGCTGCGCGCGCACCAGGGAATGGCACAGTTCCTTGCCGGCGGAACGGACCTGCTGGTCAAGATGAAACTCCGGAAGCTGATGCCGCGATATTTGATCAATGTGAAGGGAATTCCAGGACTCGACCAGATCAACTGCGACGGCGACAGGCTGCGGATTGGAGCATTGAATACCATACAGGCGATCCAGAGTTCCGAGACGGTCACGCGCGAGATCCCCATGCTGAGCCGCGCGGCAGGCGTGCTCGGAACGATGCCGATCCGCAACCTTGGCACCCTCGGAGGCAATCTTGGAAACGCCTCGCCGTCGGCCGAATTCGGCCCGCCATTGCTCGTCCTGGAAGCGTCGGTACGGTGCCTGGGACAGGGCGGCGAACGCATGATTCCCATGACCGAATTCTTCCTCGGTCCTGGGAAGAGTGCATTGCACCCCGACGAGATGATTACGGAGGTCCACGTACCCACTCCTCCGAACCGGGCGAAGTGCGTCTACCTCAAGCACAGCCTGAGGAAGATGGATGTCGCCATGGTCGGCGCAGCTGTCTTAATGCTGCTCGATGGAGACGTGTGCCGCGATGTCAGAATTGCACTGGGAGCGGTGGCGCCCACGCCGTTTCGCGCACGAAAAGCAGAGGCGGCGCTCAGGGGAAGCAAACTCGCCGGCGACAGAGCAGAATCGGAACTGCTCGAAGAGGTCGCCCGAATTGGCTCAGAAGAGTCGTCGCCCATCGACGACTTGCGCGGGGCCGCCTCGTACAGGAAGAGAATCGTCGGAATGCTGGTCAAACAGGGGCTGGCACAGACGATCGCCCGTGCCAGGGAATGATCAAAGAAGGAACATTCCTATGAAGCATGACATACAGCTACAAGTCAACGGGCAACGCCGCGCGATGACGGTGGAGTCGACACGAACGCTGCTGGATGTGCTGGAGGAGGACTTTCGCCTGGCGAGGACCAAGGAAGGCTGCGGAATTGGAGAATGCGGGGCGTGTACTGTCGAAATAGATGGAAATCTGTCGAGCGCATGTCTAGTGCTGGCCGTGGATGCGGACCAAAAGAACATCGTCACCATGGAGAAACAGACCGCGGGCATGCCTGGCTTTCATCCCCTGATGGAGGCGTTCATTCACCCCGACGACGGAGCGCGGCGGACCAACTTCGCCTCGCCGGGCGTCAAATCGAGCGCCGAAGTTCCGACGTTCTGCCATCTTTGCCCCGCGCACTGCAGCATGCTGGCCATCGTCGAAGACGGGAAGGTCGTCGATCTGGAACCCGAGATGGAAAGCGGGCTTTACGCCGAACAGTGCGCCGTGAACAAGGGCCGCTTCACAATTCCCGAGGTTCTCGGTCACAAGGACCGCCTGCTCTATCCGAGAAAACGGGTCGGAGCCCGAGGCGAAGGGAAATGGGAACGAATTTCCTGGGACGAGGCGCTTGACACCATCGCGTCAAAGTTCAACGCGCTGAAGGAAGAGTTCGGCGCCGAATCGGTAGGCTTCGGCCTTGGTGAGCCCAAAGGCATGGAGTTTGCGTTCGCCCAAAGGCTGGCCAGTGCGTTCGGCACTCCGAGCGTGGTGACACCTGGCTGGTGCTGCGGCATACCCAAAGGAATGGGCGCGGCGTTCACCTACGGGTCGGGCGCCGTATGCGACGATACGAAAACCCCCGCTTTGATCGTGGTCTGGGGCGTCAACATGGCACACACCACGGGCGGTCTGAGAAGAGAAACCCTGGAGAGGACGCTCGAGACCGGTGGCAAATTGATCGCCATCGACCCACAGAAGACTTACGTTGCGAAACTCGCCGACCTGTGGATACGAATCCGGCCCGGAAGTGACGGCGCTCTGGCGGCAGGTCTGCTGAAAGTGATCGTCGAGGAAAAACTGTATGACCAGGACATCGTTGACAACTGGACAGTTGGCTTCGACAAGCTGAGAGAACATGTTGCAAGCTACTCGCTCGACGAGGTGGAAAAACTGACATGGGTGCCGCGCCGTCAGATTGAAGCGTTCGCAAGACTCTACAGCCAGACCAAGCCGGCCGCGATGCATATCGGCAACGCCGTTGAACAGCACCTCAACAGCTTCCAGACCGCGCGCGCGGTCTGCATCATGCGCGCAATCTGCGGCAACCTCAACATTCCGGGCGGAGACGTCTTCCTTACGCCACCGCCGTACACGCGCCCGGGAAGCTTCTTCCTGCTCAACAAGTACCAGGATCGCAGGAAGGCAAAGAAGATACTCGGTGACAAATTCAAATTCGCACAGCAGTCGGCGTTCATACCGCCGCATGTCATGAACAAGGCAATCCTCGATGAGGAGCCCTACCCCATCAAGGCGGCCATGTTCATACTCACGAATCCGCTGGTGAGTTGGCCGGATTCCGCCGAAACGCACCGCGCCCTGATGAAATTGGATTTCATCGTCGTTTCCGAGCTGTTCATGACCCCGACGGCCGCCATGGCCGATATCGTCCTGCCGGCTGCCTGGGGTATGGAGCACGAGGAACTGGGCTACTGGCCGGGATGGCACGAGGAAATACGCTCCTACCCGAAGCTCGCCGAACCGCCCGACGAATGCTGGCCGGACACTAAAATCATCAACGAACTCGCAAAGAGACTGGGGCTCACCGAGGATTTCTGGGGGGACGACCATGAAGCGCTGGATCTCATGCTAAAGCCAAGCGGATTGAGCTACGAGAAGTTCAAGAATCAGAGGGTGATGAAGCCCACCGTGGAATACCGCAAACATTACTTTCCCACGGCTTCCGGAAAGATCGAAATCTTTTCCGAACGGCTGCAAAAGCTCGGCTACGAACCAATGCCGCTGTGGAAGGATCTGGGCAAAGTCAAGGATGCGCCGGAAGACTACCCGCTGCTGCTCACCAACGGAAAAGAGGAAACGTTCATGATGAGCGGGTTCAGGCATGTCGCCTCCATGCGCCTCGTCAGGCCGGACCCGCTGGTAGAACTGCATCCGGAGACCGCCCAGAAGCTGGGTCTCGAAGAAGGCGCCTGGGTATACATTGAAACCGCGACCGGCAGAGTCAAACAAAGACTCTCGCTGAACCGCAACATCGATCCCCGCGTGGTTATTGCCGCGTTCGGATGGTGGTTTCCCGAAAAGGACGAGCCGGGGTACGGCTGGGCCGAGAGCAACATCAACATGCTGGTTCCGGGCGGACCCGACTACGACCCGGCTACCGGAGGAGCGACTCTCCGCGGCATAGCCTGCCGGGTATACGCCGCCTGAGGATCACCGCGGGAGTGAGCGGTAGCAGCGCATAGTCAATTGCCATGGATCCCAGAGGCCGGGGCGAAGACTTGCTGTGCGCCCCTATCGTCGCGCGACGTGTTGTAGTAAAATAGCGCCTGTTTTCCTTTGGTATGACCATTCGCTGGCCCCCGCTGCGGGTCCAGTCGAAGAGCCAATAACCACGACAATCTTGCCTGTCCAGCCCGGCGTAGCGATGGGCTCTGGTTAGCTTCCGAGCCGGCCGCGTGGAGAAGACCAACGGCGTACGTGCTTGTTGCATCGGCGCACGGAGCGGGTCGGCAGACCGTCTCATACGGAATGGTCGTGTCACCCTTTACCGTAAGGGCGAGGGAAAAAGCGGTCCACCCTATGGACCACGATAAGGAGTAATTGCCATGCAGGAAATAATGCAGTATTTGAAGATCCACGGTCAGCGGCTCGACTCGGAAATTGCGGTCGCCACCGGGATTCCGCTTGCAAGGGTCCGCCGATCGTTGTCGGACCTGTCTGCGCGCGGGGAGATATCCAAGTGCAGCGTGATCCGATTCAATGACGGCGAGAAGGTCGAAGGCTTCCTCTGCCGAATCGCTGGATATATTCCGCCGAAAACTCCCGGCAGAAAACCCGGAGCAAAGTCTTAGCTGTTCGCCGGGTCGTGCCCCCTTTCCGGCATGGGGGCACGCGTAGAACTGCGTTTTGGCGGTGCGTCCACATCCCGCCGCCGGGATCGAAGCAAGAAGCCCTGGTACCGGCCCTTTCGCTCGTGTGTCAGGCGCGCCACTTGCACCAACGTAAGCTTGCCCGCCAAGCGACGCACCGGCCCCGCATGCCGTTCCTAATGTTCGACGATGTTGATCATTGCCTTCATGTCGTTGGCGAGGAAGCATCTCAAATTATGCACAAGGGTCGGCATGGCATCGTCCGCATATCGATCGTACAGTCCACCAAGGTGCGCAGTAACGATGACATCCGTCCTGTTCCAGAGGGGATGTCCGTCAGGAAGCGGTTCCTCGGTAAAAACGTCCAACGCAGCACCGGCGATTCGTTTTTGGTCCAACGCCTCGATCAATGCCTCTTCGTCGATGACGCCACCGCGCGCCAAGTTGATTATGTAGGCACTCGGCTTCATTGCTGCAAAGACCGCCGCACTTACGATATTCTTTGTTGCCGCCGAGTAAGGTGTGAGAATGACCAGATAATCGAGGTCCCGCACAGCGTCTATCAACTGTTCCCGGGCAAGAATACGATCGAACCCGGCAACCATCCTCTTGACCGACGAGATTCCAACCACGGTCATTCCCAGCGCTTTTAGGCGCGGCGCCAGCGCCTCCGCAATGCTCCCGATTCCGAAAATCCCGGCTGCCTTCGTATCCAGCAATCGAGAGGGCCAGCGCTCCCATGAACGACGATCCTGCGCGCGCACTGCTCGCGGAAAATTGCGCGACAGTGCCAGCATCGCTACAAGCGCCGCCTCCGACATCGCTGCGCCGTGAATGCCCCGTACATTGGTAACCGTGATGTCTGCTCGAAACGAAGGAAGATCAACGATTCCATCGGTGCCGGTTCCCAGGGCCTGTATCCATCGCAGTCGAGGGGCATCGACCACCAGGCGTTCGTACGTCATTGTTCCAAACGTCAGTAATGCGTCGGCCGACGCAAGGTAGGGCTGCGCCTTGCTATGATGGTCGACAACATTAAGCGCAATATCTGGAAATTGCGCCTTAATGCCGTCGTAGTATCTCTGCCTGACAGTCGCCGCATGGGTCAAAATGATAAGTACATTTGTCACATACAGCTCCATCATCAGGCTGGAAATCGCCCCAACCTCGCTTCCGATAATACGGCGGCTGTCTTCACACGAGCTTTCATCGGTTGCCGACGTGAAGGTGACAAATGCGACTGTGGCGGCCGGACTACCCGCTAGAGTTCGAGGAGTTTCTCCGGATAGCTGTGGGTGCGCCCGGTCACGCCGTTCGGGCCGACGTGAAAATTGTCGCAAATGGTATGGAACCAGCCGTCTGCGACATAGGTCGGGTGGCACGTAATATTCATGTTCGCCGCGATCTTCATCGGTTCGTCAAGTCGCACCAGCGGCCTCTCCACCAGGTCGTATCCCTGGCCGTGGCAGTACAGCCGTTCCTCTTGCGGCTTGCCGTTCCTCCTCATGAACGCGTTATACGAATCCCAGATGTCCTTGCACGAGGCCCCTGGCTTCAAAAGGTCCAGCGTGAACTTCCGCGCTTCAAGCAGGAACGCGAAGTTGTCTTTAAGCTCCGTGGGGGCCTTGCCCAGCACGCAGGCACGGCTGATCTCGGTGTAGAACCCGCCCGGGCCGTTCGACTCGATGAGCAGCGTGAACATGTCGCCTTTCTGCAACGTGCGGTTTTGCAGGTGGCGGTTACCCCAGTACACGGGTTCCCCGGCCGGATGTGAACAGGCGAGGAACAAACCCTGTTCGCCGCCGTGGTCCAGCACATAATGCTCGGCCACCGCTGCGATCTCGATCTCCCTCTTGCCGGGGGCGACCGCCGCCATCGCGGCCTCGATGGCGCCATCCTGGACCGCCGCCGTGCGCCGGATAAACTTCCACTCCTCTTCGCTCTTGACGACCTTGATTTGATCGACCATATCGGTCGCGTCGACAAAATTTGCGCCGCTGAACTTGCCCTTGCGCAAGTAGTCGATCATCGACAGCGGCAGCGTACCCAAGCCCACCAGACCGATGGTGCCGCGCGACCACGGTTCGAGCGCACTCGCCGCATGCTGCGCGTCATAAGCCAGCGTGTAGTAGGCACTGGAAAAATACGGGGCGCCGAGCACGCGCTTCACGCCGCGGCGCAGCCAGTTGCCACCGGCCGGAAGCTGCTGGTCGTCGCCGAATTTCGACTGGATGATGATCGTCATCTCGTCATCGGCGGGGAAAACCAGGGTCTGCGGATATCCGTGGGTTGCCGGAAGATCCGTGAAGTACTTGATGTAGCCGCCCATGAAGTCGTTGTTGTTCTGCATCAGCAATGCGTCGATGCGGCGCTCCTTCATCGCCGCGCGTACCGAGGACCAGCGCCTTTGCAGTTCGCCGGTCGATATGGGGTGATGGATGCGGTCTTCAGGACTGGACATCAGGTGCTCCTTGGTTTGAAGTTGCGCTTCGGAAAGAACGAATAGGCCCGAGCCCGTATTTTAGCAAGTTGCGCGTAAGCTCCCCGAAAGAGAGACAGTAGCGAACTGGCGTTTCCGTGTTTCACACGCCTTCTCGGACATCAGCCTGGACTTTTCGAAGCCGGCTGGAATCGATCCGGGCTGACCTGAGCAACCGGAACAGCAGGGCTCGATGCTCTCCAACGGGGCTTTTCTCCCCGCGCTGCCGGCTGCTCCGGGCAACCTCATCCGGTCCCAGGTGGCTCGGCGGCTGTATCAGATTTGAACTGCTCGAACGTTGGTCGGCTCGGTCCCGCGCCGGGCCGAAAGTGATCGTCTGCCCTTGTGCATAGGGTCCAGGTTGGTTAGGCTGTATGTTCCTGACGACCGTCAGGTTATCCGTCATCGGTACCAAATAGATTAGAGGAGGTTACATGAGCGTATCAACTCGCCGGATCGAAGGCTTCGGAGTGTGCCGGCTACTCCTGGCGTTCTCGGCAGCCAGTGCAATGGCGCTGACCTCAGCGTCGGTGCCGGCACAAGGACTGCCGAAGACGGTAAACATCGCCACCAATCCGGCCGGCACCCTTTATTATGGCCTGACCAGCGGCATAGCGGCTACGCTTGCGGCGAACGCCCCGTTTAAGGCGGAAGCGGCGCCTTATTCCGGAACGAGCACCTTCATGCCATTGCTGAACGAAGGCCGGGAGGTGGACTTCGGGATGGTTAACGCGGTCGACATGGGCATGGCGTATGTGGGGCCCGGAAAGCGCAAAATCGGCGGCAAGAACCCGTTCCGACGCTCGCCCAACGTGCGCCTGGTCGTGCGTGGCGGAGCGATGCAGGTTGGCGTGTACGTCCCAAAGAACAGCCCCATCCACCATGTACGGGACGCCAAGGGACGCAAGATGTCGGGCGAGTATCCCGCGCACCAGGCGGTGTGGTACAACGGGTTGGGTAATCTTTCCAGCTGCGGCTTGAGCTGGGGCGACGTCAATGTGGTGCCTGTGCCCGCAGTGAACGATGGCATGGACGCCCTGAAGGATGGCCGTGTCGAGGTGTCGATGCACGCCGTGGGTTCCGGAAAGGTCAGGGAGGTCGATGCCGCGATCGGCGTGCGCATGGTGCGCATCTGCGATGACACTGAAGCACAAAAGCGTGTCGCCAAGACCGTGCCGGGATATTCGATAATGAAGTTCAAGCCCGGCAGCTCGGTCGGCGTCAGTGAGCCGGCCTCGGCGGTTTCCTACGACGTTTACCTCGGGACCAGCAAATCGATGTCGGACCAGGTCGTCTACGAAGTCGTCAAAGGGCTCTGGAACGGACAGAAGACGCTGTTTACCAAGCATCCGATACTCAAGCGCTGGACGAAGGAGCGGTTCGCGAGCGACGAAGTCACCATCCCGTACCATCCAGGCGCCATCAAGTTTTTCAAGGAAAAAGGGGTGTGGACGGACGCAATGGAAAAACATCAGCAGGAACTCCTGCGCGAGTCCATGTAACCGATCTGATCGGCGCAATAGCCGTATCCAGTTCAAAAACCGGTAACGGGTAGGTCAAGGGGGGCGAATGATCGCCCCCCTTGGTATGGCCGATTCCAGGAGGAGGCAATAGTGTCAGAAGAGGGGGTTGACGCAGTCAGATATCGCACGCTCCAAGGCCCTGCGCGATGGCTGGAGTTGTGCGTGCTGTGCCTGATTCCGATCACCGGTGCGCTGTTCGTGCTGGAGGTATCCTACTACCTGCAAAAGTGGGTGCCCGGAATAGACTTCACGATTTTCCGCGAACAGTTTCTGGGGCTATTCCTGGCACTGGTGCTCGCAGGAACCTTCATTTGCAAACCGGGCGGGAAGAACGCAGCGGCGACTTCTGTGCCGTGGTATGACTGGCTGCTGATGTTGGCGAGCGTGGTGGTGGGACTGTTCATTGCAATCCGCTACCCGCAAATGGCCTATACGCAGGCGGTCATCACGCCGACCAAATGGATACTCGGCGCGATCGCCATCGTACTGGTGCTGGAATGCTGCCGGCGGCTGGTGGGATGGATACTGACGGCGCTGGTAGTCGCCTTCGTGTTGTATGGCCGCTACGGAGATCTGATGTCTGGGCTGTTCAAGAGCCGCGGCGCTTCCTGGGAACGCCTGACCATGTACCTGTACCTCGACACCAATGGCATGCTGGGCCTACCGCTGGTCGTGTCCTCGACGGTGGTCATGGCGTTCGTGCTCTTTGGCAACGTATTGTTCATGAGCGGGGGCGCCGCAGTGCTGACGGATTTCGCCATGGCGACAATGGGGCGCTTTCGCGGCGGCCCCGCGAAGATAGCCGTGGTGGCATCGAGCCTGTTCGGGTCCATTTCTGGTACCGCCGTGTCGAACGTGGTGATGACCGGGTCGGTCACCATTCCGCTGATGAAGCGCACCGGGTACCGTCCCGAGGTCGCCGGTGCCATCGAAGCGGTGGCGTCAACAGGTGGCCAGATCATGCCCCCGGTGATGGGGGTCGCCGCATTCATCATGGCCGAGTTTCTCTCTATCCCATATTCGGAAGTGGCCATCGCGGCTCTGATCCCCGCGCTGCTTTATTACATCGCCGTATTCTTCCAAGTGGACCTGGAGGCCGCCAAGACAGGAATGAAAGGACTGTCTCGCGAGGAACTGCCGCGGCTCGGAACCGTCCTTGCGCAGGGTTGGCTGTTTCTCGTCCCACTAGTGGTTCTGATCTACCTATTGTTCTGGCTCTACTGGGCCGCAGGGCGCGCGGCCATGGGCGGCGTTTTCGTCGGTCTGTTGTTCGCTTTTGGGCAGCGCAAGTCGAGAATGACCCTGCGCGGATTCGTGAAGCTGCTCGAAGTGACGGGCCGTGGACTGCTCGAAATCGGAGTGATCACTGCCGCGGCAGGATTCATCATCGGCGTATTGCAGCTCAGCGGTCTGGGATTCCGCTTTTCGCTTGGTCTGGCGTCGCTGGCCGGCGGGAATGTGTTCGTGCTGCTGGTACTGGTGGCAATCGCCTGCATTATTCTGGGCATGGGAATGCCGACCGCGGCGGTCTACATTCTTCTCGCCGTGTTGGCCTGCCCAGGCCTGATCGAATTGGGCGTCGATCCGCTGGCCGCCCATCTGTTCGTGTTCTATTTCGGCATCCTGTCGATGATCACCCCGCCGGTTTGCCTCGCCACCTACGCCGCCGCATCGATTGCCGGGTCGGACTTCATGAAGACGGCCGTGACCGGGATGCGTCTGGCAGTGGTCGCCTATGTGGTGCCCTTCCTGTTTGTGTACTCACCGGCACTGCTTCTCAAGGGGACGGTGTTCCAGGTGGTTGCTGCCGTGGTTACCGCCATTGTCGGCGCCGGAACGTTGGGTATCGCTCTGGGCGGATACCTGTTTGGGCACTTGAATCTGCTGAAGCGCGGATTGCTCTTGCTCGGGGGGCTGGGGATGCTGACCCCCACTGCCGGCGCAGGATTCCTGTTTCACTGGACCACCGACCTCGCCGGTCTCGTGATAACGGTGGCAGTCATGCTGCCACAGTGGCTGAAGGGAAGAGCGTCGATCGCCAACGTCAAGGCCGTCGGCAAGAACTGACTCCAGCGGCCGTCCTCCGCTCTGCTGGGAGCACGGCCGGAATCCCAGCTTCCGCCGTCGCAGCGGCGTCCCCGCAGGTGACGGCCGCTACAACTCACGAATACGCCTCGCTCCCTGCCAAAACCCCTCGTTGAGCAGCCGGCCCAGTTCCTGCTCGATGATCGTCTTGACGTTCAGGATGGCGGCACGGGCGTCGTCTCGACGCGGATAGGCAATGCACAGCTTACGATTCATCAGCGGGGACGAAAACGGAACTGCCCGCAGCTTCCCCGCATCGATTTCTTCCCTCAGGCCGGCATAACCGAAGATACCCACTCCCAGTCCTTTCTCGATCATTCCCTTGAATGAATTGATTCCGTCGATTTCGTAGACGATATTCGGTTTGACACCGTGTTTTGCGCAAAGCCTCTCGACAAGCACGCGAATGCTGTGCGGGCGTCGAGGCATGCAAAGCGGCAGGTCTGCGAGATCTTTGATGGAGTAGCTCTTCTGATACGGACCCTGCGTTTGCGTCCCGACGTTGCGGGCGGGAACGATGAGAAGCAGTGGTTCCGCAAGAAACGGCTCGATTTCGAAGCCAGGACCACATTCCGGGTTATATATCAATGCGATGTCCACGTCGTCGCCCGATAACCACCCATGGATATCGGCGGCTGTGCCCTCGCGAATCAAGGGCTTGATCATTGGATAGTTGTTCTTGCACTGCTCGATGATGGGAGAAGCGAGGAAACGCCCCGTGGCCGGAGGCAGGGCGATGCGGACTTCGCCGGTCGGCACGGCCATTTGCGCGCAAACGTCCCGCTCAACTGCATCCAGTTCCGCGATCAAGTACTCCGCGCGGTGAACCAGAATTGCTCCCGCCTGCGTCAGTGCGACGCCCCTGCCGTGGCGCGTCAAGAGTGCGACGCCGAAACGGTGTTCCAGGCGCTGCACGCGCTTGCTCAGCGATGACTGCGCAATACGCAACTCGGCCGCCGCCTTTGAGAAGCTCCTGAGCCTTGCGACAGCAACGAAAGCGCTGAGGTCTTCGAAGATCATCGTGGGAATAGTTCCGGGGCCGATCCTGCGACGGTCGCCGTTGCGACAACCTCGCCCGTGCGCCTGAACGACTGTCCGGGCATGCTACTACCAAACCCGCGTTGCGCGTTTGGACGGGCGCTGCGCGGCAGATCAAGTACGGCGAAATACGAACCGCGCCATGCCTTCGGAGATATCGCGTGTCCCTGTGCGGACACGCGGTGACAACTCGAATATGCGCTAGCGTTTCGGTGCGAGGGTGGACCAGATGGGCAGGAAGACCCCGGCGCGGATGGTCGAATACTTCATGAAGAAG
>MEQX01000072.1:8295-8481 GCA_001770415.1 Betaproteobacteria bacterium RIFCSPLOWO2_02_FULL_63_19 | reverse complement strand
CGGTTGTCGAACACCGGGTCGCCGCTCACGGACATGTACGCCCGCGGTTTCCCCGGATGCACGACGCTGTACTCGAAATCGCGAAACGGCAAATGCGCTTCGAGCAGCTTGCGGTGCTCCCGCAGACGCTCGTCCGGTCCCCGCTCGATGCCCAGCTCCCAGCGCGTCTTCCCGAGCATGGCCGAG
>MEQX01000072.1:4082-8274 GCA_001770415.1 Betaproteobacteria bacterium RIFCSPLOWO2_02_FULL_63_19 | reverse complement strand
CCCAAAGGCGACGTTCTGCTCGTGAAGCGGAAGTTCTCGTCCTGCTCCCAGAACCAGTCGGAAGCCATTTCGGTCAGGCTGCGGAAGCGCTCTTCGCTTGCGCGCAGTGCCTGTTCGGCGTTCCGGCGCAGCCGCTCGCGCTCGAAGTTGTCCAGCGCGTAGGAAATGTTGGCGGCCATTTGCTCGAGCAGTTCGACGATCTCGGGTGCGAAGAAATTCAGCTCCGAGCTGTCGAACGTGATGACCCCGACCCGCTTGCCCGTGCGCCGCAGCGGCAGCGACGCCGCCGAGCGTAACCCGACAGCCTGCAACAGAGCCCGGGCCCGGGAGTCCGTGACAGTGGACAGCCGGTCCTGCTCGACGACGACGCGATTCTCGACGAAGGCCCGCGCGGATATCGCCTGTCTATCCGCGCCCGTAACGATGGTGAATACCGGGAAATGGTCTATCAGTGGACGCAGATGCTCGGTGAAGGTCACCGCCCGAAGCGGGCCGTCGTCGGCATCGGCCATCCTGACGATGGCGCCGAGCATGCCTGCGCTCTCGACGACGCGGCAAACGTCGGCGAACAGTCTTTCTTCGCTGTCGGCATGCAGCATCGCCTCGTTGGTCCGGTAAAGCATCTGATACAGCCGCGCCAGTCCTTCGATACGGCGTTCCGCGGCTTTGCGATCGGTGATATCGCGTAACGTGCCGTGGTAGATGAACGTCCCGCCGATGTCGATCCGATGCTGGCTGACTTCCACCGGGAAACAGCTGCCGTCTTTTCGCCGCAGCACGGTCTCATAGGTGCTTCCCCCGCGTTGCCTGGTGCGTTCGAAGTCGCGTTCGATCGCGACGCACGCCTCGGGCGCGCGCAGATCGGCGGCGCCGAGCCGCAGGATCTCCTCACGGCTGTAGCCCAACGCGTCGAGCGTCGCAGCGTTGCAGTCGACCACGCGCCGGGTCTCGTCGCTGACCAGAACCATGTCGCGAGCGTATTTCGCGGAATACTCGACATAGCGCTCGCGCGCTTCGGTCTCCGGTGGGTCTCGGCGACGCCGCGGATCCTCGGTCGGCCGCCGTGCCGGCGTCCGACCGATTCGTTCCTTCGTGCCGCTCACGAGCGCTCCCTCGCGGCGCGCACCGCGTGCCATATCCTGTCCGGTGTCGCCGGCATCTGCAGGTAATCGCACCCGGCCTGCGCGAGCGCATCGTTGACTGCGCTCATCACAGCTGCCAGCGCTCCTACGGTACCCGATTCGCCCGCCCCTTTGATGCCCAGCGGATTGACCGTGCTCGGAAACTCATTGCCCTCGACGTCGAATGAGCAGAAATCGTCTGCGCGCGGCATGCAGTAGTCCGTGAACGATCCGGTGAGCACCTGCCCGGAATCGGGGTCGGCGACGAAGTCCTCCATCAGCGCTTGTCCCGCGCCCTGGACGATACCGCCGTGAATTTGTCCTTTCACCAGCAGTGGATTGATCGCGCGGCCCACGTCGTCGACCACGCTATAGCGCACCAGTTCGACGACGCCGGTCGTCGCGTCGATTTCCAGCTCGCAGACGTGGCAGCCATTGGGAAAAGTGGGCCGACCGCCATCGTTGAAGGTCGCGGTTTCATAGAGCCCCGGCTCGAATCCGCGCGGCAGCCGCGCCGGCGTGAACGCGCTCTTGGCGACCTCGACGATATGCACCGACTTGTCCGTTCCGGATACGTTGAATTTTCCGGCTTCGAACAGCAGATCGTCTTCGGCCGCCTCCAGCAGGTGGGAGGCGATCTTCTTGGCCTTGGCGATGATTTTTTGCGCGGCCGCGTGCACTGCCGATCCGCCCATTGCGGCGGACCTCGACCCCATGGTTCCGCTGCCGATCACCACCAGGTCCGAATCGCCGCACTTGAACCGGATCCGGTCCGCGCTTATCCCGAGTGTCTCGCACAGAATCTGTTTGTATGTCGTTGCGTGGCCCTGGCCGTGGTCATGGGTTCCGACCAATAGCGTGACGGTTCCGGACGGATCGAAACGAACCTCGGCCGCTTCAATCATGCCGAACGCCGAGGCCTCGATGGTGTTGGAAACGCCGATGCCGCGCAGCTTGCCGCGGCTTCGCGCGTCCTGCCTGCGTTTGGCAAACCCCGCGTAGTCGGCTGCCTTCAGGCAGTCCTCCATGTTCTTGAGAAAGTTCCCGGTGTCGTAGGTGTACACCAATCCCGTCTTGAAGGGCATGGCGTCGGCCGGAATGGTATTGCGGCGCCTCAACTCGGCGGGGTCGAGGCCGAGCTCGCGTGCCGCCTTGTCCACCAGGGCCTCGATCACGTAGGCGGCTTCCGGGCGGCCCGCACCGCGGTAGTAGCCGACCATCATGGTATGGCTGAGCACGCCCGTGACTTCGGCATGGAGCACCGGCGTCGTATAGACGCCCGCCAGAACGCCGAGGTTCTGCACCGCAGGTCCGGCATTGCGGTCCGAGGTGTAGTACGCGCCGCAGTTGGCGAGCGTGCGCGAGCGCAGCGCGAGGAATCGACCCTCGCGGTCCAGTGCCAGCTCCGCCTCGGTGACGTTGTCGCGCCCGTGCTCGTCGGCGAGCAGCGATTCGCTGCGATCGCCGATCCACTTGACCGGGCGGCCGAGCAGCCTGGCGGCGACCAGGGTCAGCGTGTACTCGGGATAGCAGCCGCCCTTCATTCCGAAACCGCCCCCCATGTTTTCGGAAATGACGCGCAACCTCGTCTCCGGTATCCGCAAGACCTGGTTCGCCAGCAGCGCGCGGATCCGGTGCGGCGCCTGCACCGTGCAGTGGATGATGTAGCGTTCTTCGCTGGCGTCGTATTCGGCCAGACAGCCGCGCGGCTCCATGCTGCTCGGGGCCAGGCGGTTGATCACCAGCTTGTGACGTACGACATGGGCCGCGTTGCCGAACGCCGCATCCACTGCCGCCCGGTTCCCGACCTCGTGAAAAAACGCCTGGTTATCGGGACAGGCGTCCCACACCGGCGGCGCACCCGGCGCAACCGCGTCTGCGGTACCGGTCACCGCGGGCATCGGTTCGTAGTCCACCTCGATCAGCTCGGCCGCGTCCCTCGCCTGAAGTAATGATTCGGCCACCACCAGCGCGACCGGGTCGCCGACGTAACGCACGCGCCCGCGCGCCAGATGCGGTTGCGAACAGACGAACGCCGGCGATCCGTCGCGGCGCTTGCGCGGCATGCGCGGACTCAGCAGCCCAAGATCCCGAACCGGCGGGTCTTCGCCCGTCAGCACGAGCAGCACGCCCGGTGCGTGCATAGCCCTGCTCGTGTCGACGCCTCGGATCGCCGCGTGGGCGTGCGGCGAGCGCAGAACGTGCGCGAACGCCTGACCCAAAGGAGCAATGTCGCTGACGTAGCGGCCGGCCCCGTTGAGCAGCCGGGGGTCTTCTTCCCTGCGCACCGATTCACCGATTCGATAGTGCTCCATGGCTCCTTCCGGTCTGGACTTGGCGCAAAAGCGTGAATTTCCCGTGAGCCGGCTTTGATGGGCTGTTTCCCCGGGTCCGGCCCTGACCAGAGCGCATGCTAGGTTGAGCGCGCCGTGTGCGTCAATGCGCGGGGGTCCTGTGGGAAGGACCGGCACAGCAAATGGCTATTGCGGCGCGAAGGTTTTCTTTGTACGCTCCGTGTCGCCCCGCGAGCCGATCAAGGGTCGGTTGCGACGCCAGTCGCCGCGAAGACCATGCGCGAACGCGGGGCTGCTCTCCTGAATCGAGAAAGGACAACAAGGCCGGTCCCCGTAACACCGGGAAAGGGAGCCGGACGGATGGAATTCGGTCTTTCGGAGCAACCATGAAACCGGCAAACACCGCTGACGGCGCGCCGTACCTTCGCGTAGAAGCGCTCGAAAAGCGGTTTCCTGGCGAGGCGATCGAGCTGGCAGCGGTCAGCGGAATATCCTTTTCGGTTCCGCGCGGCGAGTTGTTCACGTTGCTGGGACCGAGCGGGTGCGGCAAGAGCACCACGTTGCGCTGTATCGCGGGTTTGGAAAGGCCCGAGGGCGGATCCATCCGCGTCGCCGGCCGCACGTACGTGGATTGCGCGGCGAACGTATTCGTACCGCCCGACAAGCGCGGTATCGGCATGGTGTTCCAGTCGTACGCTATCTGGCCTCACATGAGCGTGTATCAGAACGTCGCCTATGCGCTTGAGGTCAATAAGACCCCACGCGGCGAGATCCGGC
>MEQX01000072.1:0-4069 GCA_001770415.1 Betaproteobacteria bacterium RIFCSPLOWO2_02_FULL_63_19 | reverse complement strand
CCGCCCCGCGCCAAAGCTGAGCGGCGGCCAGCAGCAGCGGGTCGCGCTGGCAAGAGCCGTGGTCGGACGGCCGAGCCTGCTGCTGTTCGATGAGCCACTGAGCAACTTGGACGCGAAACTCAGGGAACGCATGCGCAACGAGATTCGCGAACTGCAGCAGCGGCTTCAGATCACGACCGTGTACGTCACGCATGACCAGGCCGAGGCGCTTGCCATCTCGGATACGATCGCGGTCATGGAGGGCGGAAAGATCCTCGCACTGGGCACGCCGAGGGAAATCTACGGGGCTCCGGGCAGCCGTTTCGTCGCCGATTTCATCGGCATGACCAACATTGTTCGCGGCAGTGCGGTCGCGGACGCGGATGTCGAAGGCAGCGGACGGGTCGAAGTCCCGTTCGGCACGGTGCATTGCCGCTTCGAAGGCGCGATACGGACGGGCGATCCGGTCGATGTGCTGATTCGCCCCGAGAACATGCGTGTTTCGCGCACGCGGCCGGATGCATCGCACAACGTCTGGCAGGCGGCGGTCGAAGGGGTGACCTTTCTCGGCGAATACCAGGACGCGACGGTTTCGGTCCGCGAGCAGCGTCTAAGGGTACGTGTGCATCCAGGGCTGGAGCTCGAGCGCGGACAGCAAATCTACGTTGAACTGAATTCTGCGCGCTGCTCGGCCATACCGGCGGAACGGGCGACGATTTAAGCCGGAGGGCTGCCGGTGGGCCGTCCGTTTATCAGAGGTGAAGCAGACAGGAGGAACACCATGAAAATGTCTTTGAATGCGTTTTTCAGGAGTGCCGCGGCGGCGGGGCTGTGCATCGCCGCGCTGGCATGGACAGCGGCGGCCGGGGCGCAGTCGCTGATCGACGCGGCCAAGAAGGAGGGCAAGGTCGTCATCTACGGGTCGCTCGAAACCGGAATCATGGAAGCCATCGAGAAGGTCTTCACGAAGAAATACGGCATACCGATCGACTATTTCCGCGCTTCGTCGAACAAGACGCTCGACCGGGTGCTCACCGAGGCGCGCGTCAACCGAACCGTGTCCGACGTCGTGGTAACAAACAGCGGGCCGATGCAACTGCTCAAGAAGGACAAGATCTTCGCCAGGTACGTCTCGCCGGAGGCCGCGCGCTATCCCGATGAGATGAAAGACCCCGACGCATTGCTCTCGCCGATCTACCGCATGGTGATCGTCGGAATTCTCTACAACACCAAGCTGGTCAAGCCCGGCGAGGAGCCCAAGTCGCTCGAGGATCTGCTGACCCCGCGCTGGAAGGGCAAGTGGGTGATGCCCGATCCGTCCCGGCACTTCACCACCGGCGTGTGGGTGCGCAATTTGGAACAACTCTATGGCAAGGATTGGCTCGGCATGGCCAAGAAACTGGCCGACGCGAAGCCGATTCTGGCCGAATCCTTCATTCCTTCGGCGCAGAAAATTACCTCGGGCGAGGCGTTGGCGGGCATCACCTACCTCAAGTACGTGTACATCATGGGCAAGGACGGTGCGCCGCTCGACTATGTGCGGCTGCCGAAGATGCTCGCGGATTCGCACCAGATCGGCATCCAGGCCAAGGCGCCGCACCCCAATGCGGCCAGGCTGTTCGAGGATTTCTTCATTTCGCGCGAAGGCCAGGAAATCATGGCAAGAGAGGGCGAATTCGTGACCGCCAAAGGTGTCTATCCGCCGATCAAGGGCGCCGACAAGATCAAGGCGATCCAGATGCACGAACTCGACCGCAAGGAATACAAGAAGTGGGCGGGCGAGTTCCGCAAGATGTTCGTGTCCAGGTAGGCTTGGTTTTGCGGGCGCACACGGCGGCCCTCCTCACCCGGTGAGGGGGGCTTTTTCGTGCAGCTAAGGATCCGGCATTAGCGTGAAATCCGTAACCGTCGACAGGCCGCGGGCGTGGAGCCCCCGAATCAATTGGCGTGATCCGCTCACGCTCACCGTGATCGCCGTCGCGCTGGTTCTGGCCTGTCTGAGCCTTTTCCCGACGGCCATGCTGTTCTACGGCAGTTTCACCACCGAGCCGCTGGGACAGAGGGGGGCGCTGACCGTGGCGAATTACGCCGCTGCCTACGCCGATCCGGAAACCTACACGCTGCTGCTGGATTCCTTCCTGTTCGCGCTGGGTTCCTCGATCTTTTCATTGGTCCTTGCGCTCACGCTCGCCTGGGTCACCGTACGGACCAATGCGCCGTGGCGCGGTCTGTTCGAACTCACTGCGATCGTGCCCAATATCTTTCCACCGGTGCTGATCGCGATCTCGTGGACGCTGCTGCTCAGCCCGTCGGTGGGTTTGCTCAACGCGGTGCTCAAATCCGCTTTCAACCTGAGTTCGGCCCCGTTCAACATCTATTCGATGACCGGGCTGGTCTTCGTCGAGGGCCTGGTGCTGACGCCTCTCGCGTATCTGATCATCAGCGCAGCGCTGCGGGGCATGGATCCTGCTCTGGAGGAATCGGCGCGCATCGCCGGGTCGAACCAGTTCCAGATCGTCCGGCGCATCACGTTCCCGCTCATGCGCCCGGCCATCCTGGCCGCAGGCATGCTCAATTTCGTGCGCGCGCTGGAGAGCTTCGACACGCCGGCGATCATCGCGCTGCCGGCGCGCATCGAGGTGTTCACGACCAAGATCTACCGCGAAGCGCTCGCCGCCTACCCGCCCAACTACAACCTGGCCGCGACCTACGGCGTGAGCCTGCTCGCGATCGCGCTGGTGTTCGTCGCGCTGTACAGGCATTACACGGCGCGCGTCGAGACCTTTGCCACCGTCACGGGCAAGGGCTACCGGCCGCACACCATCGACCTGGGACGCTGGAAGTACGCGGCGTCGGGGGGAGCACTCGCGATCCTGGTGCTGATCGTGGTGCTGCCCGTGTTCATGCTGTTCACCATGTCGGTGCTGCCGTACTTTCACGTGCCGACGATGGAGTCGCTGGACCTCGTCTCGCTCAAGCACTACAAGTACCTGGTCGAGAACGACCGCATCTACCGCGCGATCGGCAACAGCCTCATACTTGCGGTTGCGGGGGCGACGGTGGCCATGCTGCTTGCCGCGCTGACTGCCTACATCACGGTCAAGACCCGCGTCGCCGGTCGCGGGATACTCGAAGGCCTCACGTTCCTGCCCTGGGCTTTCCCGAGCACCGCTCTGGCCATAGGCCTGTTGTGGGGTTACGTGCAGATACCGCTGCCGATCTACGGCACGTTGTGGATCCTGATGATCGCCTACGTGACGCGATTTCTGCCCTACGGCCTGCGCTCGGTGAGCAGCACCATCGTGCAGATCCACAACGAGCTCGAGGAGGCCTCGCGCGTCTGCGGCGGCGGTTTTCTGACGACGCTGCGACGCATCCTGTTCCCGCTGATGCGCCCCGGGCTGATCGCGGGCTGGATCCTTCTCGCGACGATATTCATGCGCGAGTTCAGCCTGTCGCTGTTTCTGTACACGCCGACCTCGGAACCCGTGGGACCACTGCTGTATTTCCTCTGGCTCGATGGCATGACCGGCCCGGTCGGCGCGCTGGGCATTCTCGTGAGCGTGGTCTCGGCGGTGCTGGTCATCATCGCGCGGCGCTTCGCGCGCCTGGCGGACTGAACGGCGCCGCGGCCACCGGCGTATTCGTCTGTCTTGTCTGGAACGCTGCGTTCAAGAGCGGTCATGCGATCGGGAACGGCCGGTGACTCATGAATGGACGGGAGAAGCAGATAGATTCAATTCGGTCGCGAAGTTGGAACGGCTCGCCGGGGCGCCGCAATCCGGTGCTTGAACGCGGCCGAAAAATTCGCGCTATGCATCTTATGTTGATTCCGCTCCGCTACGCACCCCCCCGCAGGGGAGCGATCGGAGCAGTGGTAAAGGATTCGATCTTAGATTGATATCAGTCGCTGGAAGCTTGGTTCAGCGAAGGTGAATCGGGATCCCGATGCATGGGTGGCAGCGTGCAAGCTCTGAGTAGTTTGCCCGGTCTTCCCGCACGAAATTGGAACGCATCGCGAAGCTCGCCAAGATCGCGGGCGTCAAGCCTGAGCAAACCCTTTTTTGACTTCGGAGCCCCGCACGCCTAA
>MEQX01000071.1 GCA_001770415.1 Betaproteobacteria bacterium RIFCSPLOWO2_02_FULL_63_19 | reverse complement strand
TGATGGAAGCGCGACGTACGCGCTCTTCGTCCAGCGGATAGCGGCCACGGATTTCGTCGAGAAAGCGGGCGTTGATTTCATAGATGATTTCCATGTGGCGCGGCAGCATGCTCTGCAGCAGCGGAACCGGCCACTTCTCGAGGGCCTCGGGAAGCAGCGTGTGGTTGGTGTAGGCAAAGGTGCCCCGCGTGACATTCCACGCGGTGTCCCAGTCGAGCTGCGATTCGTCCACCAGCAGGCGCATGAGTTCCGCCACCGCGATCGCCGGATGGGTATCGTTCAGCTGGACGCAGAATTTTTCATGGAAGCGCTCGATAGGCATTCCTGTCGAGCGGTGGATGCGCAGCATGTCCTGCAGCGAGCAACTGACGAAGAAATGCTGTTGCAGCAGCCGCAGGCGCTTGCCGGCTTCCTGTTCGTCGTTCGGATAGAGCACCTTGCTGATCGTCTCCGAGCGCGTTTCGCGCAAAACGGCGCCGTAGTAGTCGCCGCGGTTGAATGCGTTGAAGTCGAAACTCTCGGCCGCCGTCGCAATCCACAGCCGCAGCAGGTTCACGGTGTTCACGCCATGGCCGACAATGGGCGTATCGATCGCCACGCCGCGAAAGACGTCGTTCGGTGACCAGCGCACCCGCTGGCGCCCGAGGTCATCGGTGAACCACTCGGTGTGGCCGCCTACGTTGACGTCGTACGCGATCTGCGGTCGCCGTACTTCCCATGGGTTGCCGAAACGCAGCCAATTGTCGGTGATCTCGACCTGCTCGCCGCCGCGGATGACCTGTCTGAAAATTCCGAATTCGTAGCGGATGCCGTAGCCGACGGCCGGGATCTGAAGCGTTGCCAGCGAATCCATGAAACAGGCCGCGAGGCGTCCCAGGCCACCGTTGCCCAGCCCAGGTTCGTCCTCGTAGCCGATCAAGGCATCAAGATCGATGCCCAATCCCGCGAGGGCCTTGCGCGTGTTTTCTTTGATGCCCAGGCTGAGCAGGTTGCTGCCGAGGAAAGGGCCCGGAAGGTATTCCGCCGATAGATAGCAGACCGTACGCGGGTTGGTCCGTTGGTACGTCTGCACCGTGCTCACCCAGCGATGCAGCAGCCGGTCGCGAATCGTGTAGGCGAGGGCCTTGTACTGGTCGTCTATCGACGCGACCTCGAGAAAGCGCCCCTGCACGTAGAACAGGTTGTCGAGGAAGGCGAGGCGGATCGCCTCTGCGCTCGATCCAGTGCGGATGTTCTCGCGGGCGGCTGCGTTGACGATTTCGCTGGGTTGCTCGGCCATGGCGGCATGTTCTCCGATCCAGTCCGGATTCGCGGCGCGAAACGACACTGGCGATTATGAAACGCTGCGGCATTCCGTCGCCACCGGGAACATCTGCCGCCGACGGGCTGCCATGCAAGTCCGATCTTATTGCGTTCCGCCCGGGCGCGCTCGGTCCGATTCGCGTTCGACCCCTTGCGTCTCCGCACGCGGCTGGTGAATTTCGGGGCGCTCGGATTGCGGCGCCGCGGTTCGCGGCCGCGCTCGCGCAGGCCTCCCGCGCGGAACAGACTCTACACCGGCTGCCGGAGGGCGTGTAATATCGTTTCGTGTTCGGCGACATGCGTCGGTCCGCGCACCGGGACTGGGCATTGCCGGCGCCAAGCGGAGCGGTGCGTATTGCGCCGCTCGCCGTTTCTCGACCTACGGAGATATCGATTGGCCGAATCAGTTGTTCGCGAGCGGGCACGCGGACCCGGTGGCCGCGACTGGAGCCTCGCCGATGCGCAGCGCTTCGGCAAACCGGAGAGCGGTTGGCGGCTGCGGCTGTACGTGGTGATTTTTGAGGCTGACACGCGAGCCGGAAAGCGGTTCGATCTGGCGCTGCTCGCCTGCATCCTCGCCAGTGTCGCGGTAGTCATCTACGACAGCGTCGAAGGGGTGTCCGGGGACCATGCCGCGATCATTGAGGCGCTCGAGTGGACGTTTACCATCCTGTTTTCGCTTGAGTACGTCGCCCGCCTGTCGTGCGTGCGGCGGCCGTTGCGCTACGCGACCAGTTTTTTCGGGGTCGTCGACCTGGTGGCCGTGCTGCCCTCCTACCTGGCCCTGCTGTTGCCGGGCGCGCAGGTTCTGCTCGATGTACGCATCCTGAGGCTGCTGCGCATCTTCCGTATCCTGAAGCTGGCCGCGTACGTCGGCGAATACCGGGCTCTGGGGACCGCGCTGGTCGCGACCCGCCGCAAGATCCTGATTTTTCTGTCCGTCGTGCTGATGATCGCCCTGCTGATGGGAACGCTGCTGTATGTCGTCGAGGGCCCGGAGCGCGGCTATACCAGCATACCGGTTGCGGTGTACTGGGCCATCGTGACCATGACGACCGTTGGCTACGGCGACATTACGCCGCAAACCGACATCGGGCGGCTGATCGCCTCGATCATGATGCTGCTGGGGTGGGGGATACTGGCGGTGCCCACCGGGATCGTGAGTGCGGAGATGACGGCGCGGCGCTTCGCGCAGCAGGTCCCGACTACCCGTACCTGCCACGAGTGTCTGAGCGAAGGACACGAGGTGAACGCGCGGTTTTGCAGGGACTGCGGAGCGAAGCTGCCGCGGTATCAGCGCGATTGACCGGCAGCGAGGCGATCGGACGCCATATCGGTTCGCCGGAGTACGCTGTCCGGCCGTGTGCCGGCGCGAGTTATTTTCGCCCGCGCCGGACCAGACGCTCGTTCACGCGCCGGAGGCAAGGAAGGGGAGCATCAATGCTTTCAGATCCTCCGGGATGGCGACCGACCGGAAACTCGCAAAGTCGATCACGCACAGCGTCCACGCGACCTGCAGCCTCGGCTCGCCGGCGACGCTTCCGGCAAGCGCGACGTCGATCGAACTGCGCCCCACTCGCGTCAGCCACAGGTCCACGTCGAGCATTTCGCCGACGCGGCATCCCTTCAGGAACTGGCAGGCGATGCGCAGCGACGGCATGCGCAGGTTTCGCCTCCCCATGAAGTCGCTTCCCCAGGGAGAGCCCAGCGCTCGGGCGAACCAGTCCTCCAGCGCGGCGGTGAACACGTCGAAGAACCGCGGGAAATAGACGATCTCCGAGGAATCACAATCCGAGTATCGGATCTGTCTTTGCGTTCGGAAGCAGTTCGCGGGCGGGTGAGCGGCCGGCATTCTGCGCGCCGGGCGCTCTGGTCCGCCGCCGGCCTCGGACGCGTACTGAAGCATTTTCGCCCGCATCGCCTGCGGAATGGCCGTGGCGCGGAAACTGTCCATGTCGATCATGGCCGTCTTGTGGCGCACTCGCATGCGCTCTTCGCCGTTTACCTTCGCCGATATCTGCAGTTCGATCGAGCTGCGGCCGAGCCCGGCGACGGCCAGTTCGAGCGTCATCATCTCGCCGTAGCGACATGCCCGCAGGAATTCGCCGCCGGTGCTGACGATCGGGTTGCCGTAGCCATGCTCCAGATGGAACGCGTCGAACGGCTGCTCGAGTCCGTGTTGGAACCAGTCCTCGACCGTAGCATTGACGATGTCGAAAAACGGCGCGAGTGCGACGATTCCAGCCACGTCGCAGTGTCCGAAGCGCAGCGGCTGCGAGAATGTGTATACCTTTCCCATCGGGTGCCTGGCGGGTTATTCTTCTTCGGCGCTAATTGTAGCCCTTGGCGCCATTCAAATTGCCGGAGACGATGTGAATCCGTATCTGCCGAGCATTTCCGGCTCCGACTGCTGCCGGCGCGCAAAGGGGCGGAGCTTCAGATGAGCGCCCGCCTGAACAGCGTCGTCCCGTACCTGCTGCTGGTCGTCGCCACTGCTTCCTGGGGCGGAAACTGGGTCGCTTCGCGCGCCGTCTACAATGAAGTGACGCCGTTCGCGCTGGTGTTCTGGCGCTTGAGCCTTGCGGCGCTGATTATGCTGCCGCTGGTGGCGAAACATGCGCGACGGGATCTGCCGCTCGTGCTCGAGCGTTGGCGCTGGATCGTGTTTTTCGGCATCACCGGGCCGGCGGCATTTCCGATCCTCGGCTACCTGGGGGTCCACTACACGACAGCGATCAACGCCTCGCTGCTGAACAGTTCGGTGCCGCTGGTCACGGTTCCGATCGCGTGGCTGATTCGGCGCCACAGAGTGCATGGGTGGCAACTCGCGGGCCTGGTGCTCTCGCTGATCGGTGTGGCTGTCATCATAAGCGCGGGCGAGCCCGGAAGACTCGCGCAGTTTTCCTTCAATCCGGGCGATTTGCTGATACTGACGGCTGTGTTCCTCTGGGCCGTCTACACGGTCATGCTGTACCGGCGCCCGGCGATGCATCCGTTCTCGTTTTTCTTCTACACGACGCTCGTCGCAATCGCACTGTGCGTACCGTTCTACGCTGTCGAACTCGCCACGGGCGATACCTTCCCGTTGAACCTGCGCACTGCCGCGTCGGTGGGATACCTGGCGCTGTTCCCGTCGGCAATCGCGTTCGTCTGCTGGACCCACGCGGTTTCCGTCGTCGGTCCCAACGTCGCCACCTTCTTCTATCCGATGGCACCCGTGTGCGCCAGCATTGCGGCGATCGTCGTGCTTGGCGAACGGGTGCACCTCTACCACCTCGCCGGATTCGCGCTGGTGTTGACCGGGCTCTTCCTCGCGCCGGCGCGCCGGCAGGCGGGGAGCGCTGCTGCGGGTGACGGGAAGCGCTAGCCTTGCGCTGTTCACGTCCCGCGCCGAACGAGTTGGCGAGCCTGTACGACTAATGGAACAGTTCTTGAAAGACCGATGGCAGCTCCATGATGTGGAGTTGAATGTTTAGAAGATGGTATTGGAGGAATGCCAGGCTCAGCAGCAGAAGTTCCATCGTCTGCCGGACCAATAACCGCCTCGCTGCGGCGGTATCGGGCACCAGCAGCGAACGACGCGGGAGCGCCGCGGGACGGCCGCCCGCCGTGACTGCGTTTCGGGCCACGCCATCGTGGACGCGGTGAACGTCGCTCCATGCCGATGGCCGGGCCGAACGGCCGCTCTGAATCCTCTCGGACAACGTGCGATAGCGCGTTTGCGCCTCGCTGCCGAACGTTGGACGGTGTTTCGACGTTGCAAACCGCATGAACGGGTCGGGACCCTGCGGCGCTGCACCAGCTACCCGTTCCCAATGCGCGGCGCTCAGATTGGCTTCGGCGTACGGAAGGATGTCTCGTTCTTCCGTGGCGATGTGGCTTCGGTAGGCGGCGAGGAAACCGGCCAGCACATCGGCAATCTGCGTTGCAGCGTCGCCCGCAACCGTTCGCGCGAGCAGGGCGTCGAGGTCTTCCCCTTTGGCCGCGATCTGCGCGTGTTCCCGCACGAGCCGGTGAATCGTGCCGGACATGGCGGGGTTGTCCTGAAGGATGTACCCGAAGGCGGCGGCCTCACGAGCCTGGTGGTAGCGTGCGCCGAAGTGGCAGATATAGTTCGTTACATCGCCCATCAAGTCGTAGTTCGGCGTCTCCCCGGAGCGGAGGATGGCGAGCTGGCCTTCCAGAAAGGCCAGGAGCTGCTCGAACTGCTTGTGTTCAAGATGCCAGGCTGCCGCGGTGTTCAAACTGACGCTCCCCGTTGGAGACCTGCCGACGCGGTCGTCGTCCGGGCCCACGGGCGTCAGGAGCGAGGGAATGTGCTCTCTTTTGCCGGTCTTTTCAGGAACGCAAGCGGGGCACAGGACAAGCTTCGGCTTCGCATGACTTATACGCTGTGCCGAGGCGGCTGTCTGTCGGGAGATTCTGACCGCGCCTGTAGGGCCACTGCCTGACGGTGCAGAGGTCTTGGACGCGGCCGGAGGGCCGGTTCGCTGTGCGATGATCGGCGACCATTACGGCGATTCGGATGCTTACTCCCGCGGTACGTTC
>MEQX01000070.1 GCA_001770415.1 Betaproteobacteria bacterium RIFCSPLOWO2_02_FULL_63_19 | reverse complement strand
TCCACAGATCTTCGGGATTGGTATCCAACACAATTTCTAATCGACCGACCCGAAGTTGATTCACTCAAACGGGCGCCTTCGGGCGCCCGTTTTCTTGTTTTGAAGCTGCCCTCGCGCACGCGCGATGCTCCGGGCCTTTGGATCGCAGGCTCGGGTGCGCCTCTTCGGTGACGAAGCTTGATACCATCCGGTTGCGATCGATCGAGATGGGCCGCCGTTTCGGGCAAGGTGTTCGGAGCCGAGCCGCGCGGGAGCTTGGTCGACAAGAACTCTCCGGAACCTTCCAGCGTGAACAGAAAGACCGGCCGTAATGATCCGTGCCCCTGCGGCAGCGGCCGGAAATACAAGCATTGTTGTCAGCGCCAGGGGCGGGCGGCACGGCGTTCGGAAGCGACACTGCAGGAGGCGCTCGCCCACCACCGGGCGGGAGATCTGGCGGCGGCCGAATCGCTGTATCAGAAGGTTCTGAGCGCCGAGTCGAATCACCCCGTGGCGTTGCACTATTCGGGCATTCTGGCGCACCAGCGCGGAAACGTCTCAGTGGCCATCGACCTCATCGGCCGCGCACTCGCCATCCGACCGAACGACGCCGAAGCGCACTTCAATCTGGGAACGATACTCCAGCAGCAGGGGGAACTGCGTGCCGCGGTCCGCCGCTACAGGGACGCGCTGCGTTTGGCGCCGGAGGCGGTCGAGGCGCACATCAACCTGGGCAACACGCTGAAGGATCTCGGCGAGACCGACGAGGCGCTCGAGTGCTACCGCCGAGCGGTCTCGATAAGACCGGACGACGCAGTGACGCAGTTCAACTTCGGCAACTTCTGCCGCGACCTGGGTCACCCGGGCGAAGCCGTTGATCACTATCGCAGCGCGATCCGGATTCGACCGGAGTTTGCCGAAGCGCACAACAACCTTGGCAACGCGCTGAAAGACTTGGGAGACATCGACGAAGCGCTTGGCTGTTACCGGCAGGCGCTCGTGGTCCGGCCAGACTATGCCGAAGCGCATTTCAACCTCGGCAACGCTCTGCGCGAGCGCGGCGACATCGACGGGGCGCTCCAGTGCTATCGCACGGCGCTGTCGATCCGTCCCGACTATGCCGACGCGTATACGAACATGCTCTTCGTGTACGCGTATCACGGCGCGCTCGCGCCTCAGGACTACCTGGGCCTTGCGCGCGGCTGGGAGCGGGCCTGTGTTCCGGAGCCGGAACGCGCGGCGGCGCGCGGGCGCGTTTTCGACAGATCGCCGCTGGCAGGACGGCGCGTGCGGCTGGGGTACGTATCGGGGGATTTCCGCACCCACGCGGTGAGCTATTTCGTCGAGCAACTGTTTGCGCATCATGATCGAACGCGGTTCGTAGTGTTCGCGTATTCGACCAGCGTCGAGCGCGATGCCGTCACCGCGCGGCTGCAGCGGCTGGTCGAGCATTGGGTGCCGGTCGCGGGCGTGCCGGACAGGGCTCTGCGGGACCGCATTGACTCGGACCGCATCGACGTACTCGTCGATCTGTCGGGCCATACGGGGCATAGTCGCCAAGGGGTATTTGCCCGCCGCGCCGCGCCGGTTCAGGCTCACTACCTGGGTTACATGGCAAGCACCGGATTGAGCGAAATGGATTACTGGATCGGCGATGACATTCTCACCCCGCCCGAGTCGGATGCGCAATACAGCGAGCAGATATGGCGCCTGCCGCGAGTCTGGGTTGCCTACGAAGGGAAACGCGATGCGCCCGTACCGGCGGGTCGTACGGCGGTCGAAGACGGCACTGTTTGGATCGGTGGTTTCAATCATCTGGCCAAACTGACCCCGGCCACGTTTGCGCTCTGGGCTCGCGTGCTGCACGCGCTTCCGCAGGCAAAACTGCTGCTCAAGACCAAGGCGCTTGCAGAACCGGCAAATCGTGAGCGGATTCTCAATGTGATGGCGGGACACGGGATTGCCGCCGGCCGCCTTGATCTGCGTGACATCAGCCTCACGCCTGACTGGCCGAGCCATATGGCCTGTTACGACGGCCTCGACATCGCGTTGGACCCGGTAGGCGGTATAGCGGGCGGTACGACCAGTTGCGACGCGCTGTGGATGGGCGTACCGGTCGTGACGCTGATGGGGGACAGGATGGCGTCGCGCATGACGGCGTCGATGCTGAACGCGCTCGGACGTGAGGACTGGATCGCACGCACCGAAAGCGAATATATTGAAAAGGTGCATGATCTGGCCGCCGATGCACGAGGTCGAAGCGCACTGCGATTTGAATTGCGCGGCCAGATGGCGCAAAGTCCGTTGTGCGACACGCGCGGTCTGGCGGTGAGCCTGGAGGCAGCGTACTTGGACATGGCCGAGCGCTGGCAGCGCAACCACATCCACTGACGACCTTCCCTCAAATGAACGCAGATCGAACAGCGTATCACTCCGTTGCACCGGAGCCGTCACGGTATAGTCCGGCCGAACGCCGATGATCCGCGCCGGCATCCATCCGTCTTCCGTCGTCGAGCTTCTGGGCTCGGGCTCGATCCCGCACAGTACGATCATCGAGCCACTCGCCGTCGTGTATGTCGGCGAGCGGGGCCGGTTGCAACTCGGCGAAATGAACACGATCTACCCCGGGGCGACCATACGCATCGATCAGGGGAGCATGGAGACTGGGCGAGAAGTGTCCTTCGGCTCGGGCTGCCATATTTACGAGCCTCGAGCAGGACTGAGCATCGGTGACCACTGCATGATCGGCGGTGGCGCGCTGATCTGCGGCGTGAATCACGGATCGTCGGCACGCGATGTGCCGATGCGCAAGCAGCCGTTCGAAGCCGCCCCGATCGTTCTGGGCAACGACGTATGGATCGGCATGGGCGCGATCATTCTACCGGGCGTGACGATCGGCGATGGCGCCATTGTCGGCGCGGGCGCCGTCGTCACTTCGGACGTTGCCGCGGGAACGGTCGTGCGTGGTGTTCCCGCGCGTATCGCGAAGCTGCGCGCGCCGGGCGTGACATGAAGCTGCATCTGGGATGCGGACCCCGGTACATTCCCGGGTTCGTCCATATAGACGTGCAGGCTGTCCCGCACGTGGATATCGTCGGATCGGTGGCGCATCTGCCGCTGCGCGACGCATGCGCCTCCCTGGTGTACGCATGCCACGTACTGGAGCATTTCGACCGCAGAGAATACCGGGAGGTGCTCGCAGAATGGTTTCGGGTGATCGAGCCCGGCGGCATACTGCGCCTTGCGGTGCCGAACTTCGCCGCGTGCGCGGAGCTGTACTACGAACGCGGGCTTGAAGACGGGCTGAGCGGGTTGGTCGGGTTGATCGTTGGCGGACAGCGGCACCAATACGATTTTCACAAGATGATCTTCGACGAGGAATTTCTTTGCGGCGACCTGTTGAAGACCGGCTTTCGCCTTGCGAGGCGATGGGATTGGCGCAAGACAGAGCACACCGGCGTGGACGATTATTCGCAAGCCTATCTGCCGCATCTTCACAAGGACACCGGCAAGTTGATGAGCCTGAACATCGAAGCGGTCAAATGAACGGCGCCGCCGCTGGCTGGCGGGGCACGGCCGGTGCTTCGAAGAACCTTAGGAGCGATCCATGATTACTGTTGACCGATGCATCGCGGAGTTCGACAAGGGCTTGCGCACGATACTCGGTGTGCATCCTTCGGCGCGGCCGTCGCCGGGAAACACGGTCCCCGAAGCCGATCTGGGCGAAGCCGAGCGCCGCCACGCGGCCCGGCTGATGCGGGTCAACCACTGCGGCGAAGTCTGTGCCCAGGCGCTTTATCAGGGGCAGGCGCTCGCCTCGGAGGGCCTGCGCGACGCGCTCGATCGCGCGGCGCGAGAAGAGGCCGACCATCTTGCCTGGTGCGAGCGTCGCATCGCGGAACTGGGCGGCACCTTGAGCGTGCTGAATCCGTTATGGTATTCCGGCGCGCTTGCGCTTGGTTTTCTCGCCGGGAAGTTCGGCGATGACTGGAACCTGGGTTTCCTTGCCGAGACCGAGCACCAAGTGGAACATCATCTTCAGGGACACCTCGACCGACTGGACGCGAGCGATGCGCGCACGCGTGCGATCGTCGAGCAGATGAAGCGGGACGAAGCCGAACATGCCCGCACCGCGAGACGGCTCGGAGCTCGAGAATTGCCCGCGCCGGCCAAGGGCGCGATGCGCGTAGCCGCGCGGGTGATGACGAGCACGTCCTATTGGATCTGACCGCGCGCGGGCATCGTTCAAGGTTTCGCCGGTTCAGGCGTCGCGCTCATTCGGCGACGATTTCATGGTCGTAAGTAATCGTGGCCGTCTTGCCGAGCATGGCCGACGCCGAGCAATACTTGCCGTGGGAGAGCTTGATCGCGCTCTCGACGACCGAGTGCTTGAGGTCACGGCCTCGCACGACAAAGTGCATGTGGATGCTCGTAAACACCTTGGGATCGGCCTCCGCTCGATCGGCCTTGAGTTGAATTTCGCACCCGGTGACGTGCTGCTTGCTTTTGCGCAGGATCACGACGACATCATAGGCAGCGCAGCCGCCCGTGCCTGCGAGCACGGTTTCCATGGGTCGCGGGCCGAGATTCCGACCACCACCTTCGACCGCGCCATCCATGACGAATGCGTGACCGCTTCCGGTCTCAGCGACAAAAGTCATGCCGTCCGTTCCAACCCACTTTACGCGACATTCCATGGTTGCTCCTAGCGCCCTATACGGGTCAAGGGGATTCATACCATAACGATGATGCGGCGCAATAACCAGAGCGCGGATCGGCGCATCGGCGCGCGCCAGAGAGAGTATCAGGACCGCGCATAAGCGGCAGCTTGTCTAATATATATAGCGTTGTTTGTAAATATGGAATAATCTTATTCCCGCAAATGATAGGGCAGTTTTATGCATGAATAAATAGTATTATGTTGTGGCGCACAAATTCCCTTGCAATGCAGCCTGACGACGCGCATAATGCCACGCTGTGAACGGCAAGTGACAGCTAAGCGTTCCGGGATTTGTCTCCTCCACCCTCCTCCTTTGGTGGATTCGGCGCAACCTCCGCGGTTGCGCTATTTTTTTTGTGTGGCCGTCGAATCCTCGAGCGCGCCCGAAGCTTGACAATTGGATGCCTTCGAATACGCGCCTGAATAGGCGGTCGAAGTTTGACACTTCGACACTTTCCCAATAAAATCACGCCCTTCGCCGCGTTCCCTCGAAGCAGGAAAAGTCCATGAAAACCCTATCCGCGAAAGCCAGCGAGACTCGGCACGACTGGTTCTTGGTCGACGCTGAGGACAAGATACTCGGTCGGCTTGCTGTGGCGATCGCGCATCGCCTGCGTGGCAAACACAAGCCGGAGTTTACGCCGCATGTCGACACCGGGGATTACATTGTCGTGGTCAATTCCGCCATGATCCGCGTGACCGGGCGAAAAGCCGAAAACAAGAAGTATTACCGCCATAGCGGCTACCCCGGCGGCATACGCGAGACGAATTTTGAAAAAATGCAGGCGCGATTCCCCACGCGCGCGCTGGAATTGGCCGTCAAGGGGATGCTTCCGAAGGGCCCGCTCGGCTATGCCATGCTGCGCAAACTGAAGGTCTATCCGGGAGCGGAGCATCCGCACGTCGCGCAGCAGCCCAAGGTCCTGGAGATCAAGCAATGATCGGTAACCATTACTACGGCACCGGCCGCCGCAAGAGAGCGGTTGCCCGGGTATTCATGAAACCCGGCAAGGGGAAGTTCATCGTCAACGACAAGCCTGTCGACGAATACTTCGGACGCGATACGGGCCAAATGGTAGCGCGCCACGCGCTGGCGCTGATCGATCGGCTGACCGATTTCGATATCATGGTAAACGTGCGCGGCGGTGGCGAGTTCGGCCAGGCGGGCGCCGTACGCCACGGGTTGACACGCGCGCTGATCGAATTCGATCCGACGCTCAAGCCTGCGCTTTCGAAAGCAGGGTTGGTGACGCGCGATGCGCGCGAAGTGGAGCGAAAGAAAGTCGGCTTGCACAAGGCGCGCAGGCGCAAACAGTTCTCCAAGCGGTAATTTCATCGCTGGAACAAAAAAAGCCGCCTGCGCAGGCGGCTTTTTGTTTGTGGTACGGTGTGCGCCAGGGTGGAATCAGTTTCTGGAAACGCGGCGGCCGGCGGTATCAGTGACGAACGAGGCCTGGGTCACGCGCGCATCGAGAAAACCCGCCATTGCGCACCGACCGGAAACGGAAAGTTGGGATCGAGACCGCACCCGCGGGTCAAGGCATCCCCGGCTTAGGAACACGGCATGATCAAGATAGGCATCGTAGGCGGCACCGGCTATACCGGCGTGGAACTGCTGAGAATACTCGCGCAACATCCGCAGGCGCATCTGGTTGCGATCACTTCGCGCAAAGAAGCCGGCATGCCGGTAGCGGACATGTTTCCGAGCCTGCGCGCCAGTGTGTCGCTCGCATATTCCGATCCGGCAGTCACCGACCTCGCGCACTGTGATCTCGTATTCTTCGCCACCCCCAACGCGGTGGCGATGGAGCAGACAGCGGTGCTGCTCGATGGGGGGGTGCGTGTGATCGACCTATCAGCCGACTTCAGGCTGCGTGATGTTCCTGAATGGGAAAAGTGGTATGGCAGGAAGCACGCTGCCCCCGAACTCGTCGCGCAGGCGGTGTATGGACTGCCCGAAGTCAACCGCGCGAAGATCCGGGCCGCTCGGCTGGTCGCAAACCCTGGCTGTTACCCGACTGCCGTGCAACTCGGTCTGCTGCCGCTGGTCGCCGAGGGCGTCGTCGATCTGGACCACCTTATTGCGGACGCGAAGTCGGGCGTATCCGGTGCGGGACGCAAGGCCGAGACGCATATACTCTTTTCGGAGGCCTCCGACAGCTTCAGGGCCTATGGCGTCGGCGGCCATCGACACTGGCCGGAAATCCGTCAAGGCTTGGCGGAAGCGGCCGGACGGGAGGTCGGACTGACATTCGTTCCACATTTGGCGCCGATGATCCGCGGTATTCACGCCACACTGTATGCGCGCATCACGCAAGAGACCGCCCGGACGGCGGGCTCGGATACATCGTTTTTCCAAAAGTTGTATCAGGATCGGTACGCGGCAGAACCCTATGTCGACATGTTGCCGGCCGGGAGTCATCCCGACACGCGATCGGTGCGGGCTGCCAACATGTGTCGCATCGCCTTGCATAGACCACAGGGAGGAGGCACGCTCGTTGTCCTTTCGGTCATCGATAATCTGGTCAAGGGCGCAGCCGGCCAGGCGGTGCAGAACATGAACATCATGTTCGGACTGCCCGAGACCACGGGGCTGACGCAGCTTCCGGTCGTTCCGTAGCTCTCGGACCATGGCGCGCCTTTTCAAGCGAATCCGCGCTCGTTTCGGCATTTCCGCGCCCAAGGTGACGGTACGCACCCATGTCGGGTGGTATTGGCGGTGGCTAGGGATTATCGTCACGCTCGCAATATTCGTGGGGGCCGCGGCGTGGCTCTACGATGCGGGTCGCCGCTTTGCCGGTTTCGACCGCCGCGAGACAGAGGAGGAGCTTGCACGCCTGCGCGCCAGCGTTGCTAAGCTCGAGAAGGAAACAAGCCGGTTGCGCGCCATCGCGGACGCCAGTGAGTCGCGGCTCAAAATCGAGCAGTCTGCCCAGGCGCAACTTGAGGTGCAGGCCAAGACGCTAGAGGCGCAGAACACACGCCTCAAGGAAGACTTGGCATTTTTCGAGAATCTTACTCCGACGACCAGCAGACTCTCGATACACCGTTTCAGGGTGGATCCGGATGTCCTTCCGGGAGAGTATCGATACCGCTTGCTGGTGCTTCAGGGCGGAAGACGCGACCGCGAATTCCGCGGCTCGCTGCAATTAGTCATCAGCCTGCAGGAGAATGGGCGTAATGCTACACTTAGCGTTCCAGATCAAGCCTCTGCGCGCGATTCGGCCTACTCGCTCAGGTTCAAGTATTTTCAACGGGTCGAAGGCACGTTTCGGATCCCGGGCAACGCAAGGCTGGTCGGCGTGCAGGCACGGGTCCTGGAAGAAGGCTCCATACAGGCGCGTGCGAACCAGAGTTTCAGCCCGCCGTTGGGAGGCAAGGAGGGGTGACAATGTTCGGAAAGAAGCCGAATAAGCCGCAGAACCGAATCGACAGCCTGATCGGGGCGGGTACCCGCATCGAGGGCAATATCAGTTTTGCGGGCGGACTGCGCGTCGATGGGGAAATTGTAGGCAACGTCACGGCGGCGGCCGACCAGCCCTCGACATTGGTCGTCAGCGATCGCGCGCGCATAGAAGGCGAGATAAACGTGTCCCATTTGGTCGTAAACGGCACCATCAACGGCCCAGTCTACGCGACCGAGTCGCTGGAACTCCAGGCAAATTCGCGCGTGCGGGGCGACATCCATTACACCAATCTCGAAATGCACCTCGGTGCGATAGTCGACGGTCGGCTGGTCCACAGCGCTGGCGAATCGAAGGCCGTCGAGCTGAAGCTCGCGGCGGGTAAGTCCGTGATTTGACTCCTGTCGACGCGGCGTTTCGCGCGCAAATAACCCCAGCAAGTGTCGGGTTGACGAGCCTGACCCACAATCCGATAATGAATCAAATTGCTACCAGGAGACGGAAATGAATGCGGTTACGGATGCACCGGCACCATTGGTTTTCAGCGACAGCGCGGCCGGAAAGGTGCGCGAACTCATCGAAGAGGAAGGCAACAGCGATCTCAAGCTGCGGGTCTTTGTGACCGGCGGCGGTTGTTCCGGCTTCCAGTACGGGTTCACGTTTGACGAGGTTCAAAACGAAGACGACACCGTGATGGAAAAGAACGGGGTCACGCTGCTTATCGATCCGATGAGCTATCAGTATCTCGTGGGCGCGGTGATCGATTACACCGACGGTCTGGAAGGTTCGCAGTTCGTGATCAAGAATCCGAATGCCACGAGCACTTGCGGATGCGGATCTTCGTTTTCGGCCTGAAGCATTTGTTCGTAAGAACGGGACCCTTTCGGGTCCTTTTTTTTGCTCAGGCGGGGTAGATTGCACCGAGCATGCGCGAGCCGGCCGCACCGGTAACCTCCGGAAGATTGCCGGGTGCGTTAGAAAGAGTTTGCCGGGCGAGCCAGGCGAACGCCATTGCTTCAACCCAATCGGCGGGAACGCCCAGGGTATCAGTAGTCGCAAGGGTTCGAACGTCGAGCCGCGCCCGCAGGCGGCGCATAAGATCAGCGTTGTGCACGCCGCCTCCGCTGGCAAACACTTCCTCGGCGCCCGAGCACCAACGCTCAATGCCCTCGGCAATCGTCCGCACCGTCAATTCGGCGAGCGTCGCCTGCACGTCGGCGACCGGGTATCGATCCACGCCGACCGCAGCGAGCCAATCGGTGTTGAACCGCTCGCGACCTGTGCTTTTTGGCGGCACGCGCGCGAAATATTCGTCGGCGAGCATCAGCGCGAGCAACTCAGAAATGACGCTGCCGGATGCGGCGAGCGCTCCGTCCCGGTCACAGGGGGTTCCAAGGCGCCTGCCGGCCCACGCGTCGAGCAGTATGTTGCCAGGCCCACTGTCGAAACCGCGCACCGCGCCGTCGTCGGGAATGGGCAAGTCCGTGAGATTGGCGATGCCGCCGATGTTAACGACCACGCGATGGCGCGAACTGCTCCGGAAGCACGCGGCATGGAATGCCGGCACCAGCGGAGCACCCTGTCCTCCGGCGGCGAGGTCGCGGCTGCGAAAATCGGCGACCACTGTGATTGCTGTCCGCTCGGCGAGCAGCGCCGGATTGACCAGCTGTATCGTGAATCCCTGTTCCGGCCGGTGGCGCACTGTTTGGCCATGGCAACCGATGGCTGCGATGCGGCCGGGCTCGACCCCTGCCTCCAGGAGAAGTTCGTTGACGGCTTGGGCGTAACGGGCCGACAGGTCGGCGCCCATGCGGGCGGCGCGCTCCAGTTCGTCGTGTCCGCCGCGGCAAAGCTCGATCAGCGCTGCTTTGAGCTCAGCTGGATAGGGTACAAAGCACCTGGCGACTAGGGTAGGACGTTCGGAAAAATCCGACAGTACGCAGTCGATGCCGTCAAGGCTGGTTCCCGACATCAGCCCGATAAACAGGTCCGATCGCGCCTCCGGACACCATCCGGAATGCCGGTTCACTCCAGCAGGGCGAGGTTGGTGGTTGCAAGCAGCTCGAGTCGTGCCGCGAGCGGTCCGGTCGCCGCGCGGAATGCTGCCATTTGCTGAGGCGTCACCGGCTTCGAAGCGGGAAAGGCCATAGTGAGCGGGTTGCGCTGATTCTTGTTGACAAGGAACTCGTAATGCAAATGAGGTCCCGTGGCCCATCCGGTCTGCCCGACGTGACCGATCAACTCAGACTGATCGACACGCACGCCTTTGCGCATGCCCTTCGCGAACCCGCTCAAGTGGCCGTATAGCGTCTCAATGCCTCCGGCGTGGCGCAGCACGATCACGTTTCCGTACCCGCCGTCCCGGCCGACAAATTCGACAACGCCATCGCCTGTTGCCCTGACTGGAGTGCCCGTCGGTGCACCGAAGTCGATGCCCTTGTGAGCCTGCCACCGCCGCAAAATCGGATGAAAACGCATTTTGAACCCGGATGTGACCCGGGAGAATCTCAGCGGCGAACGCAGGAACGCTTTCCTGAGGCTGTCCCCTGAAGGAGTATAGTAGCCGCCGCGTCCGGACTCGTCCTGGAACCAGACTGCACGATAGGACTTGCCCTTGTTGATGAATTCGGCGGCGAGCACGCGCCCGGACTTTACCGGCAGACCAAGGTGATCGTACATTTCGAATACCGCTGTAAACCGGTCGCCACGGCGCAAATCGCGGTGAAAATCGATGTCGCCCGAAAAGATATCGGCAATTTGCATTGCGACGCTGTCCGACACGTCTGCATCGTCAGTCGCAGCAAAGAGGGAGCTCTTGATTTCGCCGGATTTCATTACGATCTGGGGCGAAAAGTCGACCGGCTGCTCCCAAGTCTGGAACCCGTCTTCGGAACGGTCGATGGAAATCAATCGCAAGCGTCCGTTGATGAACCACATCGACAGTAACGACCCGTCTTCCCCGGTTCTCGCATTGACCGTGGTTTCCGGACGCAGCTGGCGGAACGCTTCCTTCGCATCCCTAGAGCGCAGCAGCCGATTAACTTCCAGGTCGTCGACGTTGAGCCGCCTGAGGAGCGCGGAGATGGTGTCACCGCGCCGGAACCGATCTTCGCGGATATAGACTTGGCCGGTATCGCTCTGCTCGGCCGGGGGTGGAAGCGCCAGCGATTCAACGACGGTTGTGGAAAAAATCGGCTCGGGCGGACCCTGGACGGTGCCGAAAGCGGCAACTACTCCGAACAGCAGTGAAAGCGCGCTTGCCACGATCAAGGGCCGTCTGGAACGGGCCCTGTTCGCGGTGGATTGCGCTAGAATTTGCATTCTTAAGTTGTTGGTTGCGGTAACTCTAGCAAGTCTAACAAAAATCTAGGAAATCAAGAAGCCGGACATGGTCGATATCGAGCACCAGTTGAGGGTCATCAAGCGCGGCAGCGACGAATTGCTGGTTGAGGCCGAACTGGCCGAGCGCCTTGCCGGCACCAGGCCGTTGCGCGTCAAGCTGGGCATGGACCCCACCGCCCCCGACCTCCATCTCGGCCATACCGTTGTGCTCAACAAGCTGCGCCAGTTTCAGGACCTCGGGCATCACGTCCAGTTTCTGATCGGCGATTTCACCGGGATGATAGGCGACCCGACCGGCAAGAACACAACACGCCCGCCGCTTTCGCGCGAGCAGATCCAGGACAACGCGCGAACCTATCGGGAACAGGTATTCAAGATTCTGGATCCGGGGCGCACCGAGATCATGTTCAATTCCACTTGGTCTGACAAACTGGGAGCCGACGGCATGATCCGGGTGGCGGCCACCTACACGGTAGCACGCATGCTCGAGCGCGACGATTTCGGCAAGCGATTTCGCTCGAACCAACCGATCGCGATCCACGAGTTTCTGTATCCGCTGATGCAGGGATACGACTCGGTCGCCATGAAGTGCGACGTCGAACTCGGGGGCACCGACCAGAAGTTCAACCTGCTGGTTGGTCGCGAAATGCAGAAGCACTTCGGCCAGCGGCCCCAATGCATACTCACCATGCCGCTGCTCGAGGGTCTGGACGGAATCAACAAGATGTCCAAGTCGTTGGGCAACTACGTCGGTATCGATGAGCCTGCGGGTGAGATCTTCGGCAAGCTGATGTCGGTTTCCGACGAGTTGATGTGGCGTTACATCGAATTGCTGTCCTTCGAATCGCTGGAAGTCATCGCGGAGTGGCGGCAGGAGGTCGCGGCCGGACGCAATCCGCGGGACATTAAAGCGGGATTTGCCAAGGAGATAGTTGCGCGGTTCCACAGTCAGCAGGCCGCAAGGCGCGCGGAGAAGGAATTCGAGGCCCGCTTCCGAGAGGGCGCAATGCCTGCGGAAATGCCTGAAGTGAGCGTGCAGACCGGTGGCCGGCCGATGGCAATCGCACAGCTTCTGAAGGCCTGCGGGCTGACCTCGAGCACGTCGGAGGCGCTGCGGATGATCGAGCAGGGGGGGGTGCGTCTCGGCGGGGAGCGAGTTTCCGACAAGGCACTGCAGCTCGATGCCGGCATGACGCTGGTGCTGCAGGTCGGTAAACGCAAGTTTGCGCGCGTTACGCTGGACTGATTCCGATGGCTGACGGCGGAGGGGCGTGATGCCGCACGTTTGCCAAAGTCCTGGGTTGTGCTAGCGTTTGAAGGGGTCGAGCGACGTCGGCGAAGCCGCAGGGTGTCGCAGAGCGTCCGACAAATCACATCTGATCGAAAGGAGCGGCTATGAAGCATGGTGGATTTTGCAGGGTCGGTATTTCGGTTGCCGTTGCAGGTGCGTTATCCGCTGGTGCTTCTCAGGCACATGCCTCGGCGTTCGCTTTGCAGGAACAGAACGCGAGCGGTCTGGGTACGGCCTACGCCGGAGCGGCTGCTGCAGCCGAGGACGCGAGCACGATCTATTTCAATCCGGCCGGAATGAGTCTGTTGCCCGGCGGCAAACAGTTCGTAGTGGGGGTCGACCTGATCGAGCCATCGGAGAAATTCGGCGACAACGGTTCACTGCCGTCGGGGTCGGGCATTCCGATAGGTTCGGCCGTGCGGCCGCTCGGGGGCAACGGCGGGAACGCGGGCAGCCTTGCGCCGGTGCCGCATTTGTACTTCGCGATGGATGGGGGCAGGAACTGGAAGTTCGGTGTCGGCATGGGCGCGCCTTTCGGACTGAAGACCGAATATTCCAGCGACTGGATAGGTCGCTTCCAGGGCATCAAATCTTCAATTGAAACGATCAACATCAATCCGAGCGTCTCGTACAAGGCCAACGACAAGGTTTCGCTGGGTTTCGGTTTGAGCTATCAGACGATCGACGCAGAACTCACGCAGGCCGTCAATTACGTTGCGAGTGCGTTCGGCGGCGTGCTCAAGGCGACGGGCAGCGCCGCGACCGCGGGCGCGGTTGCCGGCGCGATCCCGGCAGCGATTGCCGAAGGATCACTGAATGTGGAGGGCAGCGACAGCGCCTGGGGCTATAACTTCGGCGCGATGTTCGCACTCAGCCCGATGACACGGCTCGGCGTCGCGTATCGGTCGGCGGTCAAATACAAGATAACCGGTACGGCGGATTTCTCGGGGGTTCCGCCGGGGCTTCCCGCCGCAGTCGCTGCGGGCCTGTCGGGAGGTAACGTGAGTGTCGATATCAAGATGCCCGACACGTTTTCACTGGCGTTGAGCCACCAACCGGACCAGAAGTGGACCGTGCTCGGCGATTTGACCTGGACCGGATGGGCCAAGATCGAAGAGTTGAGGATTGTGCGCGAAGGCGGTTCGACGCTTGGCGTTACCCCGGAGAATTTCAGGAACACTCTGCGTGTGGGTGTCGGCGCGATCTACCGCTACAACGACAAGTGGTCCAGTAAAGCCGGTTTGGCATACGACCAGACGCCGGTGAACGATGTTGACCGAACGCCACGGCTTCCCGACGAGGGCCGTACTTGGTTGTCCATCGGCGCGCAATACAGGCCGTCGAAGAACACGACGATCGACATCAGTTATGCGCACCTGTTCGTAAAGGACTCGTCGATCAATCAGACCGCCGGCAATGTAGCCGGGTACGGCAAGCTGGCCGGTAACTACGAGAATTCCGTCGACATACTGGGCGTGCAGTTCGGCTATCGCTTCTAAATGCCACTTCGGGCGTTGCGACGCTGCGCGGACGGAATGCCGTCCGCGCGGATCATGCTGCTCGAAGGGTGTTAGCGGTTTCAGCGCGAATCCGGTGTGACACCGGTCGCCGGCTTTTCCAGGACATTCCGCACCAAGCCGATGTGCAGCCGGAGCGTGTAGACCTGATCGGTGAACGCGAGCGGTATCGGTCTCGTGTGCGCGACTTCCTCGAGCCTGTCAAGGCGTCGTCGATATTCTGCAACCCGTGACGGGTCGAATTGTTCCCTAAGTTCTACCTCGAGAATCTTGAGTTCTCCATACCATCGGTAGATGCGCGACCGGATGCGCCATGTATACAAGGAGGGCGCAAATCTAAGCACCGGGATAAGTACCGCCAGCAGCGGTACCAGCAGCACGACGATGCGGTCCACGAGTGTCGCGGCCCAGAATGGCAGATAGCGCTGCAGGAACGGCGGTCCGACGAGGAATACGGCGTCTATTTCATCCTTGAGCAGGGCCTGAGCGGCCGCGTCGCCGTCGCCCGATTGCACCAACGCAACCTCGAACATACCCGAGAATCGCGATGGCGTGAACCGTCGCGCTCTCGTTCGGCGGTATATCGTCCTGGCAAAGCGTAGCAGGCGATTCACACGCAGGGAGGAGCGGCAATATTGACGGCGATCAATGCCAAATCGCAATCAAGCCGGATCATGGCGAAGCGTACCGGGGGGAAGACAGATATGCGGACCGAAGGCATGGCTTGGTTGCTGGCGTGCGCAATGTGTGCGCCGGCGCTGACGATGGGTGCCGATGCAGGCCGCGGCCGTGCACTTTATGAGACGGCTTGCAACCGCTGCCACGATACCAGCGTCCACGCACGCCGCGCGCGAAAGGCAAGATCTTTTCCGGCCATACGTGCACAGGTAGTGCGCTGGAGCACGGAAATTGGTGCGGGCTGGTCGCGCGAGGAAATCGACGACGTCACGGTATATCTGAACGGACGCTATTACTTCTTCGATTGTCCGCAACGCCTGTGCCGCGTCGGACCGACTGCGAGCGACATCGGGCGAAGGTCTGACGATGGTTCCGGATTGAGCGAAGTGGAAAGGTGGCCCGGTATTACACGGGCGGGCGGCGTCTTCATCGCTGGTAGCCGATCTGCGGACATCCGTGTCAGCGGTCTTCGACAGCGCAGCGAACCGTGATCGGCACGAAGCGCGAGCCGGGACGCATGAGCATGGTTCGAACGCATGGGCCGGCTCGAACATCCGATTTCGTTCCAACGAACGTGTTGCATCGCATTCCGTGAACGCCGAGCGCCAGCCCGTCAACGCGCTCGCCTTCGGGATGATGGTGTTGCTGTGCATGCTGTGGGGTTTCCAGCCGGTCACGATGAAGCTCGCCGCTCCGCATGTTTCGCTGGTGATGCAGGCCGGCATCCGCTCGATCCTCGCGACGCTGCTGCTGCTCGTCTGGGCGAAGGCGCGCGGAATCGCCTTGTTCAGCCGCGACGGCACACTGTGGGCAGGCATCTTGGCCGGGGTGATGTTCGGCTGGGAGTTCTTCTTTATCTATGGTGGCTTGCAGTACACCGGCGCCGCTCGCATGACCGTGTTCGTGAACACTGCGCCCTGCCTCACCGCTCTCGGGTTGGCCATATTCCTGCCCGGAGAGCGGCTCGGCGTGCGCCAGTGGGTCGGTATCCTGTTGGCTTTTTTCGGGATCGTGCTTGCGTTCGCCGAAGGCTTCACCGCGCCCGGCAAAGCCAGCCTGGTCGGCGATGTGTTCGGTTTGACCGGCGCGCTGCTCTGGGCTTCAACCACAGTGCTGATCCGCGTCACGAGACTCGCCGCGGCGAGCGCGGAGAAAACACTCTTCTACCAGCTCGCCATTTCGGCAGTGCTGCTGCCGCTGGTGTCGATCGCGATGGGGGAATCCGGCATCACGAGTGTTACCGCGGGGGTGGCTGCAATCGTCTTCTACCAGGCGGCGATCGTCGCTTTCGCGAGCTACCTGGCGTGGTTCTGGCTGCTGACCAAATTCCTCGCCGCCCGGCTCAAGGCGTTCGTGTTTCTGTCGCCGATGTTCGGCGTGGTGTCGGCGCACTTGGTTCTCGGCGAGCCGCTGACGCCCTCCTTTCTGGGGGCTGCGGCGCTGGTTGCGGCGGGCATCCTACTTGTCAATCTGCCCGGCAAGTGAAACCGCGACGGCGCACGCTCGTCTGTTTTTCCGTTAGGTAAGCGGTTTTCGGGCGCGCACGAAGGCGCTCATAAAGCTGCCTTCGATCCGCGTCGCGAGGCACGCCGCGTCGATGCCTTGTCCGTCCAGAAACTGTTTCGCGTCCTCGACGCCGTAGATCCGGGTTGGCTCGATCTCCACGTCCTGGAAGCCGGCGCAGGTGAGCTTGTCGAAATACTCGGTATCGCGCAAAGCCCCTGCGACGCAGCCGATCCACAGCTCGACGTTCCGTCGCAGTTCGGCCGGCACCTCGCCCTTTACGACGATATCGGAGACGGCAAGCCGGCCGCCGGGGCGCAGCACGCGGAATGCCTCGCGCAGCACCTGGTCCTTGTCGGCCGACAGGTTGATGACGCAGTTGGAAATGATGACGTCCACCGAGTTGTCCGGAAGCGGGATGTTCTCGATCTCGCCCTTCAGGAACTCGACGTTCGTGATGCCGGCCGAGCGCTGATTGTCTCGCGCGAGCCGCAGCATCTCATCGGTCATATCCAGCCCGTACGCTTTCCCGGTCGGGCCGACGCGCCTGGCCGAGAGCAACACGTCGATGCCTCCGCCGGAGCCCAGGTCGAGCACGGTCTCGCCGGCTTTCAGTTCCGCAAGCGCGGTCGGATTGCCACAACCGAGCGACGCCTTCAAGGCCGATTCGGGCACTGCACCGCTTTCGTCTGCGCTGTACAGGCCCGAGGTGATCGGATCGCCGCAGCCGGACGATCCGGCCTCGCAGCAGGAGGAGCCTTTCACGGTCTGCGCGCGCAGCGCCGCCCGGCCATATCGTTGCTTGATTGCGTCGCGGATGGTTTCAGCGCTCATGATCTTGTCCTTTCACAATTTGGGTTCGGAGTTCGGGGGGCCGATCACGCAGTCTCGGAGGCGAACCAGCGCTTCTGAAACCGCAGTGCCACGCTTACCAGTCCGATCATCACGGGCACTTCCACCAGCGGGCCGATGACCGCTGCGAAGGCGGCGCCGGAGTTGATCCCGTAGACGGCGACTGCGACGGCGATCGCCAGCTCGAAATTGTTGCTGGCCGCGGTAAAAGACAGGGTGGCGCATTTGCCGTAGCTGGCGCCCACCTTGCGTCCCATCTGGAACGAGATCACGAACATGATCACGAAATACAGCAGCAGCGGAATGGCGATGCGCACCACGTCCATCGGGATCGTGACGATCAGCCTACCTTTGAGGCTGAACATGACGACGATGGTAAACAGCAGTGCCACGAGCGTGATCGGTCCGATCTTAGGCACGAAGCGCTCGTGATACCACTGTTTCGAGACGAAGCGCAGCATGACTACCCGAGTCAATATGCCCGCGGCGCAGGGAATTCCCAGGTAGATGAAGACGCTTTTCGCGATTTGTCCGATCGAGACGTCCACCACGGAACCGGAAAGCCCTAACATCGGCGGCAGCACCGTGACGAACAGCCAGGCGTAAACGCTGTAGAACAGGACCTGGAAGATAGAGTTGAAGGCGACCAGCCCGGCGGCGTATTCGGTGGATCCTCGGGCGATCTCGTTCCACACGATCACCATCGCGATGCAGCGCGCCAGTCCGATCATGATCAGGCCCACCATGTACTCTGGCTTGTCCGGCAGGAAGATGACCGCGAGCGCGAACATCAGCACCGGCCCGACGATCCAGTTCTGGATCAGCGACAGGCCGAGCACCTTCCTGTCTCCGAATACGTCCGGCAGTTCCTCGTAACGCACTTTGGCGAACGGCGGGTACATCATCAGAATCAGTCCGATCGCGATCGGGATGTTGGTGGTTCCGACCTGGAAGGCATCGATGAAATCCTCGATGCCTGGGACGAAATACCCCAACGCCACGCCAAGCGCCATGGCCGCGAAAATCCAGACGGTGAGATATCGATCCAGGAACGACAATTGCTGTGTCGCAGCGCTCATCAATTACTCGCCATTCAGTCTCTGTTCGCCAATTTCCCGCAGCCTTGCCGCTAGAGTCATCCGGTCGAGCTTGGTCATGGGCAGGTTGACGAATTGTCCGATCCTGCGATTGAGCTGCGTGTAAGCCCGGAAGAAGGCCTTGTGCCTTTGTTCGGTGGTGCCCTCAACCGCGGCCGGGTCCTCGATACCCCAGTGCGCAGTCATGGGTTGCGCGGGCCAGACCGGGCAGGCTTCGCCGGCGGCGTTATCACACACCGTGAACACGAAATCGAGTCTCGGTGCTCCCTCCGACGCAAACTCCTCCCACGATTTGCTGCGCAGTTGCTCGACCGGAAAACGGTTCTTTCGAAGCAATTCGAGCGCGAACGGGTGCACCTCACCCTTGGGATGGCTGCCGGCGCTGTACGCCCGGAACCGGCCTTTGCCGACCTGATTGAGAATGGCTTCGGCAAGGATGCTTCGGGCGGAATTCCCCGCGCACAGGAACAGCACGTTCAGCACTGGTTTGTTCATCCTCGCGTTCTCGAAGACTCAGCGGACTGACTTGACTAGGACTCGCCTCTTCGGCGCGGCGACGGCCACTGTTCTGGGTAGACATTGGCTGCCCTGGCAGCAATTTTCGGTGAGATACGAGAGCAGTTCGTCCATTGCGCGGTAATCGGCCACATAGTAGATGAAGCGGCTTTCCTGCCGGCCGTTGATAAGGCCCACGCGGCTCAGATGGGCCAGGTGGAATGACAGCGTAGGCGCCGGGATCTTGAGTTGTTCGCCGATGAGGCCGGCGTTGACCCCTTGAGCTCCAGCCTGCACCAGCAGGCGGAATATCGTCAGCCGCGTCTCATGACCCAACGCCGCCAGACATTCGGTTGCGCTCGAAATTTTCATATTTCGAGTATTATGGAAATGATTGGCCGTGTCAAGGTCCAGTTGGAACTCGCTGGCGGCGTTCGCGGGGGACGATACGCCGGCCCGCGGGCAGCGGTCCGCGTTTCGGCGCGGAAAGAGATATATTCCCCGCCATGAGTTCGGCTGATCACCAGGAAGTGCTCGATGCGGCGCTGACGCTGATTCATTCACGCCAACATGTCTCGCCCAGGCGGCTGGGCGACCCCGGGCCCGATGCGCAGCAGATCGAGGCCATTCTGACCGCCGCGGGTGCCGCGCCTGATCATGGGTTGCTAACGCCCTGGCGCCTGGTGATCGTTCCACCCGAGCGGCGACATCTTTTGGCCGAGGCCTTCGTCGAGGCGCTCGTCGAGCGCGATGATCAGGCGACCGAGGCACAGAAGCAGGATGCGCGCGAAAAAGCGTTTCGCGGACCATTTCTGGTCTTGGTGGTCGCCCGTCTTGAATCCGAGCTGGGGCCGACCCATCCGCAGGAACGGCTGATCTCCGCGGGTTGCGCCGTGCAGAACATGCTGCTTGCCGCGCATGCCATGGGGTTTGGCGCCGGCCTGTCGAGCGGGCAGGCGTTGTATTCGCAGCAGATTCGGCGGCTGTTCGGATTGTCCGGTGAGGAAAGAGCGCTTTGTTTTGTATCCGTCGGTACGGTGACCAAACGCAAGGCGCCGAGAACAAGACCGAGCGCGTCCGACTATTCCTCGACCCTCTAGGCGGCCGTTTCCGCAAGCGCGCGACAAAATTTCACCTTGCTCTCGGCAATCTCCATTTCTATACTTTATTCAGGTGCCCGGGTTTTCAGATCTAGCACCATCGTTTGAAGCGAACGAGGAGGCGGTTTTCACCGCCTCGCAGATACGGACCCGGCTGGCAATAGCGCAGGGGACTCCGCAGACCATTCTTTCAACGAAGCCCTTTCGAGCCGCACCCGCGCCAAGGACTTTGGACGCGGCCGGCCGAAATGGAATTCCCGGGCACCGCGTTCCCTTGCGCTTGGTCGCACGGTGCTTTGTAAGAAAAGCACACTGCTGCCGACCATTGGATGGTGATTCCGGCGTCCGGGCCGGATACGCTATGCCCGTGCCCGCCGCTTCTCTCATATCAGGAGTCGGACCATGTCCATGAGAAGACCGTTGCAGCCCGGCGGCGAGCCCAGTTTATGCGGCAAAAGCCCGGTGTTACGTTGCTGGAAAGAAACGGCCCGCCGAGGCGGGCCGCGTTGTCTCCGGCATCCCGGACCAGACCGCCCAGCTCACGGCTAGCCGCAGGACCCCACCGCTCCGCAGGCGGTGCAGAAATCGCAGCCGTCCTTGCGTATGACCGTGGCGTTGCCGCACTCGCTGCACAGGCCGCCGCGCATCAGCTTTGGTGCCTGTTTGTCGCGTGGCGCCTCGAGTATGCCCATTTCGCGCGTCGGATATCCGTGCTCGTCGAGAACGCCCAGCATCGCGTAGCGGTGGATGATCAGTCGCGCCATGTAAGCCACTGTCGAAGGCCAATTCTGTTGCCTTCGCGCGCCCGGCACGAAGGCCATGAAATCGCCGAGCGGCTCGGAGTAGTTGAGGAGTTTGCGCAGCTTCATGCCGATCCAGGCCGGATCCATGACCCGCATGTCGAGTGCGAGGATGCGCGACAGGCCGTCCAGTGCACGCGGATAGGTGCCCGAGAGCCACATCGAGTACGGGCGCGTCACGCCGTCGGGCAGCGTGATCTCCTTCAGGCCGAGCACGAAATCCTCGCCTGTGGCCGGGTTCTGGATGTCCGCGGTCCACGACAGCGTGCCGTCGGTTCCGGTCTTCGGTTCCTGGCGCGAGAACATGCATTCGAGCACCGGCGTCGGGCCGCTGTCGTCGAGCGCGCCGAGCTGCTCGCAGCGGTAACGGATCGCCTGCGCGAACGCGGAGACCACGCCGGGAACGGTTCTCTTCTCGCCGTTCGGCGGGAACGCCATGTCGAACGGGTGCTCGCCGATGGTGCGTGCGAGCACGTCGAGCTTGAGCTTGAGCCAGGCCCTGTCATTGGCGCGCATGTCCATGGACAGGGTCTTGGCAACCGCACCCAAGCCACGCGGCTGCTCGGCGCCGTTGACCCACACTTCGAAGGGCAGGGTTTTGCCGTTCTCGATGTGGCCGATGAACAACGCGAATTCGCCCTGCGGCGTTTGCAGCATGTAGGTCCAGGCGAGGTTTCCCTCAGGCAGCGTCGGCCGGCCGGGCCAGCGCAGGCTCGCCAGAACCGGCGCCGGCAGTGACTTGATCGACAGGCGCCGGTTGGCGTCGCTGAGGCGCACATCCTGCGGCTGCTTCTTCTCCGTGCCGCCCTTTCCTTCGCCGACCGAGAGCACGGCCCCCAGCACCTTGTTCGGGCGATAGGTCGCCAGCCCTTTAAGGCCCGACTTCCAGGCCGTCATGTAGAGGTCTTCAAAGTCCGTATAGGGATAATCTTCAGGGACGTTGACCGTCTTGGAGATGCTGGTGTCGATGTACGGCGCCACCGCCGCGACGATGTCCTTGTGTGCCTGGGCCGAGATCTCCAGCGCGGTGACGAAGTAGTCGGGCAGCTGGCCCATATCGCCTCCGAGGTGCCGATAGAGCCGCCAAGCGTAATCCTCGACCGAATATTCCTTGAATGTTCCGTCGGTCATGCGTTTCTTGCGCGTGTACAACCAGGAGAATGGCGGTTCGATGCCGTTTGAGGCGTTGTCGGCAAATGCCAGGCTGATGGTTCCGGTCGGCGCTATCGACAGCAGGTGCGAGTTTCGCAGGCCGTGCTGGCGGATTTTCTGCTTGATTTCGGCAGGCAGGCGCGAGGCGAAGTTTCCGCCCGCGAGATAGAGGTCCGCATTGAACAGAGGGAACGCGCCGCGTTCGCGTGCCAGTTCCACCGAGGCGCTGTAGGCGCGGTCGCGCATGTATTCGGAAATCTTCGCCGACATCGCGCACGCTTCTTTGGTGTCGTAGCGCAGGCGCAACATGATCAGCGTGTCGCCCAGGCCGGTGAAACCGAGCCCGATGCGCCGCTTGGCCATCGCCTCCTCTCGCTGCGACTCGAGTGGCCAGTGGGTCGCGTCGAGCACGTTGTCCAGCATGCGCACCGAGGCGTCGATATTCTTTCCGAAGGCCGCATAGTCGAATTCGGCGCGCTCGCTATAGGGATGCTTGACGAACTTCGTCAGATTGATCGAGCCCAGGCAGCAGCACCCATAGGAGGGCAGCGGCTGTTCCGCGCAGGGATTGGTCGCCTCGATGGTCTCGCAGTAGTTCAGGTTATTATCCCGGTTGATTCGATCAAGGAACAGAATGCCCGGCTCGGCGTGATCGTAGGTCGAGCGCATGATCTGCTCCCACAATTCGCGCGCCCGAATGCGGCGATAGACCCACATGCCGTCTTCGCGCTGAAAAGCGCCGTTTTCCTTGCTGTCCTGCGACGGCTCGGCCTTGTGCACGAGCTCGACTTCGCCGTCGGATTCGACCGCGCGCATGAAATCGTCGGTCACGCCCACCGAGATATTGAAGTTGGTGAGGTCGCCGTTGTCCTTGGCGTGGATGAATGACTCGATGTCAGGATGGTCGCAGCGCAGTACGCCCATCTGCGCGCCGCGGCGGCTGCCCGCGGACTCGACGGTTTCACAGGAGCGGTCAAAGACGCGCATATAGGATACCGGGCCGCTCGCTCTCGATTGGGTGCCGCGAACCAGCGCGCCGACCGGGCGGATCGACGAAAAATCGTAACCGACGCCACCGCCGCGGCGCATGGTCTCCGCCGCTTCGGCGAGCGCGGTGTAGATGCCCGGGCGGTCGTCGACGACCTCGGTGATCGAATCGCCGACGGGCTGCACAAAGCAGTTGATGAGCGTGGCGGTGAGCGCCGTGCCTGCTGCCGAGTTGATGCGGCCCGCCGGCACGAAGCCCTGTTCCTGCGCTTCGAGAAAGCGCTTTTCCCATAGAGCGCGTTTGTCTTCCGGCTCGCACGAGGCGAGCGCTCGCGCGACGCGTTCGCGCACTTCGTGCACCGTTTTTTCTATGCCCTTTGCATACTTCTCCTGCAATACTTCGGCGGAGATTTCTTGCTCGGGTAGATTTGCTGCCGTGGGGGAGTAGTGCTGCTTCGGTTCTGTTTTTTGCATATCGCCCTTCTTCTTCGTAAGAGTGACAGGATACGCCGGCCCCGAACAGTCTTGACGGGCCCTGCAATTCTTGGGAATTGTTCCCGAACTACTTAAAGCAGTTTAGCAAGAAAATGCCGCTAGATCATGTTTAACAACAATATTTTTTTATATGCGATGAGCCCTCAATTATTCAAGGACTTATCGCCGGTGCGGCCTTCTCTTCCCCCCCGCAGATCTGCTGAAGCGAGAATCTGAACGTCGCGCTAAGCTCAAAAAACAGCGCTTGAGTCAACTTTATGCTCGTCTGCGGGCCGCTGAGCCGTCCGAGTCGAGCGACCAATTTTATGCCAAATATCGGGGTTGGCAAGTACTGAACCACAACATTTTGTGGTTGACCGATTATCTGCAATTTTCGGGCCGGGACTCTTCCCGCGCTAAGTGCTTGGAAAAAAGTCCGAATCTGCAGCGAACGGAAAATGTGCGCTGCAACATCATCGGGTACGCCGGCGGTGATCGGAAGCGCCGGTGATGTCGCGCGCAATATACTGGTCTAATGAAGCAGCGGCGATGTTCGGTTCAACGCCGCGGCTTACGAACGCGGAGAAAATGACGCATGAACACGCAACCGGCGCCGTCGGCGCGATCTGAAATCGCCACGCTTGCGGGCGGCTGTTTCTGGTGTCTCGAAGCAGTCTACGATGAACTGCGCGGCGTGGAGTCGGTGGAGTCAGGTTACATGGGCGGTGGAGTCGATCATCCTTCGTACGAGGACGTGTGCACAGGAAGAACAGGCCATGCAGAAGTCGTGCAGATCCGCTTCGATCCGAAGCAGGTGAATTACCGCGACCTGTTGGAAGTCTTCTTCGTCATCCATGATCCGACCACGCGCGACCGCCAGGGAAACGACTTCGGCACGCAGTACCGCTCGGCGATCTTCTATCACTCGCCCGAACAGAAAGCTGTCGCCGAGGAGGTGATCGCCAGTACCACAGCGGCGAAGCTGTGGCGCGCTCCCATCGTCACGGAACTCGCACCGGTGTCGACGTTCTGGGTCGCGGAGGACTACCACCAGGAATTCTTCGCGCGCAATCCGTATCAGCCTTATTGCGTGGCTATCGTCAATCCGAAGGTGGCGAAATTTCGCAAGCAGTATCGCGACAGACTGAAGAAGTAGCGCGACGGTCGAGACCTTCGCGATAGGTGGGCCGAGCGGCAACGCGCTCTGCCCCGACGACCGATCCCAACCGAGGGATCGGGTCCCTCGCTTCTTCCTGAAGTACGCGGTGGTCGCGCTACGCGCGCTTCGTGTTCCGTCACCGTCTTGTCATCTTGCATCTCCACTCTCGTCCGCAGGCGATTCACGCCGGCTCGTCAGATCGGTTCAAGCTGCTGACATGAATGGCCGAATATCGGCGGAACCTGTTTTGGCCGATCTGGAATTGGGGCCGCTGTAACGAAGCTGTCACATTGGGGCGATAAACTGCCCATGGCATTACCGGGTGATGACACATTCTTTCAATAGGGGTCAATCCATGTTCAAGTCGAAAATCGAATCGATGGCACTCTTGCTTGCCGCGGTCGCCGCGACGGTTGCGACGCCGGCGCTGGCGCAGCGAGAGGTCACCGGCGCAGGCGCGTCATTTCCTGCGCCTGTATACGCAAAGTGGGCCGAGGCTTACCAGAAGGCCACGGGCATCAAGGTCAATTACCAGTCCATCGGCTCGGGCGGCGGCATCAAGCAGATCACCGCGAAAACGGTCGATTTCGGTGCGTCGGACATGCCACTCAAGCCCGCTAGACTGGACAAGGACGGTCTGTTCCAGTTCCCGACCGTGATCGGTGGCGTGGTGCCAGTAGTCAACGTGCGCGGCATCAAGCCGGGCGAGTTGCGTCTGACCGGCGCGCTGCTAGCCGACATTTACCTCGGCAAGGTGGCGAAATGGAACGACAAGGCAATTGCAAACTTGAACCCGAAACTTGCGCTGCCGAACCGTGATATCGCGGTGGTGCGGCGCGCGGACGGCTCGGGAACGACGTTCATATTCACTAACTTCCTGTCTAAGGTCAGCGCTGATTGGAAACAGAAGGTAGGCGAAGGCACGGCGGTGCAATGGCCAACGGGTTTGGGAGGCAAGGGCAACGAAGGGGTCGCTGCGTTCGTTCAGCGGATTCCGGCCTCGATCGGTTATGTGGAATACGCGTATGCGAAGCAGAACAAGCTTTCATACACGGTGATGCAAAACGCCGATGGTCGATTCGTCGCACCCGAGGATAAGACGTTCAAGTCAGCGGCGGCCGGCGCCGATTGGGCCCGCTCGGCGTTCGCGGAAATCCTGACAAACCAGCCCGGCCGCGAAAGCTGGCCGATCACAGGCGCGACGTTCATTCTCATGCACAAGGTCCAGGAGAAGCCCCCCCAAGGCGTCGCGGTGATGAAGTTTTTCGACTGGGCCTACGCCAACGGAGATAAATTGGCGGCGGATCTCGTGTACGTACCGCTGCCCGACAGCCTCGTGACATTGATCAAAAGCGCGTGGACGGGGAACGTCAAGGACGGGGCGGGCAAGGTGCTCTGGAACGGCCACTAGGCCGACAGCGCAAAGGCCGTTCTCAACGCCGAACGGTACCGATCTGCTTTCGGTCCGTGGTAGATTTCCAGTACCGGCGGCGCACCCTGACGCGAGGGTGCCGCGAATCGAGCACTCAAAATGCACCTGCCCAGAAAAAGGAAATCGTCAGCATTCGGGGACGTCCTGTTTTTCAACGTTTCAAGAGCATTCGCCGCGCTGGTCCTAGTCACGCTGGCGGGCATCATCGTTTCATTGTGTTACGGTGCGTGGCCTTCGATCGAGCGCTTCGGGCCGGCATTTCTGATCGGTTCGGATTGGAACCCGCCCGCAGAGCGATTCGGCGCGCTGATACCGATGTACGGCACGTTGATCACCTCGATCATCGCGCTGCTGATTGCGGTCCCGGTCAGCTTCGGGATCGGCTTATTTCTGACGGAGCTCTCGCCCGTCTGGCTCCGGCGACCGCTGGGCATCGCGATTGAGCTTCTCGCGGGAATACCGAGCATCGTCTATGGGATGTGGGGCCTGCTGGTGTTTGCTCCCATCGTCTCGGAGTACCTGCAGCCGTTTCTGACCGGCACGCTGGGAACGATTCCGGGCATCGGGGCGTTGTTTCGGGGACCGCCGCTCGGCATCGGCCTGCTGACAGCCGGAATAATCTTGGCGATCATGATCATTCCTTTCATCGCGTCGGTGATGCGCGATGTGTTCGAAGTGACGCCGCGCATGCTCAAGGAATCCGCGTTCGGACTGGGTGCGACGACCTGGGAGGTCGTCTGGTGCATCGTGCTCCCGTATACAAAGGTTGGCGTGATCGGCGGCATCATTCTCGGACTGGGACGCGCGCTCGGCGAAACGATGGCGGTCACCTTCGTTATCGGCAATAACAACGTGCTCGACACCATTTCACTTTATGCACCAGGAAACAGCATTACCTCGGCGCTGGCCAACGAATTCGCAGAAGCCGGAGAGGGCATGTACAGCGCGGCGTTGGTCGAACTCGGATTGATCCTGTTCCTGATTACATTCGTGGTTCTCTCGCTGTCGAAGATCTTGTTGTTGCGGCTTGCGGGCCACGAAGGGGCGCAGACCTGAGGTTTCGAACACGATGAATCTTCGCGGCAGACGCAAGATGGTGAACCGGATCGCGCTGGGGCTGTCCCTGGTGGCGATGTCCTTCGGCCTGTTCTGGCTGTGCTGGATTCTTTACACGGTATTTCACCTCGGGTTGGGCGGCCTGTCCCTGGATCTGTTCACGAAGATGACGCCGCCCCCGGGGAGCCCGGGCGGGCTGATGAACGCCATTGTCGGCAGTTTGGTGATGGTGGGTCTCGCTACACTGATCGGGACGCCAATCGGCGTCATGGCTGGAGTCTATCTCTCGGAGTACGGCCAGCGCACCGCGCTTGGATTTTCGACCCGCTTCATCAACGATATCCTTCTTTCCGCGCCTTCAATCGTGATCGGGCTGTTCATTTACGCGGTCTATGTAGCCCAAGTCGGGAAGTTTTCAGCGATGGCCGGCGTGCTCGCCCTTGCGCTGATCGTCATTCCCGTGGTGGTGCGCACGACCGAGAACATGCTGCTGCTGATCCCGAACAGCCTGCGTGAAGCGGCGTTCGCGCTGGGGGCTCCCAAATGGATTGTGATCAGTCGCGTGACTGTCCGATCGGCCAAGGCCGGCATCGTCACAGGCGTGCTGTTGGCCGTGGCGCGCATTTCCGGGGAAACCGCCCCGCTGCTGTTTACCGCGCTCTCGAACCAATTCTGGAGCCTGAACCTGAACGAACCGATGGCGAATCTTCCCGTGACCATCTTCAAGTTCGCCATGAGCCCGTTCACTGACTGGCAGCAACTGGCTTGGGCGGGCGTGTTCCTGATCACGATGGGCGTGCTCGCGCTCAATGTCGCCGCGCGCGCCTTCTTCAGCGAGCAGACGAAATCCTGACGCACTCCCCGTTCTAAACATTTCAACAATGCAAACTCAATGACCGAGCCGAGAATCCCCGCCGCGCCGGAAGTCCAGCTGTCGATACGCGGCTTGAGCTTCTACTATGGCAACTACCAGGCTCTCAAGAACATCACCATGGACGTCTACAAGGCGCGAGTGACGGCCTTTATCGGGCCATCCGGCTGCGGAAAGTCGACGTTGCTGCGCGCCTTGAACAGGATGTACGCGCTCTATCCCGAGCAGCGCGCCGAAGGGAAACTGCTGCTCGACGGCAAGAATCTGCTGGACTCGGACATCGATCTCAACGATTTGCGCGCCCGCATTGGAATGGTGTTCCAGAAACCGACGCCGTTTCCGATGTCGATCTACGAGAACATCGCGTTCGGTGTACGCCTGCATGAAAGCCTGACGCGAGCGCAGATGGATGACCGGGTCGAATGGGCACTGCGCAAGGCGGCGTTGTGGGACGAGGCCAAGGACAAGCTGAGCCAGAGCGGCATGAGCCTGTCCGGCGGGCAACAACAGCGCCTGTGCATCGCGCGCGGTATTGCCGTTCATCCCGAGATACTGCTCCTGGACGAACCGACCTCGGCGCTCGATCCCATATCGACCGCAAAGATCGAGGAATTGATCCACGACCTGAAGCAGGAGTTCACTATCGTCATCGTCACACACAACATGCAGCAGGCAGCCCGCGTATCTGACTACACTGCGTACATGTATCTTGGAGAGGTGATCGAATTCGGCGATACGGACGATCTGTTCATCGCGCCGAAGAACAAGCAGACGGAAGATTACATCACCGGGCGTTTTGGTTAGGCGGCCCAAGGAGTGCGACTATGGCGAGCAGCGAACACCTTTCCAAGCAGTACGACAGCGACCTGGACGCGCTGCGTTCGCGCGTGCTGCAAATGGGCGGACTCGTTGAAGCGCAGATCCTCACGGCCGTCGAAGGCTTTTCAACCGGGAAGCGGGAGCTGTTCGACCAGGTGATCGACACCGAACCGCGCGTCAACGGTTACGAGGTAAGCATCGACACCGATTGCAGCCACATCATCGTCAGACGCCAGCCGGCCGCAACCGACCTGCGCATGATCATGGCGATCAGCAAGACCGTGACCGACCTGGAGCGTATCGGCGACGAGGCGGAGAAGATCGCGCGCATGTCCAAACAGATCCACGAGCGCGACCGGCTCCAGCCGCAGCGTTTCGGCGAAATCCGCCATGTGGGAAACATCGCGGTGCAGATGTTGCGTCAGGCCTTGGATGCGTTCGCGCGCATGGATGCGACGCAGGCGGCCCAGGTCGTGCGCGAGGACGTGACGATCGACGACGAATTCCGCGCCATCGTGCGCCAGCTTGTGACTTTCATGATGGAGGACCCGCGCACGATCTCCAGTGCGTTGGAGATCCTGTGGATCGCGAAGGCCATTGAACGCATTGGCGACCACGCGAAGAACATGGCCGAAAACGTGATCTACATCGTCAAGGGCACCGACGTGCGTCATACGAGATACGAGGATCTGGAACGCGAGGCAAAGAGCTGAATGCGGTCCGGCAGCCCAAGTCCGGCAACCGTTCAGGCTTGATGTCGTCGCGCATACGCGCCATGGCCAACTCCGTCTTGATCGTCGAGGATGAGCCGCCCATCCTGGAAGTGATCGCGGTGAATCTGGAACATGCAGGGTATGTTCCCTGGCGCACGGATTCCGTCGCACAGGCGCAAGACCTGATCGAAAAGGCGCTTCCGGACGTGGTGCTGCTCGATTGGATGCTGCCCGGCGAATCCGGGATGGCTTTCGCGCGCCGACTGCGGGCCGACCGACGCACCAAGTCCATTCCGATCATCATGCTGACGGCCCGGGCGGGTGAGCAGGACAAAGTCGCCGGGCTGGAATGGGGCGCGGATGATTACGTCACCAAGCCTTTTTCGCCGAAGGAGCTGATCGCACGCATCAAGGCGGTATTGCGTCGGCGCGCGCCGGAGTTGACCGATGATGCCGTCGAAATCTCGGGCCTTCGACTCGATCCGGCGGCCCACGGCGTAACGGGCGGGAAGCGGACCATTGAGCTGGGACCGACCGAATTCCGATTGTTGCATTTTTTCATGACGCATCCAGACCGGATCTATACGCGCGCGCAACTGCTCGATGAGGTCTGGGGTGACCATGTGTTCATCGAAGAGCGCACGGTGGATGTCCACATCCGGCGGTTGCGACAGGCGCTTTCAGAATCGGGACACGAGCGGCTGATCGAGACCGTGCGCGGCAGAGGGTATGGCCTGCGGACTCGCGGATGACGACGGCTTGATCGCGAAGGACCGCGGATGCGGGTTCATCTGGCCGTGCGATAATGCCGGTGCCATCTCTTGTGACGTATTCACTTGAACCACATCCTGGTTCGAACCGTCGTCGTTCTTGCTTGGCTGGTGCTGCCGGCAGGCATCGTGTATCTGAGCGTCGGCGCTGACGCGGGGTGGGCCGTTTTCGTCGCCGGCTTGCTGTTGCTGCTCGGATATCACGCGCGTAACCTGGGCCGCCTTCTTGAATGGCTGAAGCGGCCGGATCCGGACACCGTGCCGGGGACAATCGGTATCTGGGACGATGCATTCGCGTATCTGCATCGACGCGAGCGGCGCCACAGGCAAAAGCGCAAGCGTCTGCGGCGGCTGGTGCTTCGCTACGGGCAGGCCGGTCGGGCGCTGCCCGACGGTGTCGTCGTGCTGGATGCGCAGGACCGGATCGAGTGGTGCAACGAAAAGGCTGAGCGACGGTTTGGCATCGACGCTCAGACCGACGTGGGCCAGCCGATCACGAATCTGGTCAGGCAGCCCGAGTTCGTCGATTACATCGTCGCCGGGGATTATTCAGGACCGGTCCGGTTGCGCACCAGCCGGGAATCGGGCCTTACACTGTCGGTCCAGATCATCCCCTACCACGGTTCGCAGAAGCTGCTGCTGGCGCGCGACGTCACGCAAGCTGAGCGGCTGGAGGCCGTCCGGCGCGACTTTGTCGCCAATGTGTCGCACGAACTGCGCACTCCCCTCACAGTGCTTGTTGGCTTTCTGGAGACCGTGCGCGAGCTGCAGCTCGACCCGGACCGCGTACGCAGCTATCTCGGAATGATGGCCGACCAGGCGAACCGCATGCAGCGCATCATCGACGATCTGCTGACGCTGTCGGCGCTCGAGTCGGCACCGGAACCGCCGCGCGATGAGCGCATCGACGTGCACCAGTTGATCGAGCGGCTGCGCAGCGATGCTGAAGCGCTCTCGGCGGGCCAACATCGAATCTGTTTGGAGGTGCAAGGGGATTTCGACCTGTTGGGGGTCGAAAGCGAAATTGCCGGCGCCTTGTCCAACCTGGTCACCAACGCGATTCGCTATACGCCTGCCGGAGGCGAAATCCGGTTGCTGTGGCGCGCTGCCGCGGACGGCGCCGCCTTCAGCGTCGTGGACACCGGTGTCGGCATCGAGCCCGAGCATATTCCGCGCGTCACCGAGCGTTTCTACCGCGTCGACCGAGGACGTTCGCGCCAGACCGGAGGCACCGGACTCGGTCTGGCGATCGTCCGGCATGCGCTGCTTCGCCACCAGGCGAGCCTCGACATCGAAAGCGAACCCGGGAAGGGGAGTCGGTTCACCGCGCGCTTCCCGGGAAGTCGCGTCGTCGCAAGGCAAACTTCCATTCACATATCCGCCTGACTGGTGGCGCCCGCGATCGACGTGGCAGGCGGCCAGTGTAGAATGGCGGCGCGTCGGGTTGCCAACCCGGCCCCGGTCACACGTCACGTTTTGCGGAGAGCGCCATGTTCGGTCGCCTGATGCCGCACGAAGGCAGGTTCTTCGATCTCTTCAAGGAGCTGGCCGAACTCACGGTGCAGGGCAGCCGCGAGCTGCATGTGCTGATGACCACGTTCGACGACGTGGAGCGGCGGCGGTACAACATCGAGGCGCTCGAAAAGAAGGGCGACAAGGTCACCCACGCTACCGTGGACTTGCTGCACAGGACGTTCATCACCCCGCTGGATCGAAACGACATCCACAAGCTCATCACCAACATGGACGACATCCTCGATCTGATCGAGGATTCGGCGCAGTCGATTTCCATGTACGACGTGCGGGCCGTGACGCCTGATGCGGCGCGGATCGCGGAACTCTGCGTCGACTGCGCCGAGAAGGTTCAGGAGGCCGTCGAACTGCTTCCCAACATGCAGAATGCGCGCAAGATCCTCGAGGTGTGCGGTGACATCGACAAGCTCGAAGCCGAGGCCGATCACGTGATGCGAACCGCGATGGCGAAGCTCTTCCGCGACGAACCCGACGTGCGCCAGCTCATAAAACTGCGCACGGTCTATCTGCTTCTCGAGGAGATGACAGACCGTTGCGAGGACGTCGCCAACATCATCGAAGGGATCGTGCTCGAGAACGCGTGACACGCGTGCTCTTTTCGGCAATTCACGGCCACCGGATGAAAGCGCCCAGGACCGTGATCTGGACCCGCAAGGTGTCCTCATGAGTCTTCAGATCATAGTCTTCCTGATTTTCGTCGCGCTTGCCTTCGATTTTCTGAACGGCTTTCACGATGCGGCCAACTCGATCGCCACGGTGGTCTCGACGCGTGTGCTGCGGCCCCAATGGGCGGTCGTATGGGCTGCCGTGTTCAACTTCGTCGCTCTTGGCGTGTTCGGGGTTGCCGTAGCCTCGACCATCGGCAAGGGAATCATCGATCCTGCCATTGTCGACCACCAAGTCGTTTTCGGAGCGCTGGTAGGGGCCATCGCCTGGAACATCATTACCTGGTTTTACGGCATTCCTTCCTCTTCCTCGCACGCATTGATAGGTGGCCTTGCCGGTGCCGCGGTGGCAAAGGGCGGTGTCGAGACGCTGGTCGCGGCAGGTTTCCTGAAGACCGCAGCCGCGATCGTGCTTTCGCCGTTGCTTGGCATGGTCCTGGGCACGATGTTGATGATCACCGTGTCGTGGATTTGCGCCGATGCGACGCCGCAGCGCGTCGATCGCTGGTTCAGGCGACTGCAGCTGGTCTCGGCCGGCTTCTATAGCCTGGGGCACGGCGGCAACGACGCCCAGAAGACCATGGGCATCATCTGGATGCTGCTGATCGCTTCCGGCCGCCTCGGGGCCGAGGAAGCGCTGCCGCTGTGGGTCGCGCTGGCCTGTTACGGCGCGATTGCGTTGGGGACGCTGTTCGGTGGCTGGCGCATCGTCAAGACAATGGGGCAAAAGATCACCAAGCTAAAGCCGGTCGACGGGTTCTGCGCCGAAACCGGGGGCGCAATAACGCTGTTTCTGGCCACCGGACTGGGCGTTCCGGTTTCTACGACGCACACGATCACTGGCGCTATCGTAGGTGTCGGCTCCGCGCGCAGAGTCGCGGCGGTGCGCTGGGGGGTCGCCGGAAATATCGTTTGGGCATGGATCTTCACCATCCCCTGCGCGGCCTTCATCGCCGCGATCGCGTGGTTCGTTGGCGAGCAGTTTCTCTAGGGCCTGATAACATTCAGCACACGAGTGCGACGGCGGCGCCGAGGGAGTCGCTCGCGACGAGCGCTCGCTTCGGGGGATGCAGTGCAAGGCGCGAGCCTCGTGGCGCGCTAGACGCGGTGCTCCTGACAGTAATGCTTGAGCACGAGCCGCAGCGATGCCGCGTGCCCTGTGTCGCCCATCGCGCATGCGATGTCGATATCGTCGAGGATCATGCGTTTGAGCCGTCTTTCGCCGCCACGCGTGCGGATCAGAAAGTTGCCCAGTTCAAGCGCGGCAAGTTCGGGGATGTGCTCGTGCTCGGCGATCGCGAGGATTTCGTCCTCGGTCAGATCCGACAGACCGAGACAGTCTTCGAATGTCAGCATATTCGCCTCCTTCGCGCTGCTGCCGAAATTCCGACCCCTTATTCAAGCAGACTGCAAAGACGCTCCGGCGTGTTTGATCTGGAACAATGTTTTTCCTCGAGCGCGCAGTGCGATGCCCGGTGCGGCGCGGGCCGGATTCACGGCGCGAGGCGTTTGATCGACCAACGCCCGGAGTCTTCGCGGCTGTAGAGCAGGCGATCGTGCAGTCGGTTCTCGCGCCCCTGCCAGAATTCGATGGCTACGGGCACAAGGCGGTATCCACCCCAGTGCGGCGGCCGCGGAACCACGTCGCCAAAGCGGCGCTGCGCTTCGGCAAAGCGCGCTTCGAGCGCCGATCGGTCGGCGACCGTTTCGCTCTGCGGTGACGCCCAGGCGCCGAGCCGGCTGCCGAGCGGCCGCGAGGCGAAATAGGCGTCCGATTCGGCGGCGGATACTTTTTCCACGCTGCCTTCGATGCGAATCTGACGCTCCAGTTCCTCCCAGGAAAACAGCAGGCAGGCATGCGGGTTGACATCGAGGTCGCGGCCCTTGCGGCTTTCATAGTTGGTGTAGAAAACGAAACCCTCCGGACCGTAGCCCTTCAGCAGCACCGCGCGCGCCGAAGGTATGCCTTGAGCGTCGGCGGTGGCCAGCGTCAATGCATTGGGCAGATGCAGGCCCGAGTCGAGGGCCTGGTCAAACCAGTCCGTGAATTGCGCGAACGGTTCGGCCGCAGCGTCCTTTTCGTCCAGTCCGGCTCGCATGTATTCGCGACGCAGGTTGGCGAGGTTCATGGCGACATTCGAGGCTTCACAGTGGTCTGAATTGTACCGTGCGGCGCCGGCTACCATGCCTAAGTTCAGGGCGCCGACGTCGGACCGTAGCGCCGTTTTGCCGCACGGCTGCCGCTGCCCAGCGCCGGGGGTCGCCGAACGCTGCGGGCGGGATCGCTACGGAAACGCGGTCGGGCAGTGTCCGGGATATCGCTATGCGGTTCCCATTAGGGACTACAGGCTGTCGATGTGCGCGGCCATCTTCCTGCGCATCGCCGCGTCGGGCAGCGCGCCGATTGCCGCGCCGAGATTGTCATTGATGTGTTTGACGTTGCGTGTGCCCGGGATCGCGCAGGTCACCGCCGGGTGGCCGAGGATCCACTTGAGGAAGAACTGCGCCCAGCTCGCGCAGCCGATTTCCGACGCCCATGCGGGTAGCGGCGTGTTCGCCACGTGGCGGAACAGCGCCCCGCCGGCAAGCGGCCGGTTGACGATCACCGCGATGCGGGAATCCGCCGCCCGGCCGAGCAGGCGCCGGTCGGCCGAGCGCTCGGCAAGCGAGTAGTTGAGCTGGACGAAATCGATGCCGCCGGCGCGCAGCCAGCGCTCGAGGTCGGTATAGGCGCCTTCGTGGTAGTGCGTAACGCCCACGTAGCGCACGCGGCCTGCGGCCTTCCAGTCGCGCAGCGTCGCCAGATGCGTCTTCGCATCGACGAGGTTGTGGACCTGCATCAGATCGAGCGGTCCCTTGAGCGCAACCCGCATGCGCTCGATCGACTGCTCCATCTGCCGGGTGCCGGCCTCGCGCCCGCTGGTCCACACCTTGGTGGCGAGGAACAGGCGCTTGTGCACGCCCAGCTCCGCTGCGAGTTCGCCCAGCACCGATTCGGACGTGCCGTACATCGGCGAGCTGTCGACGACGCTGGCGCCGAGTTCGACGAAGCGCGAGAGCGCGGCGCGCGCCTGCGCGAGATCATCGGCCTGGCCGGCCACGTCGAAGACCTGCCACGTGCCCAGGCCCACGGCAGGCAGCCGTTCACCGGAAGCGGGAATCGTGCGCCGGAGCAGTCCGGCCGCGTCGCTACCGTGCATGTGTACGGCCAGCGGTATTCCGGCGAGCAGTTTCAGCGCGTTTCGTCGCGATATTCGTGTGCATGTCATGATGTCGTGTCGGAGCCGTCCGGGAAACTATACCCGTTGGTCGGGATGTTCGCGCTGATCGATGTTCTGTCAATTCAATCGAGTTGCCGGCGCATCTCCCCCGCACCGAGCAGGTACGGCCGCCAAGGACCGTCGCCATCGCGGCACATTCCGTAACGGAACGGCGCGTTGCCCCGGCCCGGCAGCGCGAAGCGCAGATCCTGAAACCAGACGCAGGTCGAGGGATTGCCGCGGTCGATTCTGTAGAGAGCCGGGAAATCGGCAAACCGGCGGTAGAACGCGAACTCCGGCTGCTGCCACGCCTCGCGTGCCACGTGCCTGTTCTCGGGCGTGTCGCCGAAGCGAGGCGCGCTCACCCAGCGCGCCATGCTCACCGGGGCAAAGGCGCTCGAGATCCGCGCGATCAGTCCGGCGTCCGGGCCGGCAGGTTCAGGCAGCGTTCTGGCGATCAGGTTCACGTCCGCATAGTGCTGCTCATCGCCACGGGCCACGATGAGCCTCCAGTTGAAAGGCGACAGCGGGCGCTCCAGCGCGGATACGCGCGCGGCGAAAAGTTGATGCGTGCGTGCATATTCACGGCCCGCCTCGATCGCGTGCCGGTGCTGCACGGCCTGAAAACCGACGTAGCCAGCCAGCACGGCGAAGGCGGCAATCGCCGGGGTTCGCGATGAGCGCCACAGGCGCGAGGCGACGAGCCCGACGACGATGATGCCCGTGAAATACAGATCGATGATGAATGTCGTTCCCATCGCGACACGCAGATCGGACAGCGGCGCAAATACCATGGTGCCGAAGGACGTAATGACGTCGCCCGCGATATGAATGCCTACTCCCATCGCTGTGACGCCGAAATAGGGTCGCCAGCCGCGCGCGTCGCGCCACAACCGTGCGGCGAGCCACGCCAGAAGCATGGCCCAGAGCGGGAGCATGATCAGCGAATGCGTCACGCCCCGGTGGTTGAGCAGATAGGCGATCGGGGAGCCCAGCGACATCACGATGTCCGCGTCGGGAAATGCCGCGGCGAGCGTGCCCAACGCGAGTCGCCTTGAAAGCGGGATTGCGCCGTCTGCGGCAGAGGCGGTGGCGCGCGCGATCAGTGCGCCGGAAAGAGCGTGGGTGAGCGTGTCCAATCGGGTGGGCTCGTGGGCCGGGAGTGGAAGGCGCACTTAGTTTATCGCGCCCGGCCCGAGTTCGGTGGGCCGTTTGCGCTGATTGCGGACGACGTTCTACTATTCGCATATAGCATGCCGTTGCGCCGTCGAAACGGGGCTCGATCGATCTCAAGGAGTGCTGACATGCGGGTGTCCGTCATCGCGTTGGCTGTCGCATTTGGAATTGGCGCCGCAGCATGCGGCAGCGGCTCCAAGCCGCAGGACCAGGCAAAATCCGACGGCAAGACCGTCGACATCATAAAGACGCAGCGCGAAGTGCTGGAGAAGGCCAAGACCGTCGAAGCGACGGTCGGCGCCGCGGCCGTCGACCGCGATAAGGCGCTGGAAGCCCAGGAAGGTAAGTAGGACCCGCACGCCGGGTGTGTGCGCCTGCATCAGATCTGGCCGGCGCCGAACGGGCGTTGATGGCAGTGCAGTGACGTGTCGGACCTCCTCAAACTCTCTGCAGGCGTGAGCATACCGATCGACGAGATCGAATTCAGTGCCATCCGCGCGCAGGGCGCTGGAGGCCAGAACGTCAACAAGGTTTCCAGTGCCGTGCATTTGCGCTTCGATATCGGCGCGTCATCGCTTCCCGAGCGCTACAAGGCGGGGTTGTTGGCCCTGAGCGATCAGCGCATCAGCAAGGAGGGTGTTCTGGTTATCAAGGCGCAGCAGTACCGGAGCCTGGAGAAGAACCGGGAACAGGCCCTGGATCGGCTGCGGGAACTGGTCGGGCGCGTGGCCGCCGTGCTCGGCCGCGCAAAGCGCAAGGCGACCCGGCCCAGCCGAAGTTCCCGGATGAGGCGGCTCGACGCCAAGACCAGGCGCGGCGGAATCAAGGTCCTCAGGCGGCGGGTCGACGAATGACGATTGCATACGGCTGGCAATCTGGCGCACTGCAGTATGCCGGCGGCTGGTCGCTGCACCCGCTACAACCGTGAAATGGTGGACAATGCGGGTACGGAACGACTAACCACGTATTCTCAACGAGGAGGTGACCAGTTGGCGAAGCCAAACTATCAATTCGAAAAGCGTCAAAGGGATCTCGCGAAAAAGAAGAAGCAGGAAGAAAAACGCCTGCGCAAGCTGAACAGGAACGTTGCCGAGTCGAAGTCGGACGACGCGGCGCCTCCGGTTGACGGAGACGTCAAGTAAGCGCGCGTTCGCGGCCGACCGAGGCAAGCGCCAAAGCAGGCGCGAGCGCTTGAGCGTATCAGCTGATTACTGAACACCAGGGACTTGTATGGCACAAATCATCGGTGGTATCGGGACGTCGCACGTGCCCACGATTGGCGTTGCATTCGACCGGAAGAAGAACGACGATCCCGACTGGATTCCGTTGTTCAAGGGCTATGAGCGGGTTGCAGAGTGGCTTGCCCAGAAGAGGCCCGACGTGCTCGTCTTCTTCTACAACGATCACGCAACCACATTCTTTTTCGACCACTATCCGACCTTTGCGCTCGGCGTGAGCGCGCAGTTTCCGACCGCCGACGAGGGCATGGGCGTGCGCCCGGTGCCGCCGATCAAGGGCCACCCGGGGCTCGCGCGCCACATGGCGCACGCGCTGGTGAACGACGAGTTCGACATTTCGGTGTTCCAGGAACTGCCGATCGACCACGGCTGCAACTCGCCGCTGACCATGCTCTGGCCGGACGCGGTTCGGGCCGGAGCATGGCCCGGGGCGCTGGTTCCGATCGAGGTCAACGTGCTTCAGCACCCGGTGCCGACGCCGCTGCGCTGCTACAAACTGGGGCAGGCGGTGCGCCGTGCGGTGGAGTCCTATCCCGAGGAATTGGAAGTGGTCGTGGTGGGCACCGGCGGGCTGTCGCACCAGATGAACGGGGAGCGCGCCGGTTTCAACAACACCGAGTGGGACATGAAGTTTCTCGACCTGATTGAACGCGATCCACACGCGCTCACGTCGATGCGGCTGGCCGATTACGCGCGGCTCGGAGGCACCGAGGGCGCGGAGGTGATCATGTGGCTCGCAATGCGCGGGGCGCTGTCCGATGCAGCGAAGAAGATCCACCAGAGCTACTATTTGCCGATGACGACCGCGATGGCCGTGGCGTTGTTCGAGGAACCCGCTGCCGGCACGGCGCGCAAGGCCGCCTGAGCCAAGCAACGACGACATGAATCCGCAGCTCGAAGGCATTGAATCCCTGAGCGGGACGTATCTGTTCGACCTGGAGCGCAGCGCCAAGGCGCTTCGGCTCAATCGTTTCCTGCACGACTTCATCCACCCCGAGAAGCGCGAGCTGTTCAAACAGAACCCGGAGGCCGCGTTCGAGGCGGCCGGCCTGAGCGAGGAGGAACGCGAAATGGTGCGCAATCTCGACTGGCGCGCGCTGATTCGCTACGGGGCGAGTTTTTTCACGCTCGAGAAACTCGGCCGGCTGAGCGGCGTGTCCAACCCGGCGATGGTCGCGCACATGCGCGGCGAGACGCTCGAGGAATTCCTGAAGACGCGCAATGTTCCCGGCGCGCGCTGAGTTGCAATAGTTTGCACGATCGTGCCGATAAGCGAGCAGACCCATGACATCGGCCTGCAAATCGCCGAGAAACATGGGCTGACTGTCTATGACGCAATGATTGTCGCGTCTGCCTTGATTGCCCGATGCACGACGCTAGTGTCCGGAGACATGCAGCATGGCCAGCTCTTCGACGGTCGACTGAAGGTTCGAAACCCTTTTCAGTGATTCAGGGTCGAGGTCGGCGATCGGGCCAACTCCGTACGGTCGAGGCGGTTGGCGGGGTTGTGCGTTTCTTGGCCGA
>MEQX01000069.1 GCA_001770415.1 Betaproteobacteria bacterium RIFCSPLOWO2_02_FULL_63_19 | reverse complement strand
GGAGTTCAAGCGCTTCGCCACCGGCGCCGGCGGCTGCAACTCGAGGGGACCTGCGTTCGCAATCTCGTTCGGTGAAGCCTCCGCGGGCCGGAATTGCGCTTGCTGGCGAACATCGAGCATGAGCTTGAAAAGGTCCGGCCGGTTGTAGTGGCCGGCGAAGTCCTGTACGGTCTTGCGGGTCACGATCTGGGCAAGGTCGATGTCGGCGTAGAGCAGTCCCTCGCCGGGAGGCATCGGGCCGGCGATGATCTGGCCTCGCGGGCTGATGACCGACGCGCCGCCCGGTTCCTGCTGACGCCGGGTCAGAAAGAGCCGATCGGCGTCGGTCACGGCCAGCACGTCGATCATGTCGTCGCTGACGAGGCCGACCGAGTTGATCACGAACATCGCGCCTTGATAGGCCAGCGCGCGCGTGCTCATCTGGATCGTTTCGATCATCGATTCGTTCTCGGTGAAATGCGATGGCCAGCTCGCGACGTGTATCCGGGTCCCCATGGCCATCAGCGTAAATGTGGCGAGCGGGTTGCTGTTCTCGCCGCACATGAGACCGCTCAGCGGCCCGAATTCGGTCTCGACCGGACGCAGACCTTCGCCGGAGCCGAGCGCGTGCACGATCCGCTCGCCCAGAGTCGGCATGATCTTTCGCCGGCGGCCAATGATCTGGCCGTCCGGGCCGATGAACAGCTGGCTGTTATACATCGTGCCCGTGGTTCCGGCGAGGCGTTCGCACAGCCCCATGACGACGTACGCACGGGTGTCCCGCGCCGCCTCGCAAAGCAGATCCGTGGTCGCGCTCGGGATCTCCACCGAATTCAGGAACAGTCGGCTGGCCAGTTGCCTGCTCCGGCCGCTGCTGGCGGGATGGAAGTGATACCAGAGCGGATGACAGGGAATGAATCCCTCCGGAAATCCGATGATCCTCGCTCCCTCCGCTCCCGCCTCGCGGATCAGCCGGCAGGCTTTCTCGGTGGTGGCCTCGCGATCCAACAGGACAGGCGCAGCCTGGACAGCAGCCACGCGGATGGTCGGCAGCGTATCTCCCATGGGATGTCCTCCTCAAAGTCCCAAGGTTGTAATCCGAACCGGATCGGCAAGTCAAGCGGTGTCAGCGCTGGACAGGAACCTCAATGGCGAGCCGCGTTCAGTGACTTATGGCCTGATGCAACCTGTTGCAGAACGAACCACGTGCGCGTTGCCGCCAAAACGGGATGGATGCCGGGCGGATCGCACCTTGCGCGCACTACCTTGGACCTGAACTACGCGGGTACCGGAACGGTCAGCACCGGACACGGCGCGTGACGCAAAACGCGCTCGCTGGTGCTGCCCCCGAGCGCATCCAGGAGACCACGATGCCCGGCCGTGGGCATTACGATCAGATCGGCATTCCAGTCCACGGCTTCGGTCCTGATCGCGTCCACTGGATGACCCTTGCGCAATTCGATCTTGGTCATGCCGTCGAGTCTTACGTCCTTGGGCAGGCTTGGCGGTTTCGTACCGACATGTATCGAACGCAATTCCACTCCGCGCTTTTCGAACAGAGCGATGAAGCCCATTATCGTGCCGAGCACCGCGCCGGGCGCAGGCTCGTGATCGATAGGCACCAGTACGCGCTTCAGATGAACCTCGCCGGTCGCTTCGTTGACGAAGTTCCGCGCATCCGGCGGCAGAAAGAGCGTCAGCATGCCGGAACGCAGCGCGACGGATTCGGCGACTGACCCGCGCAGCCAACGCATGAAGCCTTCGCGTCCGTGCGTGGCCACGACAAGAAGATCGCTCGGGTTTCGGTGGAGATAGCCGAGGATGCCCAATTTCGGGCTTTGTGGCAGCAATTCGACCTTGGTCACTTTGATGTTGAGACGCTCCCCGACCGATGCGGGCGATTCCGTTTCCTTCGCCAATCCCCACAACGACAAAGCGTGACGCATCCGGGGCGGCATGGCGTCGCCGCCGTGGTCGTGACCTGCAGTCACATGCACGATATCGAGCCTTCCCCTGACCAGTAGTGCGATCTTCAGCGCATGGGCGAAGGCGTCGATGCTGGCTTCGGAGAAATCCGTGGGATGCACGATCGAGCGGATGGGCGGTTGCATATGAATGCTCCCGAGGCAACAATTTCCAAGACACGAGACCGCAATACCGACATCGAACAAGCAGCGAGTCAGAAAATAAGGAATAGTGCCGACACGTTCGTGACCAAGGCCCGTTCCCTCGGCGAATCAACCGGGGCCAGCGCCGGCCCAGGACATTTAACAGACCCAATTCAGCACTAGACCAGACTCCACACCTTTGGTTCATCGCGAAAGCCAGAAACATGGGTTCCGCTGCCGCAGAGGCGTAACGCGGCGCTGTTCGGCTGGCGTTCATCAAGGACGTCCAAGACTGCACGGTTACTGCCGGCCTCGGGTGAAGCCCCCTGGCCAACAGCCGCCAGGTGCGGCGACGACTCACTGAATATACAGAGAATGGCCGCGGTCTCTTCCGCGGCCCGGCGAAACCGTCCAGGAAGCGACCCCGAACCTCTCTACTTTAGCCAGGCATGGAAGAGGTAGCGTTACAGTGAGCACAAAAATGAGTATGATCCCCGGCTGGCACTGAGTGCGCGGTCACCAGCGCCTGAAGTAATATGGTTGCTTACTGACAAATCTTGGCAGACCACCGCGAGGCAAGGATCTTCTCTTTTTCGGCGAACCGGACAACAAGCGTCCATGAATGCACAACACGAGCACCAAATTAGCCACCTGATGTGCACGACGTCGTGCGCAATGGACTTCGCCTGTATAAGGGACGGATTTCGAAACGCATGCGAAGCGCGCGACATTGGCATGGAACACAACCTGATCTGCTTGGACGAACAGGGATATCAGGAATGCGGATTCGGCTTTAGCAGTGGCATCGAGCACTTATGCAGGTGCCCGTTTCGCGTGTATATCGCTAAGGAGTTGGGGAAATAGATTCCGGCGGTATTGCCTCAGCGGCCGACGACACCCGCTACTCACCGACTCTCCGGAAACTGCCCCTCCCGCTTACGCGGCGCGGCGGAACCGTTCCGGAAGCGCACCCGATATCGACTTGGTTTTTTGATAGGATCCGGTGCTTTCATGGGATCAGTTTACCTCGGCCCACATTTTGATCTCCGCAATCTGCCCGCGTAGTCTTGAAATTGCGGCCCGCTTGTATCCCGCTGCACGGTGTCGGTCAGCTGCTGGCTGAGCCTTGTCGCGCAGCGGAAAGCATTGCTGATGCCGGCGGCGGGTGATACGCGGCGGGGAACCGGATATCGGAGCACAGCGCCACCGTGTCGGACGGCCGCGGCACTGGAAAATCTTTAGGCGCCCTGGGCGGCATCGGCCAGGCCCTGCGCTCGCGGAACCTCGTTCTCTACTGCAGCGGACTGGGTTTCGCGCTCACTGGCACCTTCGCGTTCGTCGTTGCGCTTGGCTGGATGACCTGGGAAATGACCCACTCCACCGCCTGGGTCGGCACAATGGTGTTGGCCGAAACCATTCCCAATGTCGTCGTCAGCCCGTTTGCCGGGGTCATCATCGACCGGACCAGCGCGCAACGCGCGCTGTTTTGGGCTCAACTGTTGGCGTCCATCACGGTTTCGGCGATGACCGTGGTGACCTTCGGTGAATGGATGACCATCGAGATCTTGCTCGGCTTCGTCATCCTTCTCGGCGCCTGCAACGGAGTCGCTTTCCCGGCCCATTTCGCGATCATGCCCAGGCTGGTGCCACGCCGCGACTTGTCCGGCGCCATCGCATTCCAGTCCTCGATTTCCCAGGCGGCACGGTTTGCCGGTCCGGCACTGGCCGGCATCATTCTGGTCTGGTTCGGGGTTGCCGCGGCATTCGCCTTCAAAGCGGTAAGTTACTATGCCTTGCTTCTCGCCTTGATGCTTATCCGCATCGATGAAAGCAAAACCCGCACGCTTGCGACGCCCGGTGTTATCGATGATTTGGCCGCCGGGGTTCGCTACGCATGGTCAAGCTTGACCATTCGCATGTTGCTGGTGGTCGCGGTTGCGCTGGCGATTTTTCTCCGTCCGGTCGTGGAAATCATGCCGGCATTCGTTGGCAGCGTCCTTAAATCCGGACCGGAGCCACTTGGCTGGCTGCTGCCGGCTGCGGGATTGGGGGCCGTTTTTGCCTCGCTCTGGCTCACCTGGCGCGGCGCCACCAGAGGCATCACGCAGATCATGCTGCTCAATTTCGCGGCGACGGCGGTTGTACTCATCGCGTTCTTGTATTCCAGCAGCCTGGCGCTCGGGGTTGCCTGCCTCTTCGTCTATGGATTTACCTCGTCGGTGGTACTCATCAGCAATCAAATCTTGATCCAGAATACCGTGGACGATCGGATGCGCGCCCGGGTCATGAGCCTCTACGGCATCTCCATCCGGGCACTGCCGGCACTCGGCGCCTTTATCGTCGGCCATTTGGGTGAGGTGTTCGGCTTGGTGCCGTCGTTGCTGGGTGGTGGGGCGCTCGGCCTTCTGTTCTGGCTGTGGATGCGTGGCGCCGCGATCCGGGTCGGCATGGCCGAGGGGTCCGAATAGCACAGCGCGACGAACCGCGCAGATGGAAATTTTTACCAATAATTTCCGTCTGAGCGCTCCCGCGCGGGGACGCCCCCGGGATGCGAAATCAACCTAAGCCCGAGTGCGCGAGCGCTTGGGAACCGGGCGATGCCGTCAGCGGCAGTCGGGATATTTCAATCGTTGGTGTTCGGTCCGGTCGGGAGTTCGCGGCCGGTCGCACCATCCATAAGAATATGTTCCGACCTTATCGGAACACCTTCCAGCCTGTTCATCATCCAATCGGCGATGAGTGCCTTTTCATCCAGGTTGTCCGATATCCCGTGCGCCTCGCCCTTATAGATAACCAGTGTCTTGGGCGCCTCGATCTCGCCGAAAAATTCATGCGTATATGCGATCGGACTCAATTGATCATCTTCCCCTGCAACGATCAGTATCGGACATTTTATTCGCTGGCCGAGTCCCTTGAGCGTGAGCAACTTAGCGAATTCGTCGAATTCTGTCTCATCTTCATAACCCGCCATCCACATGAACCGCTCCTTGAATCCCGGGAAGCTTCGCGTGAAAAGCGTCGCCATACCCGGTTCATGGCAAACGTGGAAGGCCGCAGCTGCCTTATACCGGTGATCGTGGGCCACAATTTGGGGAACCCAGAAAGAGCCCATGCTTACCCCGGCTATCCCAATCCTGTTGCTGTCGATCTCCGGACGATCGAGAAGGAAATCCATCGCGGCTCGTCCGGCCGTTACAAAATTGTCAGCGGTGCAACAGATCTTCCGGGTGATTCGAGCTTCGTTCTGGCCCGGACCGTCAAGGGACATCACTGCTATTCCTCGTTCAAGGAACTTATCGCCGTACGCCGACGTCAACATTTCCTTGACCACATCCATCCCGCCGAAATGCACGACACAAGGAAATGCGCGGGATTCCCTCGTTGGCAGGTGTAGAAGCCCCGGAAGATACCGATCGTCGAAAGCGATTTCGACTCTTTCTATCGGATGCGGGGCGTGCTCGATATACCTATCGTAGCATTCGTTCTTCTTCTCACTGTAGACGGCGTTTTCCATGTTATCGTCATCATGGATCGTCCCTTGCGCACCCGTATACAAGACAGCGGCCGCAAAATAGTTGTCGCGAGCAGTAATAACGTGTCCCTGGGCTTCGGCCTTAGTCGCCATTGCTTCGCGTTTGGCGGCCAGCTTGGCGATCTCGCGCGAAATCTCCACGTATTTCTTGATCCTCGAACGAAGGCGCCTGATATCCGCCGATAAGTCCATTCCCACCGTGCGCAACAGGGTTTCGGACATCGGAAAAGAAATATCCATGCCGTTCGCCTGAATTATCTTGTCGAACGTCCACTCCTGCTCGGTCATCCTTCTGGTCCTATGCCGAATCATCGCGTATTTCTCCTCTAGCTGAAGTGAAGAGACAATTCAATCGTCCAGCAAGGCTGGAGACTCGAACGAACATCTGGCAGATGCATATTCAACACTCGCCACCCACGAGCCTCGCAAAGTCCACGCGCATCAACGAGGATCTTACGACGAGCAAGCTTGGGTTTGTCATCGCTTGTAAGCAGTTCCCGGATATGAGACACTTTTTTGTCACTTTCATTCGGCCCATCAGGGCCAAACGTTCGAAGTTCACCGCGCTCGTCGTCTGAGCGAATGTATTCCGCCGCTTGCGCGTCGGTGATCAGGGGAGGGCTCTTGCGGTTCCAATGCGTTGCGCCGATGAGCATCGGAACGTCGAGTGAGTCTGCCTGTACGACCGCGAATGGCCATGGTATCCCAGACAGCTAGCCAACGGAGGCCTGACATGTGCAAACTCTTCAAGACATTCATTGCCCTGTCGACAGGAATCGTTTTGTCGATGGCCTTGCCTGCTGCCGGGCAGCAAGCGATCCGCTTCGGTACGTCTAGCGTTGGAAGCAGCATCTACGTGTTGGCGGTCGGGGCATCCGAGGTCATTCAGAAGCACGCCGGAATCAACATTACGGTCGAAGCGGTAGGCGGTTCAGGAGCCAACGTCAGGGGGCTGGCTGCCGGAAATATCGAGTTCGCGCTCGCCAATTCATTCGCCGCGGTCAACGGGTATAAAGGAATCGTCAATTTCAAGAAGCCAGTGGACATTCAGCTCGTCGCTCAGGGGCACCCGAGCTTGCGCTGGTTGTTTCTCAGGAAAAGCGCTGCTATCAAGCGTGTTGAAGATCTTGCGGGCCGGACGGTTGTTGCCAAGCGACCGGCGCTTCCTGATGTCCATATGATCATGGGCGTCATGCTGAAGCAATTCAAGGTTAATCCGTCCAGCGTCAACCAAGTAGCCACTACACAAACGGGAGCGGCGCTCAAGGCGCTGGCGGCGGGCAGCGTAGACGCAGCGCTTCTGCCTTTTGGGCGCGGGGCCGCGAATATTCAAAAGCCGATGAAAGACGGGATCATCGATTTTCTGTATCTGCCTGCGGCGCAACGGGATGAAATGCTCAAGCAGCTGCCCTCTGTGATGTGGGGCCAGACCTTGCCGAAGGGGACGTTCATGAATCAGTCCGAGGACGTCAATGTGATTGCGATGAATACGTACCTCCTGACGCGGCCCGGGGTATCCGAGGAGACAGTCTACAAGGTCGTCAAAGCAGTTCTCGAAAATACCAAGGAACTAATGTCTTATCAGCGCTTGGGACGTCATTACAATTTGGACAACACGCTAAAGCACGTGTCGCTGCCGTTCCACCCCGGTGCTATACGGTATTTCAAGGAGAAAGGCGTGTGGACGTCGACGTTGGAAGCGAATCAGCAAGCACTGATGAAGCGATAAGCGTTCAATAGTGCGTTTGGTGGGCATGGGCCCGAATCGTCTGCTGTTGCGAAGCCAGCGCCAGGGCACCCGATGAGGCTTGCGTAAGTCGGTGCGGCGCCCAGCGTTTCTGATCGGGCTGACGACGCTCATTGCGGGTTACCACATCGTGGTGGTGGCCCAGTTTCCGACATGGTTTGGTGTATTCGTTCCGAACGAGATTCACCTCGCCGTTAGCCTCAGCGCGGCGATGACGTTGATCTTTCTGACGCTGCCGGCGCATCGAGCGCGGCAGGTAGGTGGCGCCAACGACGAACGGCGGCCACCACGGGTGCGTTGGTACGACTATCTCCTGCTGGGTTTTACTCTCGTCAGCACGTGTTTCGTCATATTCTCCTATCAGAGCATTCTGAACTATGCCGAGTACGGCTATCTGGATACAGCCGGCATGGTCCTGTCGATGATGCTGGTAATTCCCCTGCTTGAGGCGGTGCGGCGAACGACCGGATGGGCATTACCGGTCATTATTCTCTTTTTCGTTTTAGTTACGATCTTCCAGAGATATCTGCCCGGGCTCTTGTATGGCCGCGGCTATCCGCTCCATCGCCTGCTCTACAGTTCCTACGTCGGAAGCGCCGGCATATTCGGACTTCCCCTCGGCATCGCCGCCAATATCATCATCGTATTCCTCATCTTTGGCGCGCTGATGCAGGCCGCGGGCGCAAGCCGCTGGTTCATGGACACGGCTCTGGCGCTCACTGGAAGGTTGTGCGGAGGCCCCGCCAAGGCGGCGGTTGTGGCAAGTGCCATGTTCGGCTCGATTTCGGGGTCGCCTTCCAGCAATGCCGCCACCACCGGCGTCTTCACGATTCCGATGATGAAGTCGATCGGCTATACACCCGCCTTCGCTGCAGCGGTCGAGGCGGTCGCGTCTACCGGCGGGATCATCCTTCCGCCGGTCATGGGCGCGATGGCCTTCCTTATGGCGGAGTGGATCGAGGTTTCCTATTCCGCGGTGGTCGCGGCTGCGCTCGTTCCGGCCTTCCTCTATTTTCTGATCGTCTTCGTTTCGGTACATCTGCAGGCGAAAAAAGCCGGGATAAAGGCGCTCGCAGAAGCCGAGCTGCCGCGTTTCTGGCCGGTATTCAGACGCGGCTGGTATTACATGATTCCAGTCGCTGCCCTGGTCTATTTCCTGATCATCAGCTCTTATCCGCCCGGAATGGCCGGCATTTATGCGTGCGGATTTGTCGTGGCAACCAGCTTCGTTTCGCGCGACCCCTCGCTTTGGTTGACTCCGCGGAGAATCGTATCGGCGTTCGACGAGGGAGTTCATCGCTGGATCACCGTCGCGTCGATTACCGCGGCCGTTGGAATCATGATCGGCGCGCTTGAACTCTCTGGCGTAGGAATAAAAGTCTCTCGCTTCATCGTCGAACTTGCGGGCGGCAATTTGCTTCTGACCCTAGTGTTCGTCGGGCTCGTCAGTCTGGTCGTTGGTATGGGGCTCGACGCGACGCCGGCGTACGTGACTCTCGCAACCTTGATGGCACCCGCATTAGTGCGCCTGGGCGTCTCGGAAATGGCGGCGCATCTCTACGTCATTTATTGGGGGCTCGCGTCTTTCTATACGCCACCGACCTGCATCGCCGTTTTCGTCACATCAAGCATCGCAAACAGCAAGGTGTGGCAGACTGGCTGGGAGGCAATGCGGATCGGCATTGCAGCCTATTTGATCCCGTTCGCGTTTGTCTTCAACGACAGGCTGTTGATGAACGGCTCTGTAGGCCAAGTTGCCCTGGCCGGCGGAACGGCCTTTGTCGGTTCGGCTCTGGTCGCAGCGGGAATACAGGGATATCTTTTCGGCTCGCTCAATTCGTTTCAGCGACTGGTTGTCCTGGCCGGTGGCCTCTTGTTGATCGCTCCGGGAATCGTCTTCCCCGCTGCAGGTCTAGGCGCGACTGCGGTCGCGATCTCGCCGAAACTGATGCGTCTAAGATCGATCTCGACGCGCGTATGACGGCCGCTAGGACCCGCTAGACAGCATTGGCAACCGCCGAAATTGAGGTCAGTGTCCGGCGATCCGTCGAAAGGCCGATGAGCCTAAGCTAAAGACCATCATTTGCCGGCTACACCATCGGTAAGCAAGCGGTGCCGACCAGGGCCTGTCGGCATGCGCCGCAGGAGGTGCGGCCCGCTCGTTTCTGTGGGGCGAGCCGCTCGACACCGGTCACGCAGGGCAACGACGATGCCATGTGTGCCCGTCGCGGAAAACTTGGCGTCTGGCAAGTACCAGTAGGCTCAACAGAAAATCTGCTTCGAAGCAGACAGGAGCCGCACCCTGTGCAGACGATCGAAGCCGCGGGCGAAGACCGGTAGCGGCGGCGGCGGAGTAAGCGGAGCGCCGCCCGTCAGATCTTCGCGGTGTTCACGGTCGAAGCGATGAACACCTCTTCCATCTTGAGCGGGCGCGCCGCGACGCCCTGCTCGTACGCGTAGCGGACCATCGCGTCCAGCGTTTTCCGGTTGTCCGGCACGCCGTAGGACCAGAAGTTCTCGCCCATCACCGCCTTGGTCTCGGCCAGTTCCTGTGCCAGCCACGGTAGCCCGATTTTCAGCGCGGCCACCTCTTCCAGGTCTTGGTCGGCTATGCGTTTGGCTTCTTCGAATGCCTTCAAGAGGCTGGTGGCGAGCCAGGGATGCCTGTCGGCGACGTCACCGCGGATGGCCAGGCAATGCATGATGGGGAATATCCCCGATTGCGCGAAATATTCCTTCTCAGCGCTCTTGAAGTCATCGAACAGGCGGCGCACGCGCGGATCACCTTCGATGAAGCACGACGGGGCTCGCGCGCCGATCACGGCATCGAGATCGCCCGCCACAAGCATTTGGTTCAGCGACCGGCCCTGCGGCGATTGTTCCAGCGGGAATCCAGGCGGCAGCGTCAGCTTGATCTTGCTCTTGCGGCCCCATTCCTCGAGCCCGCCTTCGACCCAGTTGATGTCGGCGTAGTCGACGCCAAACTGGTCCTTGAGCATGCCGCGAATCCAGATCGCCGCCGTCATCTGGTACTCGGGTACTCCAACCCGGCGACCTCTCAGATCCCCGGGCGTCTTGATTCCGCTGTCGCTCCGGACATAAATTCCGGAATGCCGGAAGGTACGTGAAAGGAAGACCGGAATTGCGCGGTAGGAAAGGTCGCCGATCGAAATCGCGTTGAGGTAGAAGCTGCAACCGATTTCCGTGGCCTCGAACTCCTTGAAAAAATGACCGCGGTGGAAACACTCCTCCGGGCTCAGTGCAATGTAGTTCAGGCGGCAACCTTCGACCCGGACGCGCCCGTCGATCAGCGCGCGCACACGGTCGTAGTCCCACGTCGATATCGTCAGGTCGATTTCGTTCATATGGCTTCCGATTCAATCTGCTACGTTTCGGGTAATCGCTTGACCGTGGCGGAATGCTCGACAAGCGAAGGGCCGAGCCGATCAAGTCCGCATTATTCGGACGCGGAGTTCATGCGCTTCGCCACCGGCGCCGGTGGCTGCAACTCGAGGGGACCTGCGTTCGCAATCTCGTTCAGTGAATCCTCCGCGGGCCGGAATTGCGCTTGCTGGCGAATATCGAGTATGAGCTTGAACAGGTCCGGCCGCTTGTAGTGGCCGGCGACGTACTGGCCGAACACCTGCTTGATGGTATCTCTTTCTCGCAGACCGCGGACCATGGCATTGACCGCACCGGAGAGGTCGTCGTTGACGCGCTTGGGGTCGGGATGTGCGACCGCCCGGCCGGTGTGCGAGACCACCACGGCGTAGCCGCTGGCGTTGAAGCGAGCGGTATTTGCCAGCGATTGCAGCGCCTCCTGTATGTCGTAACGTCCTCCGAGCACGCCAATGACGCTTTCCTGGCGGGATTTCACCGGAACGTCGATTCTGAGTACGTACTTCTTGAAGGCGTCAGGAAAGAACGGATCGGAGACGAACTGTCGGGCGTCCAGAGCCGTCCCGACCGCGAGCCGGCTCATCGGATCGAGCACACCGGTGACGCTGCGCTCGGCGAGAACGGACAGGTGCGGGTCCACGAGTCGCAGCTAAAGCAGGCGCGGGTTGAGGTACCGTCCAAGTGCGGTCGCCTACGACTGGCTCATCAGCCAGTCGCGGACGATGCTCCACGCCTTCGGACGCAGCCCGGTATAGAAGTGATCGGCTTCGGGCACGACCGCGTAGTGGAAGTTGGGAATCTCGTCGGCCAGCCGCATCAGTTCCTCCGGCACGCCGCGCATCGCCAGTTCCGTGGCGGCCTCCGTCGTTCCATGCATCGCAAGCAACGGCAGCTTCACGTTGGGCAGGTGCTTCAGCATGTTGACGCGCTCCTCGGGTCCGTACTTATCGTAATACGTCGCCGCGGACCCCAGGAACGGCATCGGCAGCGCCGCGTCGATCAGCGCGTTGCGATCTCCGGTTTCGATCCGCTTGCGCGCCGTCTCCACGTACCTGCTGAATTCGGCTCCATCAGGAGAACGCAGGAACGCGCTGTACGACAGCCGGGGCGGCGAAAGCGCGACCGCCAGCCGCACCCTCTCGTCACCGCGGTTGCCGAAATAACAGATCGTCTTTGTCGCGCCCAGGCTGTGGCCGAGCACGCCGATGCGCTCGTACCCCAGATCTGCCGCAAACCCGATCCACGCATCCCAATCGTGAAGCGAATCGGCCATGATCTCGTATGCGGCACCGCTGCGCGTACGCCCGACGGCATCGACGGCCCAGCTTGCCAGATCGTGCCCACGATTGTTCGCCCGGATCACCGCGCAGCCGTCAGCCACGACCAGATCGCTCAGGTCGTCGAACAGGTCGCTGCCATAGAAGTTGCCGGCGACTCCGTGGTGCATCACCAGCACGTCGATCGGCAGCGCCGACACCACGCCGGTGCGCGCGCCCCGGTGACTGCCGTGCAGCGTGATCCCGTCCCGCGTCTGCACGCTCACGATATCGACGAGCATGTCCCTATCCCTCGACTCCGATGCCTGCCCATCACCCGCTTCGCTGCCTCCTTCGAGCGGGTGCATTGGCATTCGAAAATAGCATAAGATGCAGTGCACCCGGCACCGGATGTGCCGGAAAACATGAGCGCGCTCGCGGTGGCCGGTTCAGTTCGCGAGCCGCAGCACGGTGGGGAGGAAAAGCATGTCGAAGGAGACCTTCGAGTACATTTTCCGCCCCGGCAAGCCGCCGGGGAAGCTGGCGAATGCCGAGCGCGGATACCGCGTCAGCCGCGAAGACGGGATGAGCATCGAGCGCGACGTGGCCGTGCCGATGCGCGACGGCGTCCGCATCTTCGTGGATATCTTCCGGCCCGACGACAAGACTGGGGGATTGCCCACTTTGATCGCGTGGGGCCCCTATGGAAAACATTCCCCGCGTGGCACCTATGCGCGTTTCCACGACAACGGCGGCGTCAGGCCCGAGTGGGTGTCGCGCCATGCGGCCTTCGAAGCCCCTGATCCGCTGTACTGGACGCGGCACGGCTATGCGATCATCAACGTCGATCCGCGGGGTACATGGTATTCCGAAGGCAAGGCGACGTTCTGGTCGGCCGACGAAGCGAAGGACTACTACGACCTGATCGAGTGGGTCGCCGTGCAGCCGTGGAGCAACGGCAAAGTCGGATGCTCGGGGGTCTCGTACCTCGCCATCATGCAGTGGCAGGTCGCAGCATTGCGTCCGCCCCATCTTGCTGCGATCAATCCGTGGGAGGGATACAGCGATTCCTACCGGGAGCGCGCCAAGCACGGCGGCATTCCGGAAAATCTGTTCATGCCGACCTGGCTGGAGCGTTCCCTCTACTCCAGCACCGAAGTCGAGGACGTGATGGCCATGATAGACCTGCATCCGTTCTTCGACGCCTACTGGAAGAGCAAGGCGCCCGATCTCCCGTTGATCGAGGTGCCCGCCTACGTCGTCGCCAGCTGGGGAGACCAGGGCCTGCACACGCGAGGTACCGTCGAGGGCTTCAAGCAGATGTCTTCGAAACAGAAGTGGCTCGAAGTGCACGGCCGCAACAAGTGGGAGTACTTTCTTCGGCCGGACATGGTCGAAAAACAACGGGCGTTCTTCGACCACTTCCTCAAGGAAACGCGGAACGAAGTGCTCGACTGGCCAACGGTCAACATCGAGGTGCGCGAACGCCATTATGTCGGCACGATGCGCGCAGAAGACGAGTTTCCGCTTGCGCGCACGCGCTATACGAAGCTGTTTCTCGACTGCGCCGAATGCACCCTCGTCGCGTCGGCGACGAGCTCTCCAGCGGACGTGGAATACGACCCGCGCGAAGGCCGGGCGATGTTCGACCACCGTTTCGCCGAGGAAACCGAGCTGACCGGCCACATGAAACTGCGGCTGTGGGTGGCCACCAGCGAGGGGGACGACATGGACCTTTTCGTCGCGATCCACAAGCTGGATGCCGCCGGCGAGCAGGTGCCGTTCGCGTTCTTTGCCGTCTACGACGACGGTCCCGTCGCGCTGGGCTGGCTGCGCGTGTCTCACCGCGAGCTCGATCCGGTGCGCTCCACCGACTACCAGCCGTGGCTGCTGCACCAGCGCGAGCTGCGCCTGAACCCCGGCGAGTTCGTACCGATCGACATCGAGATCCTGGTCTCGAGCACGCTGTTCCACAAGGGCGAGAGCCTGCGCGCAGTGATCCAGGGACGGGATTTCTACAAGCTGACCCCTAAGGGCCCGATGATCGCGCACGGTCCGTTGCGCAACACCGGCCGGCATATCGTGCGCGGCGGCGGGCGGTATGACTCGCATCTGCTGGTCCCGGTCATTCCCGGAGCGGGCTAGAGCCCGCGACACGCGCGGACGAGCGGCGCACGGACGTGTTGGTCACGGCGTCCATCCCGGCGGGAACTGCAGCACGCCCTCCCTGATCAGCGCCTTGCCGTTGACGGTGATCGTCGGCCGCGCCATCAGTCCGTCGAAATGCGTGGCGCTGACGATGCTGCCGCCGATGTCGCTGCGGCCGATGGCGATGTGCGCCGTGCCCAGGGCCTTCTTGTCGTTGCGCACCGTGCCCAGGATCGTGGCCTTGTGATTGAGGCCCACCGAGATTTCCGCCGGCGCGGCGTAGGAGTTTTCGTCGCCGTGCGTTTCCAGATACCGCCTGACCTCGTCGGCCTCGCCATCGCCCTCGATCTTGACCACGCGCCCGGCCTTCACGGTCAGGGACACGGGTTTGCGATAGCGTCCCGGCGGCGCGTGGCCGCAGATGTCCCAGACGACGCGGCCTTCGCCGCTGCCCTCGAGCGGAGTGACCCGGCATTCGCCGAACGGCCAGGTTCCGACGCCGCGTTTCTCCGCCTCCGGGACCAGGATGCCCCTGCGGATGTAGGCGCTGCGCTTCGTGCCGGGCACCAGCGCGGCCCGCAGATCCGTGCCGGCCGGTGTGACGACGTGGACATCGCCGCCTTCCATCCAGAACTCGCGCACCCAGCGCTCGCTCGCGAGGATCCGCTGCATGTCCTCGTCGTTCAACTGACATCCGGGAGAGGTGAGTATCTCGACGTTCGCCTCCTCCATAAGCAGCACGCCGACGTTGCCGCGATTCTCGGAGAAATCCGAGTGCGCCAGTGCGGTCGTCGTCAGGAAAACGCAGATGTCGCATCCCTTCAACGCGTGCGCCACCGGCGCCGTCGGTTCGGCCGTGTGATGCGCGCGCGGCGTATACATCATCAGCGTCGGGTCGGCGCCCCTGGAGCGGATCACGGCCATCATCGCTTGCCAGATCAAAGGGTCCATGTTGGTATCGGTCACGATCATGACGTTTTCGCCTGGTCTCACGTTGGCGAACGGAAACTGCAGCGACGCAACCAGATCGACGATCTTGTTTGCGGGTGACACGTACTGTTCCAGCATGGTCGGTATCCTTTTTTCGGGTATCAGTGCAGATTATTATCCGGCCGGCTCGTCGACCGGGATCAGCTCGCCGGACCGCCGGATTCGGTGGACAGCGTCAGGCTGACGTCCGCGTAGCGGACCTCGACCCCGCGCAGCTTCGGTCGTCTGCACAACTGTTCGATCAGGGCCAGCAGAGGCGCGCGGGCGCCCGCGTCCCACTCGATGGGCTTTCTGTTCTTGGTGAATGTCTCCAGCGCGGCAGGGCTCAGAAACAAGGTCGTCAGCAGCTCTTCGTCGGTCAGATCGCCCCTCGCGGCGCGAGCTTTCTCGATCGTGTTGTCGTGATAATGCGCGGTCGGGTCGATCGGCGGCAGATCACCCACGACCCGGTCCAGCACATTCGGATCGATCGGCCCCGGCGACTGGCCGTAGTGCCCCCGGCAATACAGCACCATTTCGCGCGGCACCGACGAATACCGGTCCCCGGTCACGACGTTCAGTGTCGCCTGAACGCCGACAAACTGCGAAAACGGCGTGACCATGACCGGGTAGCCGAGTTCCTCCCTGACGCGCGCCGCCTCTTCGAGCACTTCGGGCATCCGGTGCGCCATGCCGAGCCCGGCCAACTGGCTCTCCAGGTTGGACATCATGCCGCCGGGGATCTGATGGGCGATGGTTCGCTCGTAGGCGACGGGATCGAACTCCGCCGGTTTGCCGATCGGTCGATGCTCCTGATAGGCAGCCCAGTAGAACCAGTCATCCATTTCCCGCAGGCAGCGTTCGTCGAGTTCGATCGCACGGCCTTCTTCCGCGGCCAGTTGCACGATCGTCGCGTGCGGCGGAAACGAGTGTCCGTTCGCCAAAGGCGTACATGCTCCCCACAGCACGTCGATGCCCTGCCGGATGGCCTCCCGATAGCAGGGCGTGGAAACGCCGCTGTTGGGGTGCGTTGAGAAGTGCAGTTCCATCGCCGGCAATTCGGCACGCACGCGGCCGATCAGCGTGCGGGCCCGATCCGGCAGCATGGCGCCGCAGGGATCTGCGATGATGACGGCGTCCACGCCCAGCGCTTCCAGCTCGCGGGCCTTGCCCACGAAATACTCGTCCGTGTGCACCGGGCTTACGGTAAATGTCAGCAGCCCTTTGACGTGAAAGCCGAGTTCCTTGCCTTTCTGCAGGTGAAAAGCGACGTTCCGGTAGTCGTTCAGGCCATCGAACACCTTGATGCCGTGAATGCCGGTCGCGTAGAGCGTCTGCAGAAAAAGTTCCACCACGTCGTTGGATTTCAGATCCCACCCGACCACGTTTCTCGAGCGCACCAGGAAGTCGAAACTGGTATGCGGCATGTGCCGGCGCAGCAGCCGAAGCCGCTCCCAGGGATTCTCGTACAGATACATCGCCGCGGTCTCGAACGACACCGGCGCCATGGCCGCCACCTGGTAAAAACCCGCGCGGTCCATGACCGGCGCGATCGGCAGCATCCATTTCGTCTTCATGCGCGTGGCCCAAAGCGCCTGCTGGCCCATGCGCAGGCTCTCGTCGAGAACGCGCAGCGGCTTCAACGCGCCCCCTCCGACCCACGTGCTTGGTCGCGCGGCGCGACGATCGCCAGTACCTGATTGACTTCGACGAACGCCTCGTTCTCGGCGCAGATCGCCGCGATCACCCCGGCGCACGGCGCGAGCACGTTATTCATCAGCTTCATGATTTCGAGTATGCCCACCACGGCACCTTTTTCGACGGCCGATCCGACTTCCACGAACGGAGGCTGGCCCGGATACGGCGCGCGGTAGAACGTGCCGGCGAGCGGCGCGACGACAGGGGTGCCCTCCGGCACCTCGCGACGCTCCGGGGCGAGCGGTTCCGCCGGCGATTCGGCGAACTCGCCACGCGCGCCCTTCGACTGCGCGGTGTCGGCTGCGGCGGACGGCGCAGGCGCCTCCCCGCCCCGCTCGCGCGTCACATGCACTTTCAGCGCCCCGATCTCCAGCTTCAGGTCGAGGAACGGGCTCGCGTCGACCAGTTGCAGCACGCGGATGACATCGCGGAAGCTCAGGTGATAGGCGATCTCGTCGTCGGGCGCGGACATCGGCGCTCCTTTCCGGTTCAATTCGTCGGCACCGCGCGGCGGCGCAACGAGCGGTACTGCAGCCAGCCGATGCCGGCGAACAGGCACGCGCCCACCGCCGAAACGGCCAGGTTCGGAACGATCAATAGAATGCCCGCCACGGCCAGCGCCACGCGTTCCCACTTTCCTGCTCTGCTGAAGAAATACCCCTGCAGCCCGGCACTGAGCGCGACGACGCCGAAGAATGCGGTGCCGATCGCGGAGACGGCTTCCACCGCGCTTCCCTGCAGCATCAGCGCGGGCTGATAGACGGCTGCAAACGGTACCAGAAACCCCGACGCGGTCAGCGCGAGTCCTTCCCACCCGGCCTTGGTCGGGTTGGCACCGACAAGGCCGGCCGCCGCGTAGGTGGCGATGCAGACCGGCGGGGTCACGAACGACAGTACGCCGAAATAGAACGCGAAAAAGTGGGCGACGTAGGGGTTGACGCCGAGTTCGACCAGGCCGGGAACTACCGTGATCGCGAGGGTCACGTATACCGCGACCGTGGTCATCCCCATGCCGAGCACCAGACTGATCAGCATGGTGATCAGCAGAATTGCAATCAGGTTTTCTCCGACCGACCGCACGAGCGTCCCTGCCACCAGTGAACCGAAACCGCTGGCGGCGATCAGCCCCACCGTCAAACCGACCCATGCCAGCACCGCGCCCATCGAAACGGCGACCTCGGCCCCCTTCTCGAGCGAGTCCAGGAACTCCCGCAGGCGAAAGCGTTTGTGCGGATTGACCAGCCCGACGAGTACGGACGCGACGATGCCCACCATCGCGACGCGCATCAGGCTGGCTCCCGTCATCAGCGCCAACACGACCGCGATCAACGGCAGGATCAGAAATCCCTTGGAGCGCATGATCCGCCCCAGCGATTCGGGCGCGCTTTCGCGGTCGATGCCTATGCCTGCGCGCTTGGCCGCGAAATAGACGCTCCAGCCGACCCCCAGGAAGTACAGCAGCGCCGGCACCAGGGCCAGGACCACGACCTGGACGTAGGGAATGCCGATGACCTCGGCCATGACGAAGGCGGCGATGCCCATGACCGGCGGCATGATCTGCCCGCCCGTGGAGGCCGATGCTTCGATCGCCGCCGCCATTTCCGGCCTGTAGCCGGCCCGCCGCATCATCGGAATCGTGAACGCGCCGGTGACCATCACATTGGAGATCGCGCTGCCCGAAACGCTGCCGACGATCGCGCTGGCCAACACGGCGGCCACCGCCGCCCCGCCGGTCACCCTCTGCGCCACGTACCGCGCAAGGCTTGCGAGCAGATCGGTGAGGCCGATGCTCTCGAAGAACGCGCCGAACAGGATGAACAGAAATACGAACGTGGACATGATTCCGATCGGGAATCCGTAGATGCCGTCCATGTTGAAAAAGATGATCTCGACGATGGCGGCGAGCGGCAGGCCGCGGTGGCCGAAAATGCCGGGGAAATAGGGGCCGTATCGGGTGTAGATCAGGAAGGCCAGGGCCAGAATGACCAGCGACCATCCCATCGCGCGCTTGACGGCGATCAGCACGACGACGATCAGCAGGCCGCCGAACGCCATGTCGAAGTTGTTCAGGTTGCCTAGCTTGTCGGGAAGATCGTCGTAGATCACCCAGATGTAGGCGCCGATGGCGATGCTGGCGAGCACCAGCGGCGCCACTCGCACGAGCGCCAGCCAGGTGACCGGCTTCTTGTAGAACGGCAGCAGGAACAGCAGCGAAAGATAGATCGACAGCGCCAGCGAGCGGTGCAGCCAGCTCTCCAACGGCCCCATGACGCCGGTCCACAGATGGAACAGCGAGGTGGCGATCAGCAGGGTGCGGAACACCGCGGTGAATCCGCGGCTGAGCGCGGATTCCTCAGCGCCCTTCTTCGCTTCCTGGGTCAGCTCCGGCACGAACTATCCACGTCCTTCAACGGCTCGCGCTCCGGGCGGCGCCCGCCCAGAGCGCAGGAAACATCGTCGTCACGAAGGGCGAGTCTAGCCTACTTCAGGACACCGATCTCCTTGAAGTACCGCGCGGAGCCCGGATGCAGCGGCACCACGAGATCCTTGAGCGCGACGTTCGCGACCATATCGTCCTTGACCATGCTGTAGGCCTTGCCGATCTGACTCGCGTGGTCCCACCACGCCTTGGTGATCCAATAGACCACGTTTTCGGGCAGGTCCTTGCGCACGGTGATGAGTGCTGGGACGCTGATCGCCCAGACGGCCTGCGGCTGGTTCTTGTAGGTTCCTGCGGCGATCTGGCTCTTGCCGAAACCGCGGAATTTCTTGACGTACTGGTCGACGATCTTCTCCTCCAGCGGGATGAGCCGGATGTCCTGCGTGAGCTGCAGTTCCACGGCCTGGGTGTTCGGCTTGGTCGAGGAGATCGTGAACGCGTCGAGGTGGCCGTCGCTCATCAACTGCTTGGCGTCGTTGTACGCGCTGAACGAGACGCTGCCGCCGTTCTGACGGATCTTGTCGTAATTGAGTCCGTAGAACGCGAGGATCCGCTGCGTCATCCGGTCCCCGGAGGTTCCAGCGGTGCCCACGGCGATGCGTTTGTTGGCGAGATCGGCGTAGGACTTGATGCCCGAATCGGCGCGCGCGAACAGTTGAAAGTGCGTCGGGTACAGGCCGGAGATCGCCGCAACGTTGTGTACCGGCTTCTTGTAAGGCTTCGTTCCCTCCATCGCGGTGAGCGCCAGCCAGCCGAATTCGGTGCCCATGTCCGCCCGCTTCGCGTCGACGGCGCGGGTATTGGCGACCGGCTGACCCGGCGTGTTGGTCACGCGTGCGTTCGGGAACGTCTTCTCGATCTGCTCGGCGATCAGCCCCGAGACCACGTACCAGCCCGAGCCCTGCGGACCGCTGTTGATCGTGAGGAAGATCCGGTCTTTCGGCGGGCCGCCTGCGGTCTGCGCCTGCGCAGCCGTGCCGACGGCGGCGGCCGCAAGCAGAGTCGTCACGGCCAAGGTCCGCAGCACGGCCCCGATTTTCACAATGTGCGTTGCCATGGTATGCATTCTCCTGATTGGTGAACGGAAACGTATTCGCATCGCCGGACCCGTGCAACCTCGACGCTGGTGGCGGCGATCGATCGGTGCCGCGTGCAGTCCTCCTCCGGCGGGAAGATGCAATCATGGACCACCCGCGGTGACGCGGTGTGATTTACATCACGTGCGCAATCGGATCGAGGACTCCGTACGCGCGCCGTCGGCCACGCTCCGGTCTGGCCAGCGCTCGGCGAAATCGGAACGGCACGTCGCCCGTCAACCGGGCACAACCCATTGCATGACAACGTCATTTTCGACACGCGGCAAGTGACGCTGCCGGCCGTTTCTGATATAAGGCGTTCGCAGCAACAAGATAGTCCCGTACTACCCCACTTTGTGAGTAGGCTCGGCCGTTGTTTGCGAAGCGGTCGGCCGGCTGTGCAATGCGGTTGCAGGAAGGACATCGCGCCTGGAGGAGCAAAGTTCCGACGCGCGAATTATTAGAATATTCACCAGGAGAGTGAAATGTCGAACGGCGTGCGTTTGATGCATCGTTGCAGCGGGCAATTTTCGTCGGTAATCCGCGCGTTTCTGGTTCATCGGGCGCGTTTTCTTTTCGCGGTTCTGGTTCTTTCCCTGCTCGGCGCGGCTCCGCTCGCCCGGGCCGTCGTCTCACCGACGTTCACCTTCGAATCGGCGATCGGCGGCGGATCGGCCGAAGTCAACGATACCGCCTTCGGTGTCACATTGGGCGCTACCCTCGACACCGGCGCCAATCTGCTGGTAAGCGACTGGGGGATGAACGGCACCAATAATCTGGCCAACGATCTCACCGATTTCATCAATCCTTCCCCCCAACGCTTACCTTCGCGTTCGATACCAAGATCGATCTGCAATCGCTGGTATTGGGGTGCCGGACCACGTGCGATACGTTCACGTTCACCCAGATCGGCGGAAGCGGTAGCACCGTCGATGCCACCGCGACAACTGGCGGCACGAGCGTCAGCTTCACCGGCGGAACCCCTTGGACCGGGGTCACGGGATTTACGGTAACCAAGCAAGGCGGCGGGGCGTGGTCCGACATCGTCATCGACAACCTGGTGTTTTCCGACCCCTACGCGCCGGTACTGAGCAGCACCGGGGTTTCGGGGACGACCAGCAGCGGCACGACGCTCTCGAGCACCAGCGACCAGCTGGCTGTCGCCTACTGGGTCGAGCTGGCGGGAACCGGCGCGACAGCGCCAAGCGCCGCGCAGGTCAAGGCGGGTCTCGACAGCATCGGTGGGGCAGCGCTAGCCTCCGGCAACGCGCCGATGATCCCCGCTGTTCCGACCGATATTTCGATCACGGGGCTCTCTGCGAGCACCGGCTACACGCTGTGCATCATGGCCGAGGACGGGATCCCGAACCTCTCAAGCGTCAGTTGCGTCGATGTCACCACGACCGCCGCCGCAGACACCACCGCGCCCACGCTGAGCGGCACCGGCGTGTCGGCAACGAGCAGCAGCGGCACCACGCTGACAAGCACCAGCGATGAGAACGCAACGGGCTACTGGGTCGTGTTGTCGGGTACCGGCGCCACGGCGCCATCGAAGGCGCAGGTCAAAGCGGGGCAGAACAGCACCGGGAGCGCCGGCGTAACCTCGGGCAGCGGCGCGATGACCGCCAGCACGCCCAAGAATTTTTCGATCACTGGACTGTCGGCGAGTACCGGCTACACCGTCTGCCTGATGGCAGAGGATGGATCCACGAACCAGTCGAGCGTGAGCTGCGTTGCGTTCACCACGACTGCCGCCCCAGACACGACAGCGCCCTCGCTGAGCGGTACTGACGTATCGGCCACGACCAGCACCGGCACCACGCTGACAAGCACCATGCTGACAAGCACCAGTAATGAGAACGCAACGGGATACTGGATCGTGTTTGTCGCTCCGTATCCCTTACCGCAATCAAGCGTATCCGCGGATCAAGTCAAACTTGGCCAGGATGGACTGTCCTCGGGCAGCGGGACGATGACCGCCAATACCCCGACGAATTTCTCCATCGCTGGACTGTCGGCGAGCACGTTTTCGAATCCCGTGTATACCGTCTGCCTGATGGCGGAGGATGCGTCCAATAACAAGTCGGACGTGTCCTGCATTGGGGTAAACACGAATGTCGCAGCCGTCCCCGTCTACGGCGCCTGCGGCTCGGCGGACAGATATCACGGTAGCAACCCGGATAACCCACCGCTGTGGACGAGCGCGCCGGCAGACAACCTCTGCGCGAGCGGCAACCCCACGCAGGTCACGGACACTACAAGCCAGTACAACTGGAGTTGCCAAGGTTCAAACGGCGGCACCACAGCGGTTTGTTCCGCCAAACGCGGCTATTCCGTCACGCTCGCCGGCGCAAATGTGACCTTTGACAAGACCAGCCCGGTGACGGTCACCTCAGATGGAACCAGTTTCACCGTCACTCCCGCGAGCGGCTACGTCGTCAACAGCGTGAGCGGCTGTTCCGGCACGCTCGGCGCCGACGGCAAGACCTTCACCACCGGCGCGATCAGCCAGAACTGCACCGTCACCGCGTCTGCCATCATCCGTCCCGCAGGCTTCAAAGCGACAGCAACTGGAGAGATCACCTCCCGGACCATAACGGCAGAAATCACCGCCTCGGGGAGCGATCAAGGCAAGACAGGAACCATCTATGTCGCCGCGGTCCTGCCCTCGGGGTTCGCAGCCGATTCGCCGTTGGACACGCCCGATCGCGTCTACCTCAAGAACGCGAGCGGTGGCTGGGTGAAATTCGACGCGGCGAATCCAGCGTTTTACGCCGGTGCCGTCACTCTGGGACAGCACAGCGTCGATGTCGTAACCGGCCTCAACTTGAGCGCTCTGGCGGGTACGCAGATTTATCTCGGCTACGGCATTGGTGCGCCGGATACCAGCGCTGTCGCCCCATGGAACGACATGCTGAAGAACGGCACCTTTAAACTGGTGCACACCGTCGGAGGCGACGCTGCGTCCTTGTGCGGACCGGCGAGCGGCAGCGAGCCGCTACTGAGCGCCCCGGAAGGCAACAACAACACATCGGGAATGATTTCAGTGGTCAAAGCCAGTGCGAATCATGAGCTTTCGTCGCGACCCGCGAATGCGGCCATCGGAGGAATTGGATTAACAGGATCAACACATGACAAGATTGCTAGCCATATGTGGTTAGGCAGCTTTACGACTGGGGCCGGGTCGCTCACAATCACCTTCGACCTCGGCAGCGTTCATAACGTGACTTCCATTCATGTATGGAATTACTTTGAGTTTGACGGCCAGACCTTGTATACAACACGCGGCATAAAAGACGTGGATGTTTTGTTCTTGGGCGATGACGGCTCCACCGTTTCGAGCACGGTGAAAACTACGTTCGCAGAAGAAAGCGACGGCCTAGGCAAAGCCTATTCGGTCAGCGGAAAGGGACGGTTTATCACGTTCAAAGTGCTCTCAACCTATGGTTCCGCTACCTGGGCGGGGCTCTCCGAGGTGCAATTCTTCGGCACACCAGAGGGCCAACTTTGCGCGGACGGTGCAACGCCGTCGCAAGTCACCAGCGCCACCGACAAGTACACCTGGAGTTGCCAGAGTGCGCTCGGCGCCAGTGCGCAATGTTCGGCCCCGCGCGGCTACGAGGTCACGCTCGGCGGCGACCGCGTTACCTATGACAAGACCAGCCCGGTGACGGTCGCCTCAGGCGGAACAACCAGCTTCACCGTCACTCCCGCGAGCGGCTACGTCGTGAACAGCGTGAGCGGCTGTTCCGGCACGCTCGGCGCCGACGGCAAGACATTCACCACCGGCGCGATCAGCCAGAACTGCACCGTCACCGCGACTGCCAACACAAACGCCAGCGCGTCGGGTACGGCGACAGGCGACATCACTTCCAAGACCGTTGTCGGAACGATCGTTGCCTCGGGAAATGATCAAAGTAAAGTGGGGACGATATACGTTGCGGTCGTGCTTCCGGCGCAGTACGGGAACGCCGTTTACCTCAAGAACTCCGGCGGGACCTGGGTGCCGTATGATCCGCAGAACCCCGCTTATTTCGCCTCACCCGTCACTCTAGGGACAATTACCATCGACATCGCAGGTGAGCTGAATCTAAGCACGCTCATCGGCGCGCAGGTGTATGCAGGCTACGGCCTCGGCACGGTCGATTCTGGCGTCACCGTGCCGTGGAATGAAATGCTGATTAATGGCAGGTATAACCTGATCTACACCGTCAAATAGCGAACCGGTGCGCTGCGGCCGCAAGCAAGAATGCTTGCGGTTGCAGCGCCCTGAGACGTTCCCGATTCCGGGCGTCCGCGGACCAAATCGATCGGCTGAGCGGCAACGCTGAGCGCTATTTCTCGACGCCCGGCAGCTGGACCCTGCAGTCCAGCGTCACGTTGTTGTACCGCCCCACCAGCGGCACGTATTCGACGAACGCCATGCGGCCGGGCCGGCGGGTTCGCCTGGGCGTACGCGCACCGGACCATCCGCCAGCTACGGGCCCTCGGCCAGAGTGAACACACGCCAGGCGGGCGGGTACCTCTATCCGACGGCGGAGGCCCGCTCGCTCAACACCTCGTAGCACATGACCGGTTCGCTCTTGCCGCGGATCGTGGCTTTCTGCGCGGGGCCGAACTCGAATGCGTCCTTGGTCAGTTCGTAGGTCGCCTCGGTCACCAGCAGCGTGGTTCCGAACTCCTTGTTCAGCGACTCGATCCTCGAGCAGGTATTTACGCCGTCGCCGATCGCCGTATATTGCAGCCGCTTGCGCGATCCGATGTTGCCCAGGATGACGTTGTCGGTATGCACGCCGATGCCTATGGCGATCGGGGGCAGGCCGCCGATGTCGCGGGTGCCGTTGATCTTCGCCACCAGCGCTTTCATGCGCAGGCCGGTGCGTACCGCCTTGTGGGCATGGTCCGGCGCATCCGCGATCGCGCCGAAGATGGCCATCAGGCCGTCACCGATGAACTTGTCCAGCATCCCCTCGTTTTCGAAGACGGCATCGACCATCTCTGAAAAGTAATCGTTCAGAAACCTGACCACCTCGAGCGGAGACAGTTTTTCCGCCATGGAGGTGAAGTTGCGGATATCCGAAAAGAGCACCGTGACCCGGCGCGCCTCGCCTTCGAGGGCGACTTCCCCGCGCAGCACCTTTTCCGAGACGTGGGCGGCCACGTACTGGCCGAAGACCTGCTTGATGGGTTCCCGTTCGCGCAGACCGCGGACCATGGAATTGACCGCACCAGAAGCCGCCCGAACTCGTCGACGCCCCTGCGCTCGATCTCCACCGTGAGATCGCCCTCCTCGATCTTCTTCGCCGCACTCATCATCTGGCGGAGGGGCGTTTCGATGCCCCCGGCAAGCAGCCGGGTCAATATCAAACAGATGACGATCACGGCCACCGCCGCGATCACAAATCGGTTCTGCAGCCCTTGCAGCAGGCCCGCCACTTCGTTGCTGTCGATTTCGGTGAGCAGAACCATGCGCTTCGGATCCGCGCTCGCCGGGCCCTTCAGCGGGCGATAGAAAAACAGCCTCGAGATCCCCGCCTTGTTGCGCGCCGTCAGCGATCCGCTCTTGCCCTCGAGCCCGGCCTTCACCGCGGGATAGCCGGAGAGGTCGTCGTTGATGCGCTTCGGATCCGGATGGGCAATGACTCGTCCCGTGTGATCGACCACCACCGCATAGCCGTTGGCATTGAAGCGCGCGGTATTTGCCAGCGTCTGCAGCGCCTCCTGTATGTCGTAACGTGCACCGAGTACGCCGATGATCGTTCCTTCGCGGGATTTCACCGGAACGTCAATTCTGAGTACGAACTTCTTGAAGGCTTCCGGAAAGAACGGGTCGGAGACAAATCGCCGGTCATCCAGTGCCGTGCCGACCGCCAGCCGGCCCATCGGATCGAGCACACCCGTGACACTGCTCTCGGCAATGACGGACATTCGCGGGTCGACGAGCCGCAGCTGAAGCAGGCGCGGGTTGACGACCTGAACGGCTGCAACGTCCTCGCGGAGTTGGGCTGCGGTGTCGCGCGCCATCGCCATGGTCACTGCCCTCGACAGGTCGACCATCTGAGCAGTCGCCAACGCGACCTCCCGCTCGACTTGCTGGTCGATGACACGGCCGACGTTGTCGAGTTCCGTGACGATTTCCCGATACAGCAGATCTCTCGCGGCGGAATAAGCCCACACGCTGACCACGAGCGTCGAACCGACGCCGATCAGCGCGATCGACAGAATCAACGTCCACCGATAGCCGCTGGTCAGCCGATTGAACCAGCCGCCGCGCATGGCGGCGATCAGGAGGCTCACGCAGACCAGATAGATTACGCTGCCGCCGATGAAATACAGGTCAGTCACATAAGCCATCGAAGTCGTGCCTCCGATTGGGATGATAGCTTACTCTCTCCGAAGCGAGCGCGACTGGGAAAGCCCACGGCGCGAATGCGCAGTGGCCACGGACTTCGGGTCATCGTTGTGCTATCCATTGCACCCGCTCGTTGCGCGAACGCCGCCGCGTTCGCCGAGGGCAACGGAAATTCAGGGAGCGCGGTGCCAGAAGACCGCAGCGGGATTATCCGCATTACGCGGCACACGGTCCTCGCCGGATTCGTCAACAGTATCGTCTGCGCGTCCGGTGATCCGCCGGCGCATCACCGAGCGCTATTTCTCGATCCCCGGCAGCTCGAGCTTGCAGTCCAGCGTCACGTTGCTGTAGCGCCCTTGCAACGGCACGTACTCCACAAATGCCATACGGCCCGGCCGCGCGGAGCGGTCGATGTACCCGCCGCTGAAGGAGGTAACCTTGCCGCGCAGATAGGCGCCGACCTGAACCCGTTCGAAACCGATTCTCAGTCGCGAGGTTCCCGACAGGTGGTCGAATTCCACGACCAATGTATCGCTGTCCCGACGCGAGACGCGCAGTTCGCCGACCTCCTGCCGGTAGATCTGCACGTTGATCGGCGCCCCGGGGACACTTTCGACGCATTGGTTGAGCGTCATGACCGTCAGATTGCAGGTTCCCGCTTCGCACCGGAGCCGGAATTCATGGATCCATTTGCCGACCCGACCGTCCTCCTGCCGTCGCGTGGCGACGTCGAGCGAAAGATCCGGAATGTCCAGTTCGGCCGCGACCGATGCCGTTGCGCCGACGATCGCGATCAGCGAAAGCGCGAGGCGAACAACCCATCGACAGCTCACAGCCCCTCCTTCACTTGGCCATTTCGTTTGCCGCGGATCATGTGAAAGATGTCCAGGCGCAATGGTTTGCGATGCCGGTCAGATTACTGCGTTCGGCGGAATCGGTGGGCTTCATCCCGTTATAATGCGCCGGACATCCAAAGCCAACAGGAGAATGACCATGCCCGGGTTGTGCAAAGTGGTCTACGGCACGCCCACCGACAAATGCGCGGTCGCGCTGCGCATCGGCATCGAAAGAGGTTTCTTCGAGGACGAAGGGCTCGATCTTTCGGTCAGAGTGGTGTTCGGCGGACCTGAGATCGCCGCCGCTTACGACAGCGGCGCGCTGGAGATCGGCGAAATGGGGTCGCCGCCGGCGATCAACGCCATCGCCGCCGGCAAGGCGTTCCGCATCGTCGCCAGCGGCTGCCGCCAGAAGGCGCACATGTTCTTCGGCGCGGCCAAGGACATTCCGGTTAAAGACTATCAGGCACTGAAGGGCAGGCGCATCGGTATGCTCGGCCTGGGCAGCTGCCCCGACTGGATCATGCGCCGGATCCTGATCTGCGAGGGCCTGAACCCGGACACCGATGTCACCTTCGTGCCGCTGCTCGACGACTACCCGCGCGTGATCGATTTCCTCGCCGACGGCAGGATCGACGCGTGCCTGGTCAGCGAACCCAATATCGCCATCGGCGAGGAGCGCGGGTTGCTGAACTACTGGACCCCGGCCTTCGTCGAGCCCTACCTGCCGGACTATCAGTGGATCGTCCGCGTCGCCCGCAACGAGCTGATCGCGCGCGATCCGGAGCTGATCCGCGCGGTGCTGCGCGGCGCGCAGCGCTCTGCGCATTACGCGGTCGACCATGTCGATGAATGGGTCGCCTTCGCCGCGCGCCAGTACCGCACCACCGAGGCGGCGGCGCGGCGCGCGGTCGAGCGCGAGCGGCCGCATTTCCAGCTCGACTGCCGGATCGACATGCCCGGATTCGAGCGCTCGGTCGCATTGCAGCGCGAACTCGGCGGCATCCGCGATGGCATACAGGCGACGGATTTCCTCGATCTTCGCTTCCAGCCGGACATTCTTGCCGGGTCGCACGCATCGTCGCCGGCACCGACTCGAGTGTCGGCGCGCCATGCCTGAACGGAATTGGATCGAGCGATCCGGCGCCGTCCGGGCGCTCAAACCATTGTGCCACGCGTTCGAGGGGAGTAAGGTAGCCATCGGATAAAGCGACCCCTGCTTCGCAGCATGCAGGATCGCGCAATAAGACGATCCGCCGCGGGATAATAGCGTGGAATCGAACGGACGATTCCACGCTAACGACAAGAAAGCGGCGCAATAGACGTGCTAGTGATATTCGGAGGTACCCCGCGCAGACGGGAACGTTCGGGCATGAGCTTCTTGCCAGGAGGATGGACATGCCGAAAACCGCGCCCGGGCTGCTCATTGCAGCGATCACCCTTTACGTCGCTTCCTGCGGCTTTACAGGCTCGTCAGGGACGTACTCTTCGCCGCCGATCGCGGACTCCATCCTGACGTTCCAGAGCGATGCGGAGCGCCTTGCGCTTCCGGGCCTGCAGGTGGGCGACCAGGTCTATCCCGACGTCGTGCTGCTGTTGCGAAAAAGCGGCCGCTGGAATGTTGAATCGGTCGGCCTCCGGCGCTCGGTGACGCGTGAAGATTTCCTGAAGGCGGCGCTGTTGAGCCCGGTGAACGCGACCATCACGTCCGACTGGCGCCCCGCCGACGCGAGGATCAGGATATCCCGGCTGCACATCGACACCAGGGTCTACGGCGACGTCGTACTGCACCTGAGCGGCGATTCCTGGGCCTGGGAAACCGTGCTGCAGGAGCTGTCGGCGCTGACGCTGAAGGATTTCAAGGCCAATTCCAGCCTGGTCGCAACCGAATCCCATCATGTTGTTCTGCGGTCAGCGCCGGAAACCGGCACGCAGAGCTTTCCGCTGCAGCTTGCCACCAAGACGTACAAGTTCTGCATGGACGCGCAGGACGTAGGCGCGGACACGCTGCAGCTGCTCGATGCCGCCGGCCAAGAGGTGTTCAGCCTGAAAGCGGGCGCCCCCTGCATCGATTTCGGCGCAAGCACAGGCATCTACACCATGCGGCACACCTACGGCGGTTCGGGATCGAAGCGAACGATCTTCGTACATCACGCAGCGCCGCCCCCTGTCCCGATGCTCGCCTCCGCGCGTGCGGCCGCACCGCGCGTGCGAGCCGCCTCCGACCCGAGCCACCCGGAATACTGGGCCGTGTATGACACGCGCAGCGGCAATTATCTGAGTTTCACCGGCGCCAATGATATCGGCGGGAACGTGGACCCGACTTCAGGATACCGGGTCGCATTCGGGTGCAGGGGCCAGATCCAGCCAGTCGCCCAGATTTCTCCCTACTTCTGGCCGTGGGACAGTACGACGCGGACGCGCTACCTGTTCGATGCCGCGAACTTTTTCGAGGTCACGCGATACGGCGACGGATCGCTCAGTACTTTCGGACTGCCGTACTACTGCACCACCTCGCCGGCCTCAGATGGCTCCGGCAAATCTGTCGATCCGCAGCATCATACCTATGCGCTGGACTATCAAACCTACCGCGGGGGCAGAGTATCGCTCGAAGTCTCGCAGCCCTGGCCGGAGCCGCTCTGGGTCGCACCGCTGGCGTTCAACCCGAGCAATCCTGCGCAGTCGCAGATCGCCGACGCCGGCCAGTTCACGCCGATCACACTGTCGATCGCGAGCTACTCGGACAGGACGTCGAATCCCTCGGACAACAGCATCCAACTGCTTTCGTCCCAGATAATTTATGGGCTGTCGCCTGCACTCCTGACTCAACTCACGAGTGCGTACGACGTCGGGATATGGGGATTTTATCAGCCGCCTGAGATACGCGTAGGTTTTCGCTATTTTCCGAATGGCATGCCCGCCTCCATGGCCGATTCGGGCGGAGCCTGGAAGCTGGCAGTCGGCGAAATGGCGATGTTCTCCGGCGCCAATTGCACCGGCGCGGCGATGGTTTCAGAAGGCATCAGCCTGCCCTATCCGCAACCCACGGTCCCGATCGACCAGTTGTCCATTCTCGGCGGATTCATGAACTCGCTACAACTTGGCCCGCAAACCACTGCAACGGTCTACACCGGCTACGAATACCAAGGCACCTCACACCTATTCAACCAGTCGGGCTGTGTACGTTTCGCCGACGCCAATTTCGCGCCGGGTTCCATCCGCCTAGGCACGGATTCGGTAACCATTCTGACTCAAACCGACCGCTGCGAATACTGCAACCTGGCCGGTGTCGATATGCAGAAGCTCGATCTGTCCGCAGGCGTCAAGCTGCAGCACGCCAACCTGACGGGCGCGCAGTTGTCGAATTCGAACCTGAGCAACGCCGACCTGCGCTTCGCGACGCTGCAGGGCGCGAAGCTGAATTACGCCAACCTCGAATCCGCGAACCTGTGCCACGCGACGCTCAACGCGAGCAACTTGGGCGTTGCGGCCAGCCTCTCGGGCGCCCACTTGAAGAATGCCAACCTGTCCGGCGCCAACCTCGATGGTTCGGATTTCAGCTATGCGAGCTTCTACAGCGCAACGCCACAGTCCTGCCAACCGGCGTGCGACACCTACGCCAAGCCCACCTGCGCGAGCGCCTACCGCGCGAGCATGGACAGCACCCGCTTCGCCAACGCCTACCTGGCCGGCGTGGACATGAGTGGCACCCGCGCCAACGGCGCGAGCTTCTCCGGCGCCCTGCTCTTTGGCACCTCGTTCAGGGACGCCAACCTCAATCGCAATGCGGCCACCGGCGCCGCGACCGATTTCAGCTTCGCCTTCCTGCAGGGCGCGGACTTCACCAACGCCCAGGTGCAGAACGCGAATTTCACCAGCGCGTACGTCGATAGCGACCCCAGCGCGAGTTGCATCCAGACCAACCTGAACAACGAATACACGGGCTTTCCGGGACTGACGGTCGCCAACGCGAGCGGCGCGTGCGTCGCCGGCACGCAGTTCGCGCCGACCTGCATTCAGTACGTGTACGCGAGCGCGCACCGTCCGGCAACGGACGCGAGCAACGGCTGCCCGAACGGCGCTGCCGGGCCGTGCAGCGATGCGGCCTGGATCTCGCCGATCACGCCGCTCGCAAATTCGAGCCACACCAATTCGAGCTGCACGGTCAACCCGCTGTGCGACGGCTTCGCCGTGCCGCTCAACACCTGCTGGTAAAAGCCGACCGCGAGGCGCGATCAATGGGAAACGCTGTGCGAAACGGAGGGAAGACATGATGCGGAACCGGAACGATCCTTACAGGCCGCAGCGCCGGCGTTTCCTCAAGCAGGCCGCAGGCACCGGCCTGATCGCCGGCGTCGGTCCGTGGCTCGCGAGCTGCGGCATCATCGGCAGCGATCCGCGGGCCGAGACCAGCGCCGAGTGGCGCGACTACTATTTCGACCTTTCCAACGCCGACCCGAACACGAACTTCTTTCTGGTGGCGGGCACGAAGCATCATCCGGTATCGGCCATCACCGATGCACAGCTCGCGGCGCTGAAGTCGGCTGAACCGGGACTCGCCCAGATCAGCGACGCGAACATCACCCACGGCGCGCAGAACATCCCACTGCCAGCGAACGGCCCGCAGCTGCTGTACGTGAAAGGAATGCCCAAAGCGGGAAGCGCAACCGCTTGGTCGATGCACGGCATGTTCTACCACGTGCCTTCAACCGCTGCCGCGAATGTAAGCCAGGCGCTGGCGATATCCTGCGCGAGCGCCGGCGACGGTACGTTCCTCGGAGAGTTCAGTACCTGCGTGGGCCCAGCGGCGCCGGCAATGCGGCAGCGGGAACTCCCGACAACGTCCGGCGGATACTGCGCGGGCGGCATCTACCTGCGCTACAAGAGCTATTTTGATCACGCCGTGTCGCTGGTCTGCAACCATCCCGAGATCTGTTCGTTCGATGCGGCCACGCTGAGCTACGTGCAGCAGGTCATCGTCTGCGCCGACGCCAACATCCTCGCGCTGGCGCAGTCGCTGTACCGCCAGGGTCCGGCCACGGAGACAGGCGGCTGGGCCACGCAGGTCCCGTGCATCGACCCCGACACCGGCCAGCCCAAGCTCGCGTCCAATGGCCACAAGCTGTATTTCACCCACCACTCCGAGGAAACCCTGCGCCTCACCGGTGCCGCGATCCAAAGCATTCTGCCCAAGATCAAGAATGACCCGGTGCTCGGCGGGAACGTTGCCGGCATGCAAACCAATACCCGGGACAATCAGGTGCTGAAAGGCAAGCTATGGGTCGTCAACAGCGCCGCGCCGCCCGCATCCGTCGCGACGCCCAGCGCGCGCCCGGCGTCGTTCGCGGCGTCGCCACCTGGCGTGACCTGGACGCCACGCGATCTGTCCTCGGGCAACGGGTACCGCGTCACCGATGTCACGGGGACATCGAGCCTCGACACTGCGACCAACGCGCTCTCGCGCACGCTCAGCTTCACCGTTTACAACACGTGGCTGCGTTATCTGGGACTCTATGTCCGCTTTCTCGACGGCGACGGCAGGCCCATCGCGCTCGCGGAGCTGCCCGCCGACATCCACGGGCAGTTTTCGACCGGCTTCAACGGAACCTACGACGGTTTTCTGACATTGCTGAACCAACCGTTCGCAGTCATGGGAATACCGTTTCCGGAAATACCGGTTGTGGCGGAGAACCACTGGTCATTCACCGTACGGGTGCCCGAAAGCGCGGCGTCGATTCAGATTCTGTCGGGCGGTCTGGGGAGCGGAACCAACAGCTATCCCGAAACGACGCGCCCCGGCGAGGTGATGACCGTGGTCGTCGACCTTGCACTTCCGGGGCTGTTTCTCGCGCTGGCGGCAACGGCCGCGTTTCCGGCATTTGCCGCCAAGATGACCACCGCGACCAAACTACTGATCGGCACCGCGCAGATATTCATGCAGGCGATCGTCGATACCGCGCTGGCCGGCTTCTACAATGATCCCGCCGTGTTCAAGACGCTCGGCGCGCCGGTGTTCTTCACGATGGTCAAAGCCGCGCCGGCATTCTGGGCCGAAGTCCAGGCAAGCCTCGCGGCAGGCGAGGCCGAAGGCGTCGCGGAGGACACGCTGCCCTTCGGCATAGGCGTGGCGCTGCAGGCCGTCGCCGCCCTGGGACTGATTGCGACGATCGCCGAGACCAGTGCCGAGGTTGCCCAATCCCCGTGGACCTACGTGACGGAAGTGAGTTCGACGCATGATCTGACCGTCAGCATCAGCCACGATCCGCTCGATGTGGCGGGATTTCCCGCGACCGCGACGCATTACCGGCTCGCGGCGGTTTGCGACGGCAGTTCGCCGCGCGACTCCGGCATCATCCCGATGCCGGCGGGGACAACGACCGCACCGCTCAGCCATGCGTTCAAAGGAATACCACTCGGCGGCAAGGTCAACGTGTCGGTGTGCTTCTACTCGAACGATGGCTGGCTTGCAGGAACCGGGACCACGGGTCCGATCGACAACACTGTCGACACGGCTTCGATCACGATCACGGAATCCCGAGTGCCGCTCACGAGCAATACCACCTACGGACACAAGCAGAAAATCGTTCTAGACGGCTCGGGCAAGCATGTCTGGCAGGCGACTCCGACGGCACCGACGGTGCAACCCGCTGTCTGCGCCAACGCCCCGGGTAACCTGTGCGAGTTGGTCGGCATCACGTTGAGCGAGCCGTTCGGTGCGATCGGCTACGCGTGGAAGGCCTCGAGCGCGGGGGTGACCGATTTCGCCTCCGGGGCAGGCGGCCAGTTGTATCAGTTCGCGAATCTATCGTTTACCGCGACGCCCGAGAGCGGCTACAAGACCTCGGGCGGCGGCTTTCTCACGCCGGCGCGGCTTGCCTACAGCCGATCGAGCCCGACCAGCCGGAATTTCTACATCGATACTTCCGGCGGCAGCAATATCGTGCGACGCATTACGCTGAGCAAGGTGGACGTGCCGCCGGCGATCGACCTGCCCAATTCGAATCTTGCCGTGGGCAAATTCAACTTCGCCTCTGACGCGTTCCTGATCCATCCCACCGGCAAGCTCATCAGCATCAATACGGCACTGGCGAAATTCGAGGTGCTGGTTCCCGCGTCAACCCCCGTCGCGGACAGCGCGGCGCCGCTCGCCCAGGCCTATGCCGGCCCGGGCACCCGCGAGGGCCTGCTGAAGGGGCCGGCCTGCATGGCGGTCACGCCCAGAGGCGAAATTCTGGTGATCGAGCAGACCAACAACCGGATTCAGGCGTTCGACACCGGCGCCAATCCGGTGCGCATCTTCTCGAACAACGGTTCATCGATCATGCCCTTGCGCGCGGCGAGCACAGGCGCGACGTTCCTCGACGTGCAGATGGAGTTCGTGGGGTACATCTACGTTCTGTGGGTGAATTCCTCCAACGTCTACACGCTGGACATCTACGGCCCGCAGGGCAATTACGTCAGCAGCACCAGCGGGATCAACGCCGGAAAACTCACCGTCGATCTGTTCCGCAATGTCTACAGCCTGAACTACGAAAAGCTCACACCGGTCGGAGCCCTTACCGAACCCTCGATCAGCGAATGGGTGCCCAGCACGCCCTGAGCGGCATGCGGCTCGACCCTCGCGGCTTTCAGCTTCCGGACGGACTTGCGCGACGCTCGCCGGACAGCGCCGACATCGCTGTCGATGGAGCGCATACGACGGAATAATTCGTCCAAGGAACTGTTTGCCTGTCAGTTCAGTGCCAAAGGGGGACGACCATGACTTTCCTTGCCCGACGTTCGCGGCCGGTCCGGCGGCACGCGGTGCGAATCCCTGTCTGGCTGTTGGTGCTCTGCCTGGGAGCGCCGCTCGCCACGCAGGCGGCCACGGTGTGGACCGGTCCGCGGGTGGTCTTCACGAAGGCCGACGGCACCGATTCGAAACAGGCGGCCAATCAGGATCGACTGACCTCCAACGTCTGGCTGACCCGCGGGGGCAGCCAAGGTCTCTACAACGCCGCGCGGGAAAACTCCTTCAGCCATAACCTCAGCCCGGCCGACACCGAGTGGGCCACCGGCACCACGGCGAACTACGCCTCGCTCACCTACACCAATTGGGAAACCTGGGCCAAGAGCGTCGGATCCCCCCCCGGCCCTCCGGCCACGGTCGGGGTCAACGCGGTGTTGCACCTGAAAACCGACGACATCTACCTCGACATCAAATTCCTGTCCTGGTCCGTGCGGCCGGCCAGCGGGACCGGATTCTCCTACGAACGCTCGACCCCCGGGACCGGCATGAGCAATGTCGATTGCCTGTTCAACTGGGCCGAAAGCACCTACCCGGAATTGCTCGCGCCTCCTGCCGCGTCCGCTACCACCGCGTACAACTCCGCGGACTACTATTACCGACATTACACGCAGACCAATGCCTACGTGGGTACGTCGTCGGTCGATAACCACGTCTACTATCTGGGACCGATTTCCGCCAATGAACTGCTTGACCTGGGTCCGCTATCGACCTGGCTTGCGACCTCGGGCTGCCAGTAGCACGCCCGATATCCAAGACACCAGCATACGCATTGCGACCGAGGTGCGGGTTCCGGGCGGTTGGCGCGCGATAATCCTTCGACGATGATGGCCGTCCGAAATCAGCGCGGTCTTCGCGGTGCGGCAATCTGCAACCAAAAATACGCCCTTATCCGGGTTCCGGTGCCCGGGGCGGAACTTATTTCCAGCCGCCCACCGGCGTATTTCACCCGCCGCTCCATGTCGAGCAGCCCGTTTGTCCTGCCTCCCGCCTTCCGCCGCGCGCTCTGGAGGTCGAAGCCGGGACCATTGTCGGTTATCTTGAGATCCAGTTCCTCGGCGTTGCGTCGCAGCACGATCCCGACATCGGTTGCATTGGCATGACACAGGATATTGACCAGCGCCTCCTGAAACACATAGAAACAGGCGATTTCAACGTTGGGCGGCGCTCGTCTGCCTTCTTCACGGGCGTCGATATGGACCTTCCAGCCTGCCAGCTCGGCCTGTGCTGCGGCGTACAGTCGCAGCACGACGGACAGCTCCAGGTTCTCCAGTTGTACCGGACACAGCTCCCGGACCATGCGGTGCGCCTGCTCCGCGGTTTGCTCCGTGAGCAGCGTCGCCATCGTCCGCAATGGCGCCGCTGCGTTCGTTCCACCCGTTGTCCTCAACGACGATCTTCGCATGTTCAGCGCCGCCAAGATGCGGGCCATCTCCTCGTGCAGTCCATAGGCGATGCGCCTACGCTCGATTCCTTTGGCAGTAAGCAGCCGTCCGGAATACGACTCCAGGCGCCTTACAAGAAGATCACGCGCTTGCTCGCATTCTTTTTTCAGCAAACCGCTGTTGATGGCATTGCGTAGCGTTTCATCGTTGAAGGGCTTGACGATGAACCCGTAAGGATTGGTGAGCGCGGCTTCGCGCACCGATTCGTCACTTCCATACGCGGTCACATAAATGACGGGGATGCCGGCCCGTTCGCGGATCCTGGCTGCCGCGGCGATTCCGTTCATTTCGCCCTTCAGCATTATGTCCATCAGCACCAGATCAGGCGTATCGATATTCGCGTCGCGTATCGCCTGCTCTCCGGACGCAGCAATCCCGGCCACCTCGTGCCCCCAGCTCTCCAGCTTGGACTGGATTCCCTTCGCGATGACGTATTCATCCTCCGCAATCAGTATCTTCGCCATGCTAGGTTTCCCTGAAGCGCACGCAGAATCGTGTTCGCTCCCGGCCATCGAGCGAGATTTCGGCGCCCAACTGCCTCGCCAAACCGTTGACCAGGCCCAGCCCCACGGTCGGCAGGCTGCGCCAATCTACGCCCGCCGGCAATCCTACGCCATCATCTTCGACGACAAGTTCTGCCATCCCGTCAGCCCGGCGATGCAGCGAGACAAGGATGGTTCCGTTCCGCTGTTCCGGGAACGCATGCTTGAAAGCATTGGTGACCAGCTCGTTGACGATCAGCCCCAGGGGGACCACGCGATCCGCGCCCAGCGTCATGTCCTCCAGGGCCGTCTGAAGCGCCACCACGTTGCCGTCGGGCTGCAGCGATCGCCCCAGGTTCTCCGTCAACGACTCCAGGTAGCGGCGCAAGTCCACCGCCGCCAGATTCTCCTCGCCGTAGGCTTGTTCGTGCACAAGCCCGATGGCCAGGACCCGATCGCAACTCGCATTCAGTGTCGAAACCACCGTCTCGTTCGTTGCCGACTCGGCCCCGAGCTGCAGCATGCTTGCGACTATCTGAAGGTTGTTCTTGACGGCGTGGTGTACCTCACGCAGCAACAGCTCCTTGCCGCGAATCGACGCTCTCAGGTGTTCCTCTGCATCAACAAGTTCCGACGTCCGCGCTTGAAGGGCGGCATTCAATGCCTTGGAGTCACGATAGGCCCTCACCGCCCGAAGCCGCAATGAACTTCCGACCAGTCCGAGGGCGACCACTTTGCCCAGAATCAGCACGAATCCTATCCAGACCAGTGCTCTCTCGAACGGCGTCGAATACGGCAACAAGGAGACTTCGGACGCGTGATACAAGATCAGGCCCGTACCCAGCGCAATGAGCCCGAAGGACAAAAGCGCTTCGCGCCAGGACATTCGCAAACCGCCGAATCCGAAAACGAGAATCAGATTGCACAGGAAGAGCCCTCCCAGCTCGGGGGCGAGCGCGAGAAACACCAGCATGGCTGCGCCCGATACGAATACCTGCCAGATGCTGAAGTAGGGGTCTTTCCCGCTCTCTCTGATACCAAACAGTACAAGCGCACCGAAGACGGCGCCTATGGTTATTCCCGCGGCGAAGTACGCGATCGGCACCCAAATCGCGATCGTCCCAATCGAGACGAACTGGAACAGCAATATGGTGTCGGTCACATAGCTAAGCGCGTAACCGGCGACGAATCTGGCCCGGAACCTGCGACGTTCTCGAACAGTCGGTCCGGCGGTGCCGGAAACCACGGTGCCGTTCATTCGCACAGCTTTCCGCATCGCGCTTCCGACGCTTCTTATCGCCCGCCCTTTCGCCTTTTCTTCGGAGCGTTGATCCGTTCAAGCCGCGCGACAGCTTCCCTCTTGCCCAGCGTACGAAACGACGCCAGCGCGTTGATCTGCGCCCGACGCGGGCGCGACGCGCCGTGCTCCCATTTATAGATCGTGTGGCCGGTCACGCCGACGAGCTTGCCGTAGTCTGCGGCCGAGAGCCCCAGGCGTTTGCGCTGCGCAGTCACGCTCTTTGCGGAAAAGCGGACTCGCTTTGAATCCGCATCGAGAGCGCCCGGTGGCGCATCTCTGCCGGCCTGCAGCGCGAAGCGGAGAACATCCGACCGCAGGCGCCTGGTCTCGCGTCTCAGCTCAGCGATGAGTCTTCGGTATTGTGCCGATGCTTTGCGCAACACCCGGGCTTCCCGTTTGATTTCCTTGCGGGCAAGCCGCGTTATTTCCTGTCTGAGCGTTACAGCGATATTCGGCATCGTTTTTCCCTTCGTTGGTTCGTTGTCCGGTAACACCACGCCGCTTCGCGCAGTATTATGCATGCTGGACTGCCCGAACACACGCGACCGGGCATGCGATGGCGGACTTCCATCCGTGCTCCATCGCCAGCGTGGTGGCAGATCAACGTGCAGACGACCCGCAAGCAACGCATCGATCATGACTGACATTCCGGTCCTTATCGTCGGCGGCGGCCCGGTCGGACTCGCGCTCGCCTGCGACCTCGGCTGGCGCGGCGTCTCCTGCCTTCTCGTAGAGCAAGGCGACGGCGTCGTCGGCACGCCGAAGATGAACGAAGTCAACATCCGCTCGATGGAATTCTGCCGGCGCTGGGGAATCACGGCAGATGTCGATAGCTGTCCGTTCCCGGCCGACTACCCGCTCGATGTCGTCACAGTGACCGAGTCCGAAGCAGCCGAGGTCTATGAACGCCGCCTGGTCCTGGTCCGCCCCGACGGTCACGTCGCGTGGCGCGCCGACAGCGAGCCTTCAGATCCGCCCGCCATGCTGGACCGCGTGCGCGGGGCGTAACACACCGGCGCCGCGTCGGGCCGAATGCCGCTTCATGAATCTTCCTGCGCGTCATTTCATCAAGTGCCAGCGCCGGAAGATCCAAAGCTGAAATCCGATGATCGCGACCATGGCTGCTATCGTCAGTGCAAACGCATCTGGATGCTGCTCCGCAGGCACTCCAGGCAACCCGCCAATGTTCATGCCCAGCAGCCCGGTGAGGAACGTGATCGGCAGGAAGAACGTCGTTACCAGCGCAAGAAAATACATCGTGCGCCCCAGCTGCTCTCCGACGTACGCCGTCAGTTCGTCGTGCGTGACGATGGCCTGCTCGCGCGCGACGTCCAGGTCCTCGAGATGGCGCGTGATCGCGAAAGCGACCTCCCGCATGGCCGTCATATCGTCGGGACCGAACCACGTCAAGCGCTCGCGCACCATCTGCGTGAGTGTGTCGCGCTGCGGACCGATGAACCGGCGCAGGCGAATGACGCGCCGGCGGATCTCCGAAAGCCGACCGCGGATCTCCGCGTCCCGTCGCGTAAGAACCTCCTCCTCGATCGAATCGAGATTCTCGTGGATTTGCGCAATCACCGGCGCCATTCGTGTCGTGATGTGCTCGGAGAGTTTCACCACGAACTCCGCCGCGTTGCGGGGACCGGCCTGCACGGCGAAGTCATCGATCAGATCCTGCATGCCCATCAGCTTGCGCCGCCGAACGGTAATGACCCGCTGCGCGTCAGCCCAGACGCGCACCGAGACCATGTCCTCGGGCTCCGCGCCGGGATTGAGGTTCACTCCGCGTAACATCAACAACAGGCCATCGCCGATGACGACAGCGCGAGGCCGCGTTTCAGGCATGAGCAGCGCGTTGCACACGATCGGGTCCAGCCCGCTGCGCTGAACCAGCCATTCTTGTGCTTGCGGCTCGTCGAGGTAAAAGTGCAGCCAGAGCACCCCGTCCTCAACGCGCCAGCAGTCGATATCATCCCAGCGCAGTTCGCGCGCACCACCCGCGCCGTCAAGAATTGCCGCGAGGATCAAAGCGTCGTCGTGTTTTCGCATCACATCTCCATTCGAATTCTTCGCGCCCGGTCCGAACACTACAGAAGACCCGGCACGAAATCGACACGAGCGTAGCCGAGGATCAAGGACTCCTGCGCAACAGGAAGATCATTCCGATCCGGGTCGGACATGGCAACTGAGCGTCAACGACAGTGACTTCCAGACAGCGTCGACTCGCGTGAATCGGTTGCGCACGCAAGACTCATCGCGTGACCGTTGGCTGTTGAAGGGCGCGGAACGGTACTATGCTATTTTAGTATTTTCGGCAGCAGGAACAGCGTCATGCACGAATACCTCCCCATGCTGGCCAAGTTCGCCCACGAACTGGTGGCGGGGGCCGTAATTGTCCTCGCCGCGTTTCTCGTATCGCTGATCTTGCGGCGGCTCATCGACCGGCTGCGCGCCTTCAATCATCTGGCACCGGTCATGGCCAGGCGCCTGCAGACGTTCCGGCGCTGGACGATCTTGTCCGTCACTGTCCTGATCCTAATGCAGGCCGTGGGCGTGTTCGGCAGCGCCTGGGCGCTGATTTCGGCAGGTCTGGCCGCGTTGGCCGTAGGCTTCGTGGCTTCCTGGAGCATGCTCAGCAATGCGACTGCTGCACTGCTCATACTCACATTCCGCCCGTTCCGCCTCGACGACACCGTGGAACTTGTCGAGCCAAACGGTACAGCGATCGGGGGGCGCGTCGTCGATGTGAATTTGATGTTTACGACGTTGCGTATCGAACCTTCCGAGCCGGCCGAGGGGGAGACGCCTCAATTTCTGCAAATACCGAATAATCTGTTCTTCCAGAAAATTCTGCGAACGCGTTCTTCCCGTGAGCGGGGCAGCAAGGCAACGTTCTTTTCTCAGTGATTCCGGCGGTCAGGTCTTACACCCGCGTTGCGTGTGCCCATGGGCTTGACAACCGAAGTTGGCGAGCGTCCAGGCGCGAGGAAAACCGGTGTTGGACTCTGCGCTGATCCAAACACCCTTCGCCCCGGCGCCACACCCATCTTCAGCGGTCTCTGCGGTACCAGTACGCGCGGCGGCCGTTCGAGGGGACGTATCACCGGAACCGGCCGCACCTTGACCGCGCGTACCACCTTGTGGGGCGGTCTCGGATGGATGGCTGGACGCGGCGGTCTGTGCCCAGGCCGATGAGCATACGGTGCTCGTACGCCTGCTCTCTGCGGCCGGTGGCTCCAGTGCGGCAGTTGCCTGTACCAGGGCCGGGCAACGTAGTGATCGTGCCAGTAACTGCCGATGATGAAGGTGACAACACCGATGCCCACGGCCGCCCCGTAATCGATCACCGGAACCGTCGCTCCCTGGTACGGATAGGCAATGTAACGCGCATCCAGCCAGCCCCTGTTCGGGCCCGCGACGACGTCACACCAACTGTAGTCCTGAAGGCATCCCTGGACGGCCACCGCATCGCCATTCTGCAGGACTGCAACCACCGGAAACTCGCGGGCCGGCCCCGCCCGCAGGAGCACCGTATTGGTCGTATAGGCCAGATACTGTTGCGCGGTTGATACACCGGGAAATGCGAGCAATGCTGAAGCCAACAGCAACGCTTTTGAGCAGTTCATGGTTCACCTCCAAAGCGCAAAACACCCAAGCTCGATAGCGGCGACATCCGGTCGGTGCTGCCTGTGCCAGTTCAATCAATGTCCCGTCGCGAAGACCGCACCGCATGGCAACCGCTGCTTCCGAGGTCAGACTAACAAGATATCTCGATACAAGGCGTAATCAATTGTTTCATTCTGTAAATCATCTGCGCTGCGTCCACGGTGACATGAGCACTGGAGCGCGACGGCTCGCGTTAATATTTGAACATTCACAACACCGAGGAAACTGGAATGGGACAACGGACGCCCGGCGTAACCGGACTTGAACTTTGCGTGCGTGACATGACCCTGCAAAGAATCGTTTCCGGTGGCCAGACCGGCGTCGACCGCGGCGCGCTGGATGCAGCCCTGGCAGCCGGGTTCCCTTGTGGAGGATGGTGCCCGCAAGGGCGCGAAGCGGAGGACGGCGCGATTCCCGACCGATACCCGGTGACCACGCTGCCCGGGGCCAACTACCTCGAGCGCACCCGCCAGAACGTCATCGGTTCCGACGGCACCGTTGTAATCTGCTTCGGTGAACTTTCCGGTGGCACGCTCAAGACCGTCGAGTTCTGCGACCGCTTCGGGAAACCTGTCGTGGTACTGGATGGAAACGCGCTTGCTCCTGATGCCGCTGCAAGCAAAGCCGCCGCCTTCGTCAGCTCGCACGCGATCCGAATACTCAACGTCGCCGGGCCCCGTGAGTCCGGCCACACCGGCGCTCGGACCTATGCGGAACAGGTGATCGGTCTGCTGCTGCGCGCGGCCGGCTGAACGTCCGCAGGGCGCGCGTCCCGGGTCTTCGGTTCGTTGAACAAATGACAAGTTCGTGACCATCGGGTAGATTTCGTCCACGCGCGTCGCGCGCTTTCAGGGTGTCGAAATAATTGTTTCGCCAACGTGAATCTTCGAGATCGGTTGCCGCTTCAAACACCCGGCCGACCTGCCGCGACGGGACGCAACATCGCACGATGGGGAGGAAGTCATGTCCATGGCAGCTGAAACCGATCTGACCGAAGCCGCACGCGAACTTGCGCTTGAACGAATGGGGGTCGATCTGTTCGGCGTCGCGCCCGTGCACCGCCTCGCCGAGGCTCCGGAGGGAAGGCGCCCAACGGACTACCTACCGAATGCGAAGTCCGTGGTGGTCTGCGCGGCCAAGATCCCCGATACGACGATTGACGTCGCGGGACGCTACGACGAGCCGGGCAAGACGCTCGGCCCGTACATGTGGTACGGGTATGTCACGCTGAACTGGGATTTGTCCTCGGCAGCGAACCGCGTGGCGAGATTTCTCGAGGCGAAGGGATTCAAGGCCCTCCCGTTTCCGCCGACTGGAGTCCTCTACAAGTACGGTACCGTGGGGGACTTCTCGCACCGGCACGCCGCGGTGGCGGCCGGCTTGGGACAGTTCGGCTTTAGCGGACTGCTCCTGACCCCCGAATTCGGACCTCGGCAAAGGCTGGTCTCTATCATCACCGATGCGCCGCTGACGGCATCGCCGATGTATGACGCGGCCGCTCTATGCCAACCGAATGCGTGCGGCTACGCCTGCATCAAGGTGTGCCCGACCAAGGCGATGACAGGCAAGACGTCCGTTAACATCGGCGACGAAACCTTCGAGTACGCAAAGTTGAAGGGCGTCAAGTGCAAGTGGCTTTACGCCGAAAGGGGCTACCGTCGCACCAAGGTTCCCATGCCGGAAAATCCCACAGACGACGACTGGCGTTCGGTGCAGGCGACGACGAAGCAGCATCCGTTCGACGCCGGATTGAACCAGCACGCTTTCGTGCCGCACTGCGGTGCATGCATTTTCCACTGCACGTCGCCTCGGTTCGAGGATTCAACTTCCGCGTCCATCAAACGGCAGGGAGCGAACTGAACAGCGCCCGCGGAATGTTCGGCGCCTCGGCCCTGGAATCGTGGTCACGGAGCGATATTCCCGAACCGCATGGCCTCGACCCGCGCAAGCTTGACCAACGTTTTATACCGCTCGCAGATCGAGATCGCGCGCGTTCTGCGCCTTCTCGAGCGCGAGGGCAGCATGGTATCGGCGCATGTCGCCAACGGCGAGCGCCTCTACATTACGCGCGTCGTTCACGTCGATCTCGACGCCGGATACTTCCTGATCGCGTTCAGCGACGAAAAACAAGCCAACGACGCGCTTCTGGGAGATGAGACCGTGGTCTTCCGGGGGAACGTCCGGCAGACACGCGTCGAATTTTCCGCGTCGCATCCGTGTGACACCGTTCACGACGACAAGCCGGCAATCCGGTTCGCATTCCCGTCGGTGCTCGCCCAAATACAGCGGCGCCGGTTTCCACGCTATCGCGTCCCGGCCGATGTTTCGCTGCGCTGCGTCGCCGATTCCGGGGGGGTCATGCCGTTTGAGGCGCGCATCAGCGATATCAGTCTTGGGGGTCTCGGAGCGATCGTCTACGACGCTGGAATCCGCCTCCCGCCTGGAACGGTCCTTATTGACTGCCGAATCGTCGTCCCAGAACACGAGCCGGTCCTGGTCGACATCGAGGTGTGCTACACAAAGCCCGTGCAGCTCGACGATGGCGCTCTCGCAAATCGTTCAGGGGTTCGCTTCGTTCGACCTGAAAAGCAGGTCGAAGCGCTGGTCAAGATCTTCGTGGTTGACCTCGAGAACGAGAATTAGCCGAATGCGTCAGACGATCCGACGCGCGCAACAGGTCGCACAGGACTCCCGCGCTAGCGCATGCGCATCGTGCCTGGCCCCGTCACCGAACAGCCCCCATGCGTTTCACTTCTCGACCGGCTCCCTGCGGCGCGATCACCGACCATGAGAAACTGCGGAGTCAGGTAATGTTCTTATGCCAGAACAACGCCTTGCCAAATTTCGGATCGAGCTCGTAGCCGTCAAACCCATAGGCCTTGTACGCTGCCTGAGCAATCCTGTTGCCTTCCAGCACCTCGAGAGTCAGCTTGCAGCAACCGAGCTCCTTTGCGATCTCCTCAACTTTTTCCAGCAAGCGCTTCGAAATACCGCGGCCCCTGTACCGTCTGGCGACAACCATGTCGTGCACGTTCAGGAGCGGCCTGCAGGCGAAACTGGAAAACCCCTCGATGCACAGAGCCAGACCCACAGGCTTGTCCCGCACGAACGCAATGACCGGATGAATCCCCTTACGCTTCTTGAGTTCGCGCACCAGATTCTGTGTGGCGAAATCGGAAAGTCCCGAACCACCGCCCATTTCATCCTGCGCGTATTCGTTCAGCAGATACACGACGGCATCCGCATGCGCCTGATTGGTCAGATCAGCCAATAGGGTCTGGACGATTTGCCGTCTTTTTGACATCTGGCAGAGATTGCTCGGTGGTCGATAAGCCGCTACTGCCCACACGCTTCGAGATCGCTTTGGCACGTCTTCAAGCAGGCGTTGTACGGCGCCGTCTCGGTTGTCGTTTGCCGGCATTTCGTGCTGCACGACTGGAATGCCTGCTTGCACGAGGGCGCGTCGCCGCCGCCAGAAAATATTTCCTGGTAGGCGTAATATCCTGCGGCGGCGACGATTATGATAATGATCAGAGTACGCATCGTGTCCTCCTTCCGCGATGTACATCCGTTGCAAGGCACCTGCTGCCGCGCTCGCAGACCGCCCTCCCGGGTGCAGATCAAGGAGCAAACGACGTGCAGAAACGCGTCATTGTCCCCAGATCCAATGCCTTACCCAGTCCCTGGACGTGAACTCGAGCACACAGTTGGCGCGAACACGCAATATCCGAAAACAATGCCTTGCGCATAGCCGAGCGCCAACCCGCAGCGGGACCGAGACCAGTGTATGCCCGAGCCAACCTGAAAACCGTGCGAAGATGCACAATTCGGATTCTTCTTAAGACTCGAAAGCTGATCCAATGATAACCCGTATCCTCGTCGCCGCAGTCGCCGCGGCATTTTCGTTTGCAGCCCTGGCACAGGCACAGCAACAGGTCCGGCCGCCGATTGCGCTGTACTGGATGAGCGTCGAAACGTCCAGTGGCGTGGGAATGGGCATGGGACTGCCGCCGGGCATGAGCGGCATGCTGCCGCCCGGCATGGCAGGAGGGAGAAGAATGAAGCTCGACCTCGACTCGTCGCAGGCGGCGAGCGGCGACCCGCGTGCCGCCCATGCCGTTCCGCCGGGCCTATCAATGGGGCAAAGCCTGCCGCTCGTGACTCCCCGCATCGAGCGCCCGGCCGTTCGCGAGCGCGACGATGGTGAGCCGGGGTTCGAACGCCCCAAGGGCCGGATGCTGATCTACTGGGGCTGCGGCGAAAAAGTGCGCGCCGGCCAGCCGGTGATCTTGGACTTCGCCAACATGGCCCCGCAGGATGTCTCGCGCGCCTTCCGCAGCCGCGCTATCTCGCGTCCGCGCGGTCCGGCGCCGGGGCGCAGCCGCAGCTACGGTACCTGGCCCAACCAGGAGGATCCGCGTCCCGTGCCTGCAAACGCATCTCTGATCGGTGAACATGTGATAAGCGGAAACTACTCGCCCGGGATCCGCTTTACGATCGGCGGGCGCCATGACTTCATGGAGGCCGTCGCCTTCGAAGCGGTGCGCAAGACCGCGGGCGACGCGTACGCCGTCAAGTGGAGACCGGTATCGACGGCGACCGGCTACTTTGCTACGGCGACGGGCCGCGGTGACGGCGAGGCCGACATCGTCATGTGGTCGTCGAGCGAAGACCAGGTGATGGGCCAGGCGCTGATGGACTACATTTCGCCGGGCGAAGTCGGCCGTCTGATACGCGAAAAAGTCGTCATGTCGCCTCAGACGACCGAATGCACCGTGCCCGCCGGAATCTTCAAGGGCGAGGGATCGATGTTGAATTTCATCGCCTATGGAAACGAACTGAACCTTGTGCATCCGCAGCGCCCGAAGGACCCGAAGCAGGTCTGGGAGCAGGTGTGGGCGGTAAAACTACGGCTCAAGTCAACGGCGATGACCATGCTCGCGCAGAGCGAAGCGACCCGAAGGCGCGCAGCTCCCATGCACGATACTCCGGGCGACCGCTCGCCGGAATCCGCGCCCGAACGGGCGAGCGAACCGGCACCGCAGCGCGAAGCCGACCAGCCCAAGCCTCCTTCCCCCGCGGACGCTGTCGAGGAAGGGGTAAAGGCGCTGCGCGGAATTCTCCGCTTCTAGCTCCGCACGGCAATGGAGAGCCAGATGCTCTTCATACACAACGTCGTGGTGGAAAAGCTTCTGTCCGTGAGCGGATGCATAGGCGCTCGCGAACGAGCGTTTCGCCAGATCCCTTCGGGTGGTGCAATTCACCGGCCGCGGCCGGATATGTACGCGCCCTGCGGACGTCGGATTCTCGACCGGTCCGCCACGACCCCGGAACAGCAGACCAATGCGGTCAAATTTGCCGCTGCTCTATCTTGGCGCGAAGCCCGGCGGACCACTCTTCCCTGGGACCATAGGTCGGATCGGATTCGATCATCGCCAGCGTCTTGGTCCGGATCACGTTTGCCGTTTCGTTGAGGTCGAGTTTGTCCGCGAACGGCTGCTGCACGTGCCAGGGTGAAACCGTGTACAACTCGAGGCGGTTGCCTTCCGGATCCGGGAAATACAGGCTCCATGCGTTGCCGTGATTTATCGGGTCGAGCCCGGCGACGCCCTGCTCCTTCAGTATCGCGTGATACTGTATGAGCGTCTCCAGGTCTTCGACGAAGAACGAAATCTGGTTGATCGTCGACGCCGCCTGATCGGACCTCCCGGAGGCGAACACCACCTGATGATGCTCGACGGGACTGCGGCTGAGAAAGCATATTTCCCCGCCTCGATAATACGGTCCCCTGTCCGTCAGAACCAGTCCCAGGATGCGAGTGTAGAACGCGATCATCACGTCCATGTCGCGCACGAAAATGCCCACATGTGTGATCTGTGCGTTGGGGCGCTTATCGAGGGCCGCGTCCATAGTTGCGCTACTTTCCTGATGCCATCATGATGTTCAAAGCCGAAGCTCCAGAGGGCCGATAATACCCGAGTTCGGTGTCACTTCAAGCCGATCGCGGTTGCAGCGCCTCCGGCCGATCGAAATTCGTTGAACTCCGACGCCCTTTCATCGGACTCGCAAGACGATGCACGCCAGGAGTCACTTTCCGCGGGTCCGCTCGATGAAAAGCATCGCTCCGGCATCATCCAGGCCCTTGGCCGAATTTGTTAGGCAGTAATTATCGACCCACTGATACACGGAATCATTGTCGAGCGCATTCGCGTCGCCCCAGAACTCCTTGTTTTGGCCTATCGCCAATCCGGAAAGAAAACCGAGCAGCCATGTCCGCATGCGCTCGTCCCGGAATCGGTCTTCTGCCGCGAGTTCTCGCGCGGCCGACCATTCGCTGCACGTCGGGACGCCTCGGACGAATACCCCAGCCTTCGCCGCTTCGCTCGACAGCGACCAAGCAATGCACATCAGCACAATGCACGAGATCGGTTTCATCAATTGCACCATTGTTTCATTCGGCATTAGCTTCTCGCGGACGCGCGAGCATGACCCGCTTCGCAAGATCGACGGCAACATCACTGAGTCCCTGGCCTTCCAACCCGGCTTGGGTCTGCAACCCGGTTTCCCTATCCCAACCACGAAGCCCGTAATATTCGTCGCGCATCGCGAAGAACTTGTCCTTTTCGAATAATGCGCCCTTCCGGGATATCGTCTCCCCATTCTTACCCGGGAAAATGCAGCCGGGATTCAACCGCTCGTTCTCCAGCGGAACCGTGAAACACGACTCCGGAAGGGTATCGTCAAGCCTGCCACGCCGCCCCTCGCGGGACGTGATCGCCCGTTGCAGGTTGAAGACTCGCTCGCCCACGCGGTAGAGCCCCTCCTCGGACATATCCCTGCCGGTAATCGCGGAAAAGACCTGGCTCTCCAGCGTGGGATCGCCCACGTGATCGTCCGAATGTTCTACATAGGTGAGCGGCCATACGTTGTCGCAAAGGATGAGACAATCCTTCGCGAGCTGACGGTCCTGAACCATCTTCGCCGCGAGTGCTTTACCCTCGTATGTGGAGAAATCTGCTGCGATTTCACTTCCCCAGAACCGGCCGGCGATCGCGCGCAGCGCGGTGCTAGACAGATTGGCATTCGGCACTCCGTTTGCCCATTGCACCCACTGCATTCCCAGACGGCTTACCTCGTGGAGCTGCTGAATGGGCTGTCTTGGATTCAATGCGTAAAGAAGGCCGGTCGTGAGATAGGCCTTGGGCACGTAGCTCATCTGCTCGCCGGCGCCGGTGACGGCGTCCTTAAGCAGTTCTTCGGCGCGACCGCCGATCGAGGCCGCGGCCCTGTGAACTCCCTCGGAGAGGAGTTCGCCGAAACCCTGGCGATGAGCGACATTTTCCAAGAGGACTTGCATAAACTCCAAACTCCCGATCTTGGACAGAGGGAGACCCACATCCGAATCCTTCAGGACGCCCGCTCGATAGCACCGGTCGAGCCAGGCAACCATCGGCGCCACGGCTTTCGTACTTATTCCGCAGTCATCGGCAAGCCGGTTAGCGAAAAAGGGCACGTCCGTCGGTTTCCCATAATATTTTTCGGCCCATTCCTTGTATGACGCAGCGCTCTGGCACATGAACTTGCCTTTGCTGCCGTCCGCGGCCACATACAGGCCGCGTGTGCATTCATCGGTGCATCCGGCACAGTGGTCTGTCGTGCCGCCTCGGCCGGCTCCCGTGTCCGTGCGCGGAAAGTCTTTCCTCAATGCAGCGATATGCTCCAGCAATTCCTGAAGCTGAGCGGGCCGAGCGGCTGGCACCCGGCCGGTCCCCCTGACTATGATCGCCTTGAGCCGTTTCGAGCCCATTACGCCCCCCAGCGCCCCGGAACCGCTGGAGTCGTTATCGGCCTGAAGGGTGGCCAGTGCCGTCATGTTCTCCCCCGCAGGGCCGATCGCGACGACACGGTGTGAACTGCCGTGCCTGCTCTTGAGAATTTGACGCGCCTGCACGGCACCTTTACCCCACAGGCCCGAAGCAGACTCGATCCTGACTGCACCGTCTTCAATCAGGATGCAGACCGGCGTCTCCGCCCGCCCATTTACGAGCAGGCCGTCGAATCCGGCGGCTTTGAGCTCGACACCCCAGCTGCCTCCCAAATTCGAATGAGTGAAATAGTGGGGGCTCGTCGCCGGCGATTTGCCGCAGACGACCCAGCGGGCCCCGGACAGACCCTGAAAACCGGCACAGGGCCCGGTCGCAAAAATTAAGCGATTTTCGGGATCGAAGGCGTGAATATCCGGCGGGACATCCTCCCAATAAAGGCGCGACGCCATGCCCTGGCCGCCGATGAACGAAGCGGCATACCCCTGCGTCGGAACTTCAATCACGGCTCCGCTGGAAAGGTCAATCTTCGCAATCTTGCCGGCATATCCATAGATCATATGCGTATCCTTCCTCCAAAATCGGTCCTCCGAGCCGGCGCATTGCGATTGACTCCCTACACCGGTGTTCGGATCGTCCAGCAGCCATCGATCGAATCGGCGCGATGGGACCGGGGTCTGTCAGGCGCCTCGGCGGCCTTACTTAGCCGATCGAGCATCGATGACAGCGGATCGCGCATCGCCTCCGGAACCGTTTCGCCCACAACAAACGGCTCCAACGCAAATTCCATTGCCCGGGCGGCGTTCCCCGACGTCGTGTAACCGAAAGTTCCGCCCGATCCGGCGAGTGAATGCAGCGCGATCTCGTTCATCTGCACTTTGACGGTCAGTTCAAATACGTCATCTCCGAGGACTCTGCCCCGGCGCCGCCCTGGTATCGTTCTTCTCCCTGCATGACCGTCCGATCGCGGACCGCGACGTCGCCGAAACCACAATCCTCACCAGGCGTGACCGCGCCGATTTGATTCTACACCCGCCCACAGGGCGCGCCGCGCCTTCCCGGCACGCTGCCGGAAGCCGCCCAAACTAGGTACAATTCCGCTCCGTTCGTCTGCCTCAAGGTGCAACAACGATGAATGATCAGGCGCAAGCCAGCGCGAACAACCGTGCCGTCACCGTTGCCGTTTTGCTAGGGGCCAGCCTGATGCTGACCATGAGCATGGGCATGCGGCAGAGCTTTGGCCTGTTCGTCAGACCGATCACCGCGGACGTCGGCGTCTCGGTGGCCGACTTTACCTTTGCGCTCGCGGTGCAAAACATCGTCTGGGGATTGACGCAACCGCTCACTGGAGCGATCGCGGACCGTTTCGGTTGCCGCGCGGTTACGATATCCGGGTCGTTCCTGTTTGCCGCAGGACTCGCGGTGACGATGATAGCGACCGGGCCCATCGCGCTGCTCATCGGCATGGGGTTGATGATTGGGCTGGCGATGTCTTGCGTGTCGCTCAGCCTCGCGCTCGCCGCCAGCGCCAAGGTGGTATCGCCCGCCAAGCGCAGCCTCACGCTGGGGACGGTTTCCGCCCTCGGGTCCATCGGCGCATTCATCGCGGCTCCGCTCGCGCAGCACCTGCTCGTCGCCTACGGCTGGAAAGCCGCTATCGTCGGATTTCTCGGGCTGTGCGTCATCATGCTTCCCGGGGCGTTTTTCATCGGGGCCGGCGACAAGATAGCGCCGCGCCAGCAAATTGGTTCGACTGACGCTGGGCTGTCGCTGAAAGGCGCGCTCGCGGAGGCCGCGCGTCACCGCGGCTACATCACCATGGCCGTGGCGTTCTTCGTATGCGGCCTGCAGCTGGTATTCCTGACGACTCACCTGCCCGCCTATCTAGCGCTCTGCGGCCAGTCGCCCGCGCTGTCGGCCACCGCGCTGGCCGTCATCGGCGGATTCAACGCGATCGGCTGCTACCTACTTGGCTGGCTCGGTGGACGGCTGCCCAAACAGCACCTGCTCGGAGGCGTGTACATACTGCGATCGCTGATCATCATTGCCTATTTCATGTCCTGGCCCACCCCGGCCTCTACCGTAATCTTCTCCGCAGCGATGGGCCTGCTGTGGCTGGGAACCGCGCCGCTGGTGAGCGGACTGATCGGACATATTTTCGGGCTTCGCTACATGGCGACGCTGTCGGGGGTCGCGTTCTTCAGCCACCAGCTGGGATCGTTCGTCGGCGCGTGGGGCGGCGGACTGCTGTTCGATGCGATGGGATCCTATGATCTTGCGTGGAAGATCGGGGTTGCCATCGGATTGATGGCTGGCATCGGGCAGATGTTCATGGATGCAAGACCCACCGCGAGAATGGCGGCCGCGCCAGCCCCGGCATAAGCCCCGTCCCTGCGGATTCTGGGACTTCGCCCGAACCGGCGATAACCGCCGGGCCGGTTTCGTGCCCCGTTAATGCGCGGTAACGGTCACCGACAACGGAACGGTAGGACCAGGGTCCCTAGGCAGAACCTGAGTGTAATCACGTCCGGCATACCGGAACGTCACACGGTATCCGTTGACTCGATCCTGGTACGTGGTCACCTGCCGGCACACGGGCTGGGCCGCCACGTCTGAATTTTGAATTCTGTCGCCGGCGATCGCTCCACCGACGGCACCGGCGACGGTCATTGCGTCCTTGCCATGCCCTTTCCCGAAACGGCTGCCGACCACGGCACCAGCCACTCCACCCAGGATCGCACCGGCAACGCCTCGTTCCTTTGGTGCGGCAGGAGTAGCCTGGTCGCAGACCTGATTTTGGACCGCGACGCGCTCGACCAGAGGCTCGGTGCGCAGCACTTGCCCCACCTCCTGGGTTTGCGCGTGGGAAAACGAAGACAGCGCGACCGTCGTCACACCGGCGAATATTATTCTCGATAGATTCATTTCATATACCTCCTGAACTGCTTGGACATTCTTGTTAACGTTCCAGTTCAAAATCGGCCGACTGGAAACCCCTTTCGATGCTCGCTGCCTGCCGGCTCAAAAGGTACAAGGGCATCCAACTTCCCGCAAGGTCCTTTGGCGAAGCGACCTGGCCGCAGTGTCATTGATCTGGCAAACGGCTGCGTTGACCCGATGCCGATAGGGGTTCGTCAACAACCCGCGCCGATCCGCACCCGCGAGCGGGGAAACAGAAAACCGCCCTGGGCCGAGTACCCGCCAATCCTGCCATGAGACTAATTTGCTGCGCCGCGCCAGCCACTTAGACCCAGTATAACAACTACCAATTAAGTCCATCCGAACAAGCTATTGGATTAATAGCGATTGAAACTCTATGCTTATCTCAGCCAGCGATTTGTTGCCGCTGGTTCCAACAAGATAATCCGAGGACGTCAATATGAAACTCCACGCCGACACCTATTCGAGCCACAGTATCGCACACAGGGAAACCGATTCCGGGAATATTGCCGCGAAGTCCTGGGATCCAGTCATCCGCTGCGACATGTTCGCGCCGAACACCCGCGAAACGGGACTCGATCTGGCGGAAATCGAATGGCAGGCCCGTGCCGCGCAAAGCGCATGGATCGCCCAAAATTTGAAAGCCTTTGGCGCCGCTCTGGTACGCAAGCTACGTGCGAGATCTAACGGTTCCGCGGCGACAACGGGATTGAAGACCTTGCATAACAAAGCCGCCTGAGTCTTGCCCGACTGAAAAACCGGCCCCACCGCGACGTCCTCCGAGGAGGTCGCGTCAGACCGCGCTGAGAATTGGGGCTCGCCGGCGCGACCGCATGCTTCTACCAACTCGCCGTTGACACGTCCCGGGCGCCTCGGATAGCGTCACCGGGCGACGCAGCTTCGTTCCAAAACCACCTTTCGTTGGAGGAACCATGTCCAGCCGCACCGCGTCCCGCGGAGACGCTTCGACCGAATTCATCGACAAGCTCGCAATCGCCGAACTCGTCCGGCTTGAGAGGTTCTGGCGCGACCGCGGCGAATGGGACAAGCTCGCGGAGTGCCACACAGACGATTCTCGGGTGAAAACGACGTGGTTCGAAGGCACCGGAAAGGAATTTGCCGAGGCCTCGCGGGAAATGGCCGAAAAGGGGCGGCTAAGCACGCACCTCATCACCCCCACGCATATACGCGTCAATGGCGATCGGGCGCTCGTCGAGAGCCTGATGGAGATCCACAACCGCAGCGAAATCGAAGGCGTCGAAGTCGATACGGTCATGTACGGTCGTTTCTTCTCGCGCGTGCGCCGTACCCGCGCGGGCTGGCGCCTTGCGAGTTTCGATGGCATCTATCACAAGGACGTGATCATGCCGGTCGACCCGGCGCAGGCGCTGCCTATCGACTGGACGGAGCTGAAACGTTTCCGCCCGTCCTACCGGATCTGGGCATACATGATGTCAAGGCGCGGGTACCGCGTGACCAACGACGAACTCGGTGATGACCGTCCGGATCTCCTGAAGGTGTTCTACCGCGCCGCGGAGCACTGGCTGGAAACCGGGGAGATGCCCACTCGGTGATCGCCCCCGCGTAAAGCCTGCCGGCCACCGCTGTTCCGTTCGGCCTCGGTCGGGACACGCGGCAGCCGTCGAATCATTTCCGCCTTCCCTTCAGGCACGCCGGTGCATCAATCGCCAAAGCGACTGCGGTTTAACCGGCATATCGACGTGACGCACGCCCAAGTGACCGAGCGCATCGACGACGGCATTTACCAGCGCCGGTGGCGCGCCTATCGCGCCGGCCTCGCCACAGCCTTTCACACCGAGAGGATTGGTAGTGCAGGGATGGCCGGGATAGGTTTCGTGCGCAATAAAGGGCACGTCGTCCGCGCGCGGCAGACAATAATCGACGAGCGACCCGGTTAGCAACTGACCACTCCCCGGATCATAGATGCTGTGTTCGAGCAGTGCCTGTCCGAGCCCCTGCGCAATACCGCCGTGGACCTGACCCGCGACGAGAAGCGGATTGACCACATTTCCGAAGTCATCGACTGAGACGTAGCACTGTACCGAAAGTACTCCGGTGTCCATGTCGATTTCCACTTCGCACGCGTGGCAGCCGTTCGGGAACGCCACCACCTTAGGATCCCAGTAGCCCGACTCTTCCAGCCCCGGTTCCAGTTCCTTCAACGGATACCGCAGTGGGAAGTAGGCGGCGTGCGCCACCTCGGCAAGGGTCACGCCGCGGTCGGTGCCCTGCACCGCGAAACGGCCACGCTCGAAGCCGATATCGGCGGCAGCGCATTCGAGCAGATGCGCCGCGATGCGCCGCCCTTTATCGACGATCTTGGTCAGGGCAACATCGAGCGCCGCCCCGCCCACGAGCAGCGATCGGGCACCCACGGTGCCGCGCCCGTAACCGATGTCCTGGGTGTCACCGTGCAGCACCTCGACCTCCTCGACGGTGACGCCAAGGCGCGCGGCGACAATCTGGGCGAGCGCGGTTTCCAGGCCCTGCCCGTGGGTGTGCGTGCCGGTGACCACAGTGACACCGCCCTCGCGGTTCAGGCGCACATGGGCCGATTCGTAGGTCGGCATCTTCATTCCGCGCGAAAGGATCATGTCGGACGGGCCGATCCCGGTGTGATCAAGGTAATAGGAAACGCCGAAACCCCTAAGCTGCCCGCGGCTGCGCGCGCCCGCACGACGTGCTTCGAACCCCGGCCAGTCTGCTCTTGCGAGAGCGCGCTCGAAAACCGCTGCAAAGTCGCCGCTATCGTACAGCCTCCCGGTAGGCGCTTTCCACGGCATCGCCTCGGCGGGAATCATGTTGCGGCGTCGGATCTCGACCGGCGAAATGCCCAGCTCGCGCGCAGCGAGGTCGACGACCCGCTCGAGCATGTGGCAACACTCGGCGCGCCCCGGCCCGCGATAAGCATCGATCGGAGCGGTATTGCTGAACACCATGCGAACCCGGCCGGCGATCAGCGGGGTGCGATAGGGCCCGGCGATCAGCCCCATCTGGCCGAGAATCGGGGGCCCGGCGCCGAAGCTGGAAACGAACGCGCCGAGATTTGCATGGTCGTCCACACGCACCGCGAGGAACCGGGCCTCGGCGTCGAGCGCCAGTTCGATCACGGTGACTCGGTCACGCGCCTGCGTGTCCGAACAGAAGGCCTCGCTTCGTTCGCACACCCATTTCAACGGACGCCGGCAGCGCCGGGCGGCCCACAGCAGCGCCAGTTCCTCGGGGTAGTTAGGCCCCTTCACGCCGAACGCACCGCCAACGTCCGGCGAGATCACGTGCACCTTCAACTCCGGGACCTTCAGGGACTCCGAAAGTGCGGTGCGCAACGGAAACGGCATTTGATGACTGGTAATGAGCGTGTAACGCCCATCCATTTCGTCGAAGCGCGCGATCGCGGCACGCGGCTCGATCGGATTCACCGCGATCCGGTTATTCACCAGTTCGAGCCTCACGCGGTGAGCCGCCACGGCAAAGGCTCGCTCTACCTCGCTCCAGGTTCCATAGCGCGTCTCGCAGGCGATATTTCCCGGTGCCTCGGGCCAGAGTTGAACGGCGCCGGGAGCGAGCGCAGTGCGCAGATCGCCGGCCGCGGGCAACTCCTCGTACGTCACTTCGACGGCTTCCGCCGCGTCCCGCGCGGCGTCCTCGGAATCGGCGACGACGATGGCGAGCGGTTCGCCCACGTAGCGCACGCGACCCGCGGACAGCGCGTAGCGCTCAGGCAGCGCCATCGGCCTGCCGTCATGGTTGCGCGTGATGAAGTCAAGCTCAACCACGCCGACGCCCTCGGCCCGCAGTTCTGCGCCGACGTAGGCGGCCACTACCCCCGGCAGCGCGAGCGCCGGCGAAACATCGATGTTCTTCACCTCGGCGTGCGCGTGTGCCGAACGCACGAACACGGCGCGCGCTTCGCCCGGCACCTGAAAATCGGCACTGTAGCGCCCCCGCCCCGTGAGAAAACGTTGATCCTCTCTGCGCAGGATCGACGCCCCTATCATCGCTTCGTCTACGCTCATCACGATTTGCTTTACTGCTTATGCCAGCGCACATTATCGCGCGATCGGCGCGCGGCGGCCGGCTTGACTGTCAGGCGCCCCGCTCCCGGATAAGAAGCGGAAGTGCTGCCGCGACAGCCGTGATCGCGACAATGATCCACAATCCGGTGGTAAGGCTGCCGGTCGAATCGCGAACCATGCCCATCGTCAACGGACCGGTAAATCCCCCGATTTCGGCCACCGCGAAAAACACGCCTGCGGCGCTGCCGACCCGCTTGGCGCCCACGCCCGGTGTTTCCATCAATACCAGCGTAAGCACCTGCATCGCCGGCGAACGAATGACCGTTCCCAGGAGCACCATTGCGATCAACGCCGGCCCGCTGAACCAAGCGAGTCCCGCTGTCGTAAGTGCTCCGCCCAGAAGCATGACGAACAGCCAGCGCGAGCGTAGCCCCTTGCGCGCCAATGAAGGAACGGCAAAATTGGAAAGCATCGCCAAGGCAATGCCGGCAGCGACCCAGCGACCCGATGCCGCGAGCGGAATTCCGCCCTCCCGAAGGACCGTAGGCAGCCAAGCTCCGAGCGCATGATTCATAAAGAACGCGACGAACCCAAGCACCAATACCAGTTGGACGTTCCGAATTCTGAGCAGGCCGGTCACTCCCCCCTTTCCCGGAGCATCATCGCGTTCAGTGCTATCGGGCGCGTGAGCCGTCGCAACAGCCCCGGAATCCCTGCTGAAAGCGATCCATAAAACGATCACCGCCAGCGTAATTGCGCCGTACACGATCGCAATGCCGCGCCACGAACCGGTCAGTGCAATCACGAAGCTCGCCGCCGTGGCCAGCGCGAAGACCGAACCAGTGTCGCGACCTACGACATAGATTCCGGTGGCGGGCCCACGATCGTTGCCCGAGAACCACTGGGCCACTATTTTGGGCATGCCCACGGCGATAATCGGTCCGCCGGCCCCCAGCAAAGCCACCGCCAGCGACAAAGTGATGAAATCAGTGGCGAGCCCTCGCAACAATAACGACAGCAATATCAGGCTCAGGCCCAGCGTGAGCGCCCGACGTGCGCCCCAACGGTCGACAAGAGATCCCAACGGTGAAGATGTGCCTATGAAAACCAGTTGCCACACGCCGAGGACCAGTCCCATTTGTCCGGAAGTCATGGACAGGTCCTCGATAATGGGATCGACGAGCGGGGGTATGGATGACAATGCGAGTCCGAAGCATCCATAGGCCATCGATGCGAGTATCAGCATCCGCCATCGCATCGGGTCCTTTGCAGTCGATCCTGGTCGCTTGTCTTGCACGGGGTTACACCTTACGCAAGAGTTATCATGGTGACAACCCAACACTGCAGTTCGCCAGACGAAGAAGCAGTTCGCCTCACCTTTCGGCTTCAAAGTGCGGACGAAGTGCTCCGAAAGGCGACCTGTTACGATATTCGCGCGGCATTGTCCGGAAAACCATCGCTGCGCACCTTCGTGATTCGATGACTCGCCGATTGGTCGGGCGCGTCGCCGGGCCCGTTACGGATGGAGAACGCCATGGACGAGGAACAGCTGATTCTCGTTGACAACAACGACGTACAGATCGGCGCTATGGGCAAGTTGGAAACGCACCGAAAGGGACTGCTTCACCGTGCGTTTTCGATTTTCGTCGGAAACGACAGACGCGAAATCATGCTGCAGAAAAGATCCACCGGCAAATACCACTGCGGCGGACTGTGGACAAATACCTGCTGCGGTCATCCGAGAGACGGCGAAGAACTGCTTCTTGCGGCTCACCGCAGGCTACGGGAGGAAATGGGATTCGATTGCGTCCTCCGCGAGAGTTTCGTGTTTTCCTACAGTATCGTTCTCGAAAACGGCTTGCAGGAGAATGAGATCGATCACGTCTTGGTCGGGAGATACCGTGGCGACCCGATTCTGAATCCAGAAGAAGCCGATGACTGGAAATGGGTGAAAATCGGCGAGCTTCGTGCAGACGTCCTGAATTCCCCAGGGAAATATACCTACTGGTTCATGCGCGCACTCGAGGAAATGGAAAAGCGCGGCATAGATTTACACGGTCTTTCCTAGGCGTGATTCCCGATCGCCGGTTGCACGGAACGAATGTCTCTCTACGATTTCGATACCCGAAACGACTCGACTAGAACCGCGGAGGCGCTCCGTGATAGGCCTGGGTAATGATTTCAACCAGGTCCGCGCGCGATGCGGGCCGCGGATTGACGATGGATTTTGCACCCAACAGATCCACCGCCGTTTCGATGTCCGATTCTTTCATTCCGAGGTCCTTCAAGCTGGCGGGAATCCTCAGGCGTACGTTCAAGTCGTAGAGACCCAGGCCGGCGTCCTTCACGTTCAACGCACGCTCGATCCTTTCCATCGCCGATCTCGCAGCCACCCGGTTGAACGCGATCGCATAAGGCACGACGACTGCGTGCGTGCCCGCGTGACTGAGGCCGCAGCGTCGCCGTACGGTCTGGGCGATCGCGTGCTCGATGCCGGCCGGCGAACGGAATGCCGCCGCAAGCCACGCGCCATACAGCGCGTCGGTTCGCGCGTCGATGTCTTCAGGCTTGGCGACCACGCGCGGCAGGCTCGCGCCCAGATAACGCACCGCAGTCTCGGCGAGTTCTTCCACGGCCGGACTTCGATCCACGCCGTAAAGCGATTCCAGCGCATGCGCCATCGCGTTCATTCCGCTCTGCGCGGAGATCGTAGCCGGAAGCCCGAGCGTGAGATCGGGATCGTAGATGGTCGTCGATGGCAATGCGGCAAGACTGCTGCCGCTGCGCGCCCCTTTTCCCTCGCCGTAAGACCAGTTTGAAGCCATCTCGGAGCCGGAATAGGTGGTAATGACCGCCAGATAGCGAAGCCCCGTGCTGGCCGCGACCGCCTTCGCCATTCCGATGGGCGTACCGCCGCCCACCGTGATGAATCCGTTGGCGCCGGTCTTTTCGGCATGGGCGCTCACCCTATTGAAATCATTGGTCGTGATGCCGGGATCGGCGAGCCGCAACACGTCGATGCCGGCCCCAGCAGGCACCGACGCGGCGATGCGCTGCGCCAGTGTCGTTCCGGAACCCGTGCACAGAACGAATGCACGCGAGATACCGTGAAGCCTCAGTTCCTCCGCAACGGCACCAACGGTTCCCCGGCCGAACAGTACCCGCGGCGCGGGGGACTGGAATACAAAATTATCGATCATGCGCATTCGACTCCAATGCAGACAGGACTTTCAGTACCATTGACCCGTGCGACGAGCGCAAGCTTCCGCGGGTCAACGAGGCGTCTTGCGCGGTTTCCGGCGCGCTCGCGCGGGCGCATAGGCCAGTGCCGCACCGATGATCCCGGCATCGTTTTTCAGCTTTGCCGGCACGACCGGCGTAGGCACGGTCAGCAGCGGCAGAAATCTGTCGGCCTTCCTGCTAATGCCACCGCCGATAATGAACAAATCGGGCCAGAAATATCCGTGCATCAAGTGCAGATAGGCGTCGAGCCGCCGCGTCCAAGCGGTCCAACTCAAGCCCCCCTCTTCTCTCACGCTTGCGGCAGCCCACTTTTCGGCATCACGCCCTCGCAGCGTAAGATGGCCGAGTTCGGTATTCGGTACGAGGTATCCGTCAATGAAAAGCGCCGTGCCGATCCCGGTTCCGAGCGTCACCATGATCACCAGGCCGCGCCGCCTTCGACCCGCTCCGAAGTGCATCTCTGCGTAACCGGCGGCGTCTGCGTCGTTGATGACGCCGACACGGCATTTCGTCGCGACGGCGAAGAGCGCCGTAGCGTCGACGCCGATCCAGGTGCCGGATATATTTGCCGCGGTACGCAGGCAACCGTCCTTGACGACGGCAGGTACGGCACAGCCGATGGGGCCTTTCCAGTCGAAGTGCCTCGCGATTCGACCGATCACACGCGCCAGCGCTCTCGGCGTTGCCGGCCGCGGCGTCGCAATACGAATGCGCTCCTCGAGCAATTCGCCGCGTGCCGTGTCCACTGGCGCCCCTTTTATACCGGAGCCACCGACGTCGATCCCGAGAACTTTGATGGCTAGTCTCCTTCTCGTTGATTCGCAGCACATGGTAGCGCAAGGCCCCTCCGCGTGCCGCGGCCATCTTGAGCGTGTTCTCGGCACAAATTATTTGAATGTGCGCGTCGAGGCGCTTCGAGCTATTCTCTTGCTCGCGTCAGGTTCGGAGCCGGGACACCCGTCATGTTAATCAAGCTTGCGTCGTATGGCCTACTTATCGCGTTGTTACCCCTGACGATGGTGTGGGTGTCCGACAATCCCGACAAGTACCGCAAGTTGGTATGGATCACGCTTTTTCTCACCTTTGATCTGATCATGTTCGGCGCATTCACGCGGCTCACCGATTCAGGACTTGGCTGCCCCGACTGGCCCGGTTGTTACAGTCGATCCACTCCGATCGAGGCGCACGCCGACATTTCCGCTGCCGAGCGGGCAGATCCGCATGGCCCCGTGACGGTATTTAAAGCGTGGATTGAAATGATTCATCGCTATTTTGCGATCGGGATCGGCGTTCTGATCACTGCGCTGATGCTTATCGCTTGGCACAGGTGGATCAAGTCACGAGGACGCAACAGGAAATTCCTGCCGGCGTTTCCCACGGCGCTGTTCGTATTCGTCTGCCTGCAGGGGGCATTCGGTGCATGGACAGTGACGATGTTATTGCACCCGTTCATCGTCACCACTCACCTTATGTTAGGTATGGCACTGCTGGCGCTGTTGACCTGGCTCGGTGCACGGCAGACCGACCATCCGCCCGTCGAACCTTCGGCCGCTACGCTGCGCATTCCAGTGGTCGTGGCGCTCGCACTGCTGGTGACTCTGATTGCGCTGGGCGGCTGGGTCAGCAGCAACTACGCCGCCTGGGCGTGCCCAGACCTGCCGCTGTGCGTCGGATCCGCTTTCCCGAGTATGGATTTTTCCAATGGATTTACACTCTGGCGAAATTTGCATATGACCGCGGATGGCAAGCCGATTCCCCACGAGGCTTTGGTCGCGATCCACTGGACGCACCGTGTGGGCGCCATTATCGTGGCCGTGTATATCACTTGGGTCGCGCTGCGGGCCTTGAACACCAAAGGATTGCAACGAACCGCCTATTGGCTGTTGAGCGTGACCGCACTGCAATTCACCGCAGGTATTTCTCTGGTCCTGCTTCATTGGCCGTTGCTGCTCGCCGTGGCACACAACGGCGGCGCTGCGCTGCTGTTGTTCTTGATTACGATGCTAGCCTACAAGGTCTACTGCGCCCGGCATGAAACGGGCGAGTCAATGGCGTCGCCGACGCATGCGACCATGGGCCGGCGGAGCCCTGCCCCGTCACGCGAATTGGCGCGGGAATAGCGGGTCGAGCCGAGGGGGCGGGATGCCCGGGCAAACGATCCTGAAGCGTACCGCCTGGCCGCGGGAGTGGGGCGCCGAGCGGAATTGATGCGGAACCGCGCACATATCGCCTCTTCTGCGATGTCGGTACCGCCAGCGCGGATTACCTGGCCGGGCGCTTCAGCGCCAGATCTATTTCTTTTATCAAGTCTTCCAGCTGCACGGGTTTTATGACGTAACGAGTCACGCCCAGCTTCATCGCTTCCATCCAGTTCTCGTCACTTGTAGATCCGGTGAGCATGATGACCGGCACGTTCTTGGTAATTTCGTCGCCACGCAAGGCATGCAACAGCTCCAATCCGTTCATGTACGGCATGTTCAGATCGGAAATAATGAGGTCCGGGGTCTTCACCAATATGGAACGTATTGCTTCCGAGGCGTCCGCCGCGAGGTCGACCGAATGGTGCAGCGCGCCAAGATGCATGCGCAGCAGCTGCCGCATGGTCGGGTCGTCGTCGATGACCAGAATTCTCGGCATTTGACCTCGTCAGCGGAATGGTAAAAGCATAGCTCAAATTGCATAAGAATTGCGCACGGATGATCAAGACGAAGGCGGCCAAGACGCGGGATCCCACCGGATATGATGTCTGTTCGCCTGCAAAGCGGCTTGTGCGAGTCGCTTCCCATTTGCGCGCCGCGGTTCTCGGCGGCACAGCGGATGCGGTGACCCGACGAGAAGGCATGCTCAGACCCATGGCGGCTCTGGTCTGTGCGGCAGTCATATCGTTTGCCGCGGGCTGTGCCGCGATCACCGCTCCCTATCGCGCCGCAAAGAACATGGTGGAGGGCGGCGTATGGGTCGTCACGACAACCTATGCCGTCGCCAAGGGCACGGCGACAACCATTTACAGGATCGGCGAGTTCACCTATGAGGTCGTCAAAGCACCCATCGAGTGGGCATTGACCCACGAAGAAATCCAGAGCGTCGACGGCCTTCCGGTCAGGGAGGCGATCCGCAGGGGCAGAGTGAAATCGTCAGCCTACGTGGTCGGGGGAATTCGTTACGTTCCTATATCGCCCGCGAAGGCGAAGGAATACCGGGAAGAGGGTCTGGCGTCGTGGTATGGCGACGAGAGTGGCAGGATGACTGCAAACGGCGAGGCGTTCAATCCGGACGGGCTTTCCGCGGCACACAAGCACCTGCCGATTCCGATGTTCGTGCAGGTCACGAGCCTGGAAAACGGGAAGTCAATCATCGTGAGGGTAAACGACCGGGGGCCCTTCCCAAGCGTACACAATGCCAAGTCGGGACAACGGATCATCGATCTGTCCATGGGCGCTGCCAGGCGGCTCGGGTTTTACAGAAAAGGCCTCGCGCGCGTCAGGGTGCAGGCAATTCGAGTCAGGGAAGCACGTGGCCAAGGTCCGGGTTATACTTGATATTACACTTTAGATATATGAAATATAATATTGATAATAATATCATAATAGTATCATATTCTACTCGTAAATCGGCCTACCCACGATCGTCGAGGTCCGGCCGTTCGTCACGGATGGACGGTTTGAGTGAAGTAGCGATCCTCGACCGTGATCCCCAATCCGCGTTTGCGAGCGGACGCGTAAATCAGGCTGCCAATCGCTGCAAACTGAAGGCCCAACCCTTTGTAGTTGTGAAAACAGGTGATTTCCTGCGGGCTCACCCGCGCTGGTACGGTCCGGGCAACCACGTCCTTGAGCTCGGGCACCTTTTCATACGCGATGAGGCCGATGTCCGGACGGCTGTAATCGCCATTGGTGAATTCCGGTACCTCGGAAGGCCAGCCTCGAGCGGGGAAAGCGCTTACCGGCGCGTGGGTGTTGACCACCAGCCGGTCCACCCTGCGCAGCACCTCGAGCGGAATCTCGCTACCGCGGACGCTGGTGATATGCATGCCTGGACGTAGGTACTCTGGTTTGATCGTGGGCGTCATGGAATTGGTGGCCGAAACCAGGATGTCGGCGCCATGGGCCGCCTCCGCGGCAGTGGCAACCGGGCGAATGTCGGTGCCCAACTTTCTGGCGAACATCGCGGCGAACTTTTCGCGGTTTGCAGCCGTCGGACTGTAGACCTTCACCAAATCGAATCGGCGCACCGCGCACATCGCTTCCACTTGCGCCTCGGCCTGCCAGCCTGTACCAAGGAGCCCCAAAATTCGCGCATCTTCGCGCGCCAGGTATTTGGCCGCCACGCCACTCGACGCGCCAACCCTTGTCTTTTGCGCCAAGCCGTCATTGAACGTGCACAGAAGCTGCCCCGTGTCGGTCGAAAACAGCAGCACCATGCCGTTATAGCGCGCGCCTGCTGAGCATGGAATCTTGACCCGCCTCGGCGAGTCCCCCACGACAGGCCAGTGCACGATATCGGAATTAAGGCGCAGCGCAGCGATTCCCGCCCGCGGCCAGCTTCCCGACATGGTCTTGAAAGCATGCACCGCACCCGGCCGCGAATTCGCCACCAAGCCGTCCTGACGCGGAATGTCCACCGCTTCCCCTGTCCCGAAATCGCGGTACGCGGCCTCAAGCGTCGCCACGCACGCCGGCATGTCGATCAGCGTCTCGATATCCTCATTGGTCAGAATCAGCATGGCGACGACCCTTGTTCCTCGGTTCTGAAATGTTCTGCAAGCGCTGTATTCGTTGGTCCAAATATTGCTCCAGCGTTCCGCAGCTTCGTTTCCGTTGCGCGGCCCTCTGGTCCACACAGCGCATTCTGATTCGGCATTATGCTTCAATAGAGGAACATGAATCGGAGAAACGCGTAATGACCAAACTCGCCGTTACACTGCCCTATTTCGATTTCTTTCCCGGTCTTAAGTCCGAACTGGCTGCAAAATACCCTGGTGCGCGGTTCGTGCGGCCCGGCCCAATGCTGCAGGGCGAGGCGCTGATCGATTTCGTGAAGGGCTGTGATACCGCGGTGATCGGGCTCAACCGATTTACCGAAGACGTGTGCAATGCTCTGCCGGATCTTAAGGTTGTATCGCTATGCTCGGCCGGGGTCGACCACATCGACCCGGCCGTGTTGAGGAAGCACGGCATCAGAATGTGGTGGGTTCCCGGTATCAACAGGATCTCGGTTTCGGAACTGGCGGTCTGCTACATGGTGTTTGCGCTTCGAAGGCTCCAGCTTTTCTCCTCGGTTCTTGCGCGCGGCGAATGGAAGGGGCCGATAGGTTTCGGCGGCGACCTGCGCGGCCGCACTGTCGGGGTCCACGGCGTGGGGCACATCGGCAAGGAAGTGGTAAAGCTGTTGCAGCCTTACGGCGTACGGATCCTCGCCTGCGATCGGGTTGATTTCTCTGATTTCTACCGGCAGTTCGACAACGTCGAAAAGGTCGATGCCGAGACTTTGTGGGCGCGCTCAGACGTGCTGACCATCCATCTCTCCAAGAACGCGACGACCATAGGGATGTATTCCGACGAAGTGCTCGCAAAGCTCAAACCCGGCATGATCCTCGTGAACTGCGCGCGCGGCGGAATGGTGGACGAGGCAGCCCTCGCCGCGCGACTGAATTCCGGCGCCATCGCGGGTGCGGCGTTCGATGTGTTCAACATCGAACCGGCAAACGGTAATCCGTTGCTCAGGCTGCCGAACTTCTTCGGATCACCGCATATCGGGGCGACAACGCTCGAATCCTGGGAGGCGATGCTGCGTTCAGGGGTGCACGGCATCGAGCACGCGTACGAACCAGAGCCGGGCGTCTACCCCTTCGATTGATCGCCGTACGGCAGACTCCGGGGACCCCAGGCGGGGGCGAAGGGTCTGGTGCAAGTCCACCCGCCAACGGCAGCCCCTGCGCAGCCGGGAACGGTACTCGATCGCCCGGCCGGCCGTTTCCTATCGCGCCTGTCTTCTTATCTCCTTGAATCCCCGATAGGTGACTTGGATAATGACGATCAGGGTCAAGATGAGCAAGACCAGCGACACCGGCGAAGTAAACGACTCCTCGATGCTGCCGCCGGTCAGAATGATCGATTGCCTTAAGCTGCTCTCCAATATCGGGCCCAACAGGAAGGCGATCAGCAGCGGAGCAAGCGCAAAGCCGTATTTTTCTAGAAGATACCCAAGAATCCCGAAGAGAAGCATCACCCAGACGTCGAGCATGCTGCTGTTGATCGCATAGCTTCCGATGAAGCAGAATACAAGCACGACCGGAAACAGCACGGCCCTGGGAATCGAAGTGAAGACGTGCGCCACCTTGATCACCTGCCTCGCAACGAAATACAGCGCGGTGACGGAGATCAGGAAGGCGGCGAACAGCGAATAGACTTCACCGGGATGTTCCTGAAACAGCAACGGTCCCGGGATCAGCCCGTGCAGCAGGAACGCACCCAGCAAGATTGCCGTAGGCAAATCGCCCGGGATCCCCAGCGTAAGCAGCGGAATCAGGCTTGCTCCCACGACGCCGTTATTGGCCGATTCCGAAGCCGCTACGCCTTCGACATAGCCGGTGCCGTATTTCTCGGGGTGTTTCGAGAACCGTTTCCCGAGACCATAGCCCATGAACGACGCAATCGGAGAACCCACTCCCGGAACAGCCCCCAGGAACGAACCGATCAATCCCGACTGAATAATGGTCCTCATGGACGCCCACATTTCCTTCATCGTCACCTTGTCATCATCCGGGTTCACGGCCTTGGGCAGAACCGGGGTCGCCTCGCGCCCGATCAATTTCGCCTGAAAGGCTTTCTCTCCCTGTTTGAAAACCTCCGATACGGCAAACAGCCCGATCGACATCGGGATGAGCGAAATTCCCCGTTCCAGCTCCGGCACCCCGAACGCCAGACGTGGCGTCGCGGTAATCGGATCGATTCCGATCGTACAGAAGAACAGGCCTATTCCAGCGGAAATCAGTCCGCGGAGAATGGACGCGCCCGAGACATAGGCGATGATGGTCAACGAAAAAATGATTAGGCTTGCGATTTCCGTCGGCCCGAGCTTCAGTGCCAGTTCGGCAATCTGAGGTGCGACGAAGATCAAAAGCAATACGCTGATGTAATTGCCGATGACCGATGCATTGATGGCCATCTTCAAGGCCTTGCCGGCCTTGCCCTGCTTGGCGAGCTCGTAGCCGTCAAATACGGTCGCCGCGGAGGCCGGGCTGCCGGGAGCTCGAATGAGAATAGCGGTGATGGAACCTCCGTATATCCCGCCGCAATAAATGGCCAGCAGGACGCTTATCGAATTGACTGCGTCCATCGTGAACGTGAATGGGATGATCAGCGCAATCGCCATGGCGCCGGTGAGTCCGGGGATGGCACCCACGACCACGCCAATCGTGACACCCGCTACGATCAATGCGAGCGTTACGGGATCCAGACAGGTCTGGAACCCGTTAAGAAGGTTTTCCCACATTCCCGGCACCAGAAATAACCAGGTTCAGAACAACATTCCTTCAGGAAACTGGACGCTCATCAACCAATCGAACACGACATAGATTCCCAAGGTCGTCACGAGCGTGGCGCTCACGATGAAATGCCAGCGACGCTCCCCCAGCGCCCACATCAAAATGGCCAGGATCACTACCGTCGAAATCACAAAACTGAACAACGAACACAAGACCAGATAGGCAATGCCCGCGGCGATCGTGAACATCGCCCCATTACGGCCCGATCTGCGATCCGCCCGCGATTCCTGCGCCGCCTCGGTCTGGGGAACAAAGCTCCGGACGAGCAGCAGAACACTGAAAACTCCGATCCAGACCACCGAAAGATTCGGGAAGAAGGTGGGCGGCATTCCTCTCTGAATTTCACCCTGGACTTGTGCCGGAATGACGAAAAAATACGCCGACAGGCATAGAGACAACAGAAGGACCGCGATCCAGAAGTCCTGCTTAACCGAATTCAGTTTCATGAATATGCGCGCGTCTGCAATGCGGAAACCCATGGTCCAGGGTGTTCACTCAGCCTTCTGAACACCCTGGAAAGTCAACCGGCGAGTCTCCTTCCGGCATCCTCTACTTCTTCTTTTTCGCGAGCCCGCCTTCGTCGACGTATTTCTTGTACAGGTTGTAATTTTTTCTCACGTACGTGTCGAGCGCCTTACCGTATAGAGGATTGTTGACTTCCGACAATTCCATTGCATCAGATACGGTCTTGAAAGCCGCCGACTTGGCTGCGGCTGCAAATGCTTCACCCAGCTTGTTCACGATTTCCGTAGGAATTCCCTTTGGACCAAATATGATGGCCGCCGTGGGCGAGGACACGTCATAACCAAGACTCTTGTAATCCGGCGCATCGGCGAACCCGGTAACGCCATCTTCCACCATGATGAGTCTCATCTTCTTGGCCTTTACATACTTGGACCAGGCGCCCAATCCCGAACCTGCAACTGTTATGTGCCCGCCCAGCAACGCAGCCATATTTGGGGAATCGCCCTTGAAAGGCGTGCTGCGGTAAGTGAAGCCGTCGCGCTTGGCAATTACGGCCATCAGTATGTCGGGGGTCGTTCCGGCGCCAGGTGTACCGACCTTTAGCTGGCCGGGATTGGCTTTCGCCCATTGAACAACGTCTTTCCAGGTCTTGAATTGGCTGTCTTCCAGAACCACGTAGCCATTTTTCCATACCGCCACCCGAGAAATGAACGTAAAGTCCTTCATCGGATCGAACGCCAGCTTTCTCAGATGAGGCGCCCTCGTAAGCGGCGTATCCGGGGAAATCTGCAACGTGTAGCCATCCCCCTTCGCCTTGGCGACCAGGGCTGCGGCGACCGCACCTCCGGCGCCCGGTTTGTTGACGACGAGAACCTTTCCCCCCAGTTCCTCCCCAGCCGCATCCACCAGGCCCCGCGCTATCGTATCGGTGGACCCTCCAGGCGCAAACCCCACGTAGAGACTGATCGGTTTGACGGGAAATTTGGACGCCGCGAAGGCCTCGCTGATCAAGCCGAACCCTGAAAGCAGGGTGGCCGACAAGAGAACATTGAGGATACGCTTCATGGTTTCTCCCTCCAATAAATTAACGGTCAATAAAGACGGAGCAGCGCGCCCGATACCGGTCGCATGCAGCTGTTGCTGGGGCCGCATACAAACGGACTTCGTACGTTGCCGTCCCGCCGAACATTGCGTCATTAAATCGTAAACGTAGATGCGAGGGTAGCGCAGTCACGGCAGGTCAAAGGACTTGCGAAAGCATTGGAACTGCGCTGATCGGTATTGACGCCCCCTCCGAAAGAAGCGTGTAGTCTGCACTCACGGCAGTGCAAGGCTGTGATGTGGATCACGCGCGGTGCGCTTGCCGGAACCTGTGTCGCTCAACACTGCGCCTGCGAGCGTCTCGCCAACGACACGAACGCCAGACCAAGCGAAGCTCGACGAGCCGTGATATAAAAAGACATTCAAGCAACAGCCGATAATCACCAGGACAGATCGACAAACCTGGCGCTGGCCAAGGGCCCAAACGCGGATTCTTGGAGATTTGCTGCATGCCCCTCTATGAATATGCGCCTGCATCCGGCCACTGTGACAGGTGCCCCGGACGCTTCGAGGCCTACCAGCGAATCGCCGAAGCCAGGCTGGAGCGCTGCCCGACCTGCAACCGGCCCGTCGAGCGCGTCATAAGCGCTGTCTCGATTGGAGGAAGATATTCGACCAGCGATAGCCAGATCAGGGCGCTTGGACTCACCAAGTACAAGAAGGCAGGCGACGGTGTCTATGAGCGCACCATAGGCGGCGGCGGGTCCGACACTATCGTACGGAAATGAGGCCTGCCGCGACTAGAACCACGGTACGAAGCGCCACAGCAATACGATCACCAAAGCGATGCCGGTAGCTTCAAGAAATCCGTGCAGACGTCCGTTAGACCAGCCCAATTCATAACTCCGCTGATCGTACAAGAGGTAATCCTTGGCAATTTTGTGTTTCAAGAACTTTCCCCTTCTCATTTCAGCGCAACGTTGCGTTGCAGGACATAACCGGCTGCCGTCCGATCAGTTCGGGTAGGCCGGCCTTCCAAGTACCCCATGCTTCGTTACCCGTTGGCGGACTCGTCATCTCTATCACCGCCGATCGCGGCTCCAGGTAATGCCGCGCATCCCGGCGTACCGAAATCCATGCACTATGGCGATGTTATGCCGACATGATCCCCGCGGGAAGCCTCCCAGGATTCATGGAGCTATTCCAGTTTACGCGTTGATTCCCGATGGTGACAGGCGCCCATGACGGGAATCGCCATCGGTGCGTCTGATTGGAACGCAATCCACGTTTCAACACGCCAACCGATAAAATATGCGTGTCCAGGTGACCTCTTTTCCACTTCCAGGATTTGCCATGAACATTTCAATGTATCAGGCAAGCGCGCCGCGCTTCGCCAACATCTTGACCAACCTTTCCACGATTCTCGACAAGGCGCAGGCCCACGTCGAATCCAGGAAGATCGACCCTGCTGCGCTGACCACGTACAGGCTGTACCCCGACATGTACCCGCTGGCGCGACAAGTACAGATCGCATGCGATCGGGCGGTAGCGGCGGTCGCGCATCTCGCGGGCGTGGAGGTCCCCACTTACGAAGACACCGAACAAACATTCCCTGAGTTGAAGGCACGAATCGCCAAGGCGATCGAATTCGTCCAGTCGATAAGGCCCGAGCAGATCGACGGCACCGAAGACAAGGACATCAGACTCAAGCGCCACGGCCGGGACACCACGTTAACGGGAATGCAATATCTGCTCGGCAACGCAATCCCGCATTTCTATTTTCATGTCACCACTGCGTACAACATCCTGCGCCACAATGGTGTCGAAATCGGCAAGCGCGACTATCTGGGCAACCCTTAGGCAGTGTGGGCGACGCTGGAGTACGCCGTCCGTATGTGCCAACCCTCGGGAACGATGCCTCCGCGGCAGGAAAGCGCTAACGCCATTGCGTTCGTGGACACTGCAATCGTCTCGTCGTCCCGGCCGGCGCCCGGCGCCCGAATGATCCGTCGCACGGCATCCGGATTGATCGTGAATAGACACGGTTCACCCCCGCCGGCCGCTGCCAGGCCGGCGGCCCCCTCTGGCGCTTACCGCCGGTGACCGTCTACGCGCTGACTCTTTTTACCGTCCTCAACCTGTCGGCGTACCTCGGCAGTCGGGTGACGGTATCACTGTATGCGATTCAGCTTCACGCCGCGCCATATACCGTAGGCATGCTCATGGCGCTGTATGGCCTGCTGCCCATGCTGTTTTCGGTCACGGCGGGCCGACTCGCAGACCGCGCGACGCATCGCGTACCCATGCTGGTGGGATCGGCACTGGTCGCCATGGGAATAGCGCTGCCGATTTTCATTCCCGGCCTCGCCACGCTGCACGTCGCAGCCACCGTAATCGGACTTGGCTTCATGCTGTTCCAGATTACCGTCCAGAACAGCATCGGCTTCATAGGCCGTCCCGAGCACCGGCCGGCAAACTTCAGTCTGCTCGCGCTCGGTTTTTCAGTCTCCGCTCTTCTAGGTCCCATGCTCGCCGGGCTGTCGATTGACGGTCTCGGATACCGATCCACCTTTCTGCTGCTCGCGCTGCTGCCGGCACCGGTCGTCGCGGCATTCGCGGCAAATAAGCTCGTCCTGCCCCGACCTCCCTCACACGGCAAACGCAATGCCCATAACCGCGTCATCGACCTTTTCGCGCACGCCGACGCCCGGCGGATTTTCATTATTACCGCGATGCAGTCTACCGGCTTCGAACTGTTCACGTTCATGATGCCCGTCTATGGGACGAGCGTAGGGCTTTCACCCACGGTGATCGGCGTGATCATGGGTATGTTTGCGGTTGCAACGTTCCTCGTGCGCCTGGCGGTTCCGTATCTCGTGCGACGCATGACGGCGTGGCGGCTCTTGTACCTTGCGTTGTTGTTGACAGGATCTTGCTATGCAATGTTTCCGTTGGTTGCCAAGGCCAGCGGCCTGATGTTGCTGGCGTTCGCGCTCGGCATTGGTCTGGGCATCGCGCAGCCCATGGTCATGGCGCTGCTGCATGACGCGGTGCCGGAAGGGCGGACCGGTGAAGCGGTCGGCGTTCGTACGACGGTCATCACCACCGGTCAAACGGTCATGCCGCTGCTGTTCGGTGCCCTCGGCTCCGCCGTCGGGGTAAAAGCGGTGTTCTGGGCGGTTGCGCTGGCGCTGGTCCTCGGGAGCCGGGCAGCGAAGAAACGCCCGACATGACCTGCCGTGCGCCCCTGACCGCCGACTATTGCGAATTGTCACATGCGGCTAGAGTGGATATCCTCCGGCACCTTGGAGGTCCGACATCTGCCAGGCGATGCGAACGATCGGCTCCGATAGCGGGCCATCGGCGGCTCATCCGCCGTATCGATACGAACCATCCATCTGGGAGTTCGAAGCGATACGGCGACGCGGGACCGGTAACGCAACGACATGTACAGCGACTACGACAAGGACGAAGCGATCGTGACCGAACAAGACATTCACAAGGAACTGGTGCACACCCGGCAGATTACCTGTCGCGGCTACAGGCGAGGAGACGGTTTATGGCAGATAGAGGCCAGCGTCGCCGACGAGAAGGGGCAGACGGTCCCGTTTAATTCTCGAAGGGACGTGCTGCCCGGGGAAATGATCCATCATTTTTCTCTTTGTGTCCTGATCGACGATGACTACCAGATTCGCGATGTCGTGACGAAAACCATGGCTGCACCCTGGCCGGTATGCAGCGAAGTCGCTGCCGATTACCGCAAGCTGATCGGTGTTCGAATTGGCCCCGGTTTCAATCGGGCCGTCAGGGACATTCTTGGCGGTCCCCTGGGCTGTACGCACCTCACCGACCTCCTCGGTCAGATAGGCAACACTTATATGCAAGCCTCGTGGCCGGATCGTGTAGCCCGGCAGCGGCGGACTGGCGATGATCCGAGACACTGGCCGGACACGCGCACGCTGTCCTTCGTCGACGGCTGTTATGCATGGCGCAAGGACGGTGCCGCACTGGCGGGCGAGTATCCGCAGCTGCTAGGCGACGATCAGGTGAAGCCGTAGCCCGAAACCGTCAATGCAATGGCGGCTCAACCGAATGTCAGACGTCAGTCGCTTCCGGCAGCGGCGGCTTGCCACGGATAAGGTCCGATGCTTTCTCGGCCATCATCAAGACACAAGCATTGATATGCGCGGTAACGATGGACGGCATGGCAGAAGCATCGACTACGCGCAGACCCTCGATACCGTGCACCCTGAGTTCCGGATCGAGCACGGTACCGATCGGGCAGGTACACGATGGATGATGCACGGTCAGTCCGCTATTCCTTATCCACTCCTCGATATCCCGATCGGACTCTATTTCACCAGGCTCTGTCGCCTTGCCCCGGAACGGATCCATTGCCTTCTGCGCAGCGACGTCGAGCGCCAGGCGGGCGATCTTGAGCAGGCGCGGCATGTCTTCGGGGTGATCGAAAAAATTGAACAGGATCCGCGGCGGGTCGTCGGGCTTGGCGGACCGCAGCCTCACGGTGCCGCGGCTCCGGGGCTGCAGCAACACCGGCCGTACTCCATAGGTGTCCGGCAACATCGGCCGGATACCCGGCACCCACGGCCGCGCATCCGGTCGGGTCATGCGGAATATGAATTCACCGTCGGGTACGTCGAGCCCGCCTTCTGACTTGATGAATGCGAACGTGGAACTGGGAAGCCCCCCGGCAGGACCTGCTCCGAGAAAATAGGCCTGCAACATCGCAAGACTGATCCTGTCCAAGCGCAACAACCTGGCGAAATCCCCTGGTTCGTTGCGCATCCAAGTAAACCAGCCCGCGATGTGCTCCTGCAGATTGTCGCCAACAGGCAGATTGGATACCACATCGATGCCCATCTCCTGGAGATGGCTTTCAGGTCCGATTCCGGAAAGCATCAGAATTCGTGGCGAGTTGAATACCCCGGCCGCGAGCAGTACTTCGCTACTCGCATGAACCGTTACGGCCTGTCGGTCCTTGACGTATTCAACACCCGTGGCGCGTGTGCCTTTGAACAGTATCCTGCCGGTCAGTGCATTCACTACCAGACTGAGATTAGGCCTTTTCAGGGCGACCCTGAGGTACCCGGTCGACGCAGACCAGCGCCTGGCATTGCCGATCGTGCATTGAACGCGGCCGAAGCCTTCGTGCTGCCTGCCGTTAAAATCTTCCGTCACCGGAAAGCCCGCCGCCTTGCCGGCTTCCATCCATGCGTCGGAGAGCGGATCTTTCGAGCGCGACCACGTCGTCTTCATCGGCCCTGATCCGCCGCGCCAGGTATTTTCGCCCCCCTCCCACTCTTCGCCGCGCTTGAAATACGGCAGAACTTCCCGGTACGACCAACCGGTTGCCCCGTCCCTCGCCCATCGCTCGTAATCGTTACGGTCACCCCGGGTATAGGCCATCATGTTGATGGACGAAGAGCCGCCAAGCACCTTTCCGCGCAGGATTTCAATCCGGCGATTGTTCAAGCCCGGATCCGGCTCGGAGTCGTAGTGCCAGTCGTGCCATCGACGCTGATGAATCTTGCCGAGCCCGATTGGAACATGAATCAGCGGATCGCGATCCCAGCCTCCCGCTTCAAGAAGAAGCACTCTGGCCGAGCCGTCTTCGCTCAGCCGGTTCGCGAGCACGCAGCCCGCTGAACCCGCACCTACAACAATGTAGTCGTAGCTTTCTGCGTCCGGCATTTGTCCTCCCCATCCGATTCTTCGCCGCTACACGGCAGTAGCAACCGGCCTCGCCATCGTTCCGAGGTCACCCGCATCCTTGATGCCAGCCCGTCGGCGCTGATCAGCCCCCGTCATGCCATTTCCGCATGACAATTCCGATCCTTCGTCAAAGCATCTTTTCCATCACGTAATCGTCCATCACGAAGCCGTTTCCGATGTCAAAAACGGCTTCTTCACGTACGGTGAATCCGGCTTTCCGGTAAACGGCGATCGCGTCGACATTGCGTTTGTTCACCTGCAAGATCAGTACGTTCAGGCCGCGGCTGCGGGTGCGGGCTTCGACGTGGCGCAGCATCAATCCGCCCAGTCCCCTGCCCTGCAATTCCTGCAGCAGATAAAGCTGTTCGAGCTTCATCTCGCCCGGCGTCGCCGTCCGCGCATAGCTGCAGTATCCCACCTGCCTGCCTCTCAAGCTCAGCAGGTCCAGCCATCGGTCGTCGGAGTTCAGGTAGTTACGCAATTCGTGCGGTGTATAGCGCCCCGCGAGCATGTAACTTATCTGCTCTACGCTGATGATCTTCGAGTAGTGCGCATGCCAGATGGTTTCCCCCAGCCAGGCCACCGTGGCAAAATCCGCTTCGGTCATCGCATCGAGGCGTGCGTCAGAATGAGTATCCAAATTCAAGCGTTACGCTCCGGTACAGGTTTTCTCGGACCCGCGGTATTCGGCGTCGTCGCGCACCCGGAACCCGTGCCACAATCGAAGAGGGTACAAGTTTGACACTGATACCAGCGACGTGAAAGAAAGCCAAGCATGAGTTTCGCCCAAGAGTACATCGACCAGCTGAAACGTTTCGCCGCGCGTTCCGCACCGCCGCGCGTGCGCGCGCTGCATCTGCCTCCCAGGCACGTTCCAGGGGGAGACAACAGGGGGGAATTCTGCGCTCTCGAACTGGAAGACGGGTCGCTTGGCATGTCCTATGTCCTGCTCGGAAATACGCTTGACGAGTTGCACGAGGGACACGAGCGATTTGGACTGGCTGGCGCAGACGCCCTGGACCTGGCGCAACGCTACGTTCGGGGCGACGGCATTGTCCGCACGCTGGGCTTTGCGGCGGCCAATTCGCTCACACGCTGCTTCTTTGATCGCACCGGATACCTGCCCGATACGAGCGCGGACTCCATAGGTCAACTGAATCCGCAAGCGGCCGAACGCATCGGTATGGTGGGACTGTTCACGCCGCTGATCGAGCGGATCGTGAAGTCGGGCGCGGAACTCATCGTGGTGGAACTGAAGTCCCGGTTGATCGGAGACCGGGAACGGTACCGTGTCACGCTCGACGCCGGCGAATTGGACTCCTGCAGCAAAGTGATCACCACCAGCACTCTGCTGCTCAACGACACGCTCGACAACGTGCTTAGCCACTGCCGACACGCGCAATGGGTCGCCATGATCGGGCCAAGCGCAGGCTGCCTGCCCGATGCATTGTTCTCGCGCGGCGTCACTCTGGTCGGGGGAAGCTGGATACACAACCGGGAAGGATTTCTCGATTCGCTGCGCCGCGGCGAACCGACCACCATTTACACGCGCAAATTCGCCATTGCCGCAGCGGATTACCCTGGGTTCGAACGGCTGCTCGCACGTCTTTAGCGACGCGGCGAATTTGGGAAGAGTGGGGATTCAATACACTTCCCGCGCATTCAGGAACGCGCGCATCCGAAGCGAGCTATAAGGATCCCAATGGGCATCAGAATCGCCCACGCGAAGACCATCAGCCGTCCATGCAACGATGCCCAAGGCTCGACATGATGCACCGCAGCTCCACTGATGGGGGTCATGAGCCACTCGATCGCGCGTACAAGAACGTCCATGGCCACGACATCAACCCGAATTGACGCGCCGAGCGCGGCGCAAGAAGCCGTGATCCCCGCAACGGCAGGACAGCATATCGATACCGAACTCGAGGACCGTCGCCGGCCACGCTTCGGGAGAAATTCCCTCTTATCGGCCTTATCCGGCCAGCGCGAGTATCCAAGAGCCAACGGTCCTAAGGATGCGGGCTCGTGATTCGATGAACCAGCCTTGCGTCCCAACGGAAGACCCAACTGTCACTGTACGCGCCGGTTCGCCTTCTGCGGTGTGATCCAAATCAAGGCTGCCCGGATTGCCCCGCGGCATTCGAGTGACCGTCGGCGATCCCCTCGAACATCGCGTTCTCGATTCGTACGGCCCAACTGAACGCACGTCCGTGACAACTGCATTAGGATAGAGGTGAACGCAGAAAGGAGATACACATGGGCAGATTGGACAACCGCGTTGCCGTCGTTACCGGCGCCGCGCACGGGGAACGTGCGGCTTTGGGTTCGCATTTTGCCAAAGCGCTGGCAGCCGAGGGTGCGAAGCTCGTAGTGGCCGACCTGAAGGATTGCGCATCCGTCGCGGGCGAAATCGTTTCCGGCGGAGGCGAAGCGCTCAGCGTGACGGTTGACGTGAGAGATGAACAATCGACGCGCGATCTAGTTGCCGCAACGCTCGCTCGCTACGGCAGGCTCGATATTCTGGTCAACAACGCCGCCATAGGGTCGAATATCCCGCCGGTACCCGTGCTCGACCTGGACGTTCGCGCCTGGGACGAACTATACGCGGTCAACGTGAGAGGACCGTTCCTTTGCGTAAAGGCTGCGCTGCCGCAAATGCGCAAACAGAAGTACGGCAAGATCATCAATATCGGCTCCCAGACGATGTACCTGGGACTTCCGAACCGGCTGCACTACGTGTCGGCAAAAGGAGCGATCATGGCCATGACGCGCGCGTTGGCGCGCGAACTCGGTCCGGATGGCATATGCGTGAACACCATCGCCTACGGCCTGATCACGAGCGCACTGACCGAGCACGAAATGGAACAGGATCCCGCGCATAAGGCGCGGGTCTTCGGCCCGAGGATGATGCAGGTACACATCAGGGTGGAGGATGTTGCCGGCGGTCTCGTATACCTCGCCTCGCCGGAGAGCGACCGTATGACCGGACAATGCCTGATGGTCGATCCCGGTTCGGTCTGCCTGTGAGTGCAGGAGCCGCGGATTGATATTTGCGATCGCACGGCACGATGCGGCAGTGAGCTGCCAAGTGCCTAGCAGGTGACGCAGAACGGGATGCGCGCCATCGCACAGATCCGTTTATGCCTCGTCAAGGCGCTCCCAATGGATTCGCCTCACTCCGCCCTTTTCGTCGGGTTCGGTGGTGAGGGTCAATAGCTTGCCCTGAAACGTCGGTATGCGCACGTTCGCGCTCCCGACCAGGTTGGGGAAAAACGAGACGTCGATGTGGTGTATCACCGCGTCACCCTTGATCTCGTAGCGACCGGCGTAAGCCACCACCCCGTCGGCCATGCGGGCCTTTTCGTCGACCGTCGCGTGGTCGGGAATGCCGGCGTCGACTTTGGGACGACCGGCAGGGGTCGAGACGACGATTACCATGCCCTCTTTGGTGTACGCGATTCGTGCCTGATCGGGGCCCGCCGGTTTTTGCAACTGCACCACCGTACCGTCCTTGGCCAGGTAATCCTGGCCGCGGCCCGCGTAGACGCCGATAAGGTCTTCTGCTTTTAGCATGAGAATTTCCCGAAGCCTGCGCCGGTCACGGCGCTTCAGAGATGAACGAAGGCTTCAAAGTAACATATCGAGAACTAGATGAACGAACTCGCCAACTTTCGACAGCGGTTGCCGGCAATCATCAAGGCACTCGCTGTCGGGATCCCCGCCGGGTACCTGTTTCACCGCCTGCGCACGCCAATTCCCTGGATGATCGGACCGATGATCGCCGTCGCTGCGCTCAACCTCGTGGGCGCACGCATGCATTCGCCGCCTTATGCCCGCCACTTGGGGCAAGTCATCCTGGGGTCTGCGGTATCCCTGTATTTCACACCGCCCGTCGTTGCCGCGTTGGCTGCCAACCTGCCCGCGATCATCGCGGCGACGCTTGCGGCCTTCGTGGTCGGTGGAATCGGAGCGCTGACCTTGAGCCGGGTTTCCGGCGTCGAAGGAAAATCGACTTTTTTCGCCTCGGTTCCCGGCGGTGCCATGGCGATGGCCGTGCTTGCAGAGCGCTACGGCGCTCAGATTGCGCCGGTGGCAGTCGCACACAGCCTGCGTGTTTCGATCGTCGTCATCGTGATCCCCTTCGCGCTTACCTATGGAGGAATTCCCCTTGTCGCGGCTGCCTACCAGCCCGAAGTGCCATTCGACCCAGGCGTGCTGGCGATATGGCTGCCCTTCGTATTCATTCTTGGATTGTTATCGGAGCGCCTTGGATTGCACAACGGATGCCTGCTGGTCCCGATCTTCGCCGGCGCAGCGCTTACGGTGAGCGGCGTGCAACTCTCCGCGGTACCGGGCTCGATGACAGATTTCGCGCAGCTCATGTTCGGACTTGTGCTCGGCGCGCGCTATGAGCGCGCTTTTTTCGTTCGCCACAAGCTGTTCATTCCCTTCGCGATAGTGAACTCATTCGTCGTTTTGACCGCGTCGGCGCTGCTCGCCTTGGCCATTGCGTGGTACTTCGACCTGCCCATCGCGACGATGATCATCGCCACCGCGCCAGGAGGCTTGGCCGAGATGACCATCACGGCGCAGGCCCTGCAGATCGGCGTACCGCTGGTGGTCGCCTTTCACGTGTTTCGCGTGGTCATGGTCAACATGGGCACCCAGTACATTTACGCGACGTACCTCCACGCCAGGCGACTACTGAGCCGTCCTGATGGCTAGGCGCGATTGCACGGAGATCGATCCGCCCTACCAGCCGAGCCTGCCTATTCTCCCGTTACCGTGAATATCTTTCGATAGCGCCCGTTCGCCAGCATCTCGTCTGTATCGATGCCGTAGCCCACGAGCACCGACGCGCCTACCAGCTGGGAAACGTCTACATCCTGAAGAATCTGCGCCTTGACGACTGCGGTCTGGCTGTCCAGCGTCACGCCGCGCACGAATTCCGACATCGGCAGGGTCAGCGTGCTCCAGACGTTGTTCGCGTCGAGCTGGAAGAGCAACGTCGTCGCACCGGACGGAACCATGGCCGCGACATAGACGTTGTACGTCGTAGCGGCAAAGCTGCCAGCGGCGGGCCCAGACGCGAATGTCCCGATCGTTGTCGGGGCCTTCAGATCAACGGCGAGCGAGGTCGCGGTCGCGCCGCCGAATTTAAAGGTCGCGACCAGAAACGGCGGAATCTTGTCCTGCGGAATACTGTTGGGACCGGGCACCAGATCGAGGAATCCGGTGACGGTTTCATTCACCGCCAGCACCGGCAAAGGCTGGGAAACGTAGGTGCCATCGCCGAACTGGCCGAATCCGTTGCTGCCCCATGCCCATACGGTGCCGTCCTCCCTCACCGCGACCGAGTGAGCAGTCATCGACGCGGCGACGGCTGTTGCGTTCGTCAGTCCGTGCACCTGAACCGGCGCGCGACTGCTGGCGTAGCTTCCATCGCCGAGTTCTCCAAAGACGTTCGATCCCCACGCCCATACGCTGCCGTCCTGCGTTACGGCAAGGGTATGACCAAGACCGGCCGATATCGCTTTTGCGTCGCTAATTCCGGTTACCTGAACCGGCGTGCAGCGGTTGGTTTCGCTGCCGTCGCCCAGCTGGCCGAAATAGTTGTAGCCCCACGCCCAGACGGTTCCGTCGTTCATCAGCGCTACGCCGTGCGAGTGGCCCGCTACGCCGTGCGAGTGGCC
>MEQX01000068.1 GCA_001770415.1 Betaproteobacteria bacterium RIFCSPLOWO2_02_FULL_63_19 | reverse complement strand
AGGCAACCTCCCCCGCGGTGCTCGCGCAGCTGCCGGCATGGGAGGCGATTCTCGAAGACGGCGGCATGCTGATCGCCGATGCCCGGCTCGATCCAGTCCTCGATACCGTCGCGACGGCGCGCCACCTGAGCATCGAGCTATCGCCGGCGTTGACCTCGGCAATCTCGACGAGCGTGCCGACGGTGTTCCACGCCGGCATCGACGACGTGTTGCTTGCCGCGCTGGCAATCGCTGTCGGGGCGGAGCGTTGCGGGCCGCTGCTCGTCGATCTTGAAGGCCATGGCCGAGAGTCGGACCGCTTCGATCTCTCGCGCACGGTCGGCTGGTTCACGAGCCTGTTCCCCGTTCGGCTCGACGTCGGCGACGTCGCCGGCGAGGATGTTGACCGCGCGCTCAAACGCGTGAAGGAGCAACTGCGTGCCGTGCCCGGACGCGGGGTGGGCTATGGGCTGCTCCGCTATCTCAATAGCGACGCCGCGCCCCGACTCGCCCGGAAGCGCCCGCCGCAGATTGAGTTCAACTACCTCGGGCGCTTCGACGGCGCGCAAACGGATAGGTTGAGCCTTGAAGCGGACCCGGCGACGCCGCTCTCGCACATTCTGCGCATCAATGCACAATCGGTGAACGGTTCCCTGTCGGCGACGTGGAGCTGGTCGAGCAGGCACCTATCGGAATCCCAAGTGCGCGGCTGGGCGCAGCGATGGAGGAGCGCGCTCGAGTCGATGGCGCGCCTGCCCGAAGGCGGGCACACGCCGTCGGACTTCCCGCTCGTGGCCTTGTCGCAAGCCGAAGTCGAAATGCTCGAGGCCGCTTATCCGGGACTCGAGGACGTCCTGCCGCTCTCGCCGCTGCAGGAGGGGCTGGCCTTCCACGCGCTGTACGATGGAAGCGCCCGCGACGTCTACAACGTACAGGTCGAGGTGCATCTTGAAGGCACGGTCGATGCGCCACGGCTGCGGGCGGCCATTGATGCGTTGCTGCGCCGTCACGCCAACCTGCGTGTCGCGATCCGGCACGAAGGACTGAACCGCCCGGTGCAGGTGGTCGCGAACTCCCTAGGATTCCGCTGGCGCGAGGAAGACGCAACCCAGGAGTCCCGACGCAGCGAGTTGCTCCTCGCCGATCGCAGCGATCGATTCGCTCTGGCAATCGGGCCGCTCATCCGCGCAATATTGATGCGAGCGAGCCGGGAGCGGAGCGTCCTCGCAGTCACCCTGCACCACGCGCTCATGGACGGTTGGTCGATGCCGCTGTTCTTGGGCGAGCTCCTGCTTCTGTATCGCAACGGCGGCGACATCGACGCACTGCCGCCCGCGCGTCCATACAGGGACTATCTGCGGTGGCTCACGAAGCAGGACCGCGAGGCCGCACTGGCCGCGTGGCGCGACTACCTCGCCGATCTCGACTGCGGGACGCGGCTCGCGCCCGCGGAGCACCATCGCCCGCCAGCGGCACAACCGCGGCGCTGGTCGCGCGAGCTCTCCGGTGAGTTCACGGCGCGCCTGCGGCAATATGCCCGGTTCCGCGGACTGACACTCAATGCGGTGATGGAGGGATTGTGGGCGATCGTGCTCGGACGCTTCACCGGCCGCGACGACGTTGTGTTCGGTGTGACCGTCTCCGGCCGCCCGGCCGACCTTTCCGGCGTCGAGCAGATGATCGGTCTTTTCATCAATACCGTGCCGCGGCGCGCGCGCGTACGGCCCGGGCAACCGGTGTCGGAATTGCTCAAGGACCTTCAGCAAGGCCAGTCGCGAATGCTTCCCTACGAGCATACCGGACTGGCGGAGATCCAGCGTGCCGCAGGCGCGACGGAGCTCTTCGACACGCTGATGATATTTGAGAATTACCCGAGCGTCGTCGACACCGCTCAAGGCGGCCAAGCGCCCCGAGTAACGGCAGTCGAAGGGTACGACGCGACGCACTACCCGATGAGCCTGCTGGTGGTTCCGGGCGAGCGCCTGCACATCGGGCTCGAATTCGACCCGGCACGGCTCGATCCGGAGACCGTGGCGCGAATTGGGGCGGAGTTGACGCGACTAATCGAGACGCTGGTCGCGGATCCGGACGCGCCCGTTTATCGCCTTGGAATTCGGTCCGCCGCGGTCCAAAGCTTGCGCGTTTGCGAAGTTTTGCCCGACCTCATTCCGGCGCTGCTGGAAGCGCAGGCGGCGCGAACACCGGATGCCATTGCGGTCATCTGCAACGACGAGTCGATCAGCTATCGCGATCTCAACGCCCGTGCGAATCAGCTGGCGCGCCATCTCATTGCACGGGGCGCCGCGCCGGAGAGCTTCGTCGGGGTCTCACTGTCTCGATCGACTCAACTGGTCGTGACGCTGCTCGCGGTGCTCAAGGCGGGCGCGGCCTTCCTGCCGCTCGATCCCGATCTTCCGCGAGCGCGTATCGAATCCATGCTGGCCGAAGCCAAGCCGCGGATCGTGCTCGACGCCCCGGTGGACGCCGCACACATGTCGGAGCACGAGGTGCGTGATGACGAACGCAACGCGCCGTTGCTGCCCGAGCATCCGGCCTACGCGATCTTTACGTCTGGCTCGAGCGGGGCGCCTAAGGGCGTCGTCGTATCCCATCGGGCGCTCGCGAACAAGATCCAGACGTTCCGCGAGTACTTGGGCATCGACGCGGCGAGCAGAGTCGCGGTGACGAGCCCCGTCGGCGTGGACCCGCTGCTCGAACAGATTCTGTGTCCACTCCTGGCGGGCGCCACGTGCGTGGTCCTTGCGGAATTCACCGACGCGCGCCGCCATCGGGTTTCAGTGCTGGACGGGACACCGAGCCTCATTGAGACGATGCACGATTCGGGGACTCTACCCGCCGGACTGGAGACACTGGTCGTCGGCGGCGAGTCGCTGCCGCAGCGTCTTGCGGATCGCCTGAGCGCTGCCGGCGTCGCCAGGCGGATTCTCAATGTTTACGGCCCTACCGAGGCATGCATCGACGCAACCGCGGGCGCCGTGACGGGAAATCGTGTCTCCATCGGCGCGCCCCTCCCGAACTATCGTCTCTACGTCCTTGACAGCGCGCTCGAGCCCTCGCCGGTGGGCGTCACCGGTGAACTGTACATCGCAGGCGTCGGGCTCGCGCGGGGATACCTCAATCGGGCAGCATTGACCGCAGAGCGGTTCGTCGCCGATCCGCACGGCGCTCCGGCCGCGCGCATGTATCGGACTGGCGATCTCGCATTCTTGCGCGCCGATGGTGAGCTGGAGTTCGTCGGCCGCGCCGACCAGCAGCTCAAGCTGCGCGGGGTGCGCATCGAGATCGGTGAGATCGAAGGTGTGCTCGCCGATTGCGCGGGCGTTGTTGATCGGGCGGTCGTGGCAAGGGACGACGGGCACGGCATACAACTGGTCGCGTACGTGGCGCCGGCGACGCTCGATCGGACAGCCTTGCGCGCGCATTTGGCAGCGCACTTGCCCGACGCGATGGTGCCCTCCAGCTTCGTGCTGCTAGATGTGCTGCCGCGCAACCCGAGCGGCAAACTCGACCGCCGCGCATTGCCCGCTCCGGAGCGGCAGACCGTCGAGTATCGCGCGCCGCGAACGCCGGTGGAGCAGACGCTCAGTGCACTCTTCGCCGAGGTGCTTCAGCTCGATCGCGTCGGGGCGGACGCAAATTTCTTTGAGCTGGGAGGCCATTCATTGTCGGCGACCCAGCTCGTGGGCCGGGCGCGAACTGCGCTGTCCGTCGAGATCTCGATCCGCACGCTCTTTGACGCCCCGACGGTTGCCGGGCTTGCACGCGCCATCGCCGAGCAACGCGGCCAGCCGCCCTCACCCTCGCGTCATGCCAACCCAGCTGCCGTGAAACGCCGTGGAATCCCCCGTGCCTGACGAACAGTTCAGAATCGGCGAAATGGCATACGACACCGAGACGGGGAAGTCCGTCTGGTGGGACGGGACCGGCTGGTCATATGTGAAGCCGAACACCGCGCCGTCCACGCCGCTGGGTCCGCAGACGCGTCCGGAACGCATACCGCTTTCCTACGCTCAGCAACGCCTTTGGTTCCTCGATCAGCTCGGCGGCACGAGCGCCGAGTACAACATGCCAGAGGCCATGCGTCTGCGCGGCGAGCTCGATCTCGACGCTCTTACACGCGCCATCAACACGATAGTCGATCGACATGAAGTCCTGCGTACACGCTTCGTGCCGATCGACGGCCAGCCGGTGCAGGTCATTGAACCAAGCCTTCATATTGCCGTGCCGGTGCATGACATCAGCTGTTTCAACGAGGAGGCACGCGGGGAGGCCATCGAGGCCGCGACGCGCCGGGAGTGGCGGGAACCCTTCGATTTGCTCCACGGGCCATTGCTGCGCGCGAACGTGCTTCGGCTTGCCGAGGAGGAGCACATCCTGCTCTTGACCTGCCACCACATCGTGTCCGACGGCTGGTCGGTCGGTGTGCTCGGTCGCGAGTTCGCCCTGCTGTATCAGGCGTTCGCGGAGGGACGCGAGAACCCGCTTGCGCCGCTGCGTGTGCAATACGCCGATTTTGCCCTGTGGCAGCGGGACTGGATGGACGCCGGTGGTTTGGCCGACGGGCTGGCGTACTGGAAGGAGCAGCTGCTCGGCATCCCCGAGCGCTTGAAACTGCCCGCGGACCGCCCGCGACCCACGATGCAGACGTTCGTCGCCAACGCCGTGCATGCCACGATCTCCCCTGAGCGGCTCGAGCCGGTCCTGCGACTTACGCACGAGCGCGAGGCCACGCTGTACATGACGTTGCTCTCGGCGCTCGCAATGCTGCTCCAACGATACAGCGGGCAGGATGACATTGTGGTCGGCTCGCCGATCGCAAACCGCGAGGAGACGGCCCTCGAATCGCTGATCGGCTTCTTCGTGAACTCGCTCGTGATGCGGGTCCGTATCCGTCGCGGTACAAGCTTTCGGGAGTTGCTTGGCGAAGTGCGCAACACGACGCTCGATGCGTATCAACACCAAAGCGTTCCATTTGAACGGCTGGTCGCGGAACTTTCACCTGAACGCGATCTCGGCTCAACCCCGCTGTTCCAGGTTGCGTTCGCGCTGCAGAACGCGCCGGACAGCGCTGCGCGACTGAAGGATCTGGAGGTCTCGCGCGTGGAAAGCGGCGAGTTGACCGTGCGCGTCGATCTCGAGCTGCACGCGGTCGAGTGTGGAGGCGGGGTGGAATTCGTGTGGGTCTACAACCGTGATCTTTTCGACCGCTGGCGAATCGTGCAGATGGCGCGGCATTTCGTGGCCTTGCTCGCAGACGCAGCCGCACGACCGGACGTGCCCGTGGCTCGACTTGAGCCGTTGACGAGTGACGAGCGGCGACGCTTGCTGGAACCACTGGACGGCTTTGCGCTGCCGCTCTCTCAGGCAACGTTGCCCGAGATGTTCGAGGAGCAAGCAGAGCGTTGTCCGGATGCCGTCGCGATCGTCTCGGCCGAAGGTTCACCCAGCTACGGGGAACTCAATACCCGAGCGAATCAGCTCGCGCACTATCTGATTGGAAAGGGCGTGGGCCCGGAAACGCGAGTCGGCATTGCGCTTGGCCGTTCGTGCGAGATGTGGATCGCCGTGCTGGCGACGCTGAAGGCAGGCGCAGCCTATGTACCGCTCGATCCGAGTTATCCCGAGGCGCGCATCGCGCACATGCTTGCCGATGCCGCGCCGGCCCTCGTTCTCGACCGACAGGCATTTGTCGCGGCTTCACTGGCGGACTCACCGGCAGTCAATCCGAAGGTACCGACGTCGGCCAGCCATCCGGCTTACGTCATCTACACGTCTGGATCCACGGGAGTTCCCAAGGGAGTCGTCGTGACGCACGCGGGCGTCGCCAGTCTCAGCCGGGATCAGGCCGAGCGCCTCGGCGTCACCGCGGCCTCGCGCATCCTGCAGTTCGCATCGCTTAACTTCGATGCGTCGCTGTGGGAAGCCGTCATGGCGCTTTGCAACGGAGCGGCGCTGATATTGCCGCAAGACGATGAGCGCACCGGCTCGCTGCTGGGCGAGCTGCTGGCGCGGCAGCGCGTGACGCATGCGACGCTTCCGCCGACTGTGCTGGCGACCTTGTCCCGCGATGACATTCCGCTCGAAACCCTGGTCGTGGCCGGTGAACGGTGTCCGCCGGAGCTGGTCGAGCGCTGGTCGCGCGGCCGGCGATTCATCAACGCTTATGGCCCGACCGAGACCACCGTCTGCGCGACGATGAGCGGTCCGCTGTCGGGCTCACTGAGCCCGCCGATCGGGACGCCGGTACGCGACACCTATGTGTACGTACTGGACTCCGCGCTTGAGCCGGTGCCGATCGGCGTGGACGGCGAGCTCTACGTCGCCGGCGCGAGTCTCGCCCGCGGATACCACCGGCGCGGGGCACTGACGGCCGCGCGCTTTGTCGCCGCACCGCATGGTCCGCCGGGTGCGCGCATGTACCGCACCGGTGACCTTGTGCGCTGGCGCTTCGACGGCTCGCTCGAGTTTATCGGCCGGGTCGACGAGCAAGTGAAGCTGCGCGGTTTCCGCATAGAGCTGGGCGAAATCGAAGAGACCCTGCGCCGGCACGAGCGCGTGCAGGACGCGCTGGTGATCGTCCATGGTGAAGGCGAGCAGCAGCAGATGCTTGGGTACGTTATCGGCCGCGAAGACGAGGCGGCCGCTGTCGAAGCGCAGACCTCGCACATCCGGCATTGGCAGCAGCTCTACGACGAGACACATGCCGCCCAGGGGCCAGAGGCCGTCAGTGATTTCAATATCCTCGGCTGGAACAGCAGCTACACAGGCGGACCGATCGCGGCCGAAGAGATGCATCTATGGGTCGCTGAAACGGTGCGGCGACTGCGGGCACTTCGGCCGCGCCGCGTGCTGGAGATCGGCTGCGGTACCGGACTGCTGCTTACCCGGGTGGCTCCGCAATGCGAAAGCTATGTCGGCGTCGACGTGTCCGCGTCGGCGCTCGCCCAGTTGGACCAGCTTCGTCGGACACGTTCCGATCTGGATCGCGTGACGCTGCACCGGGGCGCGGCCCACGAACTGTCATTCATGCCCGACGACAGCGTGGATCTGGTGGTTTTGAACTCAGTCGTGCAGTACTTCCCCGACATCGCCTATCTGCTGGTGGTGCTCGCCGAAGCGGTCCGCGTCACCAGGCGAGGCGGCCATATCTTTCTCGGTGATATCCGCAGCGCGCTGCTGCTCGACGCGTTTTGTGTGTCGGTTGAGCTGTTCAAGGCAGCGGACTCGATGTCGCTCGGCGAACTGCAACGGCGGCTGGTACAGGCGCGCCGCAACGAGAAAGAACTTGCCGTCGATCCGGCCCTCTTCATGGAACTGGCGCGCCGCTGGGAAAGAGTGGGGAGCGCCGAGGCGGCATTGAAGGCCGGGAGCTACGACAACGAGTTGAGCCGCTTCCGCTATGACGTGACGTTGCGCCTCGGCGAAAAAGAGGCGATCGCAGACCCGGACCTGTGGATCGATTGGGATCTGGCAGGGAAATGGCGACGGCGCGTCGAAGAGTTCGACGGATCGATCGGCGTGCGCGGCATCCGCGACGCACGCGTTGCCGGCGCCGTCGAAGCGGTCCGGCTGCTGCACGATCCCGCCATTTCCAATGCCGGTCAGCTGCGCGAGGCGGCCGGGCGCGCATCGGGCGATGACCCCGATTCCATCATGATCTTCGCGCAGCGCCTGGGCATCCAATGTGCGTGGCAGCGGTTTACGTCGCAGGGCCGGTACGATTGCATCTTCCGGCCGCAATCGATTGGGCGGGAGGCCGCGGCGGACGTACCCCGCTCTTACTATAGCCGCTATGGCAATGACCCCTTGCGCGGCGCCGCGGATCGCGAGCTGAGCCGCGAACTTCTGGACGTATTGCGCAAGAACCTGCCCGAATTCATGGTGCCCTCGGCGATCGTGGTTTTGGCGGCCTGGCCGTTGGCGCCGGGCGGCAAGATCGATCGGCGCGCGTTGCCGGTTCCACGGGGTGTAGATCGCGTCGACGAAAGGTTCGTTGAGCCGCGTACCGAGGTCGCACGCTTGCTCGCCGGCATGTGGGAGTCGGTCCTCGGCCTGGATCGCGTCGGAGAAGAAGATGATTTCTTCGCCGTGGGCGGACATTCGCTGATGGCCGCGCAGCTCATGAGCCGCGTGCGTGACGTCTTCAAAGTCGAGATCACGGTGCGCACGTTGTTCGACGCCCCGCGCCTCGGACAGCTGGCGCGCGCCATCGAAGAAGCGCAACGCGCAACCGCCAAGGTCGTGCCGACATTGCGACCCATGACACGTCCGGCTTTGTTGCCCCTGTCCTATGCGCAGCGGCGCCTCTGGTTCATCGACAAGCTGAACGGATCGAGCCCCGAGTACAACATGCCGGGTGCCTGGCGTCTGCGCGGCAAACTCGACGTCGAAGCGCTCGAACGAGCCATCAACGCGATTATTGAGCGCCACGAAAACCTCCGCGTGCGTTTCACGCAAGTCGAAGGCGAACCATTCCAGGTCATCGAACCCCGCGTCCGTATTTCGCTGTTGTCCGAAGCGGCACGCTACGAAGACGTGGAAGCCGCACTGCGGGACCAGGCCGGCGAACCATTCGATCTTGGCAGAGGACCGCTGATGCGAGCGAGGCTCCTTAGGCTTGGCGAGGACGACCATGTGTTGCTCTGGACCTGTCATCACATCGTCTCCGATGCGTGGTCGACAGGCGTACTGCATCGCGAGTGCGCGGCGCTGTATCAAGCGTTCCGCGAGGGCCGCGGGAATCCGCTGGCGCCACTGCCGGTGCAGTACGCCGATTTCGCATTGTGGCAGCGAAGCTGGCTTGAGGGCGAAGCTATCGACCACGGGCTCGAGTACTGGAAGAGACAATTGGCGGGTATTCCGGACCGACTCGAGCTCCCGGCGGACCGGCCGCGTCCGGTCAGGCAGACGTTTGTCGCCAATGCCATCACCGTGACGCTGCCGCAGCATCGCCTTGAGGCGCTTAAACGTCTGGCCCAGTCGGAGCGGGCGACGCTCTATATGGCGCTGCTGTCGACATTTGTCGCGCTGATGGAGCGCTATACCGGCCAGCAGGACGTGGTAGTAGGCTCGCCGATCGCGAATCGCCAGGAGAAACTGCTCGAAGACCTCATCGGGTTCTTCGTGAACTCGCTCGTGATACGCATCGGCGTACGGCCAGACGCGACGTTTCGGGATCTGCTGCGCGAGGTGCGGCGCGTGACGCTAGAGGCGTATCAGCATCAGGAAATACCGTTCGAGCGGCTGGTCGAAATGCTCGCCGTGGACCGAAGCCGCGACTCGGCACCCGTCTTCCAGGTGGTATTCGCGCTGCAAAACGCGCCTACATTCGAGCAGTCGCTGCAAGACCTGCAGATCGAGCCGATCGCGGTCGCGGACACGAGCGTGCGTTTCGACTTGGAAGTTCACGGGACCGAACTTGACGACGGGCTGCAACTGTCATGGGTGTACAACCGTGACTTGTTTGACGGCTGGCGCATCGAGCAGATGGCGCGTCATTACCTAGCGCTGCTGGACGCCGCGGTGGCGCAGCCCGATCTCTCCTTGCGTCGGTTGGGGGTACTGGGAGTCGAGGAGAGGCGGTATTTGCTGGAGGGGGTGAATGCAGGGCGGGCGCTGGAGGTGCGTGGGACGCTGCGGGATGTATTCGAAGCGCAGGTAGCGCGCAGTCCTGGGGCGGTGGCGGTGGTGGTTGAGGGTGAGTCGATTACCTATGGGGAGTTGAACGCGCGGGCGAACGCTCTGGCGCATTACCTGCTGCGCCACGGGGTGGGGCCGGAGACTCTGGTGGGCATTGCGCTGGAGCGATCGAGCCAAATGGTGGCGGCGATGGTGGCGGTGATCAAGGCTGGTGGGGCGTACCTACCGCTGGAGCCGGAGTACCCTGAGGCGCGGCGCCAGGCGATACTGGCGGATGCGGCGCCGGTCCTGGTGATCGGGCCGGACACGTTCGAGGCGCTTGGCGAGGAACCGCTGAGTGATCCGCCGCGCGTTGCGCTGCTGCCGGACTACCCGGCCTACGTGATCTACACCTCCGGATCGACCGGCACGCCCAAGGGTGTGCTGGTGACGCATCGCAACGTGCTGCGGCTGTTTGCGGCGACCGAGCCCTGCTACCGGTTCGGGCCGCGGGACGTCTGGACGATGTTCCATTCGGTGGCCTTCGATTTCTCGGTGTGGGAGATCTGGGGGGCGCTGCTCTATGGGGGCCGTGTGGTGGTGGTGCCGCGCACGGTGACGCGTTCCCCGGCGGAATTTCTGGCCCTGCTCGTCGACCAGCAGGTGACGGTGCTCAACCAGACGCCCTCGGCGTTCTATCAGCTGATGCAGGCCGACGCGGAGAACCCGGCGCTGGGTGATCGCTTACGGCTACGCCATGTGGTGTTTGGCGGGGAGGCGCTCGAGCTTGGGCGCCTGGAACCGTGGTATCACCGGCACCCGGAGGATGCGCCGCGGCTCGCCAACATGTACGGCATCACCGAGACGACGGTGCACGTAAGTTATCTGGCACTGGATCGGGAACTGACGCGCACGGCCGGTGCGAGCCTGGTGGGGGTGAATCTGGACGATCTGAGGATCTATGTGCTCGATGCGGGTCTGGAGCCGGTGCCGCTTGGGGTGGGGGGGGAGTTGTACATAGCCGGGGCGGGGCTGGCGCGGGGATATTTGTATCGTCCTGGGCTCACTGCCGAGCGGTTCGTGGCCGATCCATATCACCCGGAGCCTGGAGGGCGGATGTACCGCACCGGGGATCTCGCACGCAGGCGTGCCGGCGGGGTGCTTGAGTTTATGGGTCGAGCCGATCAGCAGGTGAAGATCCGCGGCTTCCGCATTGAACTGGGCGAGATAGAGGCGCAGCTCTCGCGGCATGCGGCGGTGGCGCAGGCGGCGGTGGTGGCGCGCGAGGATGGACCCGCCGGCAAGCAGCTGGTGGCCTACCTAGTCTTGAACGCGCCGGTTGAAGAATCGTCCCTGCGACATGCTCTTGCGCAATGCTTGCCCGAATACATGATTCCGGCGGCCTTTGTGTTTCTGCGCGAGCTGCCGCTAACGCAGAACGGAAAGATTGATCGACGCGCATTGCCCTCACCCGAGCGGCAACTCGAAGGCTATCGTGCGCCGTGCTCGCCGGCGGAGGAGATATTGTGCGGCATCTTCGCCGACGTGCTGAAGCTCGAACGGGTCGGTATCGACGACGATTTCTTCGATCTCGGCGGACATTCGCTGCTCGCCACGCGAGTCGCCAGCCGCGTGCGCGCAACACTAAACGTCGATCTTCCGATCCGAACGCTGTTCGAGGCGTCGACGGTGGCCGATCTCGCCCCCCGCCTGCGTCGCAATGCCACGGTACGCGAGCCGCTGCGGCCGCAGTACCGGCCGGAACGAATTCCATTGTCCTACGCGCAACAGCGGCTATGGTTCCTCTACCGCATCGAAGGCGCGAATCCAGCGTACAACATACCGCTGGTCTTGCGGCTCAAAGGGCGCGTGGATGGGAAAGCACTGGATCTAGCGCTGCGCGATGTCGTCGAGCGCCACGAAATTCTGCGCACGATTTATCCGGAGGACGACGGCGTGCCGTGGCAGAAGGTCCTGACATGCGAGGAAGCTGGCGTGCGCCTGATTCGAGGCGGCTCGACCGCGACGCAGGCCGCTAACGTTGCGTTCGAGTTGCGCGAAGAGATTCCGGTGCGCGCCTGGCTGTTCGCGCCGGACGCCGGCGATCACATCCTGATGCTCGCCGTCCATCACATCGCGGCCGATGGCTGGTCGCTGGGGCCGCTCGCGCGCGATTTGAGCGAGGCATACCGAGCCCGACTGCACGGCGACGCTCCACCGTGGAGGCCGCTGGACGTGCAGTACCGCGACTACGCGATCTGGCAGCGGAAGTGGCTCGCCGACGCGATACCGCGGCAGATGGCTTTCTGGCGCGCGGCAATGGCGGGCGCGCCGGACGAACTGCGTTTGCCGTTTGACCACCCGCGCCCGGCGGTGATGAGCTATCGCGGAAACGCCGTGTTCGCCCGAGTCGATGCGGTATCGCATCGCCGGCTGCGCGAGTTCGCGCGAGCCAACGGGGCGAGTCTGTTCATGGTGATGCAGGCCGCGTTGGCGGCCCTGCTCTTCAAGATAGGTGCGGGTGACGACATCCCGATCGGGACTCCTATCGCGTGCCGGGGCGAGCGTGCGGCGGAACAATTGGTCGGGCTGTTCATGAACACTCTGGTGCTGCGCACCGACGTGTCGGGCAATCCGACATTCCGCGAGCTGGTGCGACGGGTGCGCACGTTCGCGCTCAATGCCTACGAAGGACAGGACCTGCCCTTCGAGCAGCTGGTGGAAGAGCTCAAGCCCGAGCGTTCCCTCGCGCGCAATCCGCTGTTCCAGGTGATGCTGCTGTTCGAACAGGCGGGTCAGTCCGAGTTCGCGCTGCCCGGGCTGGTGGTGAGCGACGAACCCTACTCCGGAGGAATCGCGCGCTTCGACCTGACTCTCAGCGTTCGTGAGCGGCTCGACACCCGCGGAGAGGCGCTCGGCATCGACGCCGGTCTTGAATACAGCGCTGATCTGTTCGAGCAATCGACCGCGGAGTCGATCGCGATGCGTTTTGTGCGGCTCCTTCTGTCTGCGGTTGCGGATCCGGATGTCCCGCTGCACCGTTTGGACATTCTTGACCCCGCTGAGCGACGAGGGTTGCTCGCCGGCGCGGCGGGCGCGCAAGACGTTCTTGCGCGGCGCCCCGGCGTTACAGAACTCTTCTCCGAGCAGGTCGCACGCACCCCGAAGGCGAACGCACTTGTCTTCGGCGATGAAGTCCTGACCTACGCCGATCTGGGTGCTCGAGCGCACCGCCTGGCCATGCATCTCGCCGCTCAAGGGATCGGGCCAGAATGCCGGGTGGGCATCGAGATCGAGCGCTCGGTCGAACTGGTCGTCGCGCTGCTCGGCGTTCTGGAGGCGGGGGCCGCCTATCTGCCACTCGACCCTGAATACCCGAAGGCCCGACGGGTCGATATGCTTTCCGATGCCGCGCCGGCGATCGTTGTTACCAGCGATACTGTGCGGAAGTCGCCGGAAGGCGGCACGGAGATGCCGCGACGGCCGGAGAGTACCCATCCTGCGTATGTGATCTACACCTCAGGGTCGACGGGCCGCCCGAAAGGAGTGGTGATTCCGCACGGCGCACTGTCCACTTTCATCGAAGCCGTTGCGAAGCACGTCGCGTTCGGGCCAGGTGATCGTCATCTCGCCGTCACCACGATCGGGTTCGACATCTCGATCCTCGAGATACTCGTGCCGCTGTGCCGGGGCGCCGAAGTCTGGGTCGCGGATCGCGAGACCGCACGCGATCCTGTGCGTCTTGCCGCGTTGATACGTGCGGGAAAGATCACATCGATGCAGGCCACGCCCAGTCACTGGCACATGCTCGTCGAGCAAGATCCGGAATGCCTCGCGGATCTGCGCATTCTCAGCGGAGGCGAAGCGTTGCCCCGCGACCTGGCGCAGGCGCTGCATGAGCGCGGCGCCGAGGTGCTGAATCTCTATGGCCCGACGGAAGCGACGATCTGGGCCAGTGCGACCCAGGTGAATGCTGCCGATTTCGCGCCGTCAGCGACCGGTGTGGTCACGATCGGCCGTCCGCTCGCGAACTACCGGATGTACGTCCTTGATCCATGCTTGGAGCCGGTGCCGGTCGGTGTGGCCGGAGAACTGTACGTTGCCGGGCCGGTCCTCGCGCGCGGCTATCTCAACAGGCCAGCGCTGACCGCTGAGCGTTTCATAGCCGACCCGCACGGAGCGTCTGACGAGCGCATGTATCGCACAGGCGATCTCGCGCGCTGGCGCGATGATGGCACGCTCGAATTTCTCGGCCGGGCGGACGAGCAGGCAAAAGTCCGTGGCTTCCGCGTCGAGCCGGGCGAGATCGAGGCCTTGCTAAAACGAATCGAGACTGTCGCAGACGCGGCCGTCGTGGTCCGCAACCAGGTGTTGGTCGCGTATGTCGTGCCCAATCCGGGCCTTGCTCCGGATGCCGAGGCGCTGCGTCGCACACTGGCAGAGCGGCTCCCGGATTACATGATTCCGGCTGCATTCACGACCCTGGAACGGATGCCAGCGACGCCTAACGGAAAGCTCGACCGGCTTGCGCTACCCGATCCTGCGTGGACGATCGGTGCACACCGAGAGCCGGGCTCGACGCAAGAGGCGACGGTCCGTGACATCTTCGTCGACGTGCTCGGACTGGAGCGCGTCGGCGTTGACGATGATTTCTTTGCGATCGGTGGCCACTCTCTGCTGGCGACGCGATTGGCATCGCGCATTCGGGACGTGTTTCAGGTCGAACTTCCGCTCAAGGCAATTTTCGAGCACCCGACGGCGGCCGGGGTGGCAAGAGTTCTGGCCGAAGTCGAAGAACTGACGCGCCAAATCGACCAAATGTCGTCTGAAGAGATTCAAGCCTTGCTGCAGCAAGAGGAACGGATCTGAATGCCAGCCGCGGACGCCAACGAGGCAAAGGAGCGACTGCTATCGCTTCTTCTGAAGAAGAAAGGCATCACAACCGCTGCCGCGCATCGCCTGGTCCGCCGCGCGGACTCCGGGCCCGTGCCGCTGTCGTATGCGCAACGGCGGTTGTGGATTCTCGATCGACTTGGAGGGGGCACCCCGGAGTACAACATGCCGCAGGCCCAGCGCCTGCGCGGCGTGTTGGACCGCGCGGCGTTGGAGCGGGCGGTCAACGCGATCGTCGAACGCCATGAAAGCCTGCGTACGCATTTCACCGAGAAGGACGGTGAACCCGTGCAGATCATTGCGCCTACGATCACGATCAGGGTGCCGCTGGATGATTTTTCCGTCCTGGACGACGCGGCGCGGCGTGAGGCGGTCGCCGCGGCGCAGTCGCGGGAGGTACAGGAGCCGTTCGATCTGGAGCGCGGACCGCTGCTGCGCGTACGACTGCTCAGGATCGCAGAGCAAGAACATGTCCTTCTCACTACGTTGCACCACATCGCGTCCGACATCTGGTCGATGGGTGTTTTTGGTCACGAGTTTTCCTTGCTCTATGCCGCTTTTCGGGAAGGGCGCGACAGTCCGCTCGGGCCACTTCCGGTGCAGTACGCCGACTTCACTGTGTGGCAGCGAAAACGCCTCGAGGGGGGCGGGATGCGCGAGGGGCTCGCCTACTGGCGCCGGCAACTCAGCGGCGCTCCCGATCGTCTGGACCTGCCGACCGATCGACCGCGGCCGAAAACACAGACCTTTGCCGCCCGCGATTACTCACTCACGATTCCGTCCGATCGTGTCAAGGCGTTGAAGGAACTTGGCCGCCGAAGCGAAGCGACCTTGTACATGACGCTGTTCGCGGCATTCGCCGCGTTGCTACAGCGCCATACCGGGCAGGATGACATCGTCGTCGGCTCGCCAATTGCGAACCGGCAGGACACGCAACTGGAACAACTCATCGGCTTCTTCGTCAACGCGCTCGTGATGCGCGTTCGTATCAACGCGAGAGCGAGCTTTCGCGATCTCTTGGCCGACGTACGCGATCTCGCCCGTGACGCATACCTGTACCAAGACATTCCATTCGAAAGACTGGTCGAGGAGTTGTCGCCGGAACGCAGCCTGAGTACGACGCCGCTGTTCCAAGTTACGTTCGCCCTGCAGAACGCGCCGAGCGGAGCGCAGAACCTGCCTGGCCTCGACGTCGAACCGGTCGACGGCGGCGAGTTGCGGGTCCGTTTCGACATCGAAGTCTACGCGTTCGAGCACAGTGCCGGGCTCGAGATTCTGTGGATCTACAATCGCGATCTGTTCGACCGCTGGCACGTCGAACAAATGGCGCGGGACTACGTTGCTCTGCTCGAATCTGCGCTTGCCGACCCCGATACCCCGATCTACCGCCTCAGAGCAGGGACCGTTCCGGCGGCGGAGCAGGGCGCTTATCGGCGCTCCGACGCGGTCGTTCCGCGTATTTTCGCGGAGATGGAAGCGCGAAATCCGGAAGCCATCGCGCTCGTTTACGGAGACGTCTGTCTATCGTACCGCTCACTCAACGCGCGGGCCAATCGACTCGCGCACCACTTGATCGCACAAGGCGTCGGGCCCGAAACGCTCGTGGGTGTCGCTCTCGATCGTTCGATCGAACTCATTGTCGCGGCGCTCGCGGTACTGAAGGCCGGTGGGGCATACGTCCCTATTGCGTCGACTCTTCCCGAGCAACGCCGAGAAGATCTGGTCGCTCATGTCGGGCACGTGGTGACGCCGGAAACGTTCGGACAACTGGCCGATCAATCCGAGGAGAACCCACCGGTTGCGCTGCTGCCGGAGCATCCGGCCTACATCAACTTCACCTCGGGATCGACTGGCGAGCCCAAAGGCGTGCTCGTACCGCACGCCGCAATTGTCCGCCTCGTGCAGGAGCCGAATTACGTCCAGCTCGACGCCGCCTCGCGCATCCTGCAATTTGCGCCGCTGAGCTTCGATGCCGCGACATTCGAGATCTGGGGTGCGCTGCTCAACGGAGGGACTCTCGTCGTCCCGCCCGCGGATATCGTCTCGACAGACGAGATCGCCGACGCAATCGTCAAGCAGCGTGTCAACACGCTGTGGCTTACCTCCGGACTGTTTAGTCAGATGGTGGACCAGGCGCTGACCGCGTTTGCCGGCGTCCGCCAGTTGCTCGCAGGCGGTGATGTGCTTTCGCCCGAGCACGTGCACCAGGTACTGCGTGCGCATCCGCATTGTCGTTTCATCAACGGCTACGGGCCGACGGAAAATACGACGTTCAGTTGCTGCTTTACGGTTCCGGCGGATGCCGACTTGAGAGGCGGCGTACCAATAGGCGCACCGATCAATGGTACGCAGGCCTATGTCCTCGACGCGGCACTCGAGACCGTGCCATTGGGAGCCTGCGGCGAGCTGTATGTCAGCGGCATCGGCTTGGCGCGCGGATATCTCCGCCAGCCGGCACTCACCGCAGAGCGCTTTGTGGCCAATCCATTCGTGCCCGGGGCGCGCATGTATCGCACCGGAGATCTGGTGCGCCGACTCCCCGACGGCAAGCTCGTATTCTTAGGCCGCACCGACGACCAGTTGAAACTGCGCGGGTACCGCATCGAGCCGGGCGAGATCGAGGCGGCTCTACGCAGGCACGAGCGCGTACAGGACGCGCTGGTCACTGTCCGGGAGCAGGCGGGGCACAAAGAACTGCTCGCTTACGTCATAGGCTGCGCCCCGGGGCTGCCCGCTCAAGCGCATCGCGACCATAGTCGGGATTCTGCTTTGCCGCGGAACGGCGCAGAAGGCGCCGACCTCGGGCAGACGCTTAAAGCATTCCTGCAGCGCTTGCTGCCCGATTACATGGTGCCTGCGGCGGTCGTGGTCCTGCAGTCGTGGCCGCTCACCTCGAGCGGGAAGGTCGATCGGGCGGCATTGCCGATCCCCCGGCGCGAGCAGCGTGCCGGGAGCAGCTACCGAGCGCCGCGCTCCGCCGAGGAACGGGTGCTGTGCGGGCTCTTCGCCGAGGTGCTGGGACTGGAGTGCGTTGGCATCGACGATGGTTTCTTCGCCCTCGGGGGTGACAGCATCATGTCGATCAAGCTGGTCAGCCGGGCGCGGCGCGAAGGGCTTGATCTCACGCCGCGCGATGTGTTCCAGCACCAGACCGTGGAGGCGTTGGCCGTGATTGTGCGCCGCTCGGACACCGTGGCGCGGCCGCAGCGGGATGAAACTGCGGGCGCAGGCGAGGTGCCCATGACGCCGATCGTGCACTGGTTTATCGAGCGCTGTGCAGCGGTGCGGCGGTTTCAACAGTCGATGTTGTTGGCGGTGCCGGCCGAACTCACCGATGCGCGGCTTGTGCAGGCGTTGCAGGCGCTCGTCGATCACCACGACGTGCTGCGGCTGCGATTGGAACAGGGGCGGCTGTATATAGCGCCGCGCGGCGCGGTGCCGGCGCGAGAGTGTGTCTCTACCGTGAAAGAGCTCAATGAGGCGAGCCTGAGAACCGCGGAGGATCGACTGGATCCGGAGGACGGGCGCGTTCTTCAGTGTGTGCGCTGCGGCAGTCGATTGATGGTCATGATCCATCACCTGGCCGTCGATGGCGTGTCGTGGCGGATCCTGATTCCAGACCTCATGACGGCCTTGAGCGCCGCCGCGTCGGGAGCGACTCCAGTTCTCGATCCAGTCGGCACGCCGTTTCGCCTTTGGGCCGAGTATCTCGCCAAGCGGGCGCGCAGTCCTGGGATCATTGGCGAGTTACCCGTATGGGAGGCCATACTCGATGGCGCCGGGCCGCTGGTGCCCGGCGCGGCGCTCGATGCTTCGCGCGATACGGTTGCGAATGCGGGGCAGCTCGTCGTGTCTGTCCGGCCCGAGCTTACGTCGGCGTTGCTCACGAACGTTCCGGCCGCCTTTCATGCGCGCATCAACGACGTGCTGTTGAGCGCGCTCGCCGTGGCTGTCGACCAGCGGCGAACAGGACCGGTGCTCATCGACCTGGAAGGGCACGGACGCGAAGAGTCGGATCCGGATATCAATCTGTCGCGCACCGTCGGGTGGTTCACGAGCATGTTCCCCGTCGCGCTGGACGCGGGGGGCATAGATGGCGGCCGCGCGCTGAAGCGGGTCAAGGAGCAACTGCGCGCAGTCCCGGGACAGGGTCTGGGTTTTGGTCTGCTGAGGTACATGAACCCTGATACTGCCCCCCGGCTCGCCGCTCGCGCCCAGCCGCAGATCGGCTTCAACTATTTCGGCCGCTTTTCCGCGGGCGACTCTGGCGCTGCCGGTGTCGGAGGCGGCGCCGACGCGTCGATGCCGCTCGCGCACGTGCTCGACATCAACGCGCAAACCATCGATGGACCTGACGGACCATCCCTGTCGGCGACCTGGACCTGGGCTGCCGCCCACCTGTGCGCAGACGACGTCCGCGCTATGGCGGATGCATGGCTACACGCTCTGGAAATGCTGGCCCGCGAAGTCGAAGCCGGAGCCGGCGGGCACACGCCGTCGGACTTCCCGCTATTGACGCTGTCGCAGTCCGAGATCGAGCGGGTCGAGGCCGCGTACCCGGGACTCGATGACATACTGCCGCTCTCGCCGCTGCAGGAGGGACTCGTATTCCATGCCTTGTACGACGAAACAGCACCCGACGTATACACGGTGCAAATCTGCGTCGAGCTTCACGGTCCGCTCGATACGCGGCGCCTGCACGCCGCGGCGCGGGGGTTGCTGCGGCGTCACGCCAACCTTCGGGCGGCGATTCACCATGAAAGTCTCGATCGGCCCGTGCAGGTGATCGCCCGTGAGGCCGAGCTGCCGTGGCGCGTAGTCGATATCTCCACGAACCGCGACGAAGTGCTCGCCGCCGAGTACGCCAAACGCTTCGTGCTTGCCAAGGGGCCATTGTTGCGGCTCGCCGTGCTGAGCTTGGCGCCCGAACGCCATCTGCTCGCGCTGACGTACCACCATCTGTTGATGGACGGCTGGTCCATGCCGATCTTCTTCGGCGAATTGTTGGAACTCTATCGCAGCGGTGGCGACGACAGCGTGTTGCCGCGCGTTCGCCCATACAAGGACTACTTGCGGTGGCTTGCGCGGCAGAACGACGACGCGGCCACGGCGGCGTGGCGCGCGTACCTCGCCGATCTTGACGGACCGACCAGTCTGGTACCGTCGCATGCACCCGAGGCACCGGCCGGGCTCCCGGAAAACTGCCGCCGTGCGTTGTCGCAAGAACTCAGCTTGCGCCTTCAGGCGCTCGCCCGCGCGAGAGGACTGACCCTCAACACCATCGTGCAGGGGATATGGGCAGTCCTGCTGGCACGCCTCACGGGCCGCGACGACGTCGTTTTCGGCGTCACGATGTCGGGTCGTCCGGCAGAGCTGGTCGGGATCGAGCAGATGGTCGGGCTGTTTATCAACGCGTTGCCTCTGCGCGTGCGTCTCGACCCCAATGAACCGATGCACGCGCTGCTGACGCGCATCCAGCAGAGCCAGTCCCTGATGATGTCCCACCAGCATGTCGGATTGGGCAGGATTCAGCGCGCGGTCGAAGCGGCGAACCTGTTCGATACGCTGCTGGTGTATGAGAACTATCCGATGGATCACGCGGCATTCGCCGCGACAAACCATGACCTGCGTATGACGGCCGCGGACGGACGCGACGCGGTGCACTTTCCGCTGAGTCTCCTGGTGGTTCCGGGAGAGCAGTTGAGTCTGCGGATCCGCTATGACCCTCTGTCGATCTCAAACGGGCGCGCGCAGGCGATGATCGACCAAGTCGAGTCGCTCGCGCAGCAAATCGTCGAGCATCCGGATTGGGCGTTCCGCGACTATTCACTTGTCGCCGGCGACGCGGGCGCACTGCTTCCCGATCCGCAGGCCGAACTGCCTGAGCCGGAATTCGAGCCCGTAACCGCAACCATAGCCCGAGTGGCAGCCCGCGGACCAGGTCGCGAGGCCGTGCATCAAGCGGGACGCTCGTGGACCTACGCAGAGTTGATCCATCGCGCGGAGGCAATAGCGCAACGACTGCTTGGCGCGGACGTGAAGCGCGGTGAGGTCGTCGCTATCGTAGGACGGCGCTCCTTCGAAACAGTGGCGGCCATGCTCGGTGTGATGATGAGTGGAGCCGTCGCGTTGGCGCTCGATCCAAATCTTCCGCAAAAGCGGCGCGACTTGATGCTCGGGATGTGTCGCGTGCGCGTTATTCTTGGCGATGACCTGGACGGCACGATCGGCGAGCGACGAGGGTTGCCTCGCCTCTCGCCCGCGGACCCTGCCTATGTCTTCTTCACGTCCGGATCGACCGGCGCTCCAAAGGGCGTGCTCGGTTGCCACAAGGGGCTCGCGCATTTCATCCAGTGGGAAGGCGATGAGTTCGACGTCGGTCCCGAGGATCGCGTCGCACAGTTGACCCATCTCTCGTTCGATCCGATGCTGCGGGATATTTTTCTGCCGCTGACACGCGGTGGCACGCTGTGCTTGCCGGAGCAGCAGGACGAGACCGGCGGCGAGCAGGTCCTCGCCTGGATGCAGCGGGCGCGGATCACGATCTTGCATGCCGTCCCGTCGCTAGCACAATGGTGGCTGACGACAGTTCCCAAGGGGCAGCCGGTACCGACCCTGCGCTGGACGCTGTTCGCAGGCGAGCCGCTCATGGGCGAGTTGGTGCGACGATGGCGCGCTGCGTTCTCGCCCTCCGGAGGCGTGGCCAATTTCTACGGCCCGACCGAGACGACGCTCGCAAAGTGCATGTATCGAGTTCCCTTGAATCCGGAACCGGGATTGCAGCCGGTCGGCTGGACGCTTCCCCAGACGCAGGCGCTCGTCGTTTCCCCCCTCGGAAAATTGTGCGGAATCGGCGAACCGGGAGAAGTCGTGATTCGCACGCCGTTCCGGTCGCTTGGTTATATCGGCCCGGACGGGGAGGTCCAGTGGCCGTGGAAGCCCAACCCGCTGCGAGCGGACGATGGCGTGTACTTTTCGGGTGACGCGGGCCGCTATCTCCCCTGCGGAGCGCTGGAGATCGTCGGCCGCCTGGACGATCAGGTCAAGATCCGCGGCGTCCGCATGGATCCGAACGAAGTCGCGGCAGTGCTTCTGGGGCATCCGCACGTAGCCGAATGCGTCGTCATGGCGCGCGGGCCAGAGAGCGAGAAACGGCTCGTGGCGTACGTCGTCGGTACCGAGCCCGCTCGCGCCCTGATCGCGTACGCCTCGGAACGACTCCCCGAGTCCATGGTGCCGTCGAGGGTGGTCGTTCTGCCGTCGATGCCGCTGACGCGCAACGGTAAGGTCGATCGGCGAGCTCTTCGCGATCCCGCGGTCGAACCCCAAAATGCCTCCGGTTCCATTGCTCCACGCGACTGCCTCGAACTGCGTGTAGCGCGTCTCTGGGAAGACGTCCTCGGCGTCGCGCAAGTCGGCGTGCGCGACGACTTTTTCGACCTTGGCGGGCATTCATTGCGTGCCTTGCGGTTGGTCACGCGCATCGCGGCCGAGATCGGCGTCAGACTTCCCGCGGCAGTGGTCTTTCGCCATCGCACCGTCGAGGAACTGGTCGCGGCGATACGCACCAGCGTGCCATGGTCGCCGATTGTGCCGATTCAGGCGCGCGGCTCGCAACCGCCGCTCTTTTGCGTTCACCCCCAAGGCGGTCTGGCAATCGGATACGTCGCGCTCGCGCGCAGCCTTGGCGCGGACCAGCCGTTTTATGGATTGCAGGCGATCGGCATGGAGGAAGGGCAGGAGCCGCTCGACAGCGTCCAGGCGATGGCCGCGATGTATGTCGAGGCGATCCGGCAAATGCTGCCGAATGGACCCTATCTTCTCTCCGGCTATTCGTACGGCGGGCGCGTCGCTTACGAAATGGCGCAGCTGCTGCGGCGCACGGGCAAGGAAGTGTCTCTGCTGGCATTGCTCGACAGCGCTTCACCCGCGCTCGATGATGCAGCGACGACGGATGTCGACGATGCGACGTTGCTATGCAACCTGGTACCGGATGACATCGGCATGACCGTCGAGGAATTGCGGCGGCTCGATGCAGACGAGCGGCTGAGCCGCGTTATCGCAAAGGCGCACGAGCGCGGGCTGGTTCCTACCGATCTTGATGCGGAAGGATTGCGCCGCTGGCTACGCGTCTACAAGAGCAACATCGTCGCGGGGCGCCGTCACCGGCTCGAGCCCTATCCGGGAAGGATCACGCTGCTGCAGACCGAGGAACGAGCCGCGATCGCAGAGCAAAATTCCGGGGAAGGATGGTGTAGACTGGCGCTAGGCGGGTGCGACGTTCGCATCGTTCCCGGGACACATATGACCCTCATGCAGCCACCTGCCGTTGCGACACTTGCCGAGCGGCTGCGAGAGTGCCTGTTGACTATCGGAGCTTGAAGGAAACTCGATCATGACGAACCCTTTTGAAGATGACAACGCCGAATACCTGGTCCTGATCAATCACGAGAATCAGCATTCTCTGTGGCCGGCTTGGCGCGAAATCCCTGCGGGGTGGTCCGCGGTCGGGCCGAAGGGCAAGCGCCAAGAGTGTCTTGACTGGATCGAGAAGAATTGGACCGACATGCGCCCGAAGAGTCTGGTCGAAGCGATGGAAAAAGCACGGCAGGCGCGGTAGCGAACCGACGGCATTGCCGATTGCGCCGTTGCGGACCGTGCGTTGAGCGGTCGCGTTCATATTTGGAACAGGTGTCACGCGTGCGGTGCGCAGCCGATCGCCGGAACTCGATTCGAGTGCACGAACTGTCCCGCCGGTCCGGACAACGATCTGTGCGAAGCGTGCTACCACGCCTATGAGCGAGGAAGGGTCGAGCACCCGGCACCCGGAAGCTACGCGAAGCAAACAGGCCGCGTTGGCCACGTCTTTCGTGCGCGGGAAGGAGTCGCGCCTGATCGATATGGGTCGTGGCTTGCGGTCCCGTGGACCGATTCTGGCGCACCTTCGGTGCCGGACCGATTCGTCGTTCGCCCCGAATTTCGTGTCGGTCGCGAGTCGTTCTTCGGCGCCTACGCATTCGTCGTCGCCTCGGAAGGCGGGGGACGACCGCTTCTTCTGACGGCGCTGCACGTCATGGACGAATTGATCAAGAGCGTCGGCCTCGATTGCACCGCGCAGAACCTTTCGTACACCGGCGATGAACTGCCCCGCGTGGTCACCGAAGTCGGCCTATACGACGTCTTCGCCGAGAATTGGATGATCGCCGAGCTTGGCTCCGCGCGGCCGATGCTGGTTCTTCCCGAAGCGCAAATTGGCGAGGAAGAACCGCTGTCGGACCGCGACATCGCTGCGTTTCGCACATTGCGCTCGGCGCGCGCGATGGCCGGTCGCCTCGCGGCCGAGACGCCGGTCCCGGGGGACCCGGTCTGGCTTGCCTTTCGCCGCCCCGCATCGAGCCTTCGAACGATCGAGGCCGTCGTCGTCGAGGCGACGGATCGCACATTCATCGTGCGATTTGCGAATCCGGAGGACACCGCGCCCTACAGTAGCGGCGCGCCACTGATCGACCGTGAGGGCGCGGTGGTCGCGATCAACGTCGGCTCGGGTCGGTTCGGTGGTCAGCGATTCGGCCATGGAAATCACGCGCGCAGCATTCGTCGCCACCTCGGCATGACGAATGCGCCGACGGCGCACCGCTCCTAGACGGCCTTCGACGGATATATCGGTTCGCAAGGCGCGAATCTCCAATCCAGAGCGGTACGCGAACCATGGGACTTGTCGCGCAGGCCGCAATCCTCGCGAGGCCTGATGTCGCATGGTAAGGGCTTGACTTGAAAAAACGCGGACGTGATAAACTGAAAAAAAATAGCGCGGAACGGACTTGCAGGGACCGAGTACGCAACAATACCGCAACAATACCGATCCCATACGGCATAAGCGCGTACGCAATTGATCCATGTTGGAAACCGAAGGCGCGGCATTTATCCGTATCGCCTCGCTGCAGCAGCTTCATCTTTTTTGCTAGGAGCTCCCATTGTGGCCACCACTTCCTTGAATACCTGCAAACGATCATGCCTTGAGCGCGTTCAGCGCCGGCTCGGTGCGCTCAGTTGCGTGGTGCTGTCGCTGGGGCTTGCCTCCTGCGCCACCATGGTCGATTTCTCTTCGTGGGCCGTGGGCTACAACAAGTCCGTGGAGCAGGCGCGGAATCAGTTGATGCTGCTGAACGTCATTCGCGCCAGCGAAGACATGCCGCTGATGTTCACGGGCGTGCAAGTAGTGCGGGGAAACGGGCAGAACACGGTCGGAGGAAGCGCAGGTATTACGCGGTCTACGACGGATACTACGGCATCGGGTGTGCTTGCCAGCACCAACGTAACGGACGCTCTGGCGCCATCGATCTCCCTACAGGTGTCGAGCGGGTTCAACTTTGACGTCGTGGTCATCGACAGCGCCGAGTTCCTGCAAGGCCTCCTAACGCCCATCAGCGTATCGACCTTTAATCACTACACACGACACGGAATCCCGGTAGAGCTGCTATCGCATCTGCTGGTCGAGAATATAACGATCACACGCGCTGGACAGTCCACGGTGATCTACCGCAACGATCCGCTGGGAAGGGATTACAAGCAGTTTCTCGTTGCTCTAACCTCCCTGCTCGATTACGGTCTGACGACGGAAATCAGTAATTCGTCGGGTGAGGCGATCGGGCCATTGTTGACCGATGCTGACCTCAAGTCTGGCCGTTCAATCGAATTTTCGAAAACGATTCCCGGTTTAGTTTTCGCCAAGGTGCCCGGAGGTTACCGGTTTATCAGACCGGGTGGCGCGGTTGCCAATTTCTGTTTCATGGGCGAGAGGGCTGACCGATCGGCGCTTCCACAGACTTCGCTTTGTGCTGATTCACCAGTTCGAAAAGCGAGGAAGGTTGCGGCCGCGGCTGATTCAACGGACAAGAACGCGCTCAAGACCGCCGATGCGTCGATGTCTGTCCAGATGCGATCGACGAGCGAGGTATTCAAGTATCTGGGTAGCTTGACGCACTACCAAACAAAGTCCGCCGACAACTTTCTCAAATTGTATTCACCGGCGGCACGTGCCTACCCGCACCAGGGCAAGAGCAATGCGATGTTTCGTGTCCTCAAGGATCAGCCCGGCGCGAACGATGTGGCTTCCGTCGAGTATCGTGGCGCAGTGTACAGCCTGCCGGGCGACGGGCAGGGGTACTCTACTACCGTGCTGACGGTGCTCAGTCAGCTATTCAGCTTGAGCAAGTCGGTAAACTCGATTCCCAGCACCGGTACCGTGGTTGTCCGCTAGGTCGGCGCGTGACAGGCGGTTTCGCGTGTGTCATGGAAACTGCATGAATTAAGCTGCGTTGGCGGGGGACCACTGGTCCCCGCGCCATCTCAAGCGAAGTCTGAGCGAAGGAACCGGCGGTTTTAAAGCAGGCGTCTAGCGTCTCCGAGACGCTCCAGTTCGGTGGCGATTGCCTGCATAAGCGCGTCGCCATCGGAACGCAGAAAGAAGTGTCCTCCCGAAAAGATGCAAAGACTGCTGCTCTGAGCGCTATGCTCGCGCCATGACTCCATGTCTTCGGGTGGGGCTTCCTGATCGTCGCGACCGACGTACAGTTGAAACGGGCAATTCAGCGGCGAGCCGGGCGAATAGCTGTATCGGTCGCATAAAGTCAGGTCCGCCCGGAGGGTTGGCAGCAAGACGTCGAGCAGTTCCTGATCTTTCATCACCTCGTCTTGCAGGCCGCCGAAGCGATGAAGCGCTTGTATGAATTCTTTGTCGGGAAGTGCGTAGAGCGGAGATCGACGTGGCGACAGATGTGCAGCACGATGCGCGGCGAGAAACAAGGTGCGCGGCAGAGGCGCGTTTTGCCGCTGCAATATTCTAACCAGCTCAAACGCGAGCAACGCGCCCATGCTGTGGCCGTAAATGGCGAACGGCTTCTGCAAATACCATTGTATTTGGCCAGCGAGAACTTCCGCCAAAGGCCGAAGATCGGTGTAGGGGGACTCGCGCAGGCGATTTTCCCGTCCGGGCAACTGTACCGGGCACACCTCGATGGTTGGTGGGAGGGCTCTCGCCCAGCTTCTGAAGACGGACGCACCCCCACCGGCAAACGGGAAACAAAAAAGCCGCAATCGTGCTGCGGGATTGGGCGCTGGACAGGTAATCCAGTCGTTAAATCTTTGGCTCATGGACACCGGCGGCCTGACGGACCAGCCGACGATGATTGGTTGAGCTTGTCATCGAAATGGCCCGAGCTCATTGGCAAGGTGGCGATCCGATCGTTCACGGCTTGCGTGCGCGCTGCCCTCATTCAGCCATTTCAGACTCTCGCTGCCAGATGCGCGAAGGGAGGTGATGGTGAGACCGGGGCTCGTCGCCGCAACGCTGGCATGATATCCGGCCATACTCGGCAAATCGATACAGGTCCAGCCTTGGACCGCTGCGACAGGGGGCTCGACGAGCCAATCGCAAGCGGCGACATCGGTTAGAACTCGGAAAGCCGTTAGCGGCCTTGAGAGGCCTTCTCCAAGGGCCTTGACCACTGCCTCCTTGCGCGTCCAGCAGCGATAGAAAGCTTGCCGCGCCTCTCGCACCGGAAGCGCCCGTATCGTGTCGCATTCGACCGGATGAAATATCCCGGCGAGGTCATGGTGGTCCACGGTGACGTTCACCCGTTCGATATCGATACCTATGGCGCCTGCGCGGCTCATGGCCGTCCGCACGAAGCGTCCGGAATGGGAAATGCTGAATTCCATCCCGGACCCTGGCAGGAAAGGCTTGCCCCAAGCATTGGTCGAGAATTCGTCGGTGAGTTTCGGAATACCCAATTCGCGAGCCAAAAGAATGCGGATTAGCGCGCGTCCGACCGCATGCCGGACCATGTCCTGACGCTGGCAATATCGCCGAGCCGTAGCCGTTTCACGAGAGCTGATCCAGGGCGCCGCCGCCTCCCACCATGCGTCCAAATCCCGGCCAAGATCTATCTCGATGGAGATTGCCTCGCCCCGAGTAACGGATGATATGGGTCGAGCAAAGAGGTCGTCACCAACGCGCAATGACGGCTCAAGCCGCAGGGTAGGTGCATGAGTGAAAGTGGCTGAAGGAAGCGTATTTGACAATTGAAGCCTATATTGTAGTATTCCCGTCCCGGATCGATTTGCAAAGAGTCCCGTTGTTTCGTGTGGCGGACCGAAGTCTTGTTGCCGCAACCTTGTTGCGACGATTGCTTTGGTTCGCCGCGTCGATCTTTCAGATTGTAACAGTCCGCCTACAGCGGTCATACACCGGAGGAACCCATGGCGAAATCCGCGACCAAGAAGGTTGACACTCCTGCCGATGAGCCTACACCCGACACATCCGTGTCGCCCGAATTGACGCGCGACCAGAAGGCCATGCAGCTGGTGAACAGCTATGTGCCTTGGGCGGCGGGTGCAGGCATGGTGCCGATGCCCGGGGTCGATATGCTGGCGCTGACGGCGCTCGAGTTGCGCATGCTTGCCAAGCTGTCTGAGATGTATGGGGTTACGTTCATGGAAAATGGCGTCAAGAACATTGTCGCCTCGCTGCTTGCGACAGTCATATCCACCAATCTAGGCGCAAGCCTGGGGTCGCTTCTGAAGCTTGTGCCCCTCGTCGGTCCTATCGCCGGTATCGCGGCCACGCCGGGGCTGTATTCGGCGGCGACCTATGCGGTCGGGCGAGTTTTTGTTACACATTTCGAAGCCGGCGGAACATTCCTTGATTTTGATCCGCGCAAAACGCGCGCGCACTTCATTTCCGAGTTCGAAAAGGCGGCAGCGGCGCCCGAACCGCAGAAGGGGATCTAAGCTTTCCGCCTACTTCATAACCGGTACCGTACATCTCGCGTGGGCAAGCGGGGTGCTATTCTTCCCTCTTTATGGCGCCAGGATTGTCCGGTGGCCTGGTAGATCCAAGCTGCGGTTGCCTGTTGCGAATATCCGAATGCCTCGTGGTAAGTCATCGAAGCGCATGAAATCTCATTGCGAGCGCGACTTTCGTATCACCCCGCTTCTCGTGTTGATCGCATGGCTGGTCTGCGCGTTTCCGCTGGCATTGCCGAACAACGTATACGCACAGGGCGAGCGCGAGACCGAGACGGGCCCGCCACACAGACCCGAGGCTTTACAGGACCAGATCAACAAGGAGAGAGCCAAGGGGCCTATATACATAGCGATCCCGGTCGCCTACCGGTACGGCCTCGGTGGCGAGGGCGATAACGATAGCTATTGTTCGCCTTCGATCAGGGTCACGAATTCGTCGAACGCAACCATAGAGGAACTTATCATCGGCATTGACTACTGGACCACCGACGGCAAGCCGGTGGGGGCGACGGTCACGCGCTTTTCTAATATCAAGGTCCGGCGTCAGGATACGCATTACTTCTACCAGCTGACCGTTTCCTACTGCAGGGGCATTGAAGGTGAAGTGTCGGTCGTGCGCTGCGTTTATACGACAGGCGAGAATTGTTCTTCCGCAGTCCGGGCGATCGATTTTGGTACTATTCCACTGCGGCTGAACGCCCGTTAACCTGGAGAAATTGCCATGGTGCCCATGTCTATAGTCAGTTACCTGGTACTTTGTCTCATGGTGGCGATCCTTGGGCGACGCACCCGCTTGGGGTTCTATCGCAGCCTTTTGTTCAGCATCATGGTGACGCCCATCGTGATCATGCTCTATCTCTTGCTGTTCGCCACGGTGGATGCGGAAACGCGGGCGGAAGAGGGGACGAAGAAGGACGGGGCGTGACGAGTTCAGGGACGCCGCCAGCCAAGAGAAACCCTGAGTGAGTTGGCACCCGACGGTGTCGCGTGCGTATCGCATCAATTCCGAAGCATTGACCGGCCGTGCGCCTGATTAATTTCTTCCTCAGCCAAACCCAGACGTCACTACCACGGCTGGTCATGATGGCTTTGGTTGCCGGCGGCATGAACTCGGCGCTGCTGGCCGTCGTAAACGGCGCCGCCGATCATATCGAGAATGGGCGACCGCAGATTGCCAGCGTAGTGTTGTTCCTGATCTTCATCAGTGCCTACGTCTACGCCCAGCGTTATGTACTGGTCACCACCTCAGCCGAGGTTGAACGGCTTGTCCATGCTTATCGGGAAAAGCTGATTACCCAGTTGAAGAGGTGCGAGTTGCGCGAGGTTGAGCACATCGGCCGCGGACGAATATTTTCCGCCATCAGCACCGATACTCAGGCCATTTCACAGTCGGCGACCGGCTTGGTGTATGGGGTGCAGTCGGCGGTTCTTATCGCATGCGTCGCAGTCTATCTGGCGATGATTTCCATGACTTCGTTTGTTATTGCCAGCGTCTTTCTGGGTATGACAGCGAGCATCTATGTCCGCAGGATGCGGGATGTGCATGGTCTTTTTCATGACGCGTCCAATGAGGAGAACAAGCTCCACGATCTGGTGAGCGGATTTCTCGATGGTTTCAAGGAAGTGAAGCTGTCAAGCCAGCGAGCCGCGGCGGTGCTTGCCGATGTTGTGACGGTTTCCGCCCGCACGGCGGAATATCGCACCGACGCGCAGCGATCGATGTCCCTCAACTTCATCTTCGCCCAGGCGGCCTTCATGATGTTGCTGGGGACGCTCGTGTTTCTGACGCCGATGTTCGGCAACACCTATTCGGGCACGGTCATGGGATCGATGACGACGGTCATGTTCTTGATCGGGCCGATTTCGGGAATCATCGGCTCCGTTCCCCTGGTAGCTGTCGCCAACGCCGCCGCCGAGAATCTGCAGAACCTGGAAGAATTGTTGAACGCCCACACCCGGGAGCGAAATGGCGACCCGCTGGCACCCACCCCCACATCGCCGGCGCTGAGGACAATCGAGCTGCGGCGGGTGTACTTCAAGCATGAAGCCAATGGCAGCGGGTTCGCCGTCGGGCCTTTGGACCTGACTATCCGCGCGGGTGAGACGGTTTTCATCACCGGCGGCAACGGTTCGGGCAAGTCGACGCTGATCAAACTGATTGTCGGTCTGTACCCCCCGCTCTCGGGCGACCTTCTGGTGGACGACATCCCGGTAACGCCGGCAAGCGCTCAAGCGCACCGCGATCGCTTCTGCGCGGTGTTCTCAGATTTCCATTTGTTCCGCAAACTCTATGGCGTACCGTTGCCCGACGTGCGGTCTGCGGCCACCTGGCTGGAAGAAATGGAACTTACCGGCAAGACCGAGATTCTCCCGGATGGATATTCCACCATCGATCTTTCATCCGGACAAAGGAAACGGCTCGCACTCCTGAGTGCCCTGTTGGAAGACAAGCCCGTCATTGTTCTCGACGAGTGGGCCGCTGACCAGGATCCGCCTTTCCGGCGGAAGTTTTACGATGTGTTGCTGCCGCGCTGGAAAGCGCTGGGAAAGACTATCATCGCCGTGACCCACGACGACCGGTATTTCCAAATTGCCGATCGTCGCTTCCATCTAGAGGAAGGTCAGTTGCGCAACCTGGCGGAGATACCGACAAATGGATGAATCCACTGGCGGGCCCTTGCCGCGGGGTTCCCGATTCGCCCGTTTCCTGCGGCGGCTTTATGGCTATCGCCATGAACTGGTCATTTTCGCATTTATTGCGGCTGGCGCCTTTGTCTTCCTGCTGCCCAACATCTGGTACACCATCCCACCCGGACATGTCGGCGTGCTGTGGAAGCGCTTTGCGGGAGGCACTATCATAGATCTGGTCATCGCGGAAGGCACCAAGCTGATTCTTCCCTGGGATCGTCTGTACATATACGACGCGCGACTGCAACAGGTGGAGGACCAAGTGACCGTACTGGCCTCCGACGGCTTGCAGATTACCCTGACAGTCGCGTGGCGCTTTCACCTCGAAGCCGGTAGCGTTGCCAGCCTCCACAAGTTCGTTGGTCCGGATTACGAGACCATCCTCGTGGGACCAACGGTCGCTGCGCGCACGCGCGACGTTGTCGCCGTTTATCGTCCCGAGGAGGTATACACCGAGGATCGCCTGAGGATACAGAATCAGATCCTCGAATCGGTTCGCTTCGATCTCTACAATCGCTTCAATCCCGTTGGGAAGAAGAAATATAACTGGCTGATCATGGAGGACGTGTTGATCAAGGGCATGGCGTTGCCGCCCGGCGTACAGGAGGCCATCGTGCGCAAGAACGAGGCGTTCCACCAAATTGAAGAATATGCCTTCCGGGTGAAGAAGGAGGAGAGGGAGGCGGAAAGAAAGCAGATTGAGGCAGTAGGCATACGAAAATTCCAGGAAATCGTCAGCAACGGCATGTCGGACTCCTATCTGCGCTGGCGCGGCATCGAAGCCACGCTCGAGCTCGCGAAATCGCCAAACGCCAAAGTGGTGGTTATCGGCAACAACAAGAATGGACTGCCGCTCATTCTGAACATGGATTCGAAGGAAGTCAGTGACGCGATCGCCGCTGCCAAGCTCACGCCGAAACCGAAGCCCGAGCCGAAGCTTGAGCCGAAACCGAAGCCGGAGCCGGAGCCGAAGACTAAGCCCGAGCCGAAGATTAAGGAACCAGTACCTAGGAATTAATGCGGGTCGAACGCGACCAGTGCCGGGTGGCCGCAGCCGCTACGGATCCGGCTAAGCTCGCGTGCGGCCGTTGCTGCCTTTGCGGGCTTTCTCGAACTCCGCCCTGAAATGATCGCGCACCTTCTGGGGATCGAATTCGAGGAAGGTGCCACCGGCTTCGAAATGAGTTATGAACACTTTACCCAGCGCAAAGGTGCCAGCCGCAGCGACGGCCGGCAGTACGGCGATCCCAAACAAATAACCCAGCACTGGCGCGAACCTGAGCGCGAACGCAATACCGCCCGCCAGAGTGATCTGCACCAAGGTCGCCATCAGTGTCGCGGCCACGGACTTTGCCGCCTGCTCCTTGAAGGGCACGCCATATATCTCGGCCAGTTCGGCCAGCATGCGTAGTTGCACGCCGATGATCAGCGCCATGTCGAGTCCCGGCAACGGCAGGATGCCAGCACCCGCCGACCAAGGGAGGAAACGCTCGACCACCGCCAACGCACGCTCTTCGCGGCCGGCCATTGCCGCCATGGAAGGCGATTCGGGCAACGCTTCCGAAGTAGTCTCCGCGCCTGCAATGAACTGCTCGGGCGTGCGTTCGACCTTCTTTGCCTTGGCGGTAGTCATTGGCATTTTTTTTGCCCGCGTGATCGTCATGTCGTATCCCCCTAGATTCAGCTCAATCGCCGTAGACGGCAAGCATCAAGGTCGCAAGCTCGGCGACCGCTTTCCGGTTGCGGGGCTTGTATTCGGTTACGCTCTGGCCACGTCCGAAGGCGCTGCTGAATATACTGCGGTTGCCGACCGAACCGGGAATCAGTTTGATGCCCGGGTACTCTTGAATTACCGCGATCGTATCTGCATTGTCCTGGCCCGCCGGCTTTGCCCGGTTCAATACGGCGAGGACGCGAAAATCGTGGAGGCTGCGGGCTTCGTCGACCAGTTCCAGCATATCGTCGATGGCCCAGATCTCAACCGACTCGGGTCCAATCGGCAACAGCAGCGTATCGGTAACGGTCAACGCGGCGCGTAGCGCATTGGAGTCTTTGCCGCCCACGTCGATCACGATGTCCTGGTACTTCGACTTGAGCAGTCCGATCTGATGGCGTAACGCCTTGGCGTGGTCGAGGACGATACAAGGCACCAGAGGCACGCGCCGGTCATCGGCGCGGATGCCGATGGCCTTGCTGATGCTGGTTTGTTTCGGGTCGCCATCGACTAACAAGGTATCCGCTCCGGCGAGCAGCCGTTCGATGGCGATGTTGAGCGCCAGCGTGCTCTTACCGACGCCGCCCTTGGTATGGCCGAGCGTGAGGATCATGCGCCAATTCTAGTCCAGATCGCCGCATCTCGATGCCTGTGGCCACGTCGTCGGCACGGTCCAATGTCGGCTGCGTGGCGTGCGACGGGGTTCGGCATGTGGGAAAATACTCGCCCTCTCATTCGAATACATCAATGCATCACCGCACTAAATTGACAACGAATCCCGGCCCGGCCGCCGGAATCTAGGATTGGGAAGCCCAAATGGCTACTTCAACGAAAACGGATTCAAAGCGGGGGGGGGCGCACGCCGCGCCGCAGCGCCTGATCGATGTGCACCACCACATCATTCCGCCGTTCTACCTTGCCGAAAATCGCGAGCGCATCGCCGGCTCGCGCGGTGGCGCGATCACGCCTGCCTGGCTCGAATGGACACCGGAGAAGGCGCTCATCGCGATGGACGAGCATAGCGTCGCCACCGCGGTGCTCTCGCTTTCATCGCCCGGCGTTTGGTTCGGTAATGCGGAGCAGGCGCGCAACACTTCGCGCCGGTCGAACGAATACGGAGCGGAACTCGGGCGCAAGCATCCAGGGCGTTTCGGCCTGTTCGCGACCTTGCCGCTACCCGACGCCGATGGCAGCTTGCGCGAGATCGAACACGCCTTCGAGGTTCTGAAGGCCGACGGGATCGGGCTGCTCACGTGCTACGCCGACAAATGGCTGGGTGATCCCAGTTACGAACCGGTGTTCGAAGAATTGGACCGGCGCAAAGCGGTTGTTTTTGTGCACCCGACGACGCCGACCTGCTGTCAAACGCTGATGCCCGGTGTTGCGACCGTGGTGGCGGAAGTTCCGCAGGACACGACCCGCGCCGTCATCAGTATGCTCTATTCAGGAACGCTGGCCCGGTGCAAGAATATCCGCTTTATTCTATCGCATGCCGGAGGCACGCTTCCGGTCATTGCGGGACGGATCGTCAACTACGCGCCGCCGCTTCTCGCGAAAAATGCGCCACAAGGGGTCGAACACGAGCTGAAGCGCTTCTATTACGATCTGGCGATCAGCGGCAATCGGCCGGCCTTTGCCGCGCTCGCCCGGCTCGTTCCGATGTCGCAGATCCTGTTCGGCAGCGACCATCCTTACCGGCCGCTCGTCGAATCCGTCGAAGGAATGAGCAACTTCAATCTGTCGGCCGCGGACTTGCGCGCCATCGGTTGGTACAACGCGTTGGCGCTGCTGCCGACGCTAGAGGCCGTCAGGTAGCACTCGGTCCGGGCGCGATGTGGGCGGCGACGGGTTCTCATCGCGCATCGGGCGTGAACGAAGGTTCACATGAACGCGCGGCACGCAGCGCGATATAATTTCGTTCCCCGAGCGTTCTATTCCAGTCTCAACCAGCAAGCATCAAAACGGGAGTTGGCTATGCCCTACCGGGACCTGCGTGAATACCTGGCGGTATTGGAGAAGAAGGGACTACTTTGTCACGTCGAGGCCGAGGTCGACAAGGACTGGGAAATTTCCGCCGTGTGTCGGCGCACCTTCCAGGGTATTCCCGAGCGCAACAGACCGGCGCTGATGTTCGATCGCATCAAAGGCCACGATATCCCGCTGGTTGTCGGCATTCTCGGCGGGTCACGGGAGATCTATGCCACGGCACTCGAAACGGACGTCGGGCATGTCCTGGAAAAATGGGAAGCGGGGACGAAGAACCCGCTCAAGGTTCGCCGCGTCGAGAAAGGCCCCTGCCAGGAAGTCGTTCTTCGCGGCGAGGAAGCGAATTTCGAGATGCTGCCCGCGCCGGTGTGGACCGTGGGTCAGGATCCCGGTGCCTATCACACCTCTCCGTTCGTGATCTCGCGCGATCCGGAGACCGGGATTCCGAATATGGGCACCTATCGGGTGCAGGTAAAAGGCCGCGACAAAGCCGGGTTGATGATCAACCCGCCGCGCAACATGAACCAGCACATCCGCAAAAACGAAGAGCGCGGGCAGGGCACGGATGTGGCGATCGTCTTCGGCACCGATCCCGTGCTGGGGCTCACCTCGGTGACGCCGTTTCCTTACGGGGTCGACGAATTCGAGGTGGCCGGAGGCATACGCGGCGAGCCGATTGAAGTCGTGAAGTGCCTCACAGTCGATCTCGAAGTGCCGGCCACGGCGGAGATCGTGGTCGAAGGCAGGATTCCCTGCCGGGGCCGTGAAGACGAAGGTCCGTTCGGCGAGTACGGCGGTTACATGGGTGCCGCCGGCACGCATCCTTTTATCGAGATCACCTGCATTACGCACAGAAAGAAGCCCATCTACCAGGCATTCCTGAGTCAGATGCCGCCGAGCGAATCGAGCTGCATCAAGGGGATCGGCCGGGAGGCCGTGATCCTGCGGCACCTGAAGAACAACCTCGGCCTGCCAGTGACCGGCGTGCATCTGACCGAAAGCGGAGGCGCGACGGGCATTCTCATCATCTCGATGAAGAAGCGGAACCGCTTCCAGCCGTTGAAGGCGATGATGGGCGCGTGGTCGCTGCACGACGTGTTCGGCAAGCTCACCATCGTCGTCGACGAGGACATCGATATTCGCGACTCCTACCAGGTCGAGTGGGCGCTCAGTTTCCGCATGCAACCGGCCGAAGACGTCCATATCGTCAGAAATACCGATCCGCTGACGCTGGATCCGTCACAGCCGTGGAAGGACGGCAAGATGGTCAAGCCGACAGAGCAGATCAGCTCGAAGATCGGCATCGATGCGACGAAAAAACACCCTTTCCCGCCGCTTGCCGTTCCTCCCCAGGAACATCTCGAGAAAGTGGCCGCGCAGTGGCAGCGCTACGGTATTCGGGAAGTAAAGGGCGGCAAATAGGCGTTCCGAAACGGCAAATAGCCAAAGGCATATCGACGTAGTTCGAGAGATTCGTCTTCTTATTGCTCATCCAGTAGAGGGAGCCATG
>MEQX01000067.1:20534-20679 GCA_001770415.1 Betaproteobacteria bacterium RIFCSPLOWO2_02_FULL_63_19 | reverse complement strand
CTGACGCGCGCCGCGATCAAGGAAATGATCGTTCCGTCGCTGCTGCCGGTACTGGTTCCCATCGTGATCGGCATCGCCCTGGGGCCGCAGGCGCTCGGCGGCGTGCTGATGGGAACCATCGTCACCGGCCTGTTCGTGGCCATCT
>MEQX01000067.1:0-20487 GCA_001770415.1 Betaproteobacteria bacterium RIFCSPLOWO2_02_FULL_63_19 | reverse complement strand
GAGGATGGACACCACGGCGGCAAGGGTTCGGATGCGCACAAGGCCGCGGTGACCGGTGACACGGTAGGCGATCCGTACAAGGATACCGCGGGTCCGGCGATCAATCCGCTGATCAAGATCATCAATATCGTTGCGCTGTTGATCGTTCCGCTGATCGTGTAAGTTTTTCCGCGTCCGAGACGATCTGGAGGGGCAGATTCGGCCGCCTGCGCTTGCCGTGGCGGTTCGGAACGTCTTGTACCGTGCCGAAGCCGCTCGCAATTCTTTCGCTTCGGTTGCTGGAGAATTGGGCACCGCTGCAGAAGGCCGTGACGATCAGTTCACCGATTCACGCGTTGGAATCCAACTGTGGCTTGCAAGCCGTATATCGAGATAGCGGCGAACCTGAACTGCGAGATCGTTCGCCAGACAGTCGAAAGTTGTCGCCGGCGTCGCACGCAGCCAGGTGAGCTGTCGCTTGGCAAGCTGGCGCGTGGCGTAAATACCCCGGTCGCGCAATTCGGTCGCGGCGATTTCTCCCTCGAGGAACTGCCAGGCTTCGCGGTAGCCCACGCAGCGCATCGAGGGCATTGCAGAGCTCAGGGCGTAGCGTTCGCGCAACTCGCGGAGCTCCTGAACCAATCCTTTCTTCAGCATCGATTCGAATCGTGCCTCAATGCGCCGATGCAACCCGCGGCGATCGGAAGGCACGAGTGCTAGCTGCTCGAGGTGAAACGGGAGCGGCTCGGTTTTGCGCCGGCCTAGCAGTTCTGACATGGGACGGCCGGTGAGCCGGAAGACCTCGATCGCTCGCTGGATGCGTTGCGAATCCGCGGGCTTCAGCCGCGACGCTGTCATCGGGTCGACCCGCGCCAGCTCGGCGTGCAGCGCCGGCCAGCCGCGCTTGCGCGCCTCAGCGTCGATCGCGGCACGCACCGCGGCATCGGCATGCGGCAGCGCGGACAAACCCTCGCGCAAAGCCTTGAAATAGAGCATGGTCCCGCCGACCAGCAGCGGAATACGCCCGCGCGCCGCGATCTCGTGCATGAGCCGCACGGCGTCGGCGTGGAACCGCGCCGCCGAGTAGCTCTCGGTCGGGTCGATGATGTCGATCAGGTGATGAGGCACGGCATTTCGGTCTGTCGCGCTGGGCTTGGCGGTCCCGATATCCATGTTCCGGAACACCTGGGCGGAATCCACGCTTACGATCTCCACCGGCACGTGCGCGGCCAGATCAAGCGCGACCGTGCTTTTTCCGCTGGCGGTCGGTCCCATCAGAAGAATCGCCGGCGGCTTCACTGGCCGCGCATGAACAGCCTGTCCAAGTCGGCCAGACTCATCTGGAACCAGGTCGGCCGTCCATGATTGCACTGGCCGGAGCGTTCAGTTCTCTCCATGTCCCGCAGCACGGCGTTCATCTCAGCCAGCCCCAACGCGCGTCTGGCGCGCACGGCACCATGGCAGGCCATGGTCGCAAGCAACTCGTCGCGCCGCTCGGTGAGTACGCCGCTGGCGCCGAATTCGCGCAGGTCGGCGAGCAGCGAGCGGGCGAGCTCCGCAATATTGCCCCCTGCAAGTTCCGCAGGCACCGCCCGGACCGCGAGCGCGGTGGGCGATAGCGGGGCCAGGTCGAATCCAAGCACGCGCAATGCCTCTTGGTTTTCCTCGACAGTCGCCACGTCGATCCGGCCAGCGCTGAAGGTGACCGGAATCAGCAGTTCCTGCGTCGCCACGGAGTTTGCATCCAGCGCCGACTTCAGCCGCTCGTAGACAATTCGCTCATGTGCCGCGTGCATGTCGACAAGTACCAGACCCCTGGCATTTTGCGCAAGGATGTAGACACCATGCAGCTGCGCAAGCGCGTACCCCAACGGTGGCATTTCAGATTCGATATCGTTGGGTCCGCCGTGCGGCGGAGCCCCCACCTCCATGCGCATCGCGGTATGTTCCGGGACCCGGGATGCACCAAAGACCGCCTCATACCCCGCGGTCGGTTGGGCAATGCCAAGGGAGCCTTGCTTGACTTGCGCTACATCGCCCTGCCCGAGCGTCCCGGTCGGCGCTGCGTACGCTACCGGGGCATGGGCGGCGCTCGCCGCCAGGGCCTTTGAGGCTGCGTGGTAGACGAACCGGTGTACGGCGCGCGCATCGCGAAACCGGATCTCGATCTTGGCAGGGTGCACGTTGACGTCGACCGCGGTCGGATCGATCTCCAGAAACAACGCGAAGGCCGGATGGCGGTCGCCGTGGAGCACGTCCCTGTACGCTTCGCGCAGCGCATGTAACAGCACTTTGTCACGGACAAAGCGGCCGTTGACGAACAGATACTGTGCGTCGCGCGAACTTCGCGTGAAGCTCGGCGATGCAAGGAATCCTGAAAGCGCCAGGCCCTCGACTTGTTCTCCGACCGGGCGCGCGGCGATCGCGAACTCGGCGCCCAGGATCGCTTCGGTACGTTGCGTGAGGTCCGCCGCCGGCAATCGCGAGATCAGCCGGCCGTTATGTCGCAGGCTGAATACGGTATCGGGGCGGGAAAGCGCGGCGCGGCTGAATACGTCCTCGCAATGCGAGAACTCGGTTGCTTCGGTGCGCAGGAATTTTCGCCGGGCCGGGGTGTTGAAGTACAAGTCGTCGACTTCGGCCGTAGTGCCGGCCGCATGAGCCGCGGGCTGCGGTTTGCCCGTCTGTGCGGCTTCAACGCGCAGCACGGCCGCGTGCCGCGCGTCGCGCGGGCGCGAAGTCAGGGCAACACGTGCGACCGACGCGATGCTGGCAAGGGCTTCGCCGCGGAAGCCGAGCGTACGCACCCGTTCCAGATCATCGAGCGTGGTGATTTTGCTCGTGGCGTGCCGCGCGAACGCGAGCGGCAGGTCTTCGGCGTCGATGCCTCGGCCGTTGTCGGTGACCCGGATGCGCTTCACGCCGCCGGCATCGAGACTGACGGCGACTTCAGCGGCGCCTGCATCCAGGCTGTTCTCGATGAGTTCCTTGAGTACCGAGGCTGGGCGCTCCACGACCTCGCCGGCTGCAATCTGGCTGATGAGTGTTTCGGAGAGGACGCGAATCGAGGGCATGGGCGCACGCGGGGACCGAGGTCGGATTATAGGCGCGGTACAATCGCCGCGTGGATGCGCTTCTGTATTTTGTCGATTTCGTCCTGCACCTGGACCGCCACCTTGGATCATTGCTGCAACAATACGGGGTGTGGATCTACGCGCTGCTGTTCGCGATCATCTTCTGCGAAACAGGGTTGGTGGTGACGCCGTTTCTTCCGGGAGATTCGCTGCTATTTGTGGCCGGAACTTTGTGGGCCGCGGCTGGGATGGAACCATCTGCCCTGGCCGCGACACTGGTCGCGGCGGCGATCTCGGGCGATAACGTCAACTATTGGGCAGGCCGATTTCTTGGCCCACGCGTATTCCGCTGGGAACAATCGCGGTTTTTCAACCGCAGGGCCCTGGAGGCGACGCAGGCATTTTATAGCCGCCACGGGGGCAAGACGGTGGTCATCGCGCGCTGGCTGCCGTTTGTGCGTACCTTTGCCCCATTCGTCGCAGGCATCGGGCGCATGATCTATCCGCGATTTCTGTTGTTCTCGGTCTGCGGCGGCGTGTTCTGGGTAGTAGGACTGATCTATGCGGGTTACTTCTTCGGCAACATTCCGATCGTGCGACAGAATCTGTCCGTAGTGATCCTGGGGATTATCGCGCTGTCCCTTGCGCCTCTCGCGCTGGAATTCCTGCGCCAGCGCCTGCGGAAGGCCTAAGCGGGAACAATCGGGTCCGCGGGGTTCGTCATCGCACGGCGCCCTGCGCGTTGACTATTGGCCCAGGACAGTTATTGCAACGTCGCGAGCGTGGGGCGCGAAAGCGGCGGATTCCTCGCCAGATAGCGCTTGACGCCACGGAACATGGCACGCGCCATTTGTTCCTGGTAGGCATCGCTGTTGAGTTTCTTCTCTTCCTCCGGATTGCTGATGAACGCCGTTTCGACCAGAATCGAAGGAATATCAGGTGATTTCAGGACGGCAAAACCGGCCTGCTCCACGTCAGCCTTATGCAGCGTGTTGACGCCACCCAATTCGACAAGGACGGCGCGAGCGAGCTTGATACTGTCCTGGATCTGGGCTGTCTGCGACAGGTCCAGCAGCGTTTGCGCCAGGTGGCGGTCTTTCACATCGAGGTTTACGCCGCCAATCAGATCCGCGTCGTTCTCCCGCTTGGCAAGCCAGCGCGCCGCGGCGCTGGTTGCTCCTCGCTCGGACAACGCAAAAACGGATGACCCGCGCGCGTTCGGGCGCACGAACGCGTCGGCATGAATGGAGACAAGCAGGTCCGCCTTTATGCGTCGCGCCCTTTCAACGCGCGAGCGCAGCGCAAGGTAGTAGTCGCCGTTGCGCGTGAGCACCGCGCGCATGTTGGGTTGCGCGTCGATAATGGTCTTCAGCTTGCGTGCGATGATAAGCGTTACGTCTTTTTCGCGACTGCCACGTCTGCCGCGCGCACCAGGATCTTCCCCGCCGTGACCTGGGTCCAGCGCGATGGTCACCAGTCGCGTTACCGCCGGTCGTTCCACCGGCAAGGGCCTCGCTGATTCGGCCACGTCCGATTGCCTCGCCTGTGCTTCGGGTTTCGCCTGCGATTCCACTGCCGGGGTGGGCGCACCGGGCACCTGCGTGGTCTGTTGAGGTTTGTTCAGCAGCGCCATTAGGGGATCGAAAGGTTCGAGCGGATAGACGTCGAGCACGAGCCGGTGGCCGTACTCGCCAACCGGCTTCAGCACGAAAATCTGCGGCTTGACTTCCTGTTTGAGATCGAGAACGACCCGTACGACCCCCGGCATGTACCGGCCTGCGCGCAGTTTGCCGATGTAGGGATCCGAGGCGAGTACCTTGTCGGCGATTTCCCTGTTGATGCTTTCGAATTCGACGTCCTGAAGATCGAGCACCAGGCGATCCGGGTCCTTGACGACCAGCAGGTTGTAACGAATCGGGAGCCGGGATTCCAGCGTGAGACGCGTGTAGTCCTGAGACGGCCAAATGCGCACGGCCCGGACCGGTTCGGTCGCGCGTGCGGCAGCGATCAAGAACTGGAAAACGAACAGCGCAACGAAACCGAGCAGTGCAACCCTCGCGAGGACGGTCGCGCTCAGGAAAAGCCGTCTTGCGATTTCAGCTCCGTTGCGGCCTCTAGGCACTTTTCTCCCGATTCGCTGTGCGCTGTGAGCAATGCGTCGCGACCGGTGTCGGTCGCCGAAAGGAAAACGTCGAGGATCGGCGGGGGAAGGTTGTTCCCGGCTTTTTCAGGCCACTCGACCAGGCAGACTGCGTCGTTGTTAAAGTATTCCCTGAGCCCCGCATCCGACCACTCCTTTGGGTCATGGAATCTAAAAAAATCAAAGTGGTATAAGTTTAATCTAGAAATGACATAAAGTTCAACCAGGGCGTAAGTGGGGCTTTTTACCCGTCCATGGAACCCCAGGGCGCGCAACAACCCGCGTACCAGTGTTGTCTTTCCGGCACCCAGATCGCCGCGCAGGTAGATCCTCATCGCCGGCGCGATTGTTGTCGCAAGTTGTGCCCCCAGCCGCGCGGTCGCCGCTTCATCGCGCAGGTGCAGGCGGAGCGAGCGCTCGTTATGATGAGCCGGATGAGTCACTCCGAAGGTACCGATTTGTCGCGAGACACCGATTTGTCAGGCCTTGTCGTCTCGATCAGGGCTTGGGGACAGGAACTTGGGTTTCAGGCCGTTGGAATCGCCGATATCGGCCTTGCCGGAGCGCATGCGCACCTCGCCGACTGGATCGACCACGGCTATCACGGTGAAATGGATTATATGGCAAAGCACGGGACGAGAAGGTCGCGGCCGGATGCTCTTGTGCCTGGAACCACTCGTGTCATCTGTGCGCGCATGGACTACAAGCCGGAATCTGCCGACAGCGCCAGCGTGCTCGGTGACGGTGGCAAGGCGTTTGTTTCCCGCTATGCCCTGGGCCGCGATTACCACAAACTTGTTCGTTCGCGCTTGCAGAGTCTGGCAAAGCGTATCGAGCGGGCCGTCGGCCCGTTCGGGTACCGCGTGTTTGCGGATTCGGCGCCAGTCATGGAGGTGGAACTCGCACGCAAGTCCGGTCTCGGGTGGCGTGGCAAGCACACGCTCCTGCTTTCGCGCGATGCGGGATCGTTCTTCTTCCTCGGGGAAATCTACACAGATCTTCCGCTGCCGATCGACCGGCCTGTAAGTGAGCATTGCGGCACATGCGTCAGGTGCATCGACGCATGCCCGACTCGAGCGATCATCGGTCCATACCAGTTGGACGCGCGCAGGTGCATCTCGTACCTCACCATCGAACTCAGAGGCAGCATCCCCGAATTGCTGCGCCCGCTGATCGGCAATCGTGTCTATGGGTGTGACGATTGTCAGCTTGTGTGCCCGTGGAACCGGTTCGCGCGGATCAGCGCTGAGCCGGATTTCGGCGTGCGCAACGGACTGGACGGGGCGGAACTCGTGCAGTTGTTCGCCTGGAGCGAAGTCCAATTCAGGCGGCGCATGGAAGGCAGCGCGGTTCGCCGGATCGGTTACCAGCGCTGGCTCCGCAATCTGGCGGTCGGCTTAGGAAACGCTCCGACCACGGACCACGTCGTCAGCGCGCTCGACGCAAGAGCAGGAGACGCCTCGGAGCTGGTACGCGAACACGTTGCATGGGCACTGGCGCGTCATCACGCACACTAGCGCACTGGGGTACGCTTGCGGGGCCAGATGTGGGCCTGCAGTCAATCTTTGCTATCGTTCGCTTAACCGCGGCTCGCATACCGATGCGCCGCCCCAAGGTACAGACATGAGGCTGCATCAACTTCGGTTGGACTATGATTCCGAGCAGGACCGGCTGCTGCTGCGCATTTCCACCGACGACGGAAAGGAGGTTCTGCTCTGGCTCACACGCAGGTGCGTCAGGTTGCTGTGGGGGCTTTTGGTCGATATGGCGCAGTCGAGCCCGAGAATAGCGCTGCAGAGCAATCCGGAAGCACGCGCGGCGCTGCTCGGTTTAGAGCACGAGCAGGCCCTGCAGGGCGCGGATTTTTCACGCCCCTATGACGAAATCGCCCGCGAGCGGCCGCTCGGGGCGGAACCGCTACTGGTGGCGCGGATGGCCCGCACCGCGCTTGACGGCGGCGACCAGGTCTTGTCGCTTGCACCGGTTACGGGGCAGCAGATCGACGTGACCTTGGACGATCGGCTGCTGCATGCGTTCTGCCGGTTGCTGCAGAAAGTCGTGAGCAGCACCGACTGGGGTCTGACACTTTCGCTTCCGCACGGGTTCGTTCCTGATTCGGAACCCGTCGCTCGAACGATCAACTGAGGGGCTGGCTCGGAACGGGTCGAAGCTGGAGGAGTTGGAACCGGCTGGTTTGTTTCGACGCCACTGCACTTCCGATTCAGGAGCGTCGCAAATGAGCAACGCTCCTGAATCGGGAGACCTATAAAAGACCGGATTCTTCTCCGGAATCGTCGACAGCCGCGAATGCCTAAGCGACCGGTGGCACCCGGGGCCGTGGCGCTAGTCGTCCCGCGTGCCCAGTCGCTCGATTTCCTCGTGGAGCCTCAGCCACTGCCATTCGAGTTGCTCGATTTCGCTGCGTAACCGGGATTGCTCGAGCATGCTCGCGGTGAGCTGCTCGCGCTTCTCCCGGGCATAACTACCTTCCGACGCGAGCAGCCCTTCGATGCGTGCGAGATCGCTCGAACGGCGGTCGAGCTCGAACTCGATCCGGTCGATCTTTCCCTGAAGCGGTTTCCGATGCCGAGAAAGCGCCTGACGGGCCTCGGCCGCAAGGCGCCGCTCCGCTTTGCGGGTTGGTGCGGCCGGTGCCGTACCCGTGGGGTGTCGGCGACTGCGCAGCAGCGTGCGGTAATCGTCGAGATCGCCATCGTAAGAACGCACGCTGCCGCCTGCAACGAGGAGCAGCCCATCCGCGGTCGTGCGCACCAGGTGGCGGTCGTGCGAGACCAGCACCAGCGCTCCCTCGTATTCCAGCAGTGCCTCGGCGAGCGCCTCACGCATGTTGATATCGAGATGGTTAGTCGGTTCGTCCAGAAGCAGCAGATTGGGTCTTTGCCAAACGATGACAGCCAGCGCGAGTCTCGCCCGCTCCCCGCCCGAGAACGAACGCACGGGCGACAGTGCCATGTCGCCCGGAAAACCGAACCCGCCCAGGTGATCGCGCAGCTGCTGTTCGCGAGCGTGCGGGTCGATTCGTGCCAGGTGCAGCAGGGGGCTCGCATCGAGGTCGAGGGCCTCGAGTTGGTGCTGGGCGAAGTAGCCGATGCGCAGTCCCTTGCCTTCGACGCGCTCGCCGCTCGTCGGCGCAAGCTCTCCGGCGATCAGTTTTACCAGCGTCGACTTGCCTGCGCCGTTGCGTCCGAGCAACCCCAGCCTTGCCCCGGCCGGAATCGAAAGCGAGACCTCTGACAGCACCGGGCCATCTCCATAGCCGGCGACCGCGCCATCGAGCACCAGGACCGGGTCGGGACTTGCCGGAAAATCGCGGAAATGAAACGCAAACGGGTAGTCGACGTGCGCCAGCGCGATGGTTTCCATACGCGCCAGTGCCTTGATTCGACTTTGCGCTTGGCGCGCCTTGGTCGCCTTTGCCCGAAAGCGCTCGACATATGAGCGCAGGTGCCCGATCTCTCGCTGCTGTTTTCGCCAAGCGGCGCGCTGCTGTGCAAGGGCCGCCGCGCGCTGGCGTTCGAAACTGGAGTAGTCCCCCGCATAGACCTTGAGGCTGCCGTTGTCGAAGTGCAGCACCGACGAGACAGTCGCGTCGAGGAATTCTCGGTCGTGCGAGATCACGAACAGCGTCCCCGACCACGCCGCGAGCCATTCCTCCAGCCAGATTACGGCGTCCAGGTCCAGGTGGTTGGTTGGTTCGTCGAGCAGCAACAGATCGGAGCGGCGCATCAACGCGCGCGCCAGATTCAGCCGGACGCGAAATCCGCCCGAGAAAGCAGCCACGGGCCGCTGAAACTCGTCTGTGCGAAATCCAAGACCGTCGAGCACTACTGCCGCGCGCGCCGTCGCCGACCAGCCACCGAATTCCTCGTAACGCTGATGCGCCACAGCCATGCGCTCGCCGTCACCGGAACGCGCGGCCGCGTCGATGCCGGCTTCGGCAGCGCGGAGTTCTATGTCACCATCGAGGACGTACTCGATAGCGGGGCGCTCGCTTGCCTCCACTTCCTGCTCGACCCGCGAGACGAGCCAAGTTACCGGGATTTCGACGTCGCCCGCGTCGGCGCGCAACTCGCCACAGAGCATCGCAAAAAGCGACGTCTTCCCGCAGCCGTTTGGTCCTACGACGCCGAGCTTCTGACCGGCGTTGACCACCAGGTCTGCATGTTGCAGCAGAAGTTTCTCTGCTCGCCTGAGGGCGACACTACGTAGGCGAATCAAGGCCGAACCCGTATAGTGCGAAAGGCGCGAATTGTCGCACGAAGCCGGGCTGCGGTTTCCTCTCTGATATAATCAAATGCACGCTTGCCCAGTGCGGTCGGTCTGTTCGTTCCCGTTGCCCATCGGTTCGATCCCTGTCCGGACTGCCGGGCTGAAGGATTCATGCTTGCCGACTTTCGCTGAACTGGGTCTCATCCCCGAACTGCTGCGTGCGGTGGCGGATCAGGGTTACACGGAGCCCACGCCCATCCAGGCGCAGGCGATCCCGCTTGTGCTCGACGGGCGCGACGTGATGGGCGCGGCGCAGACCGGTACCGGCAAGACCGCGGGGTTTACGCTTCCGTTGCTGCAGCGGATCGCCAAGCATGCCAACACAAGTGCTTCGCCCGCGCGGCATCCGGTGCGAGCGCTCATTCTGGCGCCGACGCGCGAGCTCGCCGCGCAGGTCGAGGAAAGCGTCCGTACGTACGCAAGATATCTTTCGTTGCGCATGGCGGTGGTGTTTGGGGGCGTCTCGATCGATCCTCAGATTGTCGCCTTGCGCGTGGGCGTCGAGATTCTCGTCGCGACGCCCGGACGCCTGCTCGACCATGTGGGTCAGAAGACGGTGCATTTGGGCCAGGTCGAGGTCTTCGTTCTCGACGAGGCCGACCGTATGCTCGACATGGGCTTCATCCCGGACGTCACGCGCATTATTGCGCTGTTGCCCAAGAAGCGGCAAAACCTGCTCTTTTCGGCGACTCTCGATGGCGAAATTCGCAGGCTCGCGGATTCGTTCCTTCACGATCCCGTCATGGTTCAGGTGGCCCGCCGAAACGCACCCGCCGAACTCGTGCAACACGTCGTGCATCCGGTTGCGCGCGAGCGCAAACGCGAGGCGCTCGCGCACCTGATACGCTCGCGCAACCTCAAGCAGGTGCTGGTGTTCACCTCGACGCGGCTTGGCGCGAACCGCCTCGCGTACCAGTTGAACCGAGACGGCATCCACGCGGCGGCGATTCACGGCGACAAGACACAGCCTGAACGGTTGCAGGCGCTGGCGGATTTCAAAGCTGGCAAAGTCGGCATACTGGTTGCAACGGACGTCGCTGCGCGCGGATTGGATATCGAGGATCTGCCTCACGTCGTGAATTTCGATCTGCCAAGTCAGGCGGAAGATTATGTTCACCGGATTGGACGGACCGGACGCGCCGGAGCAACGGGCGAAGCCATTTCGTTGGTCTGCGCCGAGGAGCACGAACGCCTCGCGTTGATCGAAAAGACCATCAAGATGACGCTGCACCGGGACTTCATTGCGGGTTTTGAGCCGGATCCGATGCGGGCAACCCCCATCATGGGAGGAACCCGGCGCAGCGATGGTGATGCACTGTCCGGAGCGGTCAGGCGGGGACCGCGGCGGCACGACGAAAGCCGAGGCGCCGCCGGCCGCACGAAGACTGAGGGGCCGGCCGACCCAATCTTCTCCGGTCCTTACGAGCCGGACCGACAGCGGGCGCCGCAGCCTAAGGAAACGACTGACCCGGTGCGGCCGGCTCGGCAGCTGGCCGCACTTCTGGGAGGAATGCCGGCGAGGCGCAAGTAGCTTGCCAAGCCGAAACCAAGCCTATTGCCGGTGTTTCGGCCTTCCCGATTCGAAAACGTCCAAGAGGTCGCGACAGTCGAGTATCCCGGGAGGTCGGGTCACGCTTTTCGGAATGGCGCGCGCTCGTTCAGTTCATCGAGATAGCGCTCCACCCCTGCCGTCTCGCGCTCCAGAAACTGCTCGACGGCGCGCGCGAATTGGGCGTGTTTGAGCCAGTGGGCGGAGGCCGTCTGCACGGGGAGGAATCCGCGTGAGAGTTTGTGTTCTCCCTGGGCTCCACCCTCGAAGACCTTGATCCCGCGGTCGATGCAGAATTCGATGGTCTGGTAGTAACAAACCTCAAAATGCAGACAGGGAATGTAGCCGAGTGCGCCCCAGTAGCGTCCGTACAATATCTTGTTCGAGTAGACGTTCAGTGCGCTGGCGATCGGATGACCGTCCAGATCAGCCACGACAAGCATCACGTTTTCCGGCATTGATTCTCCCAGACGCTCAAAGAACGCGCGGTTGAGATACGGCGTCGAACGGTGGGCACGATAAGTCGACTTGTAACATCGCGAAAAGAATTGCCAGTCATCCGAGCAAATATCCCTTCCGATGAGCCAGCGAAATTGAATCCGTGCCTCTTGCACGCGGCGCCGCTCCTGGCGGATCTTCTTGCGCTTGTCGTGCGACAGAGCGGCCAGGAATTCCTCGAACGATCGGTACCCCGGATTATTCCAATGGAACTGGACGCCGCCGCGCAGCAGCATGCCGGCTTCGCCCATAAGTTTGGCCTCCTCCGAAGGCGGGAACAGAACATGCAGCGAGGAGACATCGTACGCAAGATCCAGCGCGGCACGCAGTAGCTGGCGCCGCGCACGGTCATTCGCGGCAAGGAGGCGTGGTCCCTGCACCGGGGAGAACGGTACCGCTGACAGCAGCTTGGGATAGTAGGGGAGGCCGTGGCGTTGGTAGGCCTCCGCCCACGCCCAGTCAAATACGTACTCGCCGTAGGAATGGCCCTTCAGGTACAACGGCATCGCAGCGGCGAGTTTGCCGTCACGCCAAAGGGTGACGAATTTCGGCAGCCATCCCGTGCGCTCGCTCGCGCAACCTGTTTCGTGTAGCGCCTGAAAGAACTCATGACGCAGGAACGGGTGGTCACCGGCGAGCGCATTCCACTGGAACGAGTCCACGCTCGCCAGGTCGTCGAGAACGCGCACGGTGCCGAATTCATCTCCCATCGCGGCCTCTGTCTCGGGAATCGGATTCCATTTTGCTATACTGCTGCCCTTGAAGAGGGGCCCGGCGAGAGACACTGGAAAGAAACGTGGGCACTGTTCTTTTCCAGTCGTACCTCGAGGATCCCCCGGTCAGGGGCAAATCTGATGAATGCGCCGAGTTGATCAGAGCCTCGTCTACGTACAGACAGTCCGGAGACGCACCATGAAGAAAATCGATGCTATCGTCAAGCCATTCAAGCTCGACGAAGTCAGGGAAGCCCTTGCGGAAGTGGGTGTGACAGGGCTGACCGTGTCCGAGGTCAAGGGATTCGGGCGCCAGAAGGGGCACACCGAACTGTACCGGGGCGCGGAGTACGTGGTTGATTTCCTTCCCAAGGTCAAGATCGAGGTCGTCGTATCCGACAGCATGGTCGACGGCGTTATCGAGGCCATCGTCAAGGCGGCGCGAACGGGGAAGATCGGGGATGGCAAGATTTTTGTGACATCAGTCGAGCAGGTCGTGCGCATACGAACCGGGGAAACCAACGAATCTGCGGTCTGATTGAGCTGCCAAAAGCGCGCACCGGACGCGCCCGGCCACGGCACCTCAGCCTTTCAAGAGCACCAGCAGGGCGCCCCCGCCACCCTGGGTAGCGGGGGCCTGGCAGAACGCCAAGACATCGTCGCGCCGCGCAAGCCACAGCCGCACCTTGTTCTTCAGTACCGGTTCGCGATTCGGTGAGCGCAGTCCCTTGCCGTGAATAATGCGTATGCAGCGCCGGTTTCGCCTCGAGCAAGCGGCCAGAAACTGCGCGAGCAGATGGCGCGCCTGCTCGGTGTTCATTCCATGCAGGTCCAGATGTTCCTGGACCACCCAATGACCGCGGCGCAGGCGCTTCAGAATCTCGCGCGACAGCCCCGGGCGCAGGAACACCAGCTCCTCTCCGGTTTCCATCATTTGCTCTCCGTCCAGAGTTCCGGAGAGGCTTTCCTTCAGTGTTTCATGGGCGTCAAGCAGCGATTGAACCGGGACAGGAGGCGGAAATTGATTCTCCGGTAAAGCACGGTTCGCCTTCTTGATAGGCCGCGTGCCGCGCACCGCATCCTTAAAAAGCGCCAAGTCTTCCGCCGGTACCGCGAGGCGTTCTGGCTTGCTTCGCATCGCTGTTGGTCAGGTGGCGTGCTGATACGGGCGTGCTACTGCAAGCCGTCGAGATACTTTTCCGCGTCAAGCGCAGCCATGCAGCCACTGCCCGCACTGGTGACCGCCTGGCGGTAGACGCGGTCCTGGACATCGCCTGCTGCGAACACGCCCGGCACGCTGGTGGCCATGGCATTACCGTTATGCCCACAGCGGGTGATGATGTATCCTCCTTCCATGTCCAGTTGGCCCTCAAAGATCGCGGTGTTCGGAGTATGGCCAATGGCGATAAACAGGCCCTGCACCGCCAAGCTTTGCTCGACGCTCGTCTGAACATGCCTGATACGAATCGAAGTAACGCCACTGTCGTCCCCGAGCACCTGGTCCAGGGTCTGGTTCCAGAACAACGTCACGTTGGCTTTGTCGAGTAGTTTCCGCTGCAGGATCTTTTCGGCTCGCAGCTTGTCGCGGCGGTGCACAACGCTCACGTGCCGCGCAATATTCGATAGGTACAGTGCTTCCTCCACGGCGGTATTGCCGCCCCCGATCACCGCCACGTCCTGTCCGCGATAAAAGAAGCCGTCGCAGGTCGCGCATGCGGACACGCCCTTGCCCATGAACTGTTGCTCTGATTCAAGGCCCAGGTAGCGTGCCGAAGCACCGGTCGCAATTATCAGCGCGTCGCAGGTATAGTCTCCGGCATCGCCTTCGAGCCTTAGAGGCTTTTCCGTCAGATGCGCAGTGTGGACCTGGTCAAAGACGATCTCGGTCGCGAAGCGTTCAGCGTGTTTCCTGAATCGCTCCATGAGTTCCGGTCCCTGAACTCCATCGACGTCGGCAGGCCAGTTGTCCACGTCTGTGGTTGTTGTGAGCTGTCCGCCCGGTGCGAGACCCGTGAGCAGGACCGGTTTCAGATTTGCTCGTGCCGCGTACACGGCGGCCGAATAACCGGCCGGGCCTGAACCGAGTATGAGCAGGCGACAGTGTTTCTGAGGTTTTGACATCGGAGCGGCCCGGTGTGAGAAAATGCAGGAGAAGCAGCGGTCGCGGAGCGAGCCGGAATTATAACCTGCTCGGCACGCAGTCCACGAATGCGGGAGGTGCGTGCCTTTGAGTGGGAGCCTGTCACGCTGTCGATCGTTAAAATAAGATGCGTCGCCAGGCAGCGCGGGGTTCCGTCGAAGACCGGGCGCTGAATTCTCAGACTCGAACAGCGAAACAACGGGCACGTCTATCACGTGAATTTTTTGCGCTTCGCGGGATTTCTCGGGATGGCGCTGGTCGCCGCGCTGGCGTGGGCACAGGCGCCTCAGCCTTCCCCCGCGTCCAGCGTCCCGCCAGAGCCGCGCTTTGACATCGGCAGGTTCGTCGTCGAGGGCGCGACCTTGCTGACCGACGCGGAGATCCAATCGGCTGTCGGACCGTTCCAGGGAAGATCCAAGAATTTTGCGGACGTGCAGCGCGCGCTTGAAGCGATGGAACGCGCGTATGCGGCCAAGGGCTACAACGCGGTGCAGGTCATCCTGCCGGAGCAGGAGGTCGAGCGCGGCGAGGTCAGGTTTCGCATCATCGAGGCCAAAATCGGTGCGGTGGTGATCGAAGGCAATAGATTTTTCGACGTGCCGAACGTTCGAGCCAGCCTTCCGGCGCTGGAGACCGGCCGCGCGCCGAACATCCACCAGATTGCTGACAATCTTCGGCTCGCCAACGAGAGTCCGGCCAAGCAGACTACCGTTCTGCTGCGTAGCGGTGCAGAGGAAGGGCTGGTGGACGCCGTAGTTCGGGTCTCGGACGAGGCGCCGAAGAAGTTCAGCCTGACGCTGGACAATACCGGCACCTCGCAAACCGGCACGTTTCGCGTCGGCCTGGGTTTTCAGGATGCCAACATGTTCAATCGTGACCACGTGCTGTCGATGCAGTACGTGACGGCCCCGAACAACGCACACCACGTTTCGAAGTTGAGCGTGATTCCGAGCAAGGACGTGACCATCATCGGGGGCTCCTATCACGTTCCGTTGTATCGCTGGGGCGATTCGATCGACATCACGGCCGGGTATTCGAACGTCGATTCGGGGCTCGTACAGAATTTGTTCAACGTTAGCGGCGCCGGCACGATTTTCGGACTCAAGTACAACTATGCGTTGCCGCGGTGGGGCGAACTGGACCACCGCGTCGCGTTTGCTTGGGACTGGCGCGCATTCAACAGCAAAGTCACGCAGGTGGGGAGCGACTTTTCTCTGGTGCCCGACATCACGGTTCACCCGATCAGCATTCAGTATTCGGGCATCTATCGACAGTCGTCGCACGAAACCTCGTTCAACCTCGGTGTCTTCGAGAATCTTCCCGGCGGAAATGACGGCGGCTCGGCGGCTTTCGAAGCTTCGCGGATCGGCTCTCGGCCCGGCTACCTCGTCTGGCGCTACGGCGTGAACCATAACCGTGCGTTTGCGAACGACTGGCAGATGCGGGCTGCTTTCAACGGGCAAGCCACGCGTGACCGCCTGGTGGCCGGTGAACAATTCGGCATTGGCGGCGTCGATTCGGTCAGAGGTTTCCTGGAACGCGAAGTCGTTAATGATCACGGCTACCGCGGCACCGTCGAAGCCTATACGCCTGACCTTGCAGGCATGACGAAGTGGCTGGACGGCTACCGGATGCGCGGCGTGCTGTTCTACGACTGGGGACGCGTGACGCGACTCGAGCCGCTGCTATCGGAGCCGTTCAGGCAAAATATCGCCTCGGCCGGTTTCGGCGCGCGGCTGTCGCGCGGTACCAATCTCAGCGTGCGGATGGACTACGCCGTCGTCATCGACAAGGGCGGGTTGCAGGGCCGAGGTGACGGCCGCCTGCACATGACGCTCGCCTATATCTTCTGATATCTTCTGATCGCGCGACCGAGTCCCGCCACGGGGAGTTGAGCGTGACTTTGTTCACACTTCCCGAATCTCGTTTCCTTCAAAATCAGTTCATTACCGCGCCGCCAACCCTCTGCGTCGGCGTTGCGTACGTCGCCGAAATTTCCGCGCTTCTTTGTGCTCAAGCGTGACGGTGTTGGCAGTGGTGGGCTCATGCATATGTGCTAGCATCGCAGAAGGGGAGAGCCGTCTCAGAAATGTATCGTTATCGATTGAAACAAAAGATATTTTTGACGGATGCAGAAGCTGGCGCTGGCTCGTTCTGCAGCGAGTAGTTGATACTTACGCGGCAGCATTGTTGCAGGAGGCAGAGTTGAAGCTGGCGCTGGCTCGTTCTGCAGCGAGTAGTCGGGGGGCTTTCATTTGACTGAAGTGATGCACCTGTTATGTTCGCCGGCACGCGTGATTGCGTGGGCGTTCGCATCGTGCGTCGCGGGCGCCGTTTGCGCCAATCCGGTCGGCCCCACAGTCGTGCACGGCAGTGCGTCGTTCAGCACGGCCGGCGGCACGCTCAACGTAAGCAACAGCCCGAATGCCATCATCAACTGGCAGGGGTTTTCGATAGGAGCCAACGAAGCGACGCGTTTCATCCAGAGCGGCGCGGCTTCGTCGGTGCTCAATCGGGTCACCGGACCGGAATCGTCGAGGATTCTCGGACAACTGCTTTCCAACGGGCGCGTGTTTCTCATCAACCCCAACGGCGTGTTCATCGGCGGCGGAGCCGTTGTCGATGTCGCGGGATTCGTCGCATCGACGCTCAGGCTGTCGGACGAAGATTTTCTCGCAGGCAAATTCAAGTTCGACGAGCGGGTCGGCGCGGGCAACATCGTCAACCAGGGGGCGATCAAGACGAAGCAGGGCGGAATAGTCTTCCTGGTCGCGCCCAACGTCGAAAACAACGGCGTGATCGTCAGTCCCGCTGGCGAGGTGATCCTCGCAGCGGGCAAGTCCGTTCAGATTGTCAATCCGTCGAGCCCCGACGTGCGCGTCGAGATCGACGCGCCGGACAACGAGGCGGTGAACGTCAGTCAGATCATTGCCGAGGGCGGCTACGTCGGCATGTTCGGAAGCATCGTGCGCCAGACGGGACTGGTGAGCGCCAACAGCGCCACCGTCGACGAACGCGGGCGCATCGTGCTGCGCGCGAAGAAGAAAGTGGTGCTTGAGGCCGGCAGTAGGACCGAGGCGAGCGGCCCGGCCGGCGGCAGCGTCACCATCGAGGCCGAGCAGGGCACGGTGACCGTAGAGGGCACAGTCGAAGCCAAGGCGACCTCGACGCCGACGGTGTATCAGTTGAAGGATCCGGCGCCGATACCCGAGGCCCCTGTCGTCGCGCCGGTCAATCCGGAAGTCGTTCCCGTAACCGCGAGCGTATCGATCGAGCCGCCGCCCCCCCAGCCGGTGCGCACTCGAGGCGCGGACCCGACTCCAGCGCCGGGCGTGGGCGGCAGGGTGGAGATCATCGGAAACGACGTCGAACTTCGCGGCGACGCGCTCGCCGATGTCTCAGGCGAATACGGTGGCGGCACCGTGCTCGTCGGCGGCGACTATCAGGGCGCGAACGCCGATGGGCAGAACGCCAAGACCACATTCGTCGATGAGCGCGCAACCATCGTCGCCGACGCGCTCAAGTACGGCAACGGCGGCAAGGCGATCGTCTGGGCGGACAACGCGACGCATTTCGTCGGCACGCTCACCGCGAGAGGCGGCGGCCAGGGGGGCAACGGCGGTTTTGCGGAGGTGTCGGGCAAGTACGCGCTCTATTTCCGGGGGCGCGTCGACCTGAGCGCGCGCAGAGGGGTCGTCGGAACAGTACTGTTCGATCCCGACAACATTCAGATCACGGGGGGCATAGGCGACGGCAGCGACAATACCGATACGTCTGACAGCGCAATTATTCATACAGTCGGCATTACGGGCGACGCGTCCGGAACAGGCAGCAATACTGCGGGGAGCATCGCTTTCAATGACGAGGGCGTGCCCGCCGCCGATCCGTTTGTCGTCACTGAAAAGGAAATCGAAGAGCAAAGCAAGAGCGCCAACATCGTATTGCAGGCGAACAAGAACATCACGGTTTCGGGAACTTTCAATTACACCTCTTCCGGTAACGCGGGCGACGCGGCGGGCGTTGTCGCGCTGGCCGATGGCAGCAGCCTGACGCTTCAAACGCGAAACAACGCCACCGATGGCGCAGGCGGCGTCAATCTAACCGGCGTCGAATTTAGGACCAACGGCGTTGGCAACATCTCGATCAATGCGGGCACCGATGGCGGGGCGGCGGGTAATGCGACCCTTGGCACGCTTATAGCGGCGGGGACCGGCACGATAACGATTAGCGCGCGCGGTACGATCAGTCAGACGGGCTCGTTGACGGCTGGGACGCTGGTGCTGACGAACACGGGCGGGACGACGACGCTGAACAACGGCTCGAATGCGATCGACACGCTGGGGGCGATGACGACCACCGGCGGGGCGTTCAGCCTGAGCAATACGAAGGCGCTGCTGGTGGACGGGACGGTAAACGCTACGGGCCAGAGTTTCAGCGTTGATGCGGGCGCGAACGCGGTGAGCTTCAGCGCGATCAACGTGACGGCGGGGACGCTGGCGTTGACGGGCAGCGACGTCGACGGTCTGGACAATATCGGGACGCTGAGTGCGACCACGGTGACGTTGGCGCCGGATGCGCTGTCGGGGACGATCGGGCTGGCGGTGAGCGATGGCGCGACGTTCACGCTGACCACGGCGGACATTGCCAAGCTCAAGGCGGGGGCGAGCAACGTCACGGTCGGGGCCACGGGGCAGACCGGTGCGCTGACGCTAGGCGCGGACGTGGACCTGGCGGGCAAGAACCTGACGCTCAACGGCGGGCAGCTCAGTGATACCACAAACAAGCTGCTGGCCAATGCTCTGACGCTGAACCTGACCTCCTCGGGCGGCGCGAACAGTGTGCTCACAGCGGTGAGCACACTTAATGCGGACACACATACAGCCACGGGGGCTACCAATCAATCGCTGACGGTGGCCGAGGACGATGGCGTAGCGCTGGGCGTGGTGAATGCGGGCGCGGGCACGCTGAGTCTGACGGCTGCCGGCGCGGTAACGCAGACTGGGTCGTTGACGGCGGACACGCTGGTGCTGACCAACACCGCCGGTGATACGACGCTGGATAACGGTTCGAACGCGATTGCCAAGCTGGGGGCGATTGACGCGGGGTCGAACGTATTTACGCTCACTGACAACGTGTCCGGTGGGTTGACGCAGACGGGATCGTTGACTGCCGCGACGCTGGTGCTGACCAACACGGCGGGAGCGACGACGCTGGATCACGCCTCCAACGCGATCGGGGTGCTGGGTGCCATTGATGCGACGGGTCAGGCGTTCACGCTGGTTGACAACGTGGCCGGCGGGCTGACGCAGAGCGGGTCGTTGATAGCGGACACGCTGGTACTGACCAACACCGCCGGTGACACGACGCTGAACAATGGTTCGAACGCGATTGCCAAGCTGGGGGCGATCGATGCGGGGTCGAACGTATTGACGCTCACTGACAACGTGGCCGGCGGGCTGACGCAGACCGGGTCGTTGACGGCCGGCACGCTGGTGCTGACGAACACGGGCGGGGCGACGACGCTGAGCAACGGCTCGAATGCGATCGACAAGCTGGGGGCGATGACGACCACCGGCGGGGCGTTCAGCCTGAGCAATACGGCGGCGCTGCTGGTGGACGGGACGGTAAACGCTACGGGCCAGAGTTTCAGCGTTGATGCGGGCGCGAACGCGGTGAGCTTCAGCGCGATCAACGTGACGGCGGGGACGCTGGCGTTGACGGGCAGCGACGTTGACGGTCTGGACAATATCGGGACGCTGAGCGCGACCACGGTGACGCTGGCGCCCAACGCGCTGTCGGGAGAGATCGGGCTGGGGGTGAGCGACGCGGCGGCATTCACGCTGACGGCGACCGATATTGCCAAGCTCAAGGCGGGGGCGAGCAACGTCACGGTCGGGGCCACGGGGCAGACGGGTGCGCTGACGCTGGGAGCGGACGTGGACTTGGCGGGCAAGAACCTGACGCTCAACGGCGGGCTATTGAGTGATACGACACGCAAGATCAGCGCAAATACGCTGACATTGAACCTGGCTGCCTCCGGTGGCCCGAACAGCGTGAAGACGGCGGTGAGTACACTCAACGCGGACACTTCTGCGGCCACGGGG
>MEQX01000066.1:36879-41716 GCA_001770415.1 Betaproteobacteria bacterium RIFCSPLOWO2_02_FULL_63_19 | reverse complement strand
GATACAGCGCGTAGCCCATCGCGTCCTGCACGGGGTCTGGAAATGCCCGGAAGTCCTTATAGCTCGAACCGATCCATGAAACGGGTTTGACCGTGGTGCCAGACATTTCAAGAATATGGCGGAAGCACCATATAGAGTCAAGTCATTACTGGATCACACCGCCGCCCAGACACGCCTCGCCGTTGTAAAGCACGACCGACTGCCCCGGCGTGACGGCCCATTGCGGCTGGTCGAATTCGATGTCCAGCCCGTCGGGCGCTATACGTGCGACATGGCAGGGAGCGTCGGCCTGCCGGTAGCGGGTCTTTGCGCCGTAACCCGCGTCGCCATCGGGCGGCCCGCCGCTCACCCAGGCGAGGTCCCTCGCCTCCAGCGAGCGCCTGAGCAAGAGCGGATGGTCGTGTCCCTGCACCACGACAAGCTCGTTCCTGTCCATGTCCTTCGCGGCCACGTACCAGGCCTCTTCGGCCGCGCCCTTGACGCCGCCCAGGCCGATGCCCTTCCTCTGGCCGATGGTGTAGAACGCCAGACCGACGTGCTCGCCGACTGCCCGGCCTTCCGGCGTGCGCATGATCCCGGGCTTGCGCGGCACGTAGCGATTCAGGAATTCGCGGAACGGCCGCTCGCCGATGAAGCAGATGCCCGTGGAATCGCGTTTGGCGAAGTTGGGCAGCCCGGCCTCCCTGGCGATGCGGCGCACTTCTGTCTTTCGTAACCGACCCAGCGGGAAAAGGGTGCGCGCGAGCTGCCCCTGATCGAGGCGGTGCAGGAAATAGCTCTGATCCTTGGATCCATCCCCGGCCCGCAGCAGCTCGAAGCGGGATTCGTTCCCGGCCTCGCGCACTTCGCGGACCTGCGCATAGTGCCCGGTTGCGATGCGTGCCGCCCCCAGCGCTATCGCGTGGTCGAGGAAGGCGCGGAACTTGATCTCCGCGTTGCACAGGACGTCCGGATTGGGCGTGCGGCCGGCCGAGTACTCGCGCAGGAATTCGGCAAACACGCGGTCCTTGTATTCCGCGGCGAAGTTCACCACCTCGAGGTCGATGCCGATGATGTCGGAAACCGAGGCGCAGTCGATGAGGTCCTGGCGCGTGGAGCAGTACTCGTCGTCGTCGTCCTCCTCCCAGTTCTTCATGAACAGTCCAACGACCTCGTACCCGGCGCGTTTGAGCAGCAGCGCCGCCACCGATGAATCCACCCCGCCGGACATGCCCACCACGATTCTTTCGGCGCCCATCGCGGCTTACGCAAGATAGGTGATCAGGTCGAGCGGATAGCGCCTGCCGGCCAGGTAATCCTCGATGCAGCGCCAGACCAGCGGGCTTCTGTGCCGGAGCGCAATCGCGCGGACCTCGTCCGGCGTCAGCCGCAGGGTCCGCAAAATGCCGTGGTCCAGGGTGCGCCCCTCATCAAGGCCGAGGATCTCCCCGCAAAAAGCAAAGCGCAGGTAGGTCACGTCGCGCCGCGGCCTGCTCCAGCGATAGACGCCGACGAGCTGCTTCGGATCGAAGCGGTGCGCGGATTCCTCCAGCACCTCGCGCGCGCAGGCCTGCCGCAGCGTCTCATCGACTTCCCAGTGGCCGGCGGGCTGCTTGTAGACCGGATCGCCCCCGTCCTGATTCTCCTCCTCGACGAGCAGAAAGCGGCCGTCGCGCTCCATTACCGCCGCGACCGTCACGCTGGGCTTCCAGGTCATCGGTTCCCGTCGGGTTTCACGCGCCCCGCGTTCCCGCTTACGAATTCGGCCATGCGCGCTATGCCGACCTCGATGGCTACACGCGAGGCCGCATAGGAAAACCGGATATGTTGGCCCTCACCGGCCACGCGCGCACCGAAGTGAATGTCGGCGAGCACCGCGACGCCGGCCTCGCTGAGCATCCGTTTCCTGAACTCCTCGGAGTCGGCGGCGCCGACCATTCGGCAGGCTTCGGTCACGTTCGGCCAGGCGTAGAACGCGCCGCCAGGCGTCCTGCAGGTCACCCCGGGCACACGATTGAGCAGCGAGACGATCAGATCGCGCCGTTCGAGGAACGAGCGCCGCATCGCTTCTGCCTCGTCCTGCGGCCCTTGTATCGCCTCGAGCGCGGCCCACTGGCAGACGTGCGGAGCGCAGGAATCAGTATTGGTCACCCAGCGTACGAACTGGGGTGCAAGCAAAGGGTTGGAAGCGAAGCCAATCCGCCATCCCGTCATCGCCCATGTCTTGGAAGCGCCGTCGGAGATTATGGTCCGCTCGAACATGTCCGGCAGCGACGCGATCGAGACGAAATCGCCCGTGTAGAGCAGCCGCGAGTAGATTTCGTCGGCATAGATCCAGATATCCGGGTGACGCCGCAGGATCGAAGCGATTTCCTCGAGGTCGCGCCGCCCCAGTATGCCGCCGGTGGGGTTATGCGGCGAATTCAGGATCAGCAGCTTCGTGCGCGGGGTAATCCGCGCCTCCAGGTCGGCCGGATCGAACGCGAACTCACGTGCCTCGCGCAACGGCAGCGCCACCGGTACGGCTCCGCAGGCGACGATCTGCGACTCGTAGATGGGGAAGCCGGGGTTGGGGTAGATCACCTCGTCGCCTACGCCGTAGTCCGTAACCGACAAAATCGCGTAGGCGATGAATGGCTTTGCGCCTGTCCCCACCACCACCTCGTCGGGGCGGATTTTGATACCGCGCATCCGGCCCATGTAGCGAGCCGCGGCCTCGCGCAGTTCATCGATCCCAGCCGAGGGCGTATACCCGTGCTTGCCCTCGCGTATCGCCCGGATCGCCGCCTCCTGCACGTTGGCGGGGGTGGCGAAATCCGGCTGACCGATGCAGAACGAGATGATGTCCTTGCCCCGGCGAGCGCGTTCGTTGACTTCGGCCAGGACCACAAAGGCATTCTCGGTTCCGAGCTCGGCGGCGCGGCGGCTGATATTGGGCATGATATGAATGATCCGGGCGGAAAACGCGCAATTTTAGCTCACGCGGGTCACGGCGTTGCTATCATTCCGGCAATCAAAACGGCGGAAGGTGCCCATGCTGATCAACTGTGTCGCCTATCAGGACGGGAAGAAGCTCGCCGACATCGCCGCCAAGGACATCAGCGACTATGTGCGCCGTCCCGAATGCCTTGTCTGGGTTGCCCTGTCCGACCCCGACCCGGAGGAACTCGCCGAGATGCAGCTGGAATTCGGCCTGCATCCGCTGGCGGTGGAAGATGCACACCACGGCCACCAGCGCCCCAAGATCGAGGAATACGGCGACTCGCTGTTCTGCGTCCTGCACTCGGTCCAATTCGTAGGGGAGGAGTTGAACGTCGGCGAGGTGGCCATCTTCGCCGGGCCGAATTTCGTGCTATCGGTGCGCAGCGGGACCGAGCAGGGATTCGCCGGCGTGCGCTCGCGCTGCGAGCGTGAGCCGCACCTGCTCAGACACGGCTCGGGGTTCGTGCTTTACGCATTGATGGATACCATCGTGGACCGATATTTCCCGGTGTTCGACGCGCTCGAGGACGAACTGGAACGCATCGAAGAGCGGATTTTCGCGGGCAGTTCGCCGCGCGGCAACATTGAAGCACTTTACACGAACAAGCGAAAGCTCACTGTCCTCAAGCATGCCGTGGAGCCGCTGATCGAGGCCGCAGGCAAGCTGCACGGCGGTCGAGTCCCGAAGGTCTGCGGCGACACGCAGGACTACTTTCGCGACGTCTCCGACCATCTGGTCCGAATCAACCAGTCGATTGACGGGCTGCGCGACATGGTGACCACCGCGATCTCGGTCAATCTATCGCTGATCACCCTTCAGGAGAATGAGACCACCAAGCGGCTGGCCGCCTACGCGGCCCTGGTCGCTGTGCCGACCATGATTGCAGGGATTTACGGCATGAACTTCGAGCACATGCCGGAACTCAAATGGACGTTCGGCTACCCGCTTTCGCTCGCAGCGATGGTGGGCATCGATCTGTACCTATTCTTCCGCTTCCGCAAAACGGGGTGGCTGTAGAACAAACGAATCGTGCAGACTCACGACCATTCACGCCCGAACGAACCGCAGGCAGCCCGGTTCGACCGCGCGTTCGCTCTGGGCGTGGCTCTCAATGCGAGTTTCGTGCTGGCCGAGTGGATCTTCGGCGTACTGGCCCATTCACTGGCCCTGATCGCCGACGCGAGCCACAACCTGGGAGACGTACTCGGACTGTTGCTCGCTTGGGGCGCCGCGGCGCTTGCGCGGCGTCTTCCCTCGCCGCGTTTCACCTACGGGTTGAGGAGTTCCACCATACTCGCAGCGCTGGCCAACGCCGCGCTGCTGCTGATAATCACGGGCGGCATCGCGTGGGAAGCGGTCCTGCGGTTCCGCAACCCGGCCGCCGTTGAAGCACCGGTCGTAATTTGGGTCGCCGCAATCGGCGTTATCATCAACACGGCCACCGCAATGCTCTTTCTGTCCGGACGCAAGCAGGACCTGAATCTACGCGGCGCCTTTCTGCACATGGCGGCCGACGCCGCCGTTTCCCTCGGTGTCGTGATCGCGGGCCTGCTCACGCTCGCGACGGGGTGGGGCTGGCTCGATCCGGCCGTGAGCCTCGTCATCGTCGCAGTCATCCTGCTGGGTACTTGGGGTCTGTTGCGTGATGCGATCCGCCTCGCGCTGCACGCAGTGCCGGACGGCGTGGACCCGGTCGTCGTCAGGCGATTTCTCGAGCAGCAGTCCGGTGTGGCCGAGGTACACGATCTGCACATCTGGGGCATGAGCACCACCGAAATAGCATTGACAGCCCATCTGGTGATGCCTGCCGGACACCCGGGAGACGCGTTCATCTCGGAGTTGGCCGAACGCATGGACCACGATTTCGGCATCGCA
>MEQX01000066.1:0-36870 GCA_001770415.1 Betaproteobacteria bacterium RIFCSPLOWO2_02_FULL_63_19 | reverse complement strand
GGGCGCGCAACAATGCGCCCTCGCCCCTGACCATGTGGTTTAGAGCTCCTGACACGATGATCCGCGTATGCGTTGCGGCCAAAACGGAACCGATGCCAGGCGCGCGGCGAAGGTGAAGCCGATGCCGGCTTCAGCAGCGTCAGAATCCAAGCGCGCGGCGTTTCGCGCGCGCCGCGTAGAGCGCTCTGAAGGTCTTGCCTGACCGAGGAGCAGGCATGTATCGGGTCCTGGTCCAACCGGCGGCGAACGGCATCGAACCGATCAGCTGGTCGCTGTTGCGCAACGTGCGCAGGTAGCGCACGCCGATCGCGGTGGCAAGGGCATACATGCGCGGACGTTGCGCCGTCCATGCCCATATCCTCAACGCCAGCATTTCGTACCACGGGCGCATGCCGCCCTCGACCTGGCGTTCGCGCAGTTTGCGAAGCAGGTCGGGAAGCGCGATTTTCACCGGACATACGGACGAGCATGCGCCGCAGAACGTGGACGCCTGCGGCAGGTCGAGCGCCTTTTCCACGCCAAGGTAGGCCGGGGTCAGCACGGCGCCCATCGGTCCCGGATAGACCCACCCGTAGGCGTGTCCGCCGACGCTTTGGTAGACCGGGCAATGGTTCATGCAGGCGCCGCAGCGGATACAACGCAGCATTTCCTGCATGTCGCCGCCGACCAGATTGGTGCGGCCGTTGTCGACCAGGATGAAGTACATGTGCTCGGGTCCGTCCCGGTCGCCGCCGCCGCGCGTTCCGGTCGCAAGCGTGAAATAGTTCGAAATCGACTGCCCGGTCGCGGAACGGGGAAGCAGACGCATCAGCGTGGCAAGGTCCTCCAGCGTCGGCACGATCTTCTCGATGCCGGTGATGGCCACGTGCACGCGCGGCATCGTCGTCACCATGCGGCCGTTGCCCTCGTTGGTGACCAGGGCTACGGACCCGGTTTCGGCGATGAGAAAGTTGCCCCCCGAAATACCCAGGTCGGCCGACAGAAAATGCGTGCGCAGCATTTCTCGCGCCTCCCTCGTCATGTCCTCGGCGTTCTCGAGCCGGGGTCGCCGATGCACGCGTTCGAACAGCTCTGCAATGTCGGCGCGAGTCTTGTGAATGACCGGCGCGATGATGTGCGAGGGCGGCTCGCCGGAAAGCTGACAGATGTATTCGCCGAGGTCGGTTTCCACCGGCTGCACTCCGGCCGCCTCGAGCGCCTCGTTGAGCTGCGCCTCTTCCGAGAGCATCGATTTCGACTTGATCGCCTTGGACAGTCCATGCCGCCGGCAGATCTCGATCACGAGCCTGGACACGTCCGCGCCGGTTTCGGCGAACAGCACGCTTGCACCGCGCCGCGTTGCCTCGCTCTCGAATGCCTCGATCCACACGTCGAGGTCGGCAAGCGCGCGGTCGCGTATCGCCGCGGCCTCCGTTCTCAGCCCCTGCAGATCGTCGAGTTCGCGAATCGCCGACGCGCGTCTCGCCGCGAATCCGTCGACCTTTGCCAGCCCGCGCTGCAGCGCCGCGTCCTTGAGTGCGGCACCGGCGCGTGCCTTGAAGTGCATCGCCTGGCTTTGCACGTCAGCCGTCGTCCCTGCCGGCCAGAATCTCGGCAACGTGCAGCACTTCGGTCGTACTGTCGCCCCGCTTGCGCAGCCGCCCTTCGATGTTAAGCATGCAGCCCAGATCGCCGAGAACCAGCGCCGACGCGCCGTTCGCCTCGACGTTTCTGCACTTGTCCTCGACCATGCGCGCCGAAATCTCGTCCATCTTCAGCACGAACGTGCCGCCGAACCCGCAGCAGGTCTCGCTGTCGCGCATCTCCTTCAACGTGAGCCCGCGCACCATCGCCAGCAGTTCCCGCGGCTGCGACTTGACCCCCATCTCCCTCAGGCCCGAGCAGGAATCGTGGTAAGTCACCGTGCCTTCGAACTCCCCCGGAACGTGCTTCAGCTTCGCGACGTTGATCAGAAAGTCCGTGAGTTCGTAGGTCTTGGCGCTCAGCCGCTCGATGCGGGCCGCCAGAGCCGGTTCGCTGCGGAAAAGGTCCGGATAATGCGTGCGAATCATGCCGCTGCACGAACCCGAAGGCACGACCAGGTAGTCGCAGGCCTCGAATTCGTCGAGCAGCTTTTCAGCCAGCGCCCGCGCCGACCTGCGGTCGCCCGAGTTGTAACCGGGCTGACCACAGCAGGTCTGCGCCGCCGGTACCACGAGGTCGTACCCCGCACCCTCGATCAGCCTGACCGCCGCCATGCCGATCGACGGTCGCATCGCGTCCACGAGGCAGGTGACGAACAGGCCGACGCGCATGGGCAATAGAGACGCCGTGGTAGGTGTACGAGATCCGCGGAAATCATAACACGGAGGTTGCGCCGGCCGTCGTTCGCCTCCGGGATGGCGGTGTAGAATTCTCTCGCCGTGTCATTCGAAACAAGCCCGCCGTGGCGACATCCGAATCCAAGAATTCCATCCAGGTGATCGAGCGTATGACGGCCCTGCTCGACGCCCTCGCCGGCCACGCGGAGCCGGTCTCGCTGAAACAGCTTGCGCGAACAACCGGCCTGCATCCGTCGACGGCGCACCGCATCCTCACGGCTCTCGTTCACGAGCGACTGGCCGAGCGTGTCGACCAGGGAAGCTACCGCCTGGGCATACGCCTGCTCGAACTCGGCAACCTGGTGAAAGCGCGCATCTCGGTACGCGAGCATGCGCTGCCGTTCATGCGCCACTTGCACGCGGCCACGGGCGAGGCAGTCAATCTTTCCGTGCGCCATGGCGACGAAATCGTCTATGTCGAACGCACCTCCGCCGGACGCGCACTGATGCGCGTCGTGAACATCGTGGGCGCGCGAGCGCCGCTGCACATCACCGCCGTGGGGAAACTGTTCCTGATGGATGAAGGCGCGGACGGCCGGCGCTCCTACGCCGAGCGAACAGGGCTTCCAGCCTACACCAAGAATACGCTCACCAGCATCGCCGAACTGGAAAAGGAACTCGCGCGCGCGGTGAAGCAGGGTTATGCACTGGACAACGAGGAAGCTGAAACGGGTGTGCGCTGCATTGGTGCCGCGGTGCGGGACGACACCGGCGCGATCGTCGCCGGGCTGTCGGTCTCGGCACCCGCCGAGCGCATGAAGACGGCGTGGGCCCCACTGGTCAAGGAAACTGCGGCAAACATATCGCGCTCAGTCGGCTATCGCGGACCATTTCCGGCGAACCAAAGACGAACATAGGGGCCATCGTGCGCGTTCCGAAGCAGGTTCAAACGTTTCGTTTAAGCACTAAAGCTGTCCTAGCATGGGAAGCTTGTTCGATTTCTTGGCCCTCCCATATCCGCCGTGCCGCAGACCCATGCGGTGATACATACCAAAAGGAAGATTGAAAGATGAACGGAAAGATCGCAATCGAGGAACATTTTGCTTACGGGAGACCCGATGAAGACGCCGCAGGCCGTCTTGGGGGAGCCTGGTCGTGGGCAGAAACCGCCCGACGTCTGGTGGACTTCCACGACCTCCGGCTCAAGGACATGGACAAGAACGGCATCGAGTACGCCATCCTGTCGCTGAACGCGCCCGCGGTGCAAATGATTCTGGACACCCATGAAGCCATTGAAGCGTCCAGGAGATACAACGACTTTCTCGCCGAACAGGTCGCCAGGCGGCCGGACCGTTTCGGCGGTTTTGCGGCCCTGCCGATGCAGGACCCCGGCGCCGCCGCCGAAGAACTCACCCGCTGCGTCAACGAACTCGGCTTTCCGGGAGCCCTGGTCAACGGCTTCACGCAACGAGACATTCCCGACTCGGTCATCTATTACGACACGCCCGAATACCGGCCGTTCTGGGCGCGCGTCCAGGAACTCGATGTCCCGTTCTACATGCACCCCAGAACCGCGGTCTACCAGCGGGCACAGGCCTACGAGGGCCATCCCTGGCTGTTCAGTTCGGCATGGGGCTTTGCAGTGGAAACCTCGATCCACGTGCTGCGGCTGATCGGCTCCTGTCTGTTCGACGAATACCCCAGGCTGCAGATCGTCATTGGCCATCTCGGTGAACGCATCCCGTATGACATGTGGCGCATCGATCACCGCATTGCGACCATACCCGCCGGATATCCGGCCAAGAAGCCGATGAGCGCCTATATGAGATCCAACGTTCACATCACCACGAGCGGAAATTTCAGTGATTCGACGTTCCGATGCGCGATAGCGGAAATGGGAATCGACCGAATCATGTTCGCCGTCGATTATCCTATGGAAGTCATGGTCGACGGGGCGTCCTGGTTCGACAACACCCCGGTATTGACCGAGGAGGAGAGGAAACGCGTCGGGCGGACCAATACCATCAAGCTGTTCAAGCTCGCACTCCCCTGCTAGCGCACGCCTGCATCTTGAGCCCGATAGTCTAGGCGTCAGACTTCACGCAAAGGGCCTGCTCGGATCGTGCGAGCAGTCGCCGATTCCGTCTGGCGGCGATCGTCTGTCGAGGCGTGCGCGACATCGGCAGCGCCGGGGTGGAATTTGCGCGGCAACCACGTGCCTCAACGTCCGCCCGAGAACACTATGCCGCCGACGATCAGCGCAAACGCCCCCACGTGGTACAGATGCGGCATTTCACCCAGGAATGTCGAAGACATCAGCGCTGCAAATAACGGCGTCATATTGCTGAAGAAACCTGCAACCGTCGGGCCCGCGCGCTCCACTCCTGCCCCCCAGCAACGGTAGGCGATAACTGCCGGTCCGAGCGCAATGAAAAGCAGTGCTGCCACCAATGGCCAGCTCCAGACAATATGCGGGTTGCCGATCATCCATTCGCCCGCTGCAAACATGCTCGACCACATCACGCCGTACACGATCTGCGCCAGCAGGAACGCGGCCCAATAACCGCGGATGGCCTCGGGCTCCTTCGGATGCATCAACAACCAGCTGTAGAACGACCACGAGATGGTTGCGGCGATCATGAAGAGATCGCCCGGAACCAGCTGCATGGTCATCAGTTGGCGCCATTCGCCGCGACTGAGCAGCAGCAGTACCCCGGCTATCGACAAGACAGCCCCAATCACCTGCTTTGGCCGGATCGCCGAGCCGAAGAACGTCGCGCCGATCAAGAGCATCCAGACCGGCATGCTCGATGCGACCAGTGTCACGTTGATCGGAGTGGAACTCTGTAGCGCAAGGTACTGAAGCGAGTTGTAAAGGCCGACGCCGAGCAGCCCGACCAGCGCAAAGCGCCGCCAAGCAGTCCACAACCCGCTGCCGGGGCGCAAGATTGAACCGGCCAGCGGCAATAGAACAACCAGCGCGATGGCCCAGCGCAGCAGATTCAAGGTCATCGGCGGGATCCACTCGTGGACCACACGACCGACGACGGCATTGCCGGCCCAGAGCACCGGTGGCACGGTAAGCAGCAACGCCGTCGACAGACTCATCCTGGTATTCATAAGTGTGATCGGCCTGGTACTTATGTGGGCGTATCAACTGCGTCCGCTGCGATGGCATCGCGTCGAGCCAGTTCTCCGAGACATGGGTGCGCGCAATAAGACGAAGGTGCGCTTTGCGCACCCGAAAGGCACCTTCACCGACGCGCCGGATGCCGAGCGATCGGGGGCTGAATCGGGGTTCTCAATTGGAACTCCCGGTATCGCGCGGCCGCAAACTCACGGCTTCTCGACAGCGGGAGGTCGCTTAAGGTCGCCAGCCCCGTTGCACTGGCATCCGATCGGAGGTCGTGGCGAGAAACCGCTATTCCGCCACCCCTCCCACGGGCGGCGGCACGGAGCTGTGCGCCTTCACGTCGCCGCGCTGAATATCCGCGTAGTCCTCCAACTGGCGCTTGGCGGCGTCGAACGCGTCGCGCAGCGCCACGTATACATCCTCGTCATGTTGTCGATTGACTACGATCTCCTTGCCCGGCGCGGTGATATCCACTCTCACCGCGAATTGCTTGCCCTGCTGCTTGTGGCGGTCCTCCAGTTCGGCCACGACTCGGCAACCCATCAGTCTTGGATAGACCCGATCCAGTTTTTCTACTTTTCCCCTTATGTGTTTGTCGAGAGCGTCGGAATGATCCATGCCACGCACGGTGATTTGCAGTGAATTTTGCATCGATTCCCTCCTTGGTCATATTCTATCCTTTGACGCAGATCCGCGGCGCGAGCAGGGCGACGCGGCGGGCAAGTCCCGCGCGCTCGGTTGCCTCCGCCACGGCATCGACGTCCTTGTAGGCTCCGGGCGCTTCCTCCGCAGCGCCGCGCATCGAGTTGGTCCTTATAAGAATGCCGCGCGCGGCGAGTTCATCGATGATCTCGCGCCCCCGCCAATGACGCAGCGCCTGATTGCGGCTCATGGCACGTCCGGCGCCATGGCTCGCAGAAGAAAAAGCCCGATTCTCTGATTCGCGGGTACCCGCCAGCACGTAGGAACCCGTTCCCATGCTGCCACCAATGATCACCGGCTGGCCGACGGAGCGGTAGCGATCGGGTAGCCCCGGATGGCCGGGTCCAAAAGCGCGCGTTGCGCCTTTCCTGTGAACATAAAGCAACCGCCGCCTGCCTGCGACCTGATGCCATTCCGCCTTGCATGTATTGTGGGACACGTCGTAGAGCGTTTCGATCCGTGCGTCCGGGAAAAAATGTCCAAGCACCCGCCGCGCCAGCTCGGCGATTATTTGACGGTTGGCAAGCGCGACGTTGATGGCTGCATTCATCGCGCCGAGATATTCCTGTCCCTCGGGGGAATTGATCGGTGCACACGCCAGTTCGCGCTCGGGAAGTTCGAGTCCGATCCGCTTCGCCGCTTTGGCGAGACTCACCAAGTAGTCGGTCCCGACCTGGTGTCCCAGGCCCCGGGAACCACAGTGGATCGAAACGACGACCTGTCCTGCTTCGATGCCAAAGGCGCGCGCAGCCGCCTCATCGTAGATGCGCTCGACGGTCTGCACTTCGAGGTAATGGTTGCCAGAACCTAGCGTACCCATTTCCCCACGCTGGCGCTTCTTGGCGAGTTCGGAAACGCTCGCAGTCACCGCACCCGGCATGCGCCCCCGCTCTTCGATATATTCCAGGTCCTCCTCGACGCCGTAACCTTTACTCACGGCCCACTGCGCACCCCCGCTCAGCACCCGGTCCAATTGTCCGGGCGACAGCTTTATGCTCCCCTCCTCACCAACGCCCGCCGGGATGCTCGCGAACAGGCGGTCGGCGATGTCTTTTGCACGAGCCCGTACGTCCTCTGCCGCCAGATCAGTGCGCAGGCATCGGATACCGCACGAAATGTCAAATCCCACGCCGCCCGCCGAAATGATACCGCCGCGGTCGGGATCGAACGCCGCAACGCCGCCGATAGGAAAACCGTAGCCCCAGTGCGCGTCGGGCATGGTCATCGCCGCGCCCACCAGCCCGGGGAGTCGCGCCACGTTCGCGATCTGACCGAGCACTTTGTCGTCCATTGCCGCAAGCAGCCCGGCATCGGCGAACAAGCGCACCTCGGCACGCAATTCGCCCTCACGCCGCGGCAGCGCCCACGATGTGGCATCGATCTGACGGAGTTGCGTAATGTCCATATCGCATCTTAGCCGGCGAGGCCGGAACCAACCGGCCGCCCTCGAATCGGCGCCTCTGCTCCCTGGCTTTCGGACCGTTGCAACGGCGCAACGATCCGAAAGCCAGGGACGTATTCAAAACCGGTTTCTTCTTCGGAAGCGCCATCGGCGAGCTCGAAATCGGCTAGACGTCCACTACGCAGCGCGCTTCCCAACCCGCTGGACCCTGTGAAACCGAAAGCATCGTCAGCGTGGCCCCCTTGACTTCGGTGCCGCGCGTCACAGCTTCGCGCCATCGCTCGCCACGCGCCCAGCCCCGCCAGCATTCGCCGCTGCGCTCGAGACCAAAATCGCACGGCGCCAATCCGCGCTCGCGGGATGCGGCGAGCAACGCATTGAGCCATCGCACCAGCGCCAGTTCCACCTCGTCTTCCTCGAAATTCACCTCGACTTGCTCGAGTGGACGAATCGAATCGATATCACACTGGATCGCGAACATCGCCCGCGCCGCGTTTTCAAAGGACGCCTCCACCGTTTTGCCCCTGCCGATGATGCCGATATCCGCGTCGTGTTCAAAATAGTCGTGCGCTCGCTCCATGGGCACGCTAAGGGATCAGCACGACCGGACACGCGATTTCGTCGACCAAGCCTTCGAACTCGTGCTCTGCACGCGCGAGGTCGGCTACCGGCAGCAGGACCACTCCTGCCCGCCGGCGTTTTGCCGTCTCCGCGATGTTCGCGATACCGGCATCCTGCAGCCACAAGTACTCGCTCGCGGCACGCCTTTGAACCGCAAGTGCTGCATCGACCTGCGCTCGCAGTGCGGCGATCTGCTCCTGCTGCGGTGCCCGAATTGCGACCACCAATTCTCCCTTGGACCTTCGCTCCAGCGCGAGCGCCGCATCCAGTGCCCGCGTTGCGGCCGCGGTACCGTCGAACACCGCGACGACGGGATGTCGCATGGCCCGGCGCTCGATCCGGCGCGCGACGCTCGGAACGCGCACGCCGAGATACGCCGGACGCCTTGTTCGCCCCAGCACCACAAGGTCTGCAGCGGAGGTGTGCTCCAGGAGCACGGCGATGAGATCGCCGCGGACGACTTCCAGAGACCAGATAAGCGGCCGTTCGCGCGCGGCCGCTTCGAGTGCGTGGCGAAGTTGGCGCGCTTGAACCCGTATGGCGCGATCGAGTTCGGCGGCGTCGAACCGACGGTGTTGCGCGGACATGTTGCCCAACTCCCTTGCGAACGGCAGATCCGCGAGCCGGCGCAATTTGGAGTCTTCCACAAACAGCGCCTGGAGTTCGGCGTGCAGACCCGCCGCAAGACGCGCCGCCGCGTCGATCGCCACGCCGGACAGCGAGCCCGTATCGAGCGCCACCACGATGCGCTTGGCGTCCCCGGGTACCGGCTGCGGCATGTCATCGATCCCTGGGTTGCGTGCGACGTTGCTTAGCGTCGCTCTGCGGCCTGCGCAGCGCCGCGTACTGCTGCAGGCGTTGTGCCACCCGGCCATAGACCGTGTCCGGGCGCGCCTCACCGAGCGCCTCGGAATCGCCGGCTGGCATTCCCATGAGCAGATCTACCGCCTCGTCCACGTTGCGCACCGCATGCACGTGGAACCGGCCCGCCTGCGCCGCGCCAATGACGTCTTCGCGCAGCATCAGGTGATCGACGTTCGATTCGGGGATCACCACCCCCTGGTCGCCGGTCAGCCCGCGCGCATTGCAGACGTCGAAAAATCCCTCGATCTTCTCGTTCACGCCGCCGATCGCCTGCACCTCTCCCCGCTGGTTCACCGATCCGGTGACCGCCATAGACTGCCGTATCGGCACTCCGGCCAGCGACGACAGCAGCGCGCACAACTCGGCCAACGATGCGCTGTCCCCCTCGACCTCGCCGTAGGTCTGCTCGAATGACAGGCTGGCCGAAAGCGAGAACGGCCTCTTTGCAGAGAAGCGCGAGGCAAGAAACGACGAGAGAATCAATACACCCTTGGAATGAATCGACCCGCCCAGTTGCACCTCGCGCTGAATGTCGACGACCCGTCCGTCTCCAGGCCGGGTTGTCGCCGTTATTCGAGTCGGTGTGCCGAAATCGAAATTGCCGACCTGGTAGACCGAAAGACCGTTGACCTGGCCGATCGCAGCGCCCGCCGTGTCGACGAGCAGCGTCCCGCGAAGGATCGCCTCGCGCAACCTGCTCTGCAGCCGGTCGGAACGCCCGCGCTGCGCCTCCAGCGCCCGGCTCACATCCTCGCCACCGATCGATGGGCGCCCGCCCTTGCGCGCCAGATAATCTGCCTCGGCCAGCAGATCGATCGTTGCATCCAGGTTGCTCGAAATCTTCTTCGCGTCGCCGGCCAGACGCGACGCCTGGTCGACCGCGCGCGCTGCCGCTTCCCGGTCCAGCGGCAGCAGGTTCTTTTGCCGCGCCGCCGTCGCGACCAGACTCACGAACCGGTCGCTGTTGCCTTCGCTCCTGTCGACGGCGTCTTCGAAATCGGCCGCCACGCGGAACAGCTTCTTGAAGTCCGGATCGTAGGCCTGCAGCAGATAGTAGTAGATCCTCTCTCCGATCAGAACCACCTTGACGTCGAGCGGTATCGGCTCCGGTTCGAGGGACACGGTCGTCGCGAGTCCGTACATATCGGAAATCGATTCGATGCGGATCTCGCGCTGCCTGAGCGCGCGCTTGAGACCCTCCCACGCAAAAGGCTGCATCAGGACCTTGACCACGTCGAGCAGCAAATAGCCTCCGTTCGCGCGGTGCAATGCGCCGGCCTTGATGAGGTTGAAATCGGTGACCAACGTGCCGAACTGCGCGATGTGATCGACCCGGCCGACGAGGTTCTGATAAGTCGGGTAATCCTCCACCACCACCGGCGAGCCGTCGGGCGTGGAACGGTCCACCAGCACATTGACCTCGTAGCGTCGCAGGCCGGCGTCCTGCGACATCATGATCCGCATCGTTCCCTGGCCCGCTTCCTCGGCGGGCTTCTTGAAATCGTCCGCGTTCTCCAGCACGTCGCGCTGCACCGATTCCAGGTATTCGACGACCTTGGGTAGGTCGATGTAGCTCTGCTTCAATTCGTCGGTTACATGGCCGACCGCGAGCAGGACCATCTCGCGGTTGAGCGCCTTGATGCGCTCATAGCGCTCCTTGCGCCAGCGCATCACGTCCCGCACGATCCGCTCGAGTTTGGACTGCAGCCGGGCTATGGTTTCCTCGATGCGACGCTTCTCCTCGTCGGGAAGCTTGGCAAACTCCTGCGGAGCGATGACCTCTCCGTCCTTTAGCGGCGCAAACGAGAAGCCGGCCGGCGTGCGCAATAGCGCGATCCCCTCTCGCGACGCTTCTGCCCCCAATTCCGAAAACGTCCGCTCGTGGCGCTCGTTGAACTCCGAATCGATCTGCTCGACCTTGGCCGAATATTCGTCGCTTTCGAGCACCGCCGGGATGGTCGAACGCAACTCTTCGACCACATGGCGCATATCCTCTTTGAGCACCATGCCGCGACCGGGAGGCAGCTCGATTGCTATGGGCTGGTACGGTCGCGAGAAGTTGTTGACGTAGGCCCAGTCAGATGTCTTCGCGGCTTCTCGCACGCGCTTGGCCAGATAGTGCTTTACCAGAGTGTGCTTGCCGCTGCCGGTGGGTCCCATCACGAACAGGTTGTAACCATGGCGCTCGATGCCGATGCCAAACTCAACGGCGGCGGCAGCGCGGTCCTGGCCCACGACTTGCGTCAGCTCACCCAACTCTGCGGTGGTCGCGAACCGGAACTGCGCGGGATCGCAGCGGTGTGCCAGCTTGTCCGCCGGCAGTGCGGTGGAGGACTTCATGATCAATGGCTCCTCAGACTGCAATCATGCCGTGAATCGAAAACAACTGTGCGGCGTCAGTCCACACGGCCTGAGACGCAAACCCCGCGTCCGCTGCGAGCGCCTGGAATTCCGCGATCCCATACTGGTACGCGATACCGGTCTCTATAGTCTCGTTATAGGCAAAATCAAAGCGCCGTTGCCCGACATGAACGATCTGCGCATAGCGGCTGTCCAGAAACATCTCGACGCGCCCTTTGGTGTCATCGTAGGACGTCCGATAGGAAAACCGATTCGGCTGAAAATCGCCGCCCAGTTCATGATTGATCCGTGCGAGCAGGTTCAGATGCAGTGCCGCATTCATTCCGTTCGCGTCGTTGTAGGCGGACACGATCTTTCCCGCATGCTTCTTCAGGTCGATCCCGGCAAGAAGCACGCCGCCCTTGCCCGCAAGGCGCCTCGCGTTCCGCAGCACCCCTAGCGCCTCCACCGGCGCGAAGCTGCCGATCACCGACCCCGGAAGGAATACCGCCTTCTTGCGGATCGGCAGTCCGACGAATTCAGGCAGTGCGAGCGGCCGGCAGATGTCGGCGTGGATCCCGGAAATGTTGAGCCACGGGAAGAGATCCGCCAATTCGCGCGACACCGCGTCGAGCATGCTACGGTCGACATCGATCGGTGCATATACCGCAGGTCGCAGCTCTCCCAGCAACAGCGCCGTCTGGACCCCGATACCCGCGCGCAGTTCTATCAGTTCAGCCTCCTGGCCGACGAACTGCGCGATTGCCGCGAGGTTGTCGCGCAGAATCGTGACTTCGGCCTGCATGAGATAGCACTCGGGCTGATCGCAGAGCGCCGAATACAGCCGTGAACCCTTCTCGTCCAGGCAATACCGTGACGAAATGCGTTTCGGCGTCCGTGCCAGACCGTCGAGCACGTCCTCAAGATAGGAATCGCTCGCAGGCAAGAAACTGTAGCAACGCACCACCCCATGTGGGGTTTCGGCGACCGGCTCGGACCGCATCACGCAGCGCCTAGATTCGACCTACATGGGTGCTGCGAGCAGTTTCGGCACAATACCCCGCTTGGCATGGTTTTCCGAAGTTTGGACCACTGTCGCGTTGCAATGGTTCATCGTCAAGTGACCGGAAGCGTCACCGGCCAGCCCCGTGCGGGCTGCGCAGACCCAGCGCGCGACCCGCACGCTACCGCTAGCGCAGGACGACCGAGCGCTGCGCGCCCGCCACGGCGCCGCTGGCCGACGCGTGCCCGCGTCCCGACGCAAGCTCGAGCCATTTCCGTATCCGATTGGCGTCGCCGATACGCGTTAATCTTCCCCAGGAATCCAGCAGCACGATGATCACCGCTCGGCCCGCCAGGGTCGCCTGCATGACCAGGCAGCGTCCGGCCTCGTTGATGAACCCCGTCTTCGACAGGCCTATGTCCCAGGAATCGCTGCCGACCAGACGGTTGGTATTGAAAAAATCAAGGTGATATTTGCTGCCGACGCTCACACTGTAGGAGATCGCAGTCGAATACTCGCGTATCTTCGGGTAAGCATGCGCCGAGCGCACCAGCACGGCGAGGTCCTCGGCAGTGGATACGTTCCTGCTCGACAAGCCGGTCGCGTCGGCGAAGTGCGAGCCGTTCATACCGATCCGCTGCGCCTTCAGATTCATCGCGCGCACGAAGGAATCCGCTCCGCCCGGATAGTTGCGAGCGAGCGCGGACGCGGCGCGGTTTTCGGAGGCCATCAGGGCAAGCCGAAGCAAATCGTCGCGTGTCAGCACCGTGCCCACACGCAGCCGCGAAGGCGAGCCGCGCAGCGAGTCGATATCGGCCTTGGTAATGAGGATCTTCTCGCCCGGGTCAAGGTTCGCGTCGAGCACCACCATTGCCGTCATGAGCTTGGTGATCGAGGCGATCGGAACGATGGCCTGCGCGTTCTTGCCGTAAAGGACTTCGCCCGACTGTTGGTCCAGTACGAGTGCGGCGTTGGAACGAATCTTCGGCTCCGCGACTTCGCTGTTCCGGGATTCAGCCGGCGCCGCGTGCACGGGCGGCGCGCCGGCTGTCAGTAAAGCCGTTACAACGACGACAAACAGGTTTCGCAATCGACTTCCTCCCCTCGGCCGCGTTTGGCGGCAGTTTAACGGCCCATACCTTGAATTGCAACAAGGACATAGACGTGTTTGCTCATGTGACTCTGCAGATCGCCCGCCGACTGCGGCTGGCCCGCCGGCTGCGCCGCGCGAAACGATACTCCTGCGGTGCTTAGGCGGCAATTTCCTGCTCTTGCTGGAGTTGCAGCGTCCACATCGCCGCATAGGCCCCCCCGGCTTCGAGCAGGTCCCGGTGCCTCCCTCGTTCGACGATACGGCCGCGATCCAGCACCAGGATCTGGTCCGCGTCCATGATGGTCGACAGGCGGTGCGCGATCATCAGCGTGGTGCGGCCCTCGGCGATGCGGTTCAGCTCGGCCTGGATCGCCTTTTCCGATTTCGAATCAAGCGCCGAAGTCGCCTCGTCGAAGACGAGAATCTGCGGTTCCTTCAGCAGCGCGCGTGCAATCGCCACTCGCTGCTTCTCACCGCCGGAGAGCTTCAGACCGCGTTCACCGACCTCGGTCTGATATTTGTCCGGTAGGGTTTCCACGAATGCGTGGATATGCGCCGAACGGGCCGCGGTGTACACCTCTTCGGGATCGGCCGATATGCGCCCATAGTGGATATTGTAAAAGATGTCGTCGTTGAACAAGACCGTGTCCTGCGGCACGATCCCGATCGCCGCCCGCAGCGAAGCTTGCGTCACGTCGCGGATGTCGGTCCCGTTCACGGTGATGCGGCCTGTGCTGACGTCGTAGAACCGGAACAGCAGGCGCGCCAACGTCGACTTGCCCGCACCCGAGTGGCCGACGACCGCGACGGTTTTCCCGGCAGGAACCTCGAAGCTCACGTCCTCGAGAATCCGCCGCCTGCCGTCGTAACTGAATGACACGTGTTCGAAGTGAATGCGCGGGGATGACACGTCGAGCGCAGGTGCTCCCGGCTTGTCCTCGACCTCGCGGTTTTCCCCGAGCAAGCGGAACATGCGTTCCATGTCGGCAAGCGCCTGCTTGATCTCCCGGTAGACCACGCCGAGGAAATTCAACGGAATGTACAGCTGGATCATGAAAGCGTTGACGAGCACCAGGTCCCCGAGAGTCATGGTGCCGGCGACAACGCCCGCGGTCGCGCGCCACATGACCGCCGTCACCCCCGCAGCGACGATCAACGCCTGACCGACGTTGAGCGCCGAAAGGGCCGACTGTGACTTCACTGCCGCTGTCTCGTAGCGCCTCAGTCCCTGGTCGTAGCGCCGCGCTTCGTGCTGTTCGTTGCCGAAATACTTCACGGTCTCGTAATTGAGCAGGCTGTCCGTCGCGCGGGTGCTGGCCCTGGAGTCCTGCTCGTTCATCTGCCGCCGGTACTTGGTGCGCCACTCGGTAACCGTGACGGTGTAGCCGATATAGCCGACGAGCGTAACTGCGGTGACCACGGTGAACCAGATCTCGTACTTCACCAGCAATATCCCGATTACCAGCGAAATTTCCACCAGCGTCGGAAAGATGCTGTAGACCGCGTAGCCGAGCAGGCTGGAAATGGCGCGCGTCCCCCGTTCCAGGTCGCGCGATACGCCGCCGGTCTGCCGATCCAGATGAAAGCGCAGCGAAAGGGAATGCAGATGCCGGAACACCTGCAGCGCCGCGCGGCGCACCGCGCGCTGTTCGACCTTGGCGAACACCAGCTCTCGCAGTTCGGTGAACAGTGTCGTCGACAGCCTCAGCGCGCCGTACCCCAGGAGCAGCACCACGGGCACCGCCATCATCGCCCTGTTGCCCGAGAGAAGGTCGACGATCTGCTTCATCACGAGCGGCACGCCGACATTGGCCAGCTTGGCCCCAACCAGCAGCGCGAACGCGAGCAGTACCCTCCCCCTGAATTCCCACAAGTAGGGCAGCAGCGGGGCGAGCGAGCGCCACTCGCTGCGCTGGCGCGGTGCTTTGCCCTTGGCCTCCACCGGCGCGGGAATCGACGTCTCGTGGCGATGCATGCCGGCAGTTTAACAGGAGGCTGGCCGGTTTCCGGGATGCCGCCGCGGCGCCTCATCGCGGCTGATTCCACGCGAGACGGGGGATCGCCCTCCGGAACGATACGGGTCCATAATCCATGCGGCGGCGCTTGTTGCCCCCACGGTACGTTCGGGTGATTCAATTCGGGCGGACAATTTGGCCCGCCGCAGACTCGGCGCACGGACACGCCGGCGCGTGGCCGGGGCGCGATGCCGCTTAAGGAGTATTCGACATGGTCTGGACCCTGCTTATTGTGCTGATCGCGGCCGCGGTGCTGCTCGTTCCCGCGGCGCGACGTGCGCTCGTCAGCAGTCCGCTGCTCGAGCTCTATCGCCGGATTCTGCCGCCGATGTCGCAGACCGAGCAGGAGGCCATCGATGCCGGCACGGTCTGGTGGGACGGCGAACTCTTCTCGGGCCGGCCCGACTGGGCCAAGCTCATCGCGTTCCCGCAACCGAGGCTGACGACGGAGGAAATCGGCTTCCTCGACAATGAAACCGAACAGTTGTGCGCGATGGCGAGCGACTGGGAGACGTCCCACGTCCTTTACGATCTTCCACCCCATGTGTGGCAGTTCGTCAAGGACAGGGGCTTTCTCGGAATGATCATCCCGAAGGAGTTCGGGGGCAAAGGGTTTTCGGCCTACGCGCATTCGCAGGTCATCACCAAACTCGCGGGACGATGCGGGGTAGCCGCCGTTCACGTGATGGTACCCAATTCGCTGGGACCCGCCGAACTGCTGCTGCACTACGGCACCGAGGAACAGAAGAACCACTACCTGCCGCGGCTCGCCAGGGGAATCGACGTGCCCAGCTTCGCGCTCACCAATCCGCTGGCCGGCTCGGACGCGGCCGCGATTCCCGACTTCGGTATCGTCTGCAAGGGGCCCTGGAAGGGGCGCGAGGTGCTCGGCATGCGCCTCACCTGGGACAAGCGCTACATCACTCTCGGACCCATCGCAACGCTGCTGGGTCTGGCGTTTCGGCTCTACGATCCGGAGCACCTGCTCGGCGACCGGGAGGACCTTGGCATCACCTGCGCGCTGGTCCATACCGATACGCCGGGAGTCAACATCGGCCGCCGCCACCTGCCTTTGAACGCGGTGTTCCAGAATGGCCCGACCACCGGGCGCGACGTGTTCGTGCCGATCGACTGGATCATCGGCGGACCGGCGCTGGCAGGTCATGGATGGCGCATGCTGATGGAAAGCCTGGCCGCCGGGCGATCGATATCGCTGCCGTCGACCTCCTGCGGCTACGCGAAGCTCGCGGTGCGAACCACCGGCGCCTATGCGCGCGTTCGCAGCCAGTTCAAGACCGCGATCGGCAAATTCGAAGGCGTCGAGGAAGCGCTTGCGCGCATGGGTGGCAATCTGTACATGATGGACGCGGTGCGCATCCTGACGGCTTCGGCGGTGGACATGGGCGAGAAACCCTCGGTCATATCGGCGATCGCCAAGTATCACCTCACCGAGCGCGGCCGCATCGTCGTCAACGACGCGATGGACGTGCTGGGCGGCAAGGGCATCTGCCTCGGTCCGAACAACTTCATGGGCCGCGCCTACCAGCAGCTGCCGGTCGCGATTACCGTCGAAGGCGCGAATATACTCACCCGAAGCCTGATCATCTTCGGCCAGGGCGCAATCCGCTGCCACCCCTACGTGCTGGCCGAAATCAATGCCGCCCGCGAGACCGACCGCGTCAAGGCCGCGCGCGATTTCGATGCCGCGCTCTTCGGCCACGTGCGTTTCGCCATCGCGAACTGCGCGCGAGCATTCGTGCTCGGCATCACCGGCTCGCACGGGTCGCTGACGCCCGACGTGGCGCCCGAGACGCGGAGGCATTTCCAGAAGCTGACCCGCTTCTCCGCGGCGTTCGCCTTTCTCGCCGACGTGTCGATGCTGGTCCTGGGCGGCGGCCTCAAGCGCCGCGAGAAACTCTCGGCGCGGCTGGGCGACGTGCTGTCGTGCATGTACCTTTGCTCCGCGGCGCTCAAGCGCTACGAGGATCAGGGTCGGCAGCCGTCCGACCTGCCGCTGCTGGAGTGGTCGGTGTGGGATGCGATGTTCCGGGCCCAGAATGCGATCGAGGGCGTCATCTCCAATTACCCCAGCCGCCTGGTCGCGTGGTTTCTGCGCCGGGTGATTTTTCCGCTCGGGCGCCCGTACGTTGTACCCTCGGACCGGCTCGGCCACGAGGTGGCGCGTCTGCTGATTTCGCCCTCGCGCGCGCGCGACAGGCTCACCGCGGGCATGTATCTGCCCGCGGGCGAATCCGAACCGCTCGGGTGCCTCGAAGCCGCGCTCGAGGCCACGATCCAGGCCGAAGACGTGGAACAGAAGATCCGTGCGGCGCAGAAGGACGGAAGGCTGACGCCCGCTGCGGCCGATGCAATGGCGAAGCAGGCGCTCGCCGTGGGCGTGATCAGTGCGGACGAACAGGCGTTGCTCATGTGCGCGGCACGGCTGCGCGACGAAGTCATCCGCGTGGACGATTTCCCTCAGGATTTCGGCCTGTCCGAGGTGCTTGCGCCCGCGCACGCCGGCAGGGCCGCAGCCTGATCCGCGGCGCGCCCCACAGGAGACGCAATGGTCAAACCTATCTACATCGTCGACGGCGCGCGTACGCCGTTTCTCAAGTCACGAAACCGTCCCGGCCCGTTCGCCGCGAGCGACCTCGCCGTCGCAGCGGGCCGCTCGCTGCTGCTGCGTTCGCGCGTTGCGCCCGCCGATCTGGACGAGGTCATTTTGGGCTGTGCCGCGCCCGCGGTCGACGAGGTCAACATCGGCCGGGTGGCCGCCTTGCGCATCGGCTGCGGCCTCAAAGTCCCGGCCTGGACGGTCATGCGCAATTGCGCGAGCGGGATGCAGTCGATCGACTCGGGCATCGCCAACATCGCCACCGGACGCTCGCAACTGGTGCTCGCCGGGGGAGTCGACGCCCTGTCGCGCGCCCCGCTGCAATACTCGGACAGGATGGTCATGTGGTTCTCGCAGTTCATGGCAGCGAAAACGCCGCTAGGCAAGGCCCGCGTGTTCCTGAAGCTGAGTCCGGCGCAGCTGTTCACGCCGGTCATCGCGATCATGAAAGGACTCACCGACCCGGTCGTCGGACTGCTGATGGGACAGACCGCCGAAAACCTCGCCTGGCGCTTCGGCATCACGCGCGAACAGATGGACCAGTACTCGGCGAGAAGCCATGCGCGCGTCATTCGCGCGCAGCAGAACGGCTGGCTCACCGCCCCGCACGACGGGCTCGCCGCCGAAATCGTTCCGGTCTATGACACCGAGGGAAACCTCTATCAGGACGACGACGGCGTGCGCAGCGACTCGACAGCCGAGAACCTGGCGAAACTCAAGCCCTTTTTCGACCGCAAGTACGGCAACGTGACCGCCGGCAATTCGTCGCAGATCACCGATGGCAGCGCCTGGGTCGTGCTCGCAAGCGAAGCGGCCGTGAAGCGCCACGATCTCAAACCCGTCGGCCGCATCCTCGATACGCAATGGGCCGGCCTAGACCCGGCGCAGATGGGCCTCGGCCCGGTGCATGCGTCCACGCCCATCCTGAAACGCCACGGCCTCGGACTGAACGACCTGGACGCCTGGGAGATCAACGAGGCATTCGCCGCGCAGGTGCTCGGCTGCCTGGCCGCCTGGAACGACGATGCCTACTGCCGCGATCAGCTCGGCCTGGACGGCCCCCTCGGAGAGCTGGACATGGAGAAATTGAATATCGACGGCGGCGCCATCGCGCTCGGCCACCCGGTCGGCGCGTCGGGCACGCGTATCGTGCTGCATCTGCTGCACGCGCTCAAGCGCGCAGGCGGCAGGAAGGGCATGGCTTCGATCTGCATCGGCGGCGGTCTCGGAGGCGCGATGCTGATCGAGGCGCTTTAGTTCCGGGCAGGGCCCGACCCATCTTCGCGAAACGCAGGCAATCATGACTGCCAAGCACTGGAAACTCGACACCGATCGCGACAACATCGTTTGGCTGAGCGTCGACAAAGCGGATTCCTCGACCAACACGCTCTCGGCTGACGTCGTCGCGGAGTTCTCCGCAATACTCGACGAGATGCGCTCGCCGAAGCCGCGTGCGCTGATCATCCGTTCCGGCAAGCGCAGCGGTTTCGTCGCCGGTGCCGATATCGAGGAGTTCACCCGGATCAGCTCGACGCAGGAGGCGCTCGCGATCGTGCGCCGCGGCTGGGACGTGATGAACAAGCTCGCGGCAATGCCGTTTCCGACGCTCGCACTGATCAGCGGTTACTGCATGGGCGGCGGACTCGAACTGGCGCTCGCCTGCCGTTACCGGATTGCCGTCGATCAGCCCGGCACGCGCTTTGCCCTTCCCGAAGTCATGCTGGGCATTCTTCCAGGTTGGGGCGGCGTCATGCGACTGCCGCGCGTGGTCGGCCCGAGCGCCGCGCTCGACATGATGCTGACCGGCCGCAGCGTCGACGCGCGCCGCGCCAGACTCATGGGTCTGGTCGATGCGAGCGTGCCCGAGCGCATCATGGAGAACAGCGCGCGCATGATGGCGCTGGAGGCACCGGCCCGACACCGGCTGGCGTTGCTGCAATCACTGACGAATACGCCGCTGCTGCGGCCGCTGGTCGCGTCGATGGCACGCAAGCAGCTCGCCGCCAGGGCCCGCCGCGAGCATTACCCGGCGCCTTACGCGATTGTCGATCTTTGGCAGAAATACGACGGCGATCCGTTCGCGCCGCCCGCGGGCGATCCGGCATCGATGGCGACGCTGGTCGAAGGCGAAACCGCCCGCAACCTGATCCGCATCTTCCGGCTCCAGGAGCGCATGAAATCGCTCGGCAAGGAATCAGATTTCGAGGCGAGGCACGTGCACGTGATCGGCGCCGGCGTGATGGGAAGCGACATTGCCGCCTGGTGCGCGATGCGCGGTCTGACGGTCACGCTGCAGGACCAGAATGCAAAGGCGCTGGCCCCGGCGATGAAACGCGCCGGAGCGTTGTTCAAGCGGCGCTTGCGCGATAAACGGCGCATCCGTGACGCATCCGATCGCCTGATTCCCGATGTCGCCGGCGACGGCGTGCGCAGGGCCGATGTGATCATCGAGGCGATCTTCGAAAACCTGGAGATCAAGCGCGCGCTCTTCGCGAAGCTGCACGCCGCCGCGAAGCCCGGCGCGATCCTGGCGACCAACACCTCCAGCCTCAAGCTCGCCGACATCGGTACCGCGCTCGCCGATCCCTCGCGCCTGGTCGGCATCCACTTCTTCAACCCGGTGGCGCAGATGCAGCTGGTCGAGATCGTCTCGGGTGCGAACACCGACGGCCAGGCGGCGAAAGACGCCGCCGCGTTCGTGCGCCAGATCGACAAGCTGCCTCTGCACGCGAAGGACTCCCCTGGGTTCCTCGTCAACCGCGTGCTCGGCCCGTATCTCGACCAGGCGCTGCGGCTGGTGGACCAGGGCATGGCGCCGGAGACCATCGATGCGGCGATGACCCAGTTCGGCATGCCGATGGGGCCCATTGAGCTGGCCGACACGGTAGGCCTGGACATCTGCATGCATGCGGGCCAGGCACTCGCGGGCGGCAACGCCGAGCCGCCGAAAAGGCTTGCCCATCTGGTCACGGCGGGCAGCCTGGGCAAGAAGAGCGGACGCGGGTACTACACGTGGCGCGACGGCAAGGCGCAGAAGGGCGCGGCCGGTGCCGTGACCGAGGAGCTGATACAGCGCCTGATCGCGCCCTACCTCAAGGAGGCGCAGGCGGTGGTCGCCGAAGGCATCGTCGCCGACGCGGACCTCGCCGATGCAGGGCTCATATTCGGCACCGGGTTCGCGCCGTTCACGGGCGGGCCGCTGCGATACCTCAGCGCCAAAACCGCCCCTCGTTGAGCGCACTGTGCTTTATCGTGTACCCGACCCGCCGGACGCCGCGATCGCCTGGTGCATCCAGCTCTACCGGAGCAACCCAAGACGCTGCCTACGATATCTGCGAGAAAGTTACCCGACCTCCCGTGTCGCACTGATCGTTGACGGAGACGTCGAGAATCTTCCGCGATACGAAACGCTTGCACGGGAGTTTCAAGCGACGCTCGTCCCTGGGGAACATCTGATGCGGTTCGCGACCAGCCACCTTTACATCGCCCGACTGCTGCAGCAGGCAGTGGCGGGACCGGAGCGATATTTCTTTCGCATCGATGCCGACACGCGCGTCTGGCGGAGATTTGCGTGGCTGCCGGATCTATCTTGTGCCTTCGGTACCCTCGAAACGGTAACGGAGTTGTTCAGGGATCGCGTCCGGCACCCACCGAATGTCCAAGGGGGTTGCATTGGAATGACCCGCGACGTTGCCGAAGAAATCCTTGCCTCGGGCGTGCTGAGCCACGAGCGGTGCGTAGACCAAGCGCAACAAGGTTGGGTGCGCAATCGCGACTGCGATTACGTCATGTCCACCGGCGCGATGCTGGATGACTTTGTCATCTCCTGGGCTGTCGACGCTGCCGGGTTTCCCATTCTCCAGCATCCGGAGATCGCTTCATTCTGGCGCAACGCCGAGCCGAATGCGAAGCTTACCTATGCGATTACCCACCCCCACAAGGAATTGAGCGCTTAGTTCGCCTCGCCAAGCATCGCGGCAACAAAGCGGCAGGATCCCTCTGCCTCCGGCCAACGCCGACTCTGTTCAAAAGCCGCGCTCGCGAACTCACCAAAATTTCTGCGCGCTTCCACTATCGATCGATAGATTTCGACTGCTGAAAACGACCGGAAGGTCGTCCCCGCGCCAGCCCGGCGCACCTGCCCTCCAATATCGGTTTCGTCCGGTACGATCGCCGGAACACCGCTCGCAATGCACTCCCATAGGATTCCCGAAGCCCGTATTCGATAACGCTTTGCGTCATAGGGCATAACGACGAGATCGCATTTGGCGATCTCGTCGGCCAGCGCGGGGATGTACCCAAGCACTGTGAGGCCCGGCATCGCCTCCGCACGAACCATACTGCCACTGTCGTGCAAGACCACTTCGTAACCATCCCGCAGCAATCGGGGAATGAGTGTGGGAAGTACTTCCGCCCCCTTTTCGAATCTCTGCGCGCCGAAAAAGCCGATTCTTCGAAGCGCCGTCTTCATCGTTTCGCAAGGCGCCCCATTGTGCGGCACAGGAAACCGGTTGATCCGAATTTGCCCGCTTAGACCCGAATACTCTTCGGAAAGCCGTTTGCTCGGCGTTCCAAGATTCAACCTGAGATCCGCTCTCGCAGCCCTGATGAATGCGTACCGCCACCACATTCGTCCATTCGGAAGAATATGCGTAGGTTCCTCGTGAATGCACGCGGATATACCCACGTTTGGTGCAACATTTGCGCAAGCGTACAAGTGCGAGGCGGTTAGCGAAGGCCATATCCAGATGTGGGATTGGCCAACTCTTGCAAGATCGTCGGCAAGCGTTGCTGCTCCATCCAGAAACAAAATGATCTCACCCGCAACCGGATCGATCTGTCCCGGATGCGCGAAGCAATCTCCCCGAAAAATTGGAAATACCTCGGCGCGAGCCGACGCGTGACGCTGCGCATTTGTAGAAATGCTCGTATGCGAATACAGGCGAACCTCATGTCCGAGAGCCTTCAGTTCATCAACAATTCGCAGATCCCAGTCGAGAAAGTGTCCCCCGACATCGTAAAGCCACGGGTCCAGTAGACTGACTCGCATGTTCGACGGGTAGCCGTACTTGTGAATTCAACAATTGATTATATGATGCCAACGGACCATAAATCGGCCAACGAGTCCGCGCGTCTCTCAGCAACAAGACCCCTACAAAGGCCAGCGGAACACATGCATAGTCGAACAATCATTGCCGCGACGTACCCCGCGGGACCCATTGATAACAGCTGTGCCGCCATAATGCTCTGAAAGATAGCGCGACGATACTGCGTACAAATAAAGACTAAAGACTTGGCACGCATCGAATTCGCATGGGAGCTCGGCGGCAATCTCGGCCACGTGTCCGTGATGCTGCCGATGGCGCGTGCCCTGATGCAGCGCGGTCACGGCGTGCGCTTGCTGCTGCGGGAGCATGACGCCGGCGCTGATTTGCCCGCGTCGCAGGGCGTGCGTCGCGAAGGCGCGCCGATCTGGGTCGGGCCGACGCCCTATCCGAACCCCGTCAACTTCGGCCAGCTTCTGCTCAATTTCGGCTACGGTACCCACAGCCAGTTGGCCCAACTGGTCGACGCATGGCGCGAACGGCTTGCCGGGGCCGATCTGGTCATCGGCAACGTGGCTCCTGCTGCCCACCTGGCAGCACGTACCCTCGGCGTACCCAGCCTCGAAATCTCACAGGGATTTCACGCGCCTCCGCCGGGTTTCCCTACTCCTGCGCTGCGCGAGTGGGAAGCCGCGCCGATGCAGGCCATGGTCGCTGCCGACAAGCAGGCGCTCGAAGCGATCAACACCGTTCTGCAGGCGCGCGCAGCGGCGCCGGTCCGGACGCTGGGAGAGTTGTATTCCGGCCGGTTGCTGCTGCTGACCTATCCCGAGCTCGACATCTACGCGCGGTCCGAACCCGCCACCTACCTGGGCATCGTGCCGACCGGGGAAGGCGGTGGCACGCCGCCGTGGCCGCGCGGAAGCGGACCGAGGGTGTTTGCCTACCTGCAAAGCAGCTACCCCGGCATGGAGCGCCTTGCCCGAGCGCTGTGCGCACTCGATGTGCCGACACTGGCGTTTTTTCGCGGCCTGGGTGCGACGGATCGGGCACGGCTCGGCAGCGAATCGGTGCTCATCACGTCGTCTCCGATGTCGGTGGCGCAGATGCTCCCGCAGGCCGACCTTGTGATCTGCCATGCGAGCCACCAAATGACCGCACAGGCCCTGCTCGCCGGCAAGCCGCTGCTGCTCTTGCCGACGCAGGTCGAACAGATGCTCAACGCGCGGCGCGTGGAGCGCATCGGCGCGGGAATCGGCGTTACACCCTATACCGACAGATCGGACTTCGACACCCCGCTTGCGATTCTCGTGGAGAACCAGGACTACGTCGGACAGGCCAGGGCGTTCGCCGCGCGCTACGCACGCCTCCGCGACCCGATCGAGCAGATCGTCGGACGTTGCGAAAGCACGCTGACCGAAGGGCGCTGAGCGCCGTTTGCGCGCGCGCATCGATTCGGCTAGCCTGCCGGCATGGCCGGACAGCCCAAAGTGCGACTCCCCGCGCACCGCACCCCCACGCTTCGGGTCGTACCGATGCCCGCCGACGCGAACCAGCACGGCGACATCTTCGGCGGCTGGATCATGGCGCAGGTCGACCTGGCCGGCGGCGTGGCGGCCTCGCAGCGTTCGCGCGGGCGGGTGGCGACGGTCGCGGTGAATTCGTTCCTGTTCAAGCACCCGGTGTTCATCGGCGACGTACTGTCCTTCTATGCCGATATCGTCCGGGTCGGCAATACGTCGATGACCATCAACGTCGAAGTCTACGCTCAGCGCAACCCCGCCGACATCGAAGTCGTGAAAGTCACCGAGGCCACGCTGACCTTCGTCGCCACGGGGGCCGACGGCCGTCCGCGCACCGTGCCACCGATCGAAGACTGAGGCCCGACTCACCGGCCCCGGCGGCGTCCCTCAGGGGCGCGGGCTGCCGGCGCGCTCGGCGGCGATGTTGGCGACATTGCCGCCGAGCATCACGGCCGCACCGGCCAGGACCAGCCAGTCAAGCGGCTCGCCATAGAAAACGAACCCGGCCGCCGCGATCAGCGGAAGGCGCAAGAAGTCCATGGTCACGACGACGGTCGCATCGGCAAGCCGAAGCGCGCGCGTCATGCAGTAGTGCGCGCTCAATCCCGCGGCGCCCACCGCCACCAGCCACGGCCACACGTACAGCGGCGGCGTGACCCACTTGCCCATCGCCGGAATCAGCGCCAACGGCAACTGGATTACCGTCATGTAGAACAGGATCGACAGCGCGGACTCAGTCGGCGCGAGTTTTCGGGTAAAGACGTAGGACAGCGCAAAGCCGATCGCCGCTCCCACCACGGCCAGTGCCGCCGGATTGATGACCTCCAGACCCGGCCGCAGAATGATCAGCATGCCCGCGACGCCGCACGCGATCGCGACCAGGCGCGGGCGCGTCATGCGCTCCGCGAGCAGCAGTGCCGCGAGAATGGCGGTCCACATCGGCGTGGTGAATTCGATGGCGAACACTTCCGCCAGCGGGATCATGGCAATTCCGTAGAACCAGCCGAACTGCCCGCCGAAATGACCGACATTGCGCACCATGTGCAGTCCGAAACGCCGCGTCCGTATTTGCGCCCAGCCGCTCTTCGACAGCAGTGCGCCGACGATGAACAGGCCCACCAGACTGCGAAAGAGCAGGATCTCGAACGTGCTCATCCCGGCACCCGACATCTCGCGGCCGCCGAGGGCCATCGCGGTAAACGAAGAGAGAGCGCCCAGCATCCACAGTGCGGCGGTGATGACCGGGTGGCGGGTCGGCTCGGTGCTCATGGGCAATCTAGTGTCCTGTTCCGCGAATTCGCTCGATAGTGCGCGGGCCGAACCTCGGCTGCCGACGAGTTTGCGTCCGTCTTCGTCATTTCCTGTAGCGCTCGTGCAGCTCCACCGGCCGCTCTGCCCGCTTGCGGACACGGATGTTGAGCGTTTCGACCAGCACCGAGAATGCCATCGCGAAGTAGACATAGCCCTTCGGGATGTGATGATCGAAGCCGTCGGCCACCAGCACCACGCCGACCACGAACAGGAATGCCAATGCGAGCATCTTGATGGTCGGGTGGTTCGACACCACGCGGCTGATTCCCCCCGCGAAAGCCATCATCAGCGCAACCGAGACCACCACCGCCGCGACCATCACTTCGATCCGGTCGACCATGCCCACCGCGGTGATGATCGAATCGAGCGAGAACACGATATCGATGACAACGACCTGCGCGATCACCGCGCCGAACGTGGTGCCCGCCGCCTTCGCGGACCGTCCGTGTTCGCCCTCGAGCAGTTGGTGCACCTCCATGGTGCTCTTCCAAAGCAGGAACAGGCCGCCGCCGATCAGGATCAGGTCGCGCCCCGAAATTTCCTGGCGCAGCACCTCGAACAGCGGCTCGGTCAGGCCTACCATCCACGACAGCAGCATCAACAGCCCGATGCGCATGAACATCGCGAGGAACAGCCCGATCCTGCGCGCCAGCTCGCGTTGCCGGGAAGGCAGCCGATCGATCATGATCGAGATGAAAATAATGTTGTCGATCCCGAGCACCAGCTCGAGAGCGGTCAGCGTCACGAAGGCGATCCACATCTGGGGATCGGCAAGCAGTTCCAGCATTGTCAGCCTCTACAAAATCGGGCGTGCGCCCGTTCGAATGTGACCTCGCGCCTGCAAGGCACTCAGGCGGCGCGAAAACCGTTCGACTATCCCGCCGAACCATCGACAGCGTACCAATGGCCGGACGAAAATCGCAAGACGCGCATGCCGAGGCGGTTCCGAGCCCGCCGCCGTCAGAACTTCTGCACCCACGCGCGAATGCCCTGCATGATCATATCGACGGACACGGTTCCGACGTACAACGCCATGATCCGTCCGGCGATTTCGATATACCGCTTGATCAGGGATGCGCGCTGGGGTCGCATGACGTCGTACGCGTGCTTGAGAACGAGCATCACGGCAAGGAATATGACCACGGCCGCAACAACGGCAATGCAGGCACTCAACGCATCCAGCCGCTTGCCGATGACCACGCTGGCGCTGATCGTCCCCGGCCCGATCAGAACGGGCATCGCGATCGCGCCGGCGAGGTGCTCCGACTTGCCGCGCAATATTTCGATTGCCGTCGGTCCGTGGAAGACGAACTGCACGCCGATGAGCAGAAACACGACGCCTCCGAAAATCTGAAACGAGGCGAACTCCGCCTGCACGATGCTCGAGAAAATCGCATCGCCCAGAATCGCAAAGCAGCAGAAGACCAGCGCGGCAATGAATGCCGCGTGCGTCAGCACACGCGCAAACTGCCTGGGGTCCAGCTTCTCCACCACGTCCACGAGGTAAAGAACAACCAGGAAGGGGTTGAGAAGTACGAGCAACAGGGCCGAGGATTTGATGAAGTCAGTCATGTCTTTCCGAACACTGCGCGCCGCTTGGCAGCCAGCCGGACGCGGCCGGCCCGCAAAAAGGGGCCGCATGAAAGGGAAGCTCTGTGCGAGCGACCGAGCCGTTGCAAGGGCAGGACGTCACCTGCGTCACTCGCCCTCCCAGTAATCGACGCTTTGCGATTCGCGACCCAGATAGCGGAACATCTTGGGCTTTTCCTCGCCCGGCGCGACTGCGGCGACGTTGTATCCAAGCTGTTTCGCGCCGATGCCCGCCCCGATTCGGCCTATCTTCGCGTCGTAACGGTCCGCGGCCGGACCCGTGGGAGCGGCCGCGCGCGGCTGCAGTTCGATATCTGCGATGTTGACTACCGGCTTGGCCATGGGAACTCTCCGATTTGCGCCGCGACGACGCCCCGCGGTGGGCGTCGCGGGGGTCTCATTGCAGCTTGATTTCGCCGTCGAACGAGACGTTCAGCTTCAATCCGGCAACCTCCAGCGTAACCTTGGCGGGAAACGTTTCCGTTCCCTTGATGGAGCCATCGGCGACCGCCTGCGTCACTGCCTGCTCGATGTGGCGCTGCGAACTCACGCCGACGACCTTGAGCAACTTGCGGATGCTGAGGTTGAAGATTTCTTCGTTCATGTGGTCCTCCTTTCTGGTTCGACAAACAACGGTAATGGTACCGGACAGTTCCGCCGGCCGGCACGGCTCAAAGAAGACGTTTCATCTTTCATCTGCGCGACCGATGCGGCCTCGGCGGGCGTCGCCGGGTGAACGTTGAGCTTCATCAGTCAAGAATCCGGTGTCTGAGTCTGCGGCGCCATCGGCCCGCCCGCAGCCCAGGGAGGGTGTTTCATCGCTTCAGCTGCCGTGAGGGGATGTCGTCGTGCCGTGCATGTTACTCGAACGAAACGGGGCCGAAAGTACGCGATAGAGCCAAAGCATGGCCCCCAGAAACAGCAACGGCAGAACGATGGTCTGAACGATGAAAAGCGCGGCCAGCCTGACGATATGCTCAATCCAGCCGTCGGCCCTTTCCTTCAGTGCCGCGATCTTCTTCCCAATATCCGTACTCTGGGCCCACCAGCGCTTAAACCTCTCCACGAGACCTTCGTCGGCCCGCAGGTCCACATCCGGAACGTCGGCGCTCTTGACCTGGACCTGGGACGCCTCGTAGCTGCTCGCGAGGAAGAGCCGATAAGTCGCTTCGCCTCCAAGCGCCGCGATCGGAACAGCGAAGCGCAGACAAAGAAGCCCCAGCAGCAATCGGAGCAGCCATTCGGGTGCAACGCCATTGCGCGTGTGGAAAACGCCCCAGGCGAGAAATAGCACCGTCAGAAGCATCGAGACCGGCCACGCGCCCGATATTTCGATCAGAAGTCGCTGCGTCGCGAATGACAATGTAGCTGCCAGCATCAGCGCTGAAAACTGCTCCACGATATCGTCCAGCGGTTCGAGCACCGCGCCCATTTGCAACGAGGCCCCGGCGCCCACCTGAAAATTGACCGACGCGCTCTGGAGAACGCTGATCGTGGCATTCATCGCCCTCGCGGCGGCGAACGTCGCGAATGCCCGTTTCAATCCCGACTCCGTGTACTGCTCCGCGACCGTATCGAGCGGACGAAACCACGCCAGGGCCAGAAACAGCGCGAGAACCATCGTGCCCAGCATCGTCGGCCGCCGCATCGGCATCACCTGTCCATCAATTCAGCGGCGCACCGGCGAGGCCGATGTATGCCGGAACCCGGCGTCCGAGTTCACCGGCGCACGCTTGCGCGTCTCCGCGCCGGTTTGGCGCCCGGGGCCGGCCGCGCCGCGTTCCGAACGCCTTACTTGATGATGCAGTGCTTCGCATAATCGGCCGCCTCGTTGAAGCTCCAGTCCCCTTTCGGCTTTTCCTTCAAATTGGCACACCAGCGATCACTGCCTACTTCCGGCGCACAGCCGCCAAGCCACAGCGCCGGAAGCACGGTCAGCGCGAACACGGTCAGGCGAATTGTTCTTTTCATGTCGCTAATATCCTCCTCGATGGAGAGCGATCGCGCCCGGCCAGACGCCGGTCACTAGCCTTGGTGCATGACCGCTGTCAATCAACAGCATACCCCGATGCGTCCCGCGACCGGTGCCAACTGCGTTACGTTATCCATGATGCACCGGCTCGCCGATGTTGTGAATCGAATGGCTCGTCGCCCGCCATGCGGCCGCCTCGGGCTGGATGCGCGGGCGGAGACCTCGAACGCGTCCGAGACCGAGGATATGCGCCCGGCGTCCGGGTAAGCCATCCCGTGCGGCCGCCCGCCAGATGATCCACAATGTTTCTCATGCCAAATTCCCTGGAGACACGTCGTGAACAGCCTCCCGCGTAAGGACCGCCGCCGCTTCCTGGAAGCTGCCGCTTTAGGCGCCGTCTGCGCGGCGCTTGGGGGTCTGCCCCTCGCGGCTCGCGCCGCCCGTTCCCCCGGCGCCAGGATGAAAATCGGCATTGTCGGTTCGGGCAGGGTCGGCGGCACGCTCGGCGAAGTCTGGGTAAAGGCCGGCCATCAGGTCATGTTTTCATCGCTCGACATCGAGCACGACAGGGCGCTGGCGGCCAGACTCGGACGCAACGCGCGCGCGGGATCAGCGCGGGAAGCCGCTGCATTCGGCGACGTGGTGATGGTTTCGGTTCCGTACCGCGCACTGCGCGCGGTAGGAAGGGAGCTGGGCGCATTGATCCGCGGCAAGGTCGTAATCGACACGTGCAACCCGTTCATTTCGCGCGACGGCGAAATCGCGGCCTGGGCAAGGCAGAAAGGTGTCGGACTCGCCTCGGCGGAATTGCTGCCGGGTACGCGCCTGGTGCGCGCGTTCAACGCGATAGGCTATTCGAGCATGGGAACCGCGCACGAACAGCCGGGACGCATCGGCATGCCGATCGCCAGCGACGACGCCGAAGCCGTCGCGACGGCCTCACGCCTGATACGCGACATCGGCTACGAGCCTGTGCTGGTCGGCGGGCTCGCCGTGGGCAGACACCTGATGCCGGGGACGGCGCTCGCCGGGGAGCACACGCCCGACGAAATCCGGCGTATCGCAGCAACGCTCAACTGAACCGGGCGATCGCGGACCGTCCGGGCTGCGCTGTCAGCCGCCCTTGACCGCGCCGAAGGCAGCGAAACAGGAATTCTTGTGCAGAAGATCGACGCGCGTGAAGCCGACGCTGCGCAGCAGTTCGAGCTGAAAGGTCACCGGCCGCGGCGAGTCCTCCTTGTCGATGTACGCGAACACTTTGCGGCGGTATTCGTCTCCGTCGAGCGCGGTCAGATACTGTCCGTAACGCCGCCACATGAAACTTTGCACGGATTCATGCTCGTGACGGACCAGATCGGTGATCCAAACGCTTCCGCCGGGTTTGAGAATACGGAAGATTTTTTCAAACGCAGCGACCCAGTCGGCGTCGTCACGAAGATGATGCAGCACGGCGGCCGCGAGAATCACATCGTAGGTCTGCGGCCGGAGATCGACCCCGCGGAAGTCGCCGCGGATGGCCGTGATGCGGCCTTTGTTGACGGCAGAAAACCGCTCGAGCGCGCGGTTCAGCATCGGCTGGCTGAGATCCAGCAGATCGGCAGCGAAATCCGCGCCAAGTACCTGGCGCAATTTGATCGAGTTGTTGCCGGCGCCGCAGCCGATGTCGAGCACGCGCGCAATGGGTGAAGTCACCGCGACGGCGGCTTCCGCGATCAGCTCCATTGCGAGGGGAGCATCGATGGTCGCGGCCTGGCCGGTTTCGAGCTGCGAAAATCGCTCGACGTCGCTGTCGAAGCGTTCGCGTATCTCGTCGACGGTCGATTTCTGGTTCAGCGGCGTGGACATCGTGTGGCTTGCTGCGTCTGACGCATCGGCGTGCCGCGCTCCCGCGGCGCATGCACCGGCTCCAGCTTAGCTGCCTGCACTTACGCGGACAAGCGAAAACGCTTCTGCAGCAAGCTAAGACGGCGCTGCATTTCCGCGCTTGCAAACCCCAGCGCGCGGATGGCCTCGAGCCGGGGCCGCGCCGAAACCCCGGTGTAAAAGGACGAATACGCTGCCAGCCGTTCGAGTTCCTCCAGAACGCCTGCGAGAACCCAGTTTCCCGGTGCGTCGCCTGGAACGAGGGTGTCGAACCGCTTCCCCGGCGCGAGAAACGGTTCATTCAAGTCCACCCGGTTGCTTTGAGAGATCGCGTCGCTCAGTTGGTCCAACGCATCCACCGCGAGCGAGCGTTCACCATAATCGCGCGCCACCCGCGCCAAGCTGGCCAGACGCAGATGCGAAGGTTGCCGCTCACAGAGTGACTTCAGAAGGCCGAAACTGGCCTCCAGCGCAGCGAAGCGTTCGGCCGGAGGAAGTGACGCATCCCGGCTCACCGCGTAAAGGGACAGCGCCTGATCCACCTCGCCGTGGGCGCCGGCTGCCATCGTCTTTTCCCAAAGCGCGGCGAGACGCATGCCGTAGGGCAGCTTGGCAATGGTGTGACGCCAGCCGTAGGCACCGCCCTTCAGCAGTTCTCCCGAGGCGCTTGCTTCTGTCCGGTGGGCCGGGCGGCGGCCCTGAGCGTCCGCCAGGAGCCCCTGCGCAGCAAGCTGTTCGGCCCGGTCCCGTTTGCAGCAGAACAGGTTCAGCAGGTACTCGTCCGGCTTTGCGTCGTGATCGAAGGGAACCAGGAAACCGAGTCCAGGCACCAGCCGGTAGGACTCGTAGCCGCGTGCGGCGAATTCCTGCGCCAGCTCCATGTGCAGGCCGTGGCCCACCTTTATCTCGTACTGAACCAGCGGTGAAAGCTCCGCGAGGAACTTTTCGCCTCCTTTGATGATGTTGCTCTCCTCCCCTTCCGCGTCCACTTTCACCAGATCGATATCCCGCCAACCATAGCGTGTCAGGCATTCGTCCAGCGTCACAAGCGGCACGGTCTCGCTGGCGCTTGCGGAACGCGCGTCGCGCATCAGCGCATTCAATTCCGAATTCGGGTTCAACGACAATCGGGCGGTGCCGCTTGCGCTGGAAAGAGCGCTTCGATCGAGTGCGATCTGCGAAAAGCCGTTGGCCGCAATCGCCGCGTCAAGCAGGCGCGCAGTGTCGGATGCCGGCTCGAAGGCCCAGATTCGCCCGGTCGGACCCACTGCCTTTGCCATCGATAACGTGTAGACGCCGTAGTTGGCACCGATGTCTATGGCTTTCTGCCCCGTTTTCAGCATGCGGCGGACGAACTGGATTTCATCTTCGAACCAGTCCCGCTGCTCCAGCAGGATGTAGGGCGTGATCAGATCCAGCGTGTCCGGGACGACGATTGTTACGCCGTCAACCAGTTCGATTGTGGCTGTCGAAGGCATCGGTTCAAACGTCACTCAGTCCGGTGCAGATCGGATCGTCATCGTTCGGTCGACACGCCGAGATCGAGCCTCACGTGCCGCACGCCGGACGCCGAATTCGGGTATTGCTCGCGCGTCGCCGCGAAACCGCGATTTCGAGTGCCATGCAAGGCGCGACGTTGAAAGCCCTCATGATGAGCAGTCGCGCGTCAGGTTCGAAAGCGAAAACCGCAGCGGCTTGTTCGTCTTCTTGACCAGGATCGCGACCGAAGGATACGTGATCAGCGTTGCGACCACGCAGTTCGCTGCGGGCCTGACAAAGAGAACGTCGATCAGCAGCGACTCGGAAAGTTCGCTCACCTTCCGCACGACCACGCTGTAGCCGCCGCTTGTCTGCATGCCCAGTCCTCCTGCCACCAGCTGATAGGTGTCGAAATCGATGGCCGGCGCCGTAACAGGTTCGGCAGGGACTGTCGTACCGCGCTGCAGCAGCTCGCCGTAGAACGCGTTCCACTCGGAACTCGTCGTGATCGTCCTGCTCCATGGTGTTTCGCTGCCGACCTCCGAGGGCAGGTTCAGTACGACATGGGAAAGAAGTTCGTATGAACTGGACTCCGCGCGCGCGATTGCCATCGCCGAAACGGCGACCGCGGCGGCGAACAGTCCTTTCAGGAACTGATGTCTCATGTGGGTCTCCCGATAGAGCCGTTTTCACGCTGTTTCAGGTCGGGCGCGGGGGGAATGCTGTAGCTGCCGGTCACGTTCGCCACCAATTGCCGATCTGGGGCGTCCGTCAGCATCCGCACCTCGGCAAAGCCCATGCTGCGCCCAAGGCGCAGCACCGTTGCCTCGGCGACGATAGCGGTATTGGTGGCAGGCCGCATGAAGGTCGTTGTAATGTCGACCGTGAACACCGGGCGATATTCCCCGAATGCCGAGCACAGCGCAATGACCATCGCCGTATCGCCCAGGGCCATCAGGGCCTGACCCGAGACGATCCCGCCCGCGCGATGCAGCTTTTCATCGAAGGGCATGACGAGCGTCGCGGAGTCCCCGCTGGTCGCACGCACCTGCAGATGCAGCTCCTGAACCCAGGGGGCAAAATTGCGCCGCAAAAGCTCTGCTGCCTCCTCAACGCCGATGCCTGGCATGGCCCCATTCTCCCTGCTGATCGCGCGGCTGCCAAAAGGAACGGGTAAAGACCGTCCCGGTCCTCGCGTTCGCCGCTCGTGCTGCACGCTACACCGGAACGCCCAGACTTCGCCCGCGCGCCGTCGACGAACATGGCCGAAAACATGCCTTCGAATGCCGCTTGGGCGCTATTTCACGGCCGTAAGCCCCTGCACACCATGCCGCTCGATCGACCGGGCCACGAAGCCGGATGCAATCATTTCTTCGACGAACGCCTTTACATACTCCGCCGCCGCACGCCGTTCCCGCGGAGTACCGATGCCGTGGTTCACCGTCATGAACGTGCCTTCGAGCAGACGCGCATGGGGCACCCTGCCCATTGATTCAAGCAGCGCCGGTCTCAATCCCGCCGCCGCGTCCGCCCTCCGCTCATTGAAGAGATCGAACGCCGCCTGCAGGCCCTTCGTCCGGATCAGTTCCGCGTTGCGCAGCGTCCGTGTGAGGTAAAGCTCGTAGCCGGCCTTTTCCGATGCGCAGACACGTATTCCGGGCATGTCGACCTGCTCGATAGAGTGAAGATCCGAATCCTCGCGTACCAGATACGTCGCCTCGATTTCGGTCATTGCCGGTGAAAACGCGATTTTCTGCGCTCGCGCCGGTTCGATGGCGAGAATCGCGACGTCCCATTTCCCGCTATCCACCGCGTCCGCGACCTCGCCCGGCGTCGCATAGACGGAGAACTCCAGCAACACCCCGAGGCGTGCCGCGAGTTCTCGCATCAAATCCACGCTGACGCCACGCAGCTCGCCGGTCGCCGCGTCCTTGATCGTGAACAACGCGTTGCTGAGGTTCATTCCGGCGCGGAGTATACCCGCAGGTGCAAGCTCCGAGCGTGCAGGATCGGGCCCGCCCGCGGTCGTCGTGCCGCCGCGGACATGTACTCTGATCAGCCTCTCGGTCATCAGCCACGCTGCAAATAATCCGCGCATGCGCCCCCCCTGATGTCTTACGCTCCCGACAATTCCTTTCCCGCGCCCTGCACCGCCTCCAACCAGAACTGTACAAGAATGGGGTCAGAATCCGTAAAGGCGCGATTGCCGCCCGAGACTACGTGTCTTTCCTGTGAAGCTTCTGCTGTAACCAGCGTCCCCAGTGCGTACGGTAGACGGGTGTCAGTTCGATGCTGCCGATCAGCGCGAAATAGATCAACCCCTGAACCCGGACTCTCAGGAAATTCGCTTTGTCCCCCGCTTACGGGCGAACGAACGGGACGTGGCGATGAGCTTCTAGCCGGAATTGCGCCATAGTTCCTGACTGGCGATATGCGCCCCTTGCACGAGCGACTGCAGCTTGTGCGAGAGGATGCTCAGGTGAACGGTCGGCAGCCCCGCAATCGTGCCAAAACCGCAGTCCGTTCCTGCGATGACGCGCTCGCGGCCGACCACGCTCGCATAACGCCTGATCCGGTCGGCGACGACTTCGGGATGTTCGACCAGAACGCTTGACTGGGTGACCACGCCCGGGATCAGCAGCTTGTCGTCGGGCAGTTTCACATCCTTCCATACTTTCCATTCGTGCTCGTGGCGCACGTTTGCCCCCTCGATCGAATAGGCGCCGGCGTTGACCTTGAGCAGGAGATCGACAATGTCCTTCAGCTCCAGGTCGTGGATGCGCGGGCCCACGTCGATGCCGTAGCAGGTGTGGTAGCGAACTTGCTCCTGCGGAACACCGCGAAGCGCATGGTTGAGGATTTCGATCTGTTTATGCGCCCACTTGCGCCATTCGGCGAGGCTAAGCTGTGGCTTCCTGAGATATTCCGTCAATAGCTGCGGGTCGTCGATCTGCACGATGAGACCGGCATCGACAATCGTCTTGTACTCCTCGTGCATCGCATCCGCGATGGCGAGTGTGTATTCGTCCTCCGTTCGATAATATTCATTCGTATTCCAGCTCCGAACGTTGGTCGGCGAAGTCGAGGGCATGAACGCTTCGGCAACCGAGACGCCCCCGAGTGCGACCGTCAGATTTTCAATGTCGTCTTTGAGCTGCCGATGACCTTTGTAGGTGATCCGGCCGGTACATTTCAGGGCGTTCGACCTCAACCGAAATTGGGACAGAGCGCCAGTGCTGGTGTTCGTGCCCTGCTGATAGTACTCGGGAAAGGATAGCTGTTCGCGCGAACCCAGCCAGGGATTTCCGCGCTGCCGGCCGGGGTCCGGCTCGAAGCCGCCGAGGCGGGCATTCACGTACCCGATAAATCCCGCCTTTCCAAATTCGCCGTCGCTGACGACGTCGATACCCGTGCGCGCCTGCTCGCGAACGACGTCTGCCACCGCGTGACGCAGCTTTTCGCCGGAGCTTCCATCAAGCGGGGTTCCTTCCGATCGTGCGTAGATCATTTCCAGGAGATCGTCCGGACGCGGCAGACTGCCAGCATGCGTCGTGAGTATTCGATCCGTGCTTCGCTTCATTGCAGTATCATCTAAAGCGCTCGCCCGCTCGTCGGGGGAGCAGACCATCGTCGCGACACGCGTGGGGACACGCGTCGCAGAACCCGCGCGCGTCTGTTCCGGCACCCGGGCCCGGCAGCCATGAACGGCAATCCGTTCAGGCTCCCTCAGGGTGCTGGCGTTGCCAGTTCCAGCCCCTGCACGGTGCGGAAGTGCGTATCAAAACTCAATAATGGCAAGCGGTGCTGTCGCGCCAGCGCGGCGATCCACAGATCGTTGGTGGGAATCGGTGTGCCCCGCCTTCGCAAGTCCCCGAACACCTCGGCGTAGAGGTGCGCTGTCTTTTCGTCGGGCTTCATCAGATGCACGCGCGGCGAGGCCATGAACTGCGCCAGTTGGTGACGGTTCCTCGGTGCTCGCGTGCCGGCCGCAAAGCCG
>MEQX01000065.1 GCA_001770415.1 Betaproteobacteria bacterium RIFCSPLOWO2_02_FULL_63_19 | reverse complement strand
CTGCGCGGCCTCTCATCGCAAGCTCAATCTCAGTTGGAAGTAAGTGCCTTCGTTGTTGCAAAGGGCTAACCCTTATGTTGCTGCGGACGGGCCGCCAGCGTCGTGCCAGTGCGGCCGTCATCGTGGCCCGCCGCAGAACAACACGTTCAGCCGCTGGTCGATGCATGGTTCGCGAATGGGCTAAGAGCCGGTCCGGTTCGATTCACTGCGGCCAGGCCAGCGCAGTCATCGCCGGGCGGTCTTCCGGATAACGTCACCGTGCTTGGCGGCGCGCGGGTCGGTAAGGGCAGCCGGGCTGCCTCGCGGAGCGCCAGCCCGATTACGTTTTCGCAAGACTGAAAGGCGGGGATTTGCAAGATGGCGCGGACATTGACGCTGACCTTCATGAGCGGGTCGCGTGATGGCGAGGTAGTGCAACTCGAAAGCGCCGGCTCGCCGCCGTCCGTTTCGATCGGACGGGTTGCGCCTTGCGAGCTGGTGATAGCCGACGACCCGGACCTCTCGCGCCGCCATGCTCGAATCGTCTGGAACGGCTCGTCCTGGATGCTGGAAGACCTCGATAGCAGCAATGGAACCTTGATTGGCGAGTTCCAGGCCGCGCGCAGACTTTCAGGGCCTACCGTGATCAAGGACAGCGACATTTTTCGCGTCGGGCTTACGCGTTTGCGGTTGGACAGTGCCAAGGACGACCGCGTTGCGACTGCCGCCGCGACTGCGAACGCGACACGATCCAGATGATCGAATGTTCGGTTCTAATGGCCTGACGGCGCCATGCCCAGACACCAAGTCAATCTTGACGAGTCGCCGTCGCCCCGGTCTAATGCGCCACCATATAGCCGGGCGCCGGTACCTCGACGGTCGCGGTATTGGTGCGCTGTCCCGGCTGGCCCGTGGCGGCGCAGGGACGAACAAAATATCTGTATTTGTGCCCGCCGAGCACCGTGTTGTCGACCCAGAACGTGATCTTGACCGCATCGATCATCTGCGGATCTTCCTGATCGATCGCGCGGTAGACCTGATAGTTGGCCGAACCGACGGCTTTCGGCCATTTCAATTCTGCCCGGGACTCCTTGAGGGTCGCGGTCAGGCTCTTTTCCGGATCGGGCCACTTCGGCGCTTGTGCGGTCGGATCATCCTTGGGGGCCTGGATCGACCCTTGCGGCCAGAGCGCGCAAATGACCGTCTTGTGTGTGCCATCGAGCGCCTTGCAGACGTTGCAGTAGTCGCACAAGACGATGCGGTCCGTTTCGCCGTTCTTCACCTTGAGCGGCCAGTCGGGATCCGCTAGCAGGCCACGCGCGATGCCGACCATATCGGCCATGCCCTCGGCCACCACCCGCTCCGCGTCCGCCGGTGCATCAAGCTTTCCGGCGACCGCCACCGGAACCTGATGGCCTTTGGCTACGAGGTACCCTTTGACCTCGGCTGCGATGCCGGCGTGCAGTGCGCGCGGCAGCCAGTCGCCCGGCATACAGCGATCGCCGGAGTAACCATTGTAGGGGTATAGCACCTGTCCCGGCGTGTGAACCGCATCCTCGAATTTCCCTCCTGCCGAGAGCGAGATGTAACTAACGCCGAGTTCTGCGAGGCGAACTGCGATCAGCTTGGAATCGACGACCGTGTATCCGTTCTTGATGAATTCCTCGCCATTGAGCCGAACCCCCACGGGAAAATCGCGTCCGGCCTTGCGTCGCACGTTCTCCATCACACGGCCGATCAGGCGCAGCCTCCCCTCCAAAGTTTGCCCTCCGTATTCGTCGGCGCGCGGGTTGGTCCGCGACAGGAACGACGAAAGCGTATAGGCATGGGCTCCGTGGAGTTCCGCACCGTCAAAGCCCGCTTCGCGCGCGCGTCGCACCGCATCGCCGAATTGCTCGACTATCTGATCGATGTCGGTAATCGACAGCATGTCCGCAGTCTGACGCCAGCCGGTGCGAGCCACCTTCAGAAAATGAATGATTTGGGGGAAGATCTTCGAGTCCGAGGTCTCGTGCACTTTTTGCGTGAGCCGGCGCAGACCTTCGATATACACATCGTCGCTGATGCGCAGCAGCGGTCCGGATTTGACTTGGTGGATGGCCATCGCCTCGACGATGATCAGCCCCGCGCGGCCAGCGGCGTATCGGACGTATCGATTGATCGTATCCTGCGTGACGACGCCATCCTCTTTGCAGAGATGAGTCACCATGGCCGGGACCATGATGCGGTTCGCAATCGTGATCCTGCCGATTCTGAGGGGATCGAATAATTTCACGGTTTGTCTCCTAAGGCTGCTGCACCATCGCTCAAAATCCATGCCGCTTTTGGTGAGTCATCGCATCAGGCGCGCCGCAAATCGATTTCCGCAGCCGGCATCCGACGAACGCCAAATGCGGATAGGGGTCTGAATCGCGCGGGCACCGGTTCAATCTACGCGATAAGCTGATCGTGCCGGTCACGCATGTTCCGACTTTTGACCTGGATCAGGTTATCGGCTTCCCGATCGGTACATCGGGTTGTGAAGCGCGCGCACGCCGTGCGGGCCAACGCACCAGATCGGGCATCACGCAGGACGCTTGCAGCGGGCCGGCAGGAGCGCGCGAAGTTCCTCGCGCGCCCTGCCGATGACCTCCTGGGTCGTTTCCCAGTCGATGCAGGCGTCAGTCACCGACACCCCGAAGCGCAGCTTGGAAAGGTCCTCGGGAATGGGCTGGCTGCCCGCGCAGAGGTTGCTCTCAAGCATTAGACCGACGATGGAGCGGTTACCCTCCTTGATCTGGTGTACGGCGTCGGCCATGACCAGCGGTTGCAGCGTCGGATCCTTGAGCGAATTGGCGTGCGAACAGTCCGTCATGATGTTATTCGGCAGCTTTGCCCGCGCTAGGGCGTTTTCCGCGAGCCGTACGCTCACAGTGTCGTAGTTCGGACGCCCGTCGCCTCCGCGAAGAACGATGTGGCCGTACCGGTTGCCTCGGGTGCGCACGATACTCGTTCGGCCACTCTGGTTGATGCCGAGAAAGCTGTGCGGGCTGGCCGCCGCTTTCATTGCATTCAGCGCAACGTCCAGATCGCCGTCGGTACCATTCTTAAATCCGACCGGCGCCGACAGCCCGCTTGCCATTTCCCGGTGCGTCTGCGACTCCGTAGTACGCGCACCGATCGCATACCAGCCAATCAGGTCGGCCAGGTATTGGGGCGAAAGGGGGTCGAGCGCCTCAGACCCGGTCGGCAGGCCCATACGCGCGAGCTCGAGCAGCAGTTCGCGCGCACGGATCATTCCTTCGTCGATCCGGAACGAATCGTCCATGTGCGGATCGTTTATAAATCCCTTCCAGCCCGCGGAGGTGCGCGGTTTTTCAAAATACACGCGCATCACCAGTACCATCGTATCCTCGACCTCGCGTGCAAGCGCCTGCAGTCGCCGCGCGTACTCAAGCGCGGCTTCCGTATCGTGAATCGAGCACGGACCGACGACAATGAACAAACGATGATCGCGTCGGTCCAGTATGTCACGCAGCGCTGCGCGACCGGCAAGCACGGTGGTTCGCGCCTGCTCGTCGATGGGCAGGCGGTTCTTTACCTCGTCGGGCGTGGGCATCGCATCGATGCCAAGAACGTTGAGGTTGTCAGTCTCGCGATTCGTGACCGCGATGTCCGCGGCAGCCGTTTCAGTTTGGTTCATGGGCGGAAATATCACTTGGAAGGCGCGACGGGCCCCGCCGCGGCCGGGACCAACATGGAAAATCCTCGATCATCGGCGATGACGCGAGCGGGGTGGGGACGGGCTGGCATCGGGCACGAGCAATTCTCCGACCGTCGGGGCATTGTCAGGTTCGGCGCCGGCGCTGGGGCAGACGGGATTCGAATCAAAACGCGACAAACCGAAAAATTCGCAACACGGATCCAACGAGGAACACGCAACCCGAAGTAAGTCAGGATACACGGCGAACCCGCGCCACGCACGTGCCCGAGAGAACGCGTGACGCCAGATGCATGTGCCCCGGTGCGCGTACACGGCAGCAATTCGATACCATGGGGCACGTGCCGCGTTCGGGACCGCTCGCACTGTCCTGCCCAAAATGCCGGTCCCCATTTCCGTTTTTGGGTGTTCGTCGCCGGGGCGACGCAACCCGCTTGGATGGCTGGGGTGCACGATCCATACCCGCCGTTCGGCGGTCACGTATCCGCGCCGGCGTTCAAAGCCGGTAAGTTGTTGACGCCGGTCCAGTTTCCCGGATAAAATCCCCAGTCTTTCGACCCCATGCTCGGCGGCCAAGCGACGCAAGTGGCCGTCTTCGTTTTTTGGAATCCGAATAAATGCCGACCATCAATCAATTGATCGCCAATCCGCGGACCCGCGTTCCAACCAAGAGCAAGGTCCCGGCGCTCAGTAATAGCCCGCAAAAGAGGGGCGTCTGCACGCGGGTCTATACGACGACGCCGAAAAAACCGAACTCCGCGCTACGAAAAGTGGCGAAAGTTCGCCTGACCAACGGCTTCGAGGTGATCAGCTACATCGGTGGAGAGGGCCACAACCTTCAGGAGCACTCCGTGGTGCTGATCCGTGGTGGTCGCGTTAAGGACCTGCCAGGCGTTCGTTACCACATCGTTCGCGGCAGCCTCGACACCCAAGGCGTCAAGGACCGCAAGCAGGCCCGGTCCAAGTACGGCGCGAAGAAGCCGAAGGCCGCCTGACGCCACCCTGACGATGTGAATTCGGGCCCAATGCCAAACAATAACGCGTGAGAAATAGATACCATGCCCCGTCGTAGAGAAGTCCCAAAGCGCGACATCCTGCCGGACCCCAAGTACAGCAACGTGGAGGTCGCCAAGTTCGTCAACGTGATCATGACCCGCGGCAAGAAGTCCATCGCCGAGCATATCGTTTACGACGCTTTTGACCTAATCAAGGCCAAGTCAGGAAAGGACCCGCTGGAGGTTTTCAGCCAGGCGGTGCAGAACGTCAAGCCTTTGGTCGAAGTGAAAAGCCGTCGTGTCGGCGGGGCAAACTACCAGGTGCCGGTCGAAGTCCGTCCGGTGCGACGTGCGGCGCTTTCGATGCGCTGGCTCCGAGAGGCGGCGCAGAAACGCGGCGAGAAGTCGATGGATGCGCGATTGGCGGGGGAACTTATTGAGGCCTCCGAAAATCGGGGCGGCGCGATGAAGAAGCGCGATGAGGTGCACCGAATGGCCGAAGCCAACAAGGCTTTTGCGCATTATCGATTCTGATCAACCGTTTGGGCGCCATAAGCGCCTGGGCACCTTACCAGAGAGGACGGATACCGCGAGACAGGTAACGGGGACAGGGCTGAAATTTCCGGCGCTCCTGTGATCTTGGCGGTTTCACGATATTTTAGGTGGCAGTTGTGGCTCGCAAAACTCCAATTGATCGTTACCGGAACATCGGGATTTCGGCGCATATCGATGCCGGAAAGACCACGACGACGGAACGAATCCTTTTCTACACCGGCGTGTCGCACAAGATGGGCGAGGTGCATGACGGCGCTACGGTAATGGACTGGATGGAGCAGGAGCGCGAGCGCGGTATTACCATCACGTCGGCAGCGACTACCTGCTTTTGGAAGGGGATGGACAACCGCTATCTCGAACATCGGATCAATATCATCGACACACCCGGGCACGTTGATTTCACCATCGAGGTGGAGCGATCGATGAGAGTGCTCGATGGAGCATGTATGGTGTACTGCGCGGTTGGAGGTGTACAGCCGCAGTCGGAAACGGTCTGGAGGCAGGCCAACAAATACCGTGTGCCAAGGCTTGCGTTCGTGAACAAGATGGATCGTCAGGGCGCGGACTTCTTCAAGGTCTATGACCAAATGAAATCGCGCCTCAAGGCCAACCCGGTCGTCATACAGATCCCTATAGGTGCCGAGGAGAAGTTCGAAGGCGTGGTCGATCTCGTTCGAATGAAAGCGATCTATTGGGACGAGTCGAGCCAGGGCACAAAGTTTGAATTGCGAGATATCCCCGCCGACCTGAACGCAGAGGCCCAAAAGTGGCGCGAATCGATGGTGGAAGCCGCCGCGGAAGCGAATGAAGAACTCATGAACAAATATCTCGGATCGGGCGAGCTCTCGATAGACGAGATAAAGCAGGGGCTGCGTTTGCGCACCATCGCCAGCGAAATTACACCCATGCTTTGTGGTTCCGCGTTCAAGAACAAGGGTGTGCAGGCGATGCTCGATGCGGTAATCGATTACATGCCGGCTCCCATCGATGTCCCACCGGTGATGGGCGAAACCGATCGAGGCGCTCCCGAATCCCGTAAACCCGGCGACGAAGAACCGTTCTCGGCACTGGCCTTCAAGATCATGACTGACCCCTATGTTGGCCAGCTTTCGTTCTTCCGGGTGTATTCCGGTGTTTTGAACTCCGGCGACACCGTGTACACGTCGGTGCGCGGAAAGAAGGAGAGAATTGGCCGTTTGCTGCAAATGCACGCAAACCAGCGCGACGAAATCAAGGAAGTTCGGGCCGGCGATATAGCGGCTGCCGTGGGACTGAAGGATGTGACGACCGGCGAAACACTGTGCGACCCGAACCGGATCATCACTTTGGAACGAATGATATTTCCGGACCCTGTGATCCACGTCGCGGTCGAACCCAAGACGAAGAGCGATCAGGAAAAGATGGGTATCGCGCTCAATCGGCTGGCGCAGGAAGACCCGTCATTTCGTATGCGCACGGACGAGGAAACAAGCCAGACCATCATATCCGGGATGGGCGAACTGCACCTGGAAATCATCGTTGATCGCATGAAACGGGAGTTTGGCGTAGAAGCCAACGTAGGCGCGCCGCAGGTGGCCTATCGGGAAACGATCAGAAAGACTTGCGACCAAGTCGAAGGCAAGTTTGTAAAGCAGTCGGGCGGCCGCGGTCAGTACGGGCATGTATTGCTGAAGATCGAGCCTATCGAACCTGGTAAAGGGTTTGAGTTTGTGGATTCGATTAAGGGTGGCACGGTGCCGCGTGAGTACATTCCTGCCGTGGAAAAGGGACTGGTTGACACGCTGCCCAACGGTGTTCTTGCCGGATTTCCGGTAGTGGACGTAAGAGTGACATTGTTCGACGGGTCGTACCATGAGGTCGATTCGAACGAAAATGCGTTCAAGATGGCTGCTTCGATCGCCTTCAAGGAAGGAATGCGGCGTGCACATCCGGTCCTGCTCGAGCCGATGATGGCAGTCGAAGTCGAGACTCCAGAGGAGTTCATGGGAAACCTGATGGGCGATCTTTCTTCCCGCCGCGGGATTGTTCAAGGAATGGAAGACCTGCCCAGCGGAAAGGCGATCCGGGCCGAGGTGCCGCTCGCCGAGATGTTCGGGTACTCGACCACGCTGCGTTCGCTAAGTCAGGGCCGCGCGACCTACACAATGGAATTCAAGCATTATGCCGAAGCGCCCAAATCGGTTGCCGAGGCAATCATCAACAAGAAGTGACAGGGAACGATCATGGCAAAAACCAAGTTTCAACGTACCAAGCCGCATGTGAATGTGGGGACGATTGGTCACGTGGACCATGGCAAGACGACGCTGAC
>MEQX01000064.1:87096-87666 GCA_001770415.1 Betaproteobacteria bacterium RIFCSPLOWO2_02_FULL_63_19 | reverse complement strand
AACAGTCTTGCGGCTACCCAACGCCCGTATATCAGCTTGATCGACCGTCGTCTCAGATGAGCCCGCCGCGTCCCCTATCGGGTTCGCTGCAAAAGAAAAACATGCTTGGCAGGAAAAAGCAGGGGCCTCGTCGCCACTTGACACGGATAAGCCATATCAACGTCCGCAGCCACCGGCGCGCGGCGGCGATGCTAAACCGAAGGGCGGCACTTCCCGCGCGTCCGAGTGGGCTGCGCGGTTATGCCGCGATGTCCACGTACTCAACGCGGCTGGCCGGCTGGGGAATCGGTAGGCCGTCCTCGCGCATTCCTTCCAGATGAAACCCGATCGCCTCACGGATCTGCGCTTCTGTTTCCTCGACAGTGGCGCCGGTAGCAACGCAGCCGGGGAGATCCGGAACGTAGGCCGAGTAATTGCCCTCAGCCTTCTCAATCACAATCGCATAGCGCATATAGCCCTCACTTCTTCAGACCAGCCTGTTTCAGGATGCTATTCAAAGTCCCTGGCGCCAGGTCATCGCTTGGCTTACCGGGAACCGTAACCCGACCAGTTTTCGTCGAGTGTTTGAAT
>MEQX01000064.1:53922-87086 GCA_001770415.1 Betaproteobacteria bacterium RIFCSPLOWO2_02_FULL_63_19 | reverse complement strand
TTGCCGTAGCCGTGTCTAGGGCGCGTCAGATGTTGATGCTGGGGTATAACGTTGCCCATGAGCGGCCGAGCAAGGGGGCGAAGCCCGCTTGCGAAGGTCCGTCTCGATGGGCCGGTTATGCCCCAATTCGAACAATTGCGCGAGGCACAAGATTTGCAAGCGCTTCCTCGAGCTTTGGGATCAACGGCAGCAGGTAGGGAAGCTCGTTCGACTTCGCATCCAACACGATCACTGCAATCGGCAAATTGTCGAGGTTCTGCTGATATTGAAGGTTCTTGTCGACCGTGACGAGGGCGTCGAACTCGTTTGCGGCTCGTGCGAGGAGTTCGCCATTCCTGATGCCGCCCCAGCCCATTTCGACCACATTGCGTACGGCATGGCGAGGCAGGGAGCGCTTTAGCCGACGTGGAACGGACTCGTCAAGCAGCAGGCGCATCTGCGAATAGGTGTGCCTTGGCTGCCTCGAGAACCGCTATCGCAGCCTCCCGGGAGACAGAGGGGAAGTCCTCCAGGAAGTCTTCAAGCGATGAACTTCCTTCAAGGTAGTCGAAGAGGTTCTGGACGAGAACCCGTGTGCCCTTGAAACATAGGGCGCCGCTCATAATTTCAGGATCGCGGCTGATATAACGGGTATCCATAGTTACCTCCAATGCGCCCAGTATAACCCGGACCTGAATCTATGGGGCATAACGTCCGTGATGAAGCGCGCGCGGCCGGTCTTGCCGCGCGTCGCTTTCGATCACGCGGTTAAAGCGCATATGGGTCAAGGCTTCACGTCTTCCAGCCGGATTCCGCGACCGGCCCGAAGACTGGCGCGAGCCTTTGCGATGCGCTCAAGAAAACGAGGGTCGTTCTCCAGTCGATACTCGAACCATTCGTCCTCGGACCGGAATCCGATCAGCACACCCGCAGGTTTTCCGTGACGCGTGATGATGATCTCGGACTTCTCGGCCTCTCGCAGGTAGCGCGAGAGATCATCCTTCACCGCCGCAAGCGGTACTTCCTTCACTCGACCTTTCCGAACTTGGCCAGCCATGTCGCAGCCTCCGATTTGAGAATAATTGCCAGCACCTCAACGGTATTGCCGCTGATGTCATAGAACACCCGAACATCGTCGATTCTCAACCGGTATTGAGGCTGAGACAATTTACGAAGACGCTTGATTCGACTGCGGCTGGTCTTCGCGGGCTCGTGCCGAAGGTGGGTTTCCAGTCCCTCTCGCACTTTGGCCCGGACGTTCGCCTTCAGATTGTCCAAGTCCCCGGAGGCTTCGGGCGCCAATATGATCTCATAAGGCATTCTGGCCATATTATAGCCAGATTGTGTCCGACCCGGTCAATGCGCTTTAACTCAAAGTTAACTTCCTATTAGTCGGAGTATTAAATACCCCTGTTTCGCTCTTGTCATCCGCCCTCGAAATCAAGCGTTTAGCCTACGGAACGGCAGCCGGTCCCGGAGATAGGCTGCGATCGATGCAGCCGTATCGGAAATAGGCTGTGAAAGGGAGGAAAAATGGCTCATGAATCAGGAGCGGCTCCAGCAGCGGGCGTCAGCGGCCGTCCGCGGCTGCTCGATCGGGTCCACGAGGCCGCTCGCCGGCGTTGTTTCAGCCGCCGCACGGAGGAAGCCTACGTGCACTGGATCAAGCGCTTTATCCACTTCCACGCCAAGCGGCATCCCGAGTCGCTGGGCGAATTCGAGGTCACGGCGTTTCTCGATCATCTCGCCGCCGAGCGCAGTGTCGCGGCGTCCACGCAGAACCAGGCGCTGTCGGGACTTCTGTTTCTGTATAAGGAGGTGCTCGTCAGGAAATTCGCCTGGCTCGATGGGCTGCAGCGGGCGAGCCGTCCACCGCGCTTGCCGACGGTGCTCACGCGGGCCGTGGTCGAGCGGCGGCTCGCCGGACTCGTCGGCTGCTCGCAAGCCTGTTGTACGGCGCCTGTCGCCCGTCCGTTCAACCTATTCGCGTCATGGCCATCCTGCCGCACCGGTGCCGACTCCCCCAAAGAATGTCAGCGATGCAGGAATTCTTTCCCCCACCCTTGCGAATGATGCCTGTTTTGGTCGGCCGGATCTGTCAGGAGATCCCTACAACCCGTGCAAGGGAGGGTGCCGATTTTTTCCGTCAGTTGGACTCTCCGGCGAATCTGCGCGGCTTGGCCGCCACTTTTTCTTCCGCGCGTCATTGACGTTCTTCACCGACGCCCGTTCGGAGGCCATCTTGCCGTAGGCATCGACTTTGCCGCGTGCTCGTCGAACCGGTTGCCGCCGAAGAACGCCCCGCGGTGCAGCCTGCGCGCGACCCGCTCGAGTGCCCGAAGCGCAGGGGGCCGGTGTGGGTGATTGCGCTGATCGAGCACAAGGAGGTCATCCAGCGCATACTGGAGCACTGTTTGAAGGAGGGATCCGCCGTGCTGTTTCTCACCCTGCACCGCTACCACAAGCCGCGGGCCGAGGCCCAGGCCGTGCTGGACGAGCACCTGGCGTGGAACTACCGCCAGCAGCAGGCCGGCCGCATCCTGTTCTCCGGCCCCGTCTGGGACCGCCGCTCCACGCTGGGGCCCGGGGGCCAGACCCCCGAGCAGCAGCGGCTTGCGGCCGCCCTGCCCGAGCAGGACCGCGCCTTCGTCGGGGTCATGGTGGTGCGCGCCGACTCGCTGGCCGAGGCCGAGGCCCTGATGCGCGAGGAGCCCTTCGTGCGCCACGGCTACCGCACCGTCGAGGTCTACGAGTGGGAGCTGCACCAAGCGCTCGGCGCCGGCCCGTTCACCCGGGAGGGGCTGCAGCGGGCCGCTGCCGAGAGGTCGCGGCTGCATGGGGGCGGATAGCCGTACCCCCTTCCTGGCACACCGTCGCGGAGAGGATGCGATCCGAATCCATTGTCTTATCGACTGTGCCCGTCAGGCAGACCATGGTTCGTCCATCAGCGCGATCTGCTCGCGCAGTTCGAGGATGCGGTCCTGCCAGTAACGCTGGGTGTTGAACCAAGGGAACGCGGCCGGAAACGCCGGGTCGTGCCAGCGCCGCGCGATCCACGCCGAGTAGTGGATCAGGCGCAGCGTGCGCAGCGCTTCGATCAACGCCAGTTCGCGCGCGTCGAAATCGTGGAAATCCTGGTAGCCCGCGAGCAGGTCGGAAAGCTCCCGCGCCATCGCGGCGCGATTGCCCGAGAGCAGCATCCACAGGTCCTGAACGGCGGGCCCCATGCGGCAGTCGTCGAAGTCGACGAAATGGGGCCCCGGCGCATCGCCGCCTTCGGTCCAGAGCACGTTGCCGGCGTGGCAGTCGCCGTGCAGCCGCAGCGAGCGCACCGGGCCGGCGCGCTCGTAGCACCGTTCGGCGCCCTGCAGCGCTTGCGCCGTGACGCTCGTCCACGCTTCGAGCAGGTCCGCCGGAATGAAACCATGAGCGAGCAACCAGTCCCGCGGTTCGGTGCCGAAGCTGGTGATGTCCAGCGCCGGTCTCTCCGCGAACGGCTGCAGCGCGCCGACTGCATGGATGCGCCCGATGAAGCGGCCCATCCATTCGAGGGTGTCTCGATTCTCCAACTCCGGCGTGCGGCCGCCGCGCCGGGGGTAGACCGCGAAGCGAAAGCCGCAATGCTGGTGAAGCGTTCCGGCGCCTTCGGTTGCGAGCGGAGCGACCACCGGGATTTCGCGTTCAGCGAGCTCGGCCGCGAAAGCGTGCTCTTCGAGGATCTGCGCGTCCGACCAGCGTTCCGGTCGATAGAATTTCGCGACGACCGACGGGCTTGAGGAGCGCGAGGTTCCGTTCGTTGCATCCTCCTCGAGCCAGACCTGGTAGACGCGGTTTTCGTAGCTGTTCAACGCGAGCAGTCGGCCGTCGCCGCGATAGCCGACGCCCTCCAGCGCGTCGAGCACCAGGTCGGGGGTCAGTTCCGAGTACGGCGTGAGGGAGGATCGGGGTGGTGGCGCAGGTGTTTGCATCGTTGTGCCATTGTACGGCGCGCGACGCGCCTCGAAGAGACCACTGCGCAGGGATGTCGGCGGCCGTTGCAGCGCAGGTTCGGTAAAATGATCGTCCTCGCCGAACGCCAGGCCTGTCTGCAAGAGCATCCCATTGACGAATAGCTTTTTCGATCAGCCCTTCTGCGCGATTCCAGACCTGGTTCGCTCACAGGCCGAGCGGCGGCCGGATCACGCAGCGTTGAAGCATGAACAGCGCGTTGTCGATTACGCGGCGCTCGATGCGCTGATCGACCGCGTGGCCGCTTCGCTGCAGCGCGACGCTATCCGGGTCCGGGACACCGTGGCCATCTGCGCCGCGACTTCGATCGAATACGCGGCGGTATTTCTGGGCGCATCGCGCGCCGGCGTCGCGGTGGCGCATCTTCCACCTTTCGGTACGTCGCAAAGTCTCGAGGGGATGCTGGCCGACGCCGGGGCGAAGCTGTTGTTTGCAGATGCTGCGGCGCTGGCCTCGTTTGCGCCGGTGCGCGATCGCATGTCGGCGCATTGCATCGCGCTTGACGCGCAGGCCGATGTCCGCACGCAGCGCTTGGATGACTGGCTCGCCGCGGAGGGCGCACGGCCCAATGCCGTCCCGATCGTGCCCGAGTGGGCATTCAACATCATTTATTCATCCGGCACGACCGGAGTCCCGAAAGGGATCGTGCAATCGCACGCAATGCGCTGGGGCTATTTGCAGCGCACCGCGCCCTACGGCTACGGGCCGGAGTCCGTCACGCTTGTTGCGACGCCGCTTTATTCGAACACGACGCTGGTCACTTTCCTTCCGACGCTCGGTCTGGGCGGCACCGTCGTTCTGATGGGCAAATTCGACGCGGCGCGTTATCTCGCGCTGGCGGAGAAGCACAGGGTGACGCACACGATCCTGGTTCCGGTGCAGTACCAGCGCATCATGGCGTCGCCCGAATTCGACCGCTACGACCTCTCTTCGTTCCGTTTCAAGCTTTGTACCAGCGCACCGTTTGCCGCCGGCCTCAAGGCCGACGTGCTCAAGCGCTGGCCGGGCGGGCTCGTTGAACTGTACGGGCTTACCGAGGGCGGCGGCACGTGCATCCTCGCGGCGCACGAGCACCCGGACAAACTGCACACGGTCGGGCGGCCTGCGCCGGGTCACGAAGTGCGACTCATCGACGAGCACGGGCGCGAAGTGCCCGCGGGGGAGGTCGGCGAAGTGGTCGGCCGATCACCGGTCATGATGACCGGTTATCACAATCAGCCGGCGATGACGGCCGAAACGGAATGGTTCGACGCCGAAGGAAAACGGTATCTGCGGACCGGCGATATCGGCCGCTTCGACCCGGACGGTTTTCTGATGCTGCTCGACCGCAGGAAGGATATGATCATCTCGGGCGGTTTCAACATCTACCCGAGCGACCTGGAAGCGGTAGTTCGCGAGCATCCCGGCGTGGCCGAGGTCGCCGTCGTGGGCGTGCCCTCGGCCCGATGGGGCGAAACGCCGCTCGCCTTCGTCGTAGTGAGAAGCGGTGCTTGCGTTGGCGCGGAGGAACTTTTCGCCTGGGCCAACGCCCGCCTCGGTAACATCCAGCGGCTGGCCGCGGTGGAACTGATCGACAGCCTGCCGAGAAACGCAATCGGGAAGGTGATGAAGCGGGAACTGCGCGATACTCTTTCGAAATCGCTTGTTTCGCTAGACACCACCAAACATCGATGAAAGCAAAATCGTCGCGCGAAAACGTCGTCGAAGTCGTCGAGATCAGGTTGGCTTACGGCAATCGCGAGGTGCTCCGCGGGCTGTCGCTGAAGATTCCCCGCGGCAAGGTGGTCGCGATTCTCGGCGCCAGCGGCTGCGGCAAGACTTCGTTGTTGCGCATGATCGGCGGCCAACTCAGGCCGAGGCGCGGGCACGTCAAGGTGGACGGCCAGGTCGTACACCGCCTCAACAGGGAAAAGCTCTACGCGTTGCGCCGCAGGATGGGCATGATGTTTCAGGTGAGCGGTCTGTTCAGCGATCTTTCGGTGTACGAGAACATCGCGTTTCCGATGCGCGAGCACACCCGGCTTCCGGAGGACTTGATCCGGCGGCTGGTGCTCATGAAGCTCAATGCGGTCGGTCTGCGGGGCGCATACGCGCTGATGCCCGGTGACCTGTCGGGAGGCATGGCGAGGCGGGTGGCTCTCGCGAGGGCGATTGCGATGGATCCGATGCTGGCCATGTACGACGAGCCGTTTGCCGGCCTCGATCCTATTTCGCTCAACGTCATCTCGGACCTGATACGCCGCCTCAACGATTCGCTGGGTACGACCTCGATCATCGTCACCTACGACGTGAAGGAGGCGCTAAAAGTCGCCGATCTCGTATACATCATCGGTGACGGCGTGCTTGCCGGGCAGGGCACCCCCGACGAGATCCGTTCGTCGGATGATCCGTTCGTGCGCCAGTTCATAAATGCCGAGCCCGATGGACCGATCTTGTTCCACTACCCGAGCCGGCCCATAACGGTTGATCTCAAGATGCGCAGAGTCAGGCACTGAGAACAAGGAACCTGTTTCCGGGGCAGCCGCTGCGCAGTCAATCGATATTTGCGATGTTGTCGCGGAGATGGGTCGTCTTGCCGCGAACATCGATTAATCCGCGAACCTGCAGGTCCTTCATCACGCGGCTAACCATCTCCCGCGACGCGCCGATCATATTGGCTATATCCTGCTTTACGATCTTGCGCGTCACGACCTGCTCGCCGTCGATCGTTTCGGACATCTCAAGCAGCAGTTGGGCCACACGCCCGTAGACGTCCATCAGCGCAAGACTTCCGATTTTTCGGTCTGCGTCGCGCAGGCGCTTGACAAGGCAGCGCATGACCGTCATCGCCATTTCAAAGTTTTCCGACAGGCATTTCCTGAAGGCCTGGTTCGACAGTACCAGAAGTTCGCAGGGCTCCAGCGTGATCACGCTTGCGGATCTCGTGTTGTCGTCGAGCGGCACCATTTCGCCGAAGTATTCACCCTTGCCGAGCAGTGAAAGAATTATTTCGCGATTCGCGTCGTTGCTCATGATGACTTTGAGCCGGCCCGAAATTACGACGTAGAGTGTACTGCCGACCTCACCGGCGGCGATGACCGTCGCGCCGCGGGCAAAGCTCTTGCGACTCGCCACGGACGCGATCGTGGCGAGTTGATCTGCAGGTAGCATTGCGAATAGCGGGACGTTTCGCAGCAGCAGCGTGGAAACACCGGCCTGTGTTGCCATGGTTCGACTCCGGTACGTTGCCGCCATGCTACCAAAACCCGGAGTTCGCGTGCGCCCGCCCGCGCGGGGGCGAGAGCCGCGCGTCGGCGTTCGTGAGTGGCGTGTTGACAAAACGGCATGCGGAGGTAGAGTGCGAAGTCTCGTCTTAAGTCGCAATCCAACAGGAGGTCGATATGGCGGCCAACGACAAGGGGTTGATCGCAGCGGCCGTGGCTGCTCACGTTCCGAGCCTGGGCTCCGAGGCAAGCATCCCGGATTTTCAGCAAGGACTGGTCCGCGGGTTGCGCGAACTGGGGGCAGCGATCCGTGCCATGAAGCCGGACGTTCTGGTGCTGGAATCGGCGCATTGGGTGTCCACATTCAACTGGTTCGCGACACTGCAGAATCCACACAAGGGCTACTGCGTGGCGACGGAAGCCCTGGAACTGATCCCCGGGACGCCCTATGAGCGCAAGGGGGACCCGGCGCTCGGCCAGGCGCTGATCGAGTCATTCAAGCCGCACGGAGTCCCGGCGTTCGCGAATGCCTCCGAGCATTACTCCTGGGACTACGCAGGGCTGGTTCCGTTGCTGCACATGGACCCGGATGCCGAAATTCCCGTGGTGCAGATTCCGACTGTGCTGGCCGCAGATCACGACGAGTGCCGTCTTGCCGGCCGGTTGGTCGATGAAGCCGCGCAAGCGACCGGGAGGCGCGCGGTGTTCATCGCAAGTTCGGCACTGACGCACGCGGTCGTGCGTGGACGCCAGAACTGGCCGACCAAGGAACGGATCGAGATGGACAGCAAGTTGATCGGGCTGCTGTGCGCGGGCGATCTGGAGCAGATCGACGCCTGGTTCCCCGATTACACTGTCGCGGTCAAGGCCGAAATGGGCGGACGCGTGCTCGCGACGCTGCTGGGCGCATTGAAGGCGCTCTCGGGGCGTTCGGGAAGACTCTCGGGCAAGAAATTCGGAGACTATGCTCAGTCGTCCGGGAGCGGCAACGTCAACCTGCTGGTTACCCCGGCCTGAATTGACTGTGGGGGTGGTCGAGCGAGCGTGACGTCGGTTTCGAGGCGGTTGCCAGAAGGTTTTCACGGCAGCAGCCGCCGCTCTTCGCGCAACCCGCGCCGCTACTGTCGGCGCGACGCGATGTATACACTGTCGCCATGCCCTCCATCGTCCTGGCCACGCTGAACGCGCGTTACCTGCATGCGTCGCTGGGCCTGCGCTATCTGTTCGCCAATCTCGGCGAACTGCAATCGCAGGCGAGCATTGCCGAATTCGTGCTTGGAACGCGCCCGCTCGACGTGGTCGAAGCGCTGCTGAAGGAAGAGCCGCGCATCGTCGGATTCGGCGTCTACATTTGGAATGTCGACGACACGAGTCGCATCATCGCGATGCTCAAGGAGGTCGCCCCGGAGGTCGTGGTCGTCGCGGGTGGACCCGAGGTGAGCTACGAGGTCGGCGAACAGCGTATTTGCGCCCTGGCGGACTATGTGATCACCGGTCCCGGGGACGCAACTTTTGCGAAGCTTTGCGCGCAGGTCCTGTCGGCCCGGCGGCCTGCAGCGCGTATTCTGGCCGGCGAGCAGGTTCCGCTGAGCTCTCTCGCGCTTCCGTACTCCCTTTATAGCGACGCGGACATCGCCTCGCGGTTTCTCTACGTCGAGGCCTCGCGCGGCTGTCCATTCAAGTGCGAGTTTTGTCTTTCCTCGCTGGACAGGACCGCATGGCCCTTCGACCTGGAGCGGTTCCTGGCCGAGATGCAGTCGCTATTTGAACGCGGCGCGAGGCACTTTCGCTTCGTCGACCGGACGTTCAATCTCAATGTCAGCGCCAGCCGTCGAATTCTCGAGTTCTTTCTTGATCGCATGGACGAGCGATTGTTCGTCCATTTCGAGCTGATACCGGACCACCTTCCGGACGGTTTAAGGGAGGCGATCGCGCGCTTTCCGGCAGGAAGCCTGCACTTGGAGATCGGCATCCAGACCTTCAATCCGCAGGTCCAGGCGCTGATTTCCCGCAAGCAGGACAATGCGAAAGCGCAACAGAACTTCGTCTGGCTGCGGGAGCATTCCACGGCCCTCATTCACGCGGACCTGATTGCGGGGCTGCCCGGGGAGGACCTGGCGAGCTTCGGGCAGGGGTTCGACCGGCTGCATGCGATGCGCCCGCACGAGATCCAGGTCGGCATACTGAAGCGCCTTCGAGGTACGCCGATTGCTCGCCACACCGAGGCGTTCCGGATGCGCTACAACCCGGACCCACCCTACAACGTGCTGGCGACCGACCGCATCGGCTTCGAAGACATGCAGCGGATCACGCGTTTTTCACGCTATTGGGAGATGGTGGGCAACGCCGGTCGTTTCAGGCGCACGCTGCCTGTGCTGCTGGGCGGGTCGTCCGCGGACGCCGCGGGTGCGGGAACGTCGGCAGTGTCGCCGTTCGGGCAGTTCATGCGCTTTTCGAACTGGTTGTTCGCCACGATCAGGAAGACTCATGAGATAGCGCTTGAGCGGCTTTTCGACGCGGTGCTTCGGTATCTCGTCGAGGAGCGCGGCATCGCACGCGAGTCGGCGAGCGAATTGGTGCTCGCCGACTACGAGTCCAGCGGCGCAAAAGGCCGGCTTTCGTTCATGAAAACGGGAACGGGAGCAGGGCGCGCCAAATTCAGAGGACCCGCTGCGGAGCGTCGGGCGCGCGTGCGCCAGGCGCGGCATCACGATCGCTGAGGCATTGCGTTTCTGCGGTGCAGCGGAACCCGGCCTACGACGGGAACCGCTGCCTGCATTCGGTGACGCACGTCGCATTGCGTGCCGGTGGAAACGGTGGCGCGAGAAGTCAACGCATTCGACCGCACGGAATTTTGAGCCGGATCGGAGCCCCGGTATTCACCGGCGCCTTGACGGTGTAGCATTTGCCATAGCGACACCATTCTAGGAGGTGACAATGAAAACCAGAGACATACTGCGCGTAAAGGGAGAAGGCGTCCTGCATACGGTCGCCCCCGACAGTCTGTTGTCGCATGCAGTCGGAGTGATGGTCGAACAGGACATCGGTTCACTCGTTGTGATGGAACATGGCAAGCTCGTCGGCATGATTACATTCCGTGAGGTTCTCAAGGCACTTCACGCCAATAACGGATCGATCAGCAACCTTTTCGTCAGGGACATGACCTCCAAGCCCGAGACGGTCGGTTCGGACGTCGACGTGGATGATCTGCGGCGATTGATGCTGGAAACGCACACCCGCTACGTGCCGGTGGTGGAGGGCGGGGCGGTGAGCGGAGTGCTGTCTTTCCACGACGTGGCCAAGGCGATGCTCGAGGAACAGGCATTCGAGAACCGCATGCTCAAGGGGTACATCACCGACTCGGCGGCCTGATGCTCCGTTTCGAGCACGAGCGGATGCGTCCTCTTATCTGGACCAGCGCTGCGTAGAGCCACGCCGTGTCCGGAAACACGTTCGGTCACCTGTTCTGCGTCACGTCATTCGGCGAGAGCCATGGCCCGGCCTATGGTGGCATTGTCGACGGATGCCCGCCGGGCCTCGAACTGGCGGAGGCCGACATTCAGCGCGAACTGGACCGCAGAAAACCCGGTACCTCGCGCCACGTGACTCAGCGAAGGGAGTCGGATCGCATCGAGATTCTGTCCGGCGTGTTCCAAGGCAGGACGACCGGCACATCGATCGGTTTTCTGATCCGCAACGAGGATGCGCGCAGCAAGGACTACGCGGCGATTGTCGCGAGCTTCAGGCCGGGCCACGGTGACTACACCTACTGGCAGAAATACGGAATACGCGACCATCGCGGCGGTGGCCGCGCGTCGGCGCGCGAGACGATGATCCGCGTTGCAGCCGGGGCAATTGCCAAAAAGTGGTTGCGCGAGAAGCACGGTGTCGAGGTGCGCGGCTATATGTCGCAGGTCGGTCCACACCGGATCGAGCTGAAGTCCTGGGATGAAGTCCATCGGAACCCGTTCTTTGCGCCCGATGCCGAGGTCGTGCCGACGCTCGAGGCCTACCTGGACGAGCTTCGCAGTGCCGGCGATTCCTGCGGCGCACGGGTGACCGTGATCGCCTCCGGGGTGCCGGTCGGCTGGGGCGAGCCCGTCTATGGTCGGCTGGACTCCGACATTGCCGGTGCGATGATGGGCATCAATGCCGTAAAGGGCGTGGAGATCGGCGCGGGCTTTGCGAGCGTGGAACAGCGCGGCAGCCAGCACGGTGACGAACTGACCCCCGAGGGATTCCTGAGCAACAACGCGGGCGGCGTGCTCGCCGGGATTTCGACCGGTCAGGATATCGTCGTCAGCATTGCGCTCAAGCCTACTTCGTCGATCCGCATTCCGCGGCGGTCGATCAACACCTCAGGGGAGCCGGTGACCGTTCAGACCACGGGCCGTCACGATCCCTGTGTCGGAATCCGCGCGACGCCGATCGCCGAAGCGATGCTGGCCTGCGTGTTGATTGATCATGCTTTGCGGCACGCCGCGCAGTGCGCGGGCGTGCGCACTGCGACACCGAAGATTAGGGGCCGCGCGCGCTGACGGACGCTAGCCGGTCGCCTTGCTCGAGTCCTCCCACACGACGGCGCACTGTTCGGCGGCAGCGGTTTCAAGCAACCGCAGCAACGGATAGGCCCGCGTACGCAGATTGACCAGCGCGACCGCTTCCTCTTGCTCGTCATCGGTTTCTTCGCGGCTCGAGCGTGGCTGGCGCAAGACACGGTTGCCCTCCGGCGATTCAACCGCCCGGCTGAGTCTGCGCAGTGCAGCGGGCACGTCGGCTGCCAGCAGCGCGCCTGGGATCACACCGCTTGCTCCCATCAGCAGCAGCAGTTCTTTCGCGACGTCACCGAACATCGTGACCGCTCCGGTGGCATCGCTGTGAAAGCGAACAAGCATGTTTGCGTCGTCTCCCGCCGGCCGCGCGGCCATTTGCGAGGCTGATCGCCGATACTTCAAGCGTACAGTAAATGCGCGCCGCGGCGAGCGCGAAAATTGGATGCTAGCATCGGCGCTCCCAAACACGCCCGCAATGCAATGCGCCCGGTGCCGGTCTTCCGGATGGCTGCGTTCTATTTCGCGTATTTCGCCTACGTAGGCGTATTTGCGCCCTATTTCAGCCTGTACCTGCAGTCGGTCGGCAAAAGCGCATTGGAGATCGGATTACTGCTTTCGGTAACGCAGGTCATGCGCATTTTCGCGCCCAACCTGTGGGCCGGAATGGCCGACCGCTCGGGCGCCCGCATCGCGCTGCTGCGGATCGGGCTAGGGGCCGGTGCCCTGGCTTGGTGCGGCGTGTTCGTCACCCAGTCGTTTTGGGGGCTGTTCGCGACGCTGGCGTTTGTCGCCTTTTTTACCAGTGCCGCGCTGCCATTGTTCGAAACAGCGCTGTTTTCGCTGTTGCGTGACGATCTCGGCCGCTACGGGCTGTTGCGCCTGTGGGGATCGCTGGGATTCATCGTCGCCGTGCTCGGCACAGGCGCGATCCTCGACGCGCGTTCGGCCCAGATTCTTACCGTACTGGTACTTGCACTGCTGCTGGTGTCGTTTGCGTTGACGTGCAGCCTGCGAGACGGACCGGTGCGCAGCGACCCTGGCGCTTACCTTCCGCTCTGGCCCGTCGTGCGCCGGCCGGAGGTGGCGGCCTTGCTCCTCGCATGCTTCCTGATGTCCGTCGCGCACGGCCCGTTTTATACGTTCTATTCCATCTACCTTGCCGACTATGGCTACAGCAAGAGCTTAGTGGGAGTATTGTGGTCGCTTGGCGTCGTCGCGGAGATTGGCGTATTCGTGCTTGCGCCCCGGATATTCCTGCGCTGGTCGCTGAATACGGTTCTGATACTGAGTTTCGCCTGCGCGGTGGTGAGGTTTGCCGCCATAGGCTGGGGAGTGGGTTCGCTGGCAGTTCTGGTGGTGGCGCAAGTTCTGCACGCGGCGACTTTTGGCTCGTATCATGCGGCGGCGCTGGGCCAGATTAACCAGTGGTTTCCGGACCGGCAGCGTTCCCGCGGTCAGGCGTTGTACATGAGCCTGTCGTTCGGGGCCGGCGGCATGGTGGGCGGCGCGGGGTCGGGACTCGTCTGGGACAGCGTTGGGGCGGCTTGGACTTTCACGTTGGGTTCGCTCTGCGCTGCGCTGGGCTTGATGCTGCTGGTCGCCGCCGCGAAAATCAGTTCTCGGGAGAAAGGTCCACGGGAACGACAGCGCTGACGATGGAGTGACAGTGATGAGACGCACACTTGTTTCAATGTCCGCTGCCGCGATGCTCGCGACGGTTATTCTCGCCGCGTGTCAGACGGTGCCCATTACCGGGCGCAGCCAGCTGCAGCTTCTCGGCGAGCGCCAAGAGGTGCAGATGGGTCTTACCGCGTACCGCGACACGCTCAAGAAGGAGAAGATCTCCAACGACACGAGACTGAACGATCAGGTTCTTCGCGTCGGCCGCCGCATTGCCGAAGCGACAGGCAAGAGGGACTACCAGTGGGAATTCAAGGTCATCGAGAACGACAAGATGGTGAATGCGTTTGCGTTGCCCGGGGGCAAGGTGGCCGTGTATACGGGTATCTTTGCGTTGACGCGCGACGACGCGGGGCTTGCCGCAGTAATGGGGCACGAGGTTGCGCACGCGATCGCGCGCCACGGCGGTGAACGCCTGTCGCAGGAGCTTGCCGTGGAAGGATTGGTGGCTGCGGCCGCGGTTGGACTCGCGGAAAACGATTCAAAGAAGGCCCGGTTGTATGCAGGCCTGCTGGGCGTCGGTGCCGCAGTCGGCGTCCTGCTGCCGTACTCGCGGCTGCAGGAATCGGAGGCCGACCGCCTCGGGTTGATATTCATGGCCAAGGCCGGGTATGACCCGCGTTCAGCAGTCGATTTTTGGCGGCGTATGGCCGCGGCGGGCAAGGGTGAGGCCCCGGAGTTCCTGTCGACGCATCCGGCCGATCGAACGCGCATACGGGAGATCGAGCGGTGGCTGCCCGAGGCGCTTTCGTATTACAAACCGCGTTGATCCCCGCAGGGTTCCCGGCCTGCTCACGGTGTCGACTCCTGCCCGGCCGGCTGTGAGGATGCATCCGGTATAATTCAATGCTTTCCCTACTGGTTTCGGAATGACCCCGCAAACTCTCTACGACAAGCTCTGGGACAGCCACGTGGTGCACGTCGAAGACGACGGTACGACGCTGCTTTACGTTGACCGTCATCTGGTGCACGAGGTGACCAGCCCGCAGGCATTCGAGGGTCTGAAGCTTTCCCGGCGCAAGCTGTGGCGCATATCGGCCAATGTCGCGACGGCCGACCACAACGTGCCGACCACCGACCGCAAGCTCGGCATCAGTGATGCCGTGTCGCGCCTGCAGGTCGAGACGCTCGATGCCAACTGCAGGGAACACGGAATCGTTGAATTCGGGATGAACGATCCGCGCCAGGGCATCGTGCACGTCATGGGGCCCGAGCAGGGGGTCATCCTGCCGGGGATGACCGTGGTGTGCGGCGACTCGCATACCAGCACCCATGGCGCTTTCGCATGCCTTGCGTTCGGCATCGGCACGTCCGAAGTTGAACACGCACTCGCAACGCAGTGCCTGCTGCAGAAGAAATCGCGCAACATGCTGGTGCAGGTCGAAGGCGCGCTTCCCCGCGGGGTCACTGCCAAGGACCTCGCGCTCGCGATCATCGGTCGCATCGGCACGGCCGGCGGGACCGGCTACGCGCTGGAACTGGGCGGAGGCACTCTGCGCGCGCTTTCGATGGAAGGCCGCATGACCCTGTGCAACATGGCGATCGAGGCCGGCGCCCGTGCGGGGATCATCGCCGTTGATGACACCACGATCGAATACCTCAAGGGCAGGCCGTATGCGCCGACGGGACAGATGTGGAGCCGGGCGGTGGATTACTGGCGGACGCTCACGAGCGACGTGCATGCGAAGTTCGATCGCGTCGTGCAGATTGACGCCGGCACGATCAAGCCCCAGGTCACCTGGGGCACGTCTCCGGAGATGGTGGTAGCGATTGACGACCGAGTCCCCGACCCGGACAGGGAAAAGGACGGCGTCAGGCGCGAAGGCATCGAGCGGGCGCTGGTCTACATGGGCCTCGAGCCTAATACGCCCATGACCGCCATTCGTCTGGACAAGGTCTTCATCGGCTCGTGCACCAACTCGCGAATCGAGGACCTGCGCGCGGCTGCCAGCATGGTGCGGGGCAAACGGGTCGCACCGAACATCAGGCTGGCTCTGGTCGTTCCGGGTTCGGGACTGGTGAAAGCGCAGGCAGAGCGCGAGGGACTGGACCGCATATTCAGGGACTCAGGCTTCGAGTGGCGCGAGCCGGGCTGTTCGATGTGCCTCGGAATGAACGAGGACCAGCTGCAATCGGGCGAGCGCTGCGCGTCGACCTCGAACCGGAATTTTGAGGGACGCCAGGGCGCCGGCGGGCGCACGCACTTGGTGAGCCCGGAAATGGCCGCGGCTGCCGCAATCGCCGGGCATTTCGTCGACGTGCGCCAATGGCGTTGAATGACGCACGGATGACAAGGAAACTGTTGCCGGTGCCGGACGCGTATCCGGATGCGCATCTTCCGAAGGCACAGGCAAGCACCGCGGCGAGGGTGGCGTGGTCGTTGACCGCAGCGGCGCGAGTGAACGGGGGTAGCAATGGAAAAATTTAATGTTCTAAATGGCTTAGTGGCACCGATGGACCGCGCCAACGTGGACACGGACGCCATCATTCCGAAGCAATTTCTGAAGTCGATCAAACGCTCCGGATTCGGCCCTAACCTGTTCGATGCTTGGCGGTACCTCGACCAGGGGCAACCCGACAAGCCGAATGACAATCGCCTTTTGAACAAGGACTTCGTGCTTAACCAGCCGAGGTACAAGGGCGCGCAGGTGCTGCTCGCGCGCAAGAACTTCGGCTGCGGCAGCTCGCGCGAACATGCCCCGTGGGCTCTGGAAGACTACGGCTTCCGCGCGCTGATTGCGCCATCCTTCGCCGAGATCTTCTTCAGCAACTGTTTCAAGAACGGGTTACTGCCGATCGTGCTGGATGAATCGAAGGTGGACCGTCTGTTTCATGAGGTGCTCGCTTTCCCAGGCTATAGGCTCGAGATCGATCTGGAGCGACAGATCGTAACCAAGCCCGACGGTGAGACGCTTGCTTTCGAAATCGACCCGTTTCGCAAGTATTGCCTTTTGAATGGCCTGGACGATATCGGTCTTACGCTGAGGCATGCGGAGAAGATCCGCAACTTTGAAGACAAGAGAAAGCTGGATCAGCCGTGGCTGTTCGGCTAACAGCCGTCGCGGCGGCGAAGCAAAGCTTGATCGGCGACTATCACAGAGATTAGAGGTGAGAAAGATGGATAGAGTAGGCATAGTAGGATGGCGTGGCATGGTGGGTTCGGTGTTGATGCAGCGAATGCGCGAAGAGCGCGATTTCGACCATATCGATCCGGTGTTCTTCTCCACCTCTCAGGCCGGAGGGCGCGGCCCGGACATCGGCCGATCGGTACCCGCGGTCGCCGACGCACATTCCATAGAAGCGCTATCGGCAATGCAGATCATCATTTCCTGCCAGGGCGGCGATTACACCAATGCGGTGTTCCCGAAACTTCGTTCGGCCGGCTGGAGCGGGTACTGGATCGACGCCGCTTCGGCGCTGCGCATGAAGGATGACGCAGTGATCATTCTGGACCCGGTGAACATGGACGTCATAAAGCGCGCGCTGTCAGCGGGGGTACGAAACTACATTGGCGGCAACTGCACCGTCAGCCTCATGTTGATGGGCTTGCACGGTTTGTTCAAAGCCGGCCTCGTCGAGTGGATGAGCGCGATGACCTACCAGGCTGCTTCGGGCGCCGGTGCGGAAAACATGCGCGAGTTGGTCAAGCAGATGGGCTTTGCGCATCAAGCCGCAGAGGGTCTACTCGCCGATCCGGCCGGAGCGATTCTGCAGATCGACCGCGCGGTGGCCGATGCGCTGCGCAGCGGTAACTTGCCGAAAAAGCATTTCGGTGTCCCGCTCGCCGGCAGCCTGATTCCATGGATCGACAAGGATATGGGCGATGGCCAGAGTCGTGAGGAATGGAAAGGACAGGCCGAGGGAAACAAAATACTGGGGCGGGAAAAGAATCCGATTCCCATCGACGGGATCTGTGTGCGCGTCGGCGCCATGCGCTGCCACAGCCAGGCGCTCACCATCAAGCTTACACGCGATGTCCCGCTGGATGAGATTGCGGACATGCTGGCGAAGGCAAATCCGTGGGCAAAGGTGGTACCGAACCAGCGCGAACTCACCCTTGACGAGCTCACACCGGCCAAAGTAACAGGCTCGCTTTTGGTGCCAGTCGGACGCCTGCGGAAACTTTCGATTGGAAGTCAGTACCTTGGCGCGTTTACCGTAGGCGATCAACTGCTCTGGGGTGCGGCAGAACCACTGCGCCGGATGCTCCGCATACTGCTGCAGGCGGGAGAGGCTGCGGACGGCACCAGCGTAACCTCGGGGTCGGCGGCGGTAGCATAAGTCGCGTCACGGAACGCTTGAAGGGCGTGTGCGGTTCCGCGAAAGATTAGCGCAGAAAAATACCGACTTAGTGGGCTTTGCAAAAGGGAAAGTGAACTTGCATGCCTAACTCCATGATGGTATGTTAGTTTCTTTCCACCAAACCTCGAGGGTGGCCGCGTGGGCACGTACACATTCAAGGTAACAGCGCTGAAGGTCGCGGCATGGGCACTTATTGGCTTGTTTCTGCCTGCTGCGGTGTGGGCGGCCGGTCTGGGCAAGCTGACGGTGCTTTCTGCCCTCGGGCAGCCCCTGCGCGCGGAAATTGAAATCTCCTCGGTCGCACCCGGCGAGGCCGATTCGCTGTCGGTGCGCCTTGCTTCATTCGAGACTTATCGGCAGGCCGGTGTCGAGCGTTCGGTTGCGGCGTCGTCGATTCAATTCGCGGTGGATCGGCGCGCCAGCGGACAGCATGTGGTGGTGCTTTCATCGGTGGAATCCGTTAACGAGCCGTTTCTCGACCTGCTTGTCGATTTGAGTTGGGAAGGCGGACACCTGGTGCGCGAGTACACGTTTCTGCTCGACCCTCCCGAATACAAGGCGCCCGTCGCGGAAGCACCGGTTTCGCCGATCGAGCCCGCGACCCCAGCGGCTCCCGAGGCGCGACCTGAGCCGGCCGCACCGCCAGCGGTATCTCCTGCCGTGGTCGAGCGGACTTTGGAACCGGTTGCGAAACCTGCTGTGAGCTACAAGATGCAACGAGGCGATACGCTGACCAAGGTCGCTCTCGAGCACAGCCAAGAAGGGGTAAGCCTGCAGCGGATGTTGGCGGCGCTTTATCGCGCGAATCAGGGCGAGTTTGACGCCAGCAACATGAACCGGATCCGTGCCGGCAAGGTCCTCACGATTCCCGACCGGGAGACCATCGAAGCGGTGACCCAGAGTGAAGCCCAAAGCATGATCGTCAAGCAGAATGCCGAATTCGACGAGTATCGTCGCCAGATTGGCATGGCCATTGCGAAGGGACCGGCCCGTGAGGGAGCGGGGCGGCAGGTATCGGGCCGCATCGGTGAACCAACGGTCGAAAAGCAACCTCCGTCCAAGGAACCAGCGAAGGATCAATTACGTCTGTCGAAAGCAGGGGACGTCAAGACAGGTGGCGCCGGGGGCGCTGCCGCGCGTGCCGACGATCTGGCCGCAAAGGAAAAGGCGCTCAAGGAAGCAAACGAGCGCATCGCGATGCTGGAGAAGAACGTACGGGATCTGCAGAAACTCGTTGAACTAAAGAGCGAGACCGGAGCAACGCTGCAGCAGGCAGCCAAGGGTGCGGCCGCAAAAGCGCCGCCAGCTGCCCCGCCGACGACGGGTGGGCCGGTGGCTGCGAAACCTGCCGCCGCTGGCAAAGCTGAACAGCCGGCGAAGGCGCCGGAACCGCCGAAAGCGGCACCGCCCGCGCCCAAGCCGAAGCCGATAGGGGTACGGAAGGCGCCTCCGCGACCACCGCCGCCACCCGAGCCGAGCTTCATGGATGAGATGCTCGGTGATCCCGTGGCGCTCGGCGCCGGGGGCGGCGTGGTGGTTCTGCTCGCGCTGTACGCCGGCTATGCGTGGCGCAAGAAGCGAAAACTGCAGGCCGAAGCCAGCTCGATGGAACCGATGGTTGCGGTGGAAGCACCGACTGTATTTGGAGCGGCGGCAACCGCCCAGCAGATCGACGCCGACTCGGCGACATTGCAGGGTGAGTTGCGTCAAGGGGCCGTCGGTAAGCTCGAGGAGGAAATTGACCCGATCGCGGAAGCCGATGTCTATATGGCCTACGGCCGCGATGCACAGGCCGAGGAAATCCTCAAGGAAGCGCTGGGCAAAGAACCCGGGCGTCACGAGATCCGCGCGAAATTGCTGGAGATCTATGCGAACCGCAAAGATCTCAAGGCTTTTGCAGCGACCGCGACCGAGCTGTCAGCGGCTACCGGTGGACACGGTCCGGCATGGGAAAAGGCGGTAACTCTCGGGCTTTCCATCGATCCGCACAATCCGCTTTACGGCGGGACACCGGCTGAGGCTGCGGGCGGCATGGGCGATACCACCGTAATGACTCCTGCGGTACTTGCGGGCGCAGGCGCAGCGCACGAAACAGTCGCGGATGAGGCCGCCCAGGCTGCACCGCCTCTTGATTTCGACCTTGATCTCGGCGCCGGCGGTGAGGCGCCTGCTCCCAAGCCCGAGGTGGCCGGCGCCGCGGAGGAGTCGCTTTCCGGCCTCGACTTTGATCTGGGAACGGGTGACGAGGGCGCTGCTGAAACGAAAGGGGCAGCACCAGCTCCCCCGCCAGCCGCAGCCGCTGAAGCTCCAGCCGAAGAGGGAATGTCGATCGATTTCGATCTGGGCACGCCGGGGGCCGCGGCCGAACCCGCTCCGGAACCCGCGAAGGATGGCGGCCTGACCATGGACTTCGATTTGGGGGCGCCGGTTGAAGCTGGACCGGCGCAGGAAAAGGCGCCGGCGCTCGATTTGTCGTCGATCAGCCTCGATTTGGACGTTTCGCCGGGCGGCGCGTCCGGCGGAGCGGTTCCCGATGCCCACTGGCAGGAGGTTGCCACGAAGTTGGATTTGGCCAAGGCGTACGAGGAAATGGGCGACAAGGACGGCGCACGCGAACTGCTGAATGAGGTGGCGGCCGAAGGCGATGCTGCGCAGCAGCAGCAGGCGAAGACCATGCTTGCGGCGCTCGCCTGACCGCCGGTCCGTTTCATCCGAAATCGGCGCTTCGGCGCCGATTTTTGTCTGCGTCGAGATTACCTGCGACGGTCTGAGTATTTAAGTGGCGGCAATGCGTATTGCGATCGGCATCGCGTATGACGGAACGGCGTTCGATGGCTGGCAGTCGCAGCCGTCGGGGAACACGGTCCAGGATCATTTGGAGCGCGCGCTTTCGGCCATAGCGGGCAACAGCATTCGTCTGGCCGGGGCCGGTCGAACGGACGCCGGCACGCACGCATGCGCGCAGGTAGCGCATTTCGATACCCTGGCCGAGCGTCCAGGCTCCGCCTGGGTGCGCGGTGCGAATGCACTATTGCCTTCCGCGGTCGCAGTGCAGTGGTCGATGCCCGTGCCGGACGAGTTCCATGCACGGTATTCGGCCAGCGCACGCAGCTACCGCTACGTGCTCTACAAGCATGCGGTCCGCCCGGCACTGCTCGCGGGAAAGACCGGGTGGTTTCACGGCGAGCTCGACCTGGAGGCGATGCGCCGGGCAGCTTCGGCGCTCGTTGGCGAGCATGATTTTTCGGCGTTTCGCTCCTCTGAGTGCCAGGCGAGGAATCCGGTGCGAGTGATGGAGCGCGCGGAAGTTCATGGTCGAGGTCCGTATTTGTTCTTCGAGTTTACGGCCAACGCGTTCCTGCACCACATGGTTCGCAACATCGTTGGGAGCCTAGTGTATATCGGTTCGCATCGGCACCCGCCGGAATGGATGCTGCAGGTGATGCAGGGGCGCGACCGCAACCGCGCTGCGCCGACCATCGCCGCGGCGGGACTCTATCTGACGGACGTGCGCTACGATGCCAAATGGCGACTGCCCCCGTTCGCACGTATGATGCCCTTCGGTTCGTCGGAGGACGAGGCTTGAGGACACGCATCAAGATCTGCGGCATCACGCGCGAACAAGACGCGATGTCCGCGACGCAGCTGGGAGCCGACGCGATCGGGTTCATATTCTGGCGTCCGAGCGCGCGATACATCGACCCGAAGCGCGCGGGTTCGATCGCGGCGGAATTACCCGCCTTCGTTACATCCGTCTGCGTTTTCGTCAATCCGACGCTCGATGAAGTGGCGGCGGCGCTGGATCGTGTGCCGGCCGGAACGCTGCAGTTTCATGGCGAGGAGCCTGCAGAGTTCTGCACCCGTTTCGGGCGCCCCTACATAAAGTCGGTCCGCATGAAGCCGGGGATCGATTTGGTAGAATATTTCGCCCCTTACGCAGGGGCTACGGCGTGGCTCATCGATGCGTTCGACGAGCGCACATACGGTGGCACCGGCACCTCATTCGACTGGAATCTTCTGCCGGGCGGCCTGGCCAGGCCGTGGATACTCTCCGGTGGCCTGACGGTGAACAATGTGACCGAAGCAGCGCGGCGGTTGCGTCCGTGGGCCGTGGACGTATCCAGCGGCGTCGAGTCCGCGAAGGGCATCAAGGACGCGACGAAGATCGCAGCCTTTATTTCAGGAGTCAGGAATGCAGATGGTTGACCTCCCGGACGAACACGGGCATTTCGGTCCGTACGGAGGCGTGTTCGTCGCCGAGACGCTCGTGCACGCGCTGGACGAACTGCGCACCGAATACGACATGTGCCGAGCCGATCCGGCATTTCTCGCGGAGTTCGAATACGAACTCAAGCATTATGTCGGTCGCCCGAGTCCCGTTTATCATGCCAGGCGCTGGTCGTCCATGCTCGGCGGCGCGCAGATCTATCTAAAGCGCGAGGATCTGAACCACACCGGCGCGCACAAGATAAACAACACGATCGGCCAAGCGCTCGTGGCCCGACGCATGCGCAAACCACGAGTAATCGCCGAGACCGGGGCGGGGCAGCATGGCGTGGCTGCTGCGACGGTTGCCGCGCGATACGGGATGGAATGCGTGGTGTACATGGGATCGGAGGACATGAAGCGCCAGGCGGCCAATGTCTACCGGATGAAACTGCTCGGCGCGTCCGTCGTTCGGGTGGAATCCGGTTCGAAGACGCTGAAGGACGCGCTGAACGAGGCGATGCGGGACTGGGTCACGAACGTCGGGAATACCTTCTACATCATAGGCACCGTCGCGGGTCCGCACCCCTATCCGATGATGGTTCGCGATTTTCAGTCGGTCATAGGACGCGAATGCATGCAGCAGATGCCCGAACTCGCGGGGCGTCAGCCCGACGTGGTCATCGCCTGCGTCGGTGGCGGCTCGAACGCGATGGGGATCTTTTACCCGTACATCCCGCTTGAGGCGGTCAGACTGATAGGAGTCGAGGCGGGAGGTTTCGGTTTGTCCAGCGGCAAACATGCGGCATCGCTGGCAGCGGGCAAGCCAGGTGTGCTGCACGGCAACAGGACCTACTTGCTGCAGGACGAGCACGGGCAGATCGTCGAGACGCATTCAATATCGGCGGGACTGGATTATCCCGGCGTCGGTCCCGAGCATGCATGGCTGAAGGACAGCGGACGCGCCGAATACGTCACCATCGACGACAGCGAAGCGTTGGCCGCGTTTCACGCCTTGTGCCGCCATGAAGGCATTATTCCCGCGCTGGAATCCAGTCACGCGCTCGCGTATGCCGCGAAGATCGCGCCGACCATGCCGAAAGACACCCTCCTGCTGGTCAACCTCTCCGGGCGCGGCGACAAGGATATGCATACCGTTGGCGAGAAATCCGGCATCCGGTTCGAATGATGGGCATATCGCTATACAACGAGGATTTCTTCGATGGGGTTGAGCGCATTGCGGACGCGAGCGTGGACCTGATCATCGCCGATCCCCCGTACGGCCTGGGAAAGGACTACGGTAACGACTCGGACCGTCGCTACGGCAAGGATTACCTGGCGTTCAGCCGCCGCTGGATCGACGCCATACTGCCCAAACTCAGACCAAGCGCGAGCCTTTACGTGTTTCTGACATGGCAGCATGCGCCCGAAGTCTTCAGCTACCTGAAGACGCGGCTGCTGATGGTCAACGAGATCATCTGGGATCGGCGGGTGCCGAGCATGGGAGGCAGCACGCGCAAGTTCTCCTCTGTGCACGATAACATCGGTTTCTTTGCGGCGTCGCGGGACTATTACTTCGATTTGGACAGCGTACGCGTTCCCTACGATATCGCGACCAAGAAAGCGCGCTCGCGTTCGATTTTCGTTGGCAGGAAATGGCTCGAGATCGGCTATAACCCCAAGGACCTGTGGAGCGTACCGAGACTGCACCGGCAGGACGCCGAACGCGAGGATCATCCGACGCAGAAGCCGCTGGCGATCGTGGAGCGGATGCTTCTGGCCAGTTCACCACCGGGCGGCTTGGTGCTCGATCCGTTCATGGGCAGCGGTACGAGCGCGGCCGCGGCGGCGATGCATGAACGACGTTTTGTCGGGTTCGAATTGAACCGTGATTATCTGGCGATCGCCAAATCTCGCGTCTCGGCTGCGAGACGCTCGCAGTCGAAGCGTTCCGAGCAAGCCGGCAGCGTTGCCGGGGAATTCAGGTTGATTTGATGTCGCGCATTCCGAATACCTTTGAAATATTGCGCCGGTCCGGCCGCAAGGCGCTGATTCCTTTCGTCACCGCGGGGGATCCCGATCCGGCTGCGACAGTGCCGATCATGCATGCCATGGTCGCATCCGGCGCCGATATTGTCGAACTCGGCGTGCCCTTCTCCGATCCGATGGCCGATGGGCCCGTGATACAGCGCTCGGGCGAGCGCGCGCTCAAGCACCATGTTGGACTGGATCGGGTCTTCGCCATGGTGCGCGAGTTCCGCGACAAGGACGCTCTGACCCCGCTGGTTCTGATGGGCTATGCGAACCCGATCGAGGCCATGGGTCAGACCGAGTTCATAAGGGCCGCACGCGAGGCCGGGGTTGACGGGGTGATCGTCGTCGACTATCCGCCCGAGGAATGCCAGGACTTCGCCCGCAACTTGCGCGAAAGCGGCGTGGATCTGGTTTTCCTGCTGGCGCCGACCTCGACGCCCGAGCGCATCGCAATGATCACGCGGATAGCGAGCGGATACATTTATTACGTTTCGCTTCGGGGTGTGACTGGCGTTGCGAACATCGACCTGGCGGACGTTGGCGCAAAAATCGCGCAGATCCGCGCGCGGACCGCGCTGCCGGTCGGGGTCGGCTTTGGAATACGCGACGCTGCCACGGCGCGCGCTATATGCGACATTGCCGATGCGGCGATAATAGGCAGCCGCATCATCCAGGAGATAGAGACTGCGCCTGACTCGGCGTCGGAGCGGGTTGCCGCCTTCCTGAGCGGGGTGAGGCTGGCGATGGATGCGAGATAACCGACCATGAGCTGGTTGCAGAAGCTGTTGCCTCCGAAGATCCAGCGCGTCGGCGCGGGACCGAAGAAAAACGTGCCCGAGGGTCTGTGGAGCAAGTGCCCTGCATGTGCCGCGGTGCTGTATGCGACAGACTTGGAAAAGAATGCCAACGTCTGCCCTAAGTGCGGCCATCACAACCGTATTAGCGCGAGGGAGCGGCTCGAACTGCTGCTCGACGACGAGGGAAGGTTCGAGCTAGGCGTCGAAGTGGCGCCGCTGGATGCGCTCAAGTTCAAGGACAGCAAACGCTACTCGGAACGGCTCGCGGACGCGGAAAAGGCGACCGGCGAGACGGACGCGCTGGTGGTAATGCAGGGGGCGGTCAAGACTGTCCCGGCCATGGCGGCTGTGTTCGAGTTCGATTTTATGGGCGGTTCCATGGGGTCGGTAGTTGGTGAGCGTTTCGTTCGTGCCGTGGACGCATGCCTGGAGCAGAACCTGCCGCTGATATGCATTACGTCCACCGGCGGCGCTCGAATGCAGGAGGGTCTGCTGTCGCTCATGCAGATGGCCAAGACAACTGCGGCGCTGACCCGGCTTTCGTCGCAGCGGTTGCCCTTCATATCGGTGCTCGCCGATCCGACCATGGGCGGCGTATCGGCCAGTTTCGCCATGCTCGGGGACGTGGTCATCGCCGAACCCAAGGCGCTGATAGGCTTTGCGGGACCACGCGTCATTGAGCAGACCGTGCGTCAAACGCTGCCGGAGGGATTCCAGCGCGCCGAGTTCCTGCTGGAGAAAGGGGCTATCGACATGATTGTCGATCGGCGTCAGTTGCGCGACAAGCTCGCATCGTTGCTCACGCTTCTGCTTCGGCTTCCGGTGGCGACCGGCTGATCTGCAAGATTAGTGCGCGGGCGCACGGTACGACACTATGGTCGCTGCGTTCACGGTGCTTCCTCGACTCGCCGAATCGGAGAATCCCGATCCGGCGGAGTCGAAATCAGTGAGGCTGGATTGATTTGGCGCCCCTGTTTTCTCGATTGCGCAGCGTTGCAAACTGCGCAACGCTGCGCAATCGAGAGACATATACGAAACCCGATTCTTCTCGCTAATCTTCAGCGGTGACGCTCGACCCGTAGCTCCAAAATGCATACGCCCGCGACGCTGCCCGAGTGGCTGGAATACATCGAGCGTATCCATCCGAAGAGCATTGAGCTCGGATTGGAACGCGTGCGCGAAGTGATGAGTCGCCTTGCGCTGCGATCCGAGGCGACCATCATTACCGTCGCAGGCACCAACGGCAAGGGCTCGACCTGTTCGATCCTGGAGGCCATCCTGCTCGCCGCCGGGTACGCAGTCGGAATGTACAGTTCACCGCACCTGCTGCGATACAACGAACGGGTGCGCCTGAGCGGCAAGTGCGCTGAGGACGACAGCCTGTGCCACGCGTTTGCAACGGTAGAGGCGGCCCGAGCCGGTGTTCCGCTCACGTATTTTGAATTCGGGACTCTGGCTGCCTGGGTGCTGTTTGCCCGCGAGCGGCTCGACGTGCTCATCCTCGAAGTCGGCATGGGCGGGCGCCTGGACGCGGTGAACGTGTTCGATACCGACTGCGCAATTGTTACGAGCATTTCGATCGACCACACCGGCTATCTCGGCGATACCCGCGAGCAGATCGGCTTTGAGAAGGCCGGAATACTCCGAGCGGGACGCCCGGCGATCGTCGCTGATCCGGAACCGCCCGCATCGGTGATCGCTCACGCGAGGTCCATTGGTGCGGAACTGCAGTGCCTTGGACGCGAATTCGGCTGTGTCAGCGAAGGCGGGCACTGGCGGTTTTGGGGCAGCGGCAGCCGACAGGAGGAATTGCCGCTGCCCGCGCTTCGCGGGTCCTGCCAGTTGCTCAATGCGAGCGCCTGTCTGGCCGCGTTGCAGGCGCTCGCCGATCACCTTCCGGTAGCGGCAAGCGACGTGCGCGCAGGGCTGGCCGGCGCCGAGTGTCCGGGACGGTTCCAGGTACTGCCGGGGTACCCTGCCACAGTGCTTGACGTTGCGCATAATCCTCAGGCGGCGGAAGTGCTGGCCCGGAATCTCGACGACATGGGCGCGTTTTCGTCAACGCACGCGGTGTTCGGAATGCTGCGCGACAAGGATATCGCAGGTGTATGCGCTGCGCTCAAGGGCCGGATCAGCACCTGGTATGCGGCCACGCTCAGTGGTCCCCGGGGGGCGGAGGCGGCGATGCTGGAGGAAGCCGTGATCTCGACCGATGCAGGCGCCGACGTGCGGCTGTTCGACTCGCCGCGTTTGGCATTCGAGGCTGCCTGCAAGCGGGCCGGAGAGAATGATAGAATCATCGTTTTCGGATCGTTCTACACCGTCGCGGAGGTGTTGGCCGCGCAGGCTTCGGGCTCGGGACCCTGATGCGGCGCAGGTGGTGGTTTTGACGGAATCCCAGTATCAACCGGAATCCCAATTGGCCGAAACCCTGGATGCAACCCTGCTTCAACGACGCGCGCGCAGGCGCCTCGTGGGAGCGATCGCGCTGGTGGTTTTGGTTGTCATCGTGCTGCCGATCGTCCTTGATAGCGAGCCAAGTCCGGTAGGGCGAGACCTCATCATCGAGATTCCGGGTCAGGACGCGGGACGGTTCAACAGCCGCGTTCGTCCACGTGCAGTGCCAGAGGCGGGCGAGGACGCAGGGGCGGCCTCGGCACCTGCAACGGCACCGGCAAAGCCACAGCAGCCGTCCGTCACGACGAATGCCTCCTCGGCATCGGAGCCTGCCAAAAAGGCTGCGACAAACTCGAAGAAGGAGCACAAAGCTGCAGCCGGTGCTGACGCAGAAGCGGCTCGAGCGAAGGCTCTGCTCGAAGGCAAGGACATGTGGGTCATCAGTCTTGGTGCCTACGCGAACCAGGCGAACGTAAAGCATTTGCGCGACAAGCTAGCGGCGGCCGGCGTGCAAAGTTACACGGAGGCCGTCACCGGTCCCAAGGGCGAGCCGACGACGCGGGTGCGCGCGGGGCCATTCGACAGCAAACGCAAGGCCGAGCAGGCCCAGAAGAAGATCGCGGCGGCGGGCATCCCACCTGGAACGGTGGGGCAACGGTGAGCCGGTGACCAGGCAATTCGGCGGACCAGGCCAGTCCTTCCGCGGAGGCGCCCATCTGCGCTACATCCACCAATGACATGGTTTGACTATTGCGTTTTGAGCGTGCTCGGGCTGTCCATGCTGCTTGGGACGTTTAGGGGCATCATGCGTGAAGTCGTGTCGCTCGCCGGGTGGATTGCGGCATTCGTGCTGGCGACCGCGTTTTCCGGTATTGTTGCCCAGGAACTGCCGCGGAGTCTCGGACCGCTGCTCTCCGGCCTGTTGGCGTTTCTGCTGATCTTCGTCGCTGTACTTGTGGTGAGCGGCTTTGCTGCCGTGGTGCTCTCGCTGCTGGTGCGTGCGGCGGGTCTGGGATTGCTCGACCGGTTGCTTGGAACGGTGTTCGGGGCGGTGCGCGGTGTGGCAATCGTGCTGCTCGTCGTATTGCTGGCGGGATTGACGCCATTGCCGGCCGAGCCGTTCTGGAGACGGGCGGTGCTGTCCAGTCCGTTCGAAACCGCAGCGTTGGCGCTCAAGCCCTATCTGCCTGCGGGTGTAGCGCAGCGTCTGAAGTACCGATAGGGGAGACGGCAATGTGCGGCATTATCGGAGTCGTGGCAAAGACGCCGGTCAATCAACTCCTCTACGACGGGTTGTTGCTGCTGCAACACCGCGGTCAGGACGCAGCCGGTATCGTCACCGCGGAGGGTAAGACCTTCCACATGCACAAGGGGCCCGGCTACGTGCGCGACGTGTTCCACACACGCAACATGCGCAATCTCGCGGGCGAAGTAGGCATTGCACACTGCCGGTACCCCACAGCGGGATCGGCGTTCAATTCCGCCGAAGCGCAGCCGTTCTACGTCAATTCCCCGTTCGGGGTCGTGCTCGGGCACAACGGTAATCTCACCAATTCCGAGGCGCTGAAGGAGGAGATGTTCCGGCAGGATCTGCGTCACATCAACACCAACTCGGACTCCGAAGTGTTGCTCAACGTACTCGCGCACGAATTGGAACTCGCGGCGAAGGGCGCGAAGCTGGACGCGGACACGATATTTACCGCGGTGTCGAACGTGCATCGGCGCTGCCGAGGTGCCTACGCGGTTGTGGCCATGATTTCCGGGTTCGGGCTGCTCGCGTTCCGCGACCCCTACGGAATCCGACCCCTCGTGTTCGGTACGAACACATCACCTGACGGTCCCGAATACGTGGTGGCGTCGGAGAGTGTAGTGATCGCCGCAATGGGTTTCGAACTGGTGAGGGACGTCGCGCCGGGCGAGGCGATATTGGTGAGTGAACGCGGCGAATTTTACAGCCGCCAGTGCGCCGTGCGAACGATGCTTTCCCCGTGCATCTTTGAATACGTGTACTTGGCGCGGCCCGATTCGGTCATCGACGGGGTGTCCGTCTACGAAACCCGGCTCAACATGGGCCAGCAGCTCGCCGACAAGATCAAACGGACCATGTCCGGCCTCGAGATCGACGTCGTCGTGCCGGTTCCCGATACAAGCCGTCCCAGCGCGCTCGAGCTGGCCAAGGGGCTGGGCGTGTCGTTCCGCGAGGGTTTCGTACGAAACCGTTATGTCGGGCGCACTTTCATCATGCCGGGCCAGACCATCCGCCGCAAATCGGTGCGCCAGAAGCTCAACGTGATGGCAATGGAATTTCGGGGCAAGAACGTGCTCATCGTCGACGATTCCATCGTGCGCGGCACGACCAGTCGCGAGATCGTGACGATGGCGCGCGAGGCCGGCGCGAACAAGGTGTATTTTGCCTCAGCCGCGCCGCCGGTTCGCTACCCCAACGTCTACGGCATCGACATGCCCACGCGTTCCGAGCTCATCGCGACCAACCGCACGGTCGACGAAATCGCCTGCGAAATCGGCGCGGACGCGGTTATCTACCAGGAAATGGACGCGCTCAAGCAGTCCGTGCGCTCGGCGAACCCGAAATTGGTGCACTTCGAGACGTCCTGTTTCGACGGCAACTACATTACAGGTGACGTGACCAGCGAATACCTCGCGTCAGTGGAGAAAGAGCGGGATCCTTCGCGGCAGGAAGGCGATGAAGAGACCACATCAGCCGACGTCAACATGGCTTGAGCACGGCGCGCTCGGACAGGCACCAAGTTCGCGATTGACATCCTCCGGTTTCAGGCGTAGCTTCCCAATCGCGCCGATTTGAGAGACAGCTTGCGGGCGCAGCCGGACCTACCGGCAAACAAATACCGCTAAAGCGTGGCCAAGACCCGTCTTAGCGAAAGCTGGACGGGTTTTTCATTTTTTCGGACCGGATCATGCAGGATTACGACATCGACACCTTGGCTGTTCGCGCGGGCATTGCACGCAGCCAGTTCGGCGAGCACTCGGAAGCGCTCTATCTGACCTCAAGCTTCATATTCGACAACGCGGCGAAGGCGGCGGCGTGTTTCAAGGGCGACGAACCCGGATATATCTATTCGCGTTTTACCAACCCGACGGTCACCGCATTCGGCGAGCGGCTAGCCGCGCTGGAGGGCGCCGAAGCGTGCGTTGCGACCGCATCGGGCATGTCGGCCATCCTTGCCTGCTGCATGGGGCTCATGAAAAGCGGCGAGCACCTCGTCTCCTCTTCGTCGATATTCGGCGCCACGGTGAATCTGTTCGGAATATTGGCGAAATTCGGCGTCGAGACCACCTATGTCGATGGCCCCGATCCCACCGCGTGGCGCGAGGCGGTAAGACCGGGAGCGACGAAGCTGCTGTTCGTCGAGACGCCCTCGAACCCCTTGACCGAGGTTTTCGACATTGCCGAGCTGGCGCAGATCGCGCACGCTGCCGGCGCGCTGTTGGTGGTGGACAATTGCTTCTGCACGCCGGTCCTGCAGCGGCCGCTCGAACTGGGCGCGGATCTGATTATTCACTCGGCGACCAAATACCTTGATGGGCAGGGCCGCGTACTCGGCGGCGCGGTTCTGGGCAAGAAAGAGGTCGTGATTGAAAACATTTTTCCATTTCTGCGTACGGCCGGACCCACCTTGTCCGCATTCAATGCCTGGGTACTGCTGAAAGGAATGGAAACGCTCGCCATCCGCATGCAGGCGCAGTCGGCGACGGCGGTGGAACTTGCGCGGTGGCTCGAGAGACAGCCCGCCGTGACGCGCGTGTTCTATCCAGGACTGCCGTCGCATCCGCAGCACGCGCTGGCCATGCGTCAGCAGCGCTCGGGGGGTGCCGTCGTTTCGTTCGAGGTGAAAGGGGGCAGGGAACCGGCCTGGCACGTCGTCGATTCGACCCGAATGATCTCCATCACCGCCAACCTCGGGGACACCAAGTCCACGATCACCCATCCGGCGACGACCACGCACGGGCGAATCAGCGCCGAGGCGCGGGCGCGGGCCGGCATCACCGAGGGGCTGCTGCGCGTCGCGGTGGGGCTGGAAGCGCTGAACGATATCCAGGCCGATCTGGCGCGCGGATTGGATGGCTAACTAGATTTGTTCGGCAACGCCACGGAAACGGTTTCGCTTCCAATGCTGCTCAGGTAGCTCCCGGACGCGTACCAGTCGGCGAGCACCCAGCGTTCGCAGCGGTGCGCGTCGACGACATGCTCATGTCTTGCGGGTCGGTGGGTGTGACCGTGGACGAGCCGTGGATACGCGTGACTACGCAGCAGTGCTTGCACGGCCAGATCGTTGACGTCCATGGTTCGCATCGGCTTGCGTTTCTTTTGCGCTTCGCTTTCGCGGCGCAGCGCCTCGATTCTCATCTTGCGCTCTGTCAGCGGTGTCGCCAGGAACGCTTCGATCCACCGGGCCGAGCGCACCTCGGCGCGAAAGCGCATGTAGTCCTCATCGTCGGTGCAAAGCGCATCTCCGTGCGTGAGCAGCGTCGGAGTGCCGCAGCAGTCAATAAGCGCCGGATCGTCGATCAGCTGCACGCCTGCGGCGAGCGCGAAGCGTTCGCCGAGCAGGAAATCGCGGTTGCCGTGCATGAGGTACACGGGCGTATCGCCGGCGCAACCACGCAAGGCGGAGACGATCGACGCGTTGAACGGATCATCGATATCGTCGTCGCCGGCCCAGTACTCGAACAGATCGCCGAGGATGTAAAGCGCGTCGGCCCCGCGCGCGGGGCCGGCGAGGAAATCGAAGAAGATCCGGCATGTCTCCGGCCGCGAACTGCACAGGTGCAGGTCGGAGACGAACAGAATCACACCACTTCCGTGCGCTCGATGATAATGTCTTCGACCGGGACGTCGCCGTGGGGGCCCCGCCTGCCGGTCTGCACGCCCTTGATCTTGTCCACCACGTCCTGGCCCGCGGTCACGCGGCCGAAGACGCAGTAGCCCCACGCGTCGGGCGTCTGGGCCTTGTGATTGAGAAAGCCGTTGTCGGCGACGTTGATGAAGAACTGCGCGCTTGCCGAGTGCGGGTCTGACGTGCGCGCCATAGCGATTGTGTAGCGGTCGTTCTTCAGGCCATTGTTTGCCTCGTTCTTTACCGGCGCCTGAGTCGGTTTCTGCTTCATGCCGGGTTCGAAGCCGCCGCCCTGGATCATGAACCCGTCGATCACGCGGTGGAACACGGTGTTTGAATAGTGCCCGCTCTCCACATAAGCGAGGAAGTTCTTTACCGTTTCGGGCGCGCTCGCCGCGTCGAGTTCCAGGGTTACGGTGCCGTGATTGGTATGCAGTTTGACCATGGGTGTGCTCACTTTCCCTTGTTGACGGTTGCGGATTCGATGATGATGGGTTCGCGCGGAACGTTCTGGTGCGGCCCTGCGTTTCCGGTCGCCACCTTGGCGATTGTGTTGACGACGTCCATGCCACGAGTGACCTTGCCGAACACCGCATAGCCGTACCCCTGCCTGGTCGGCTCGCGGTAGTTGAGAAAATCGTTATCCTTGAGGTTGATGAAGAACTGCGCAGTCGCCGAGTGCGGATTGGGCGTGCGCGCCATCGCGATCGTGCCGACTTCGTTCTTCACGCGGTTCGCGGCCTCGTTTTCTATGGGCGGGCGCGTTTTGGGTTTTTCGTGCATGTCGCGGTCGAATCCTCCCCCCTGGACCATGAAGCCGTCGATGACGCGGTGAAAGATCGTGCCGTTGTAGAAACCGTCTTTGACGTACTGGAGAAAGTTGGCGACGGTTCTTGGCGCTTTGTCCGCGTAGAGTTCGACGACGATGTCCCCACGCGTGGTTTTCAACTCGACCCGCGGATTCTGGCCCAGGGCGTTGCCGCTGGCGAGTATCGCCATCGCGAGGAAAAGAAAGATTCTCATTGATTGCTCCAGTTCGAAGAAACGATACCTGTCGGCGTGGCAAGCAGGCCTGGACCCTTATACGGGGTCTAGGCTGCGCCTTCGCGCGCCAAGCGCCGGCTTCGT